>NZ_CP029693.1:2860000-3460000 GCF_003228315.1 Pseudomonas putida
TCGTTGCCAGCCCTAAGAAAATGAAAAAGCCACCGCTATCGGTCATCGCGGTAATCATGACACTGGCGCCCATCGCCGGGTCACGCCCAAGTCGCGCAAGCGTCATAGGAATCAAAACCCCCATCAACGCAGCAAGCAACAGGTTCAGAGTCATGGCCGCTGTCATCACCACTCCCAATGACCAACTGCCATACAACAGATAGGCAACCACTCCGATCACCCCACCCCAGATCACTCCGTTGATCAGCGCTACCGCCAACTCTTTACGCATTAGTCGTGAGGTATTGCCGGTACTTACCTGGTCCAGCGCCATGGCACGGACAATCATGGTGATAGTCTGGTTACCCGAATTCCCACCTATTCCCGCTACGATTGGCATCAATGCCGCGAGCGCCACGAGCTTCTCGATCGACCCTTCAAAAAGGCCAATCACCCGAGATGCGACGAACGCCGTGATCAGGTTGATTGCCAGCCAGGCCCAGCGGTTACGCAGCGACTTCCAGACCGACGCGAAGATGTCTTCCTCTTCGCGCAGACCCGCCATGTTGAGAACTTCGCTTTCGCTCTCCTCACGAATCAGGTCGACCATTTCATCGATGGTCAGACGACCAATCAGCTTGCCGTTCTTGTCGACCACGGGGGCGGAAATCAGATCGTAACGCTCGAATGCTTGCGCAGCATCGTAGGCTTCTTCGTCCGGGTGGAAACTCACCGGATCGCTGGCCATGACTTCAGAAACCTGTTTCTCCGGATCGTTGACCAGCAAACGCTTGATCGGCAAAACCCCCTTCAGGACGCCGTCGTAATCAACCACGAAGAGTTTGTCGGTATGACCAGGAAGTTCCTTGAGACGACGCAAGTAACGCAATACCACTTCAAGACTGACATCCTCACGGATCGTCACCATCTCGAAGTCCATCAACGCACCGACCTGCTCCTCGTCATAGGACAGAGCGGAACGCACACGCTCGCGCTGTTGCTGGTCCAGCGTTTCCATCAACTCGTGAACGACATCTCGCGGCAGCTCGGAAGCCAGGTCCGCAAGTTCGTCGGCATCCATGTCCTTGGCCGCAGCCAGAAGCTCGTGATCGTCCATGTCGGCGATCAGGGTTTCACGGACCGAGTCGGATACTTCGAGAAGAATGTCGCCGTCACGATCGGCCTTGACCAATTGCCAGAGCGTCAGACGATCGTCCAACGGCAAGGCTTCGAGGATGTAGGCGACGTCGGCGGAGTGCAGGTCATCGAGCTTGCGCTGCAACTCGACGAGGTTTTGCCGGTGAACCAGGTTCTCGACCCGATCGTGATGCGGGCCTTCCTGGCGGTGAGTCAGGTCTTCGACCACTCGCTGACGCTGCAACAGCTCAATGACTTGAGCGAGGCGGTCCTGCAAGCTTTCCTGCGTTTTTTTTACTTCATTTTCAGACATAGGCGAACTCCACTCCCAGCAGAGGAGCACGCCGGAAGGATCAATCAGTCAATTCGTGATTGGAAAATCTGTTTACTGAGTAACTACTGGGTAAGTCCATGGAGGTATTCCACAAGCCCCGGCGGGGCTGACGGGCGCAATGATACACCGCCTGAGTGTTTTAAATGTTAAAAAATCGCGGATGAAACAAGCGCTTGCAAGACAAACCTGAGCAACGCTCTGATCCTTGAATCTCCGACGACTCATCCTGAAAAGAAAGCACACTGCCGGGAAAAATGCGCAGGCTACGCTTATGAAGAATCGTCACGGAGGACATTCAATGCAATCGAGCTCACAGTACTTATTCATTACCGCCCTGCTCTTCCCGTCCTGGTCAATTGCCACGACCATTCACCGCTGTGAGGCCGCCAACGGGCAGATCACCTTCACCACACTGAGCTGCGCAATCGGCGAAAGCTACTCGCGTCAGGAACTACAAACCTTCACACCAAGCAACATGACGGCACTCATGCCTGAAGCGGAGCCTCGCAACACACCAGTCAGGACCATCAAAAGACGAGAGCCCGTTGTTGCAGGCCAGACCGAGGACAAATGTGGAAACCTGATCAGCGCCGCGGAACGGCGCGCGGCAATCATGAGTAAACGGATCATCGCCGGCATGAGCCCGCAAGATGTCGAAAGCGCACTCGGCAAGCCCGACCAGATCAGTATTCGGAATTCGAGCACCCGCTACCGCTACGACTCCAAGCGAGGACGTAGTGCACAGATTGAATTCGATGAGAGAGGATGTACGAAAGGAAAAGCCAAATCCCAGACGGCAAAAAGCCCGCATTAAATGCGGGCTTTCTGTTGTATGGTGCACTCGACAGGATTCGAACCTGTGACCGCTCGGTTCGTAGCCGAGTACTCTATCCAGCTGAGCTACGAGTGCATTTTGTGTTTTTAGACCAGACCACAACTGGTTGAAGCCGACTTACTTATATCGCTATAAGCAACCCTTAAATGGTGCACTCGACAGGATTCGAACCTGTGACCGCTCGGTTCGTAGCCGAGTACTCTATCCAGCTGAGCTACGAGTGCATTTGTTGCCGCGCATTATAGGCCGTTAAATCTGTTTGTAAAGCGCTTTTTTCTAGTAATTTCAACAACTTACCGAAGAAGCCAGATTACAACGTACTACGAAAATAATGGCGGAGAACGGGGGATTCGAACCCCCGACACCCTTTTGAGGTGTACTCCCTTAGCAGGGGAGCGCCTTCGGCCACTCGGCCAGCTCTCCGCAACACGGGGCGTATATTAACCAGCTTCTTCCCCGTTTGCAAACATAAAAAACGATAAAAATTAATGGCTTGGTTCTTCGTCCTTCTCTTTCTTGATGCGAAGGTAGATTTCCTCACGGTGGACAGCTACCTCTTTCGGGGCGTTGACCCCGATACGCACTTGATTTCCTTTGACGCCGAGCACGGTCACGGTGATTTCGCCATCACCAATAATCAGGCTTTCTGCGCAGCGACGAGTCAAAATCAGCATACCTTTCACCTCACGCATTTCATTTCAGGAACAGCAGTCTGCAAAAAAAAAGCAAAAAGCCTACAGCCAAATCGGCTGAGGCCTACATGCCAGAGTATTGACTAACGCGAGCAAAAGAACAGCTTCGAGGGTCACGCCATTAAAAAAAACAAAAGGCGCGGTTCAGACCGCGCCTTTTGGCAAACGCATCACTCGCCCTGGCGGGCCGGTGCGTCCAGATCGAAAGCCGTGTGCAGGGCGCGCACAGCCAGTTCCAGGTACTTCTCTTCGATCACTACGGAGACTTTGATTTCCGAAGTCGAGATCATCTGGATGTTGATGCTTTCCTTGGCCAGGGATTCGAACATGCGGCTGGCTACGCCTGCGTGAGAACGCATGCCAACGCCGACGATCGATACCTTGGCGATCTTGGTGTCGCCAACGACTTCACGGGCACCGATCTCGCGAGCGGTGTTTTCCAGCACACCCTGGGCGGCCTGGTAGTCGTTGCGGTGCACGGTGAAGGTGAAGTCGGTGGTGTTATCGTGCGCAACGTTCTGCACGATCATGTCGACTTCGATGTTCGCGGCGCTGATCGGGCCGAGAATCTTGAATGCAACGCCCGGGGTGTCTGGCACGCCACGGATGGTCAGCTTGGCTTCATCGCGGTTGAAGGCGATGCCGGAAATGATCGGCTGTTCCATGGTTTCCTCTTCATCAATAGTAATGAGGGTGCCCGGACCCTCCTTGAAGCTGTGCAATACGCGCAGCGGGACGTTGTACTTGCCGGCGAATTCCACCGCTCGGATCTGCAATACCTTGGAACCGAGGCTGGCCATTTCCAGCATCTCTTCGAAGGTGATCTTGTCCAGGCGCTGGGCCACGGACACCACGCGCGGGTCGGTGGTGTAGACACCATCGACGTCGGTGTAGATCTGGCACTCGTCAGCCTTCAAGGCCGCCGCCAGCGCCACGCCGGTGGTGTCGGAACCGCCACGACCGAGGGTGGTGATGTTGCCGTGCTCGTCGACGCCCTGGAAACCGGCGACGACGACGACGCGACCAGCCTTCAGGTCGCCGCGAATCTTCTGGTCATCAATCTGCAAGATACGCGCTTTATTGTGCGCGCTATCCGTCAGGATCCGAACCTGGTTGCCGGTGTAGGACACCGCTGGCACACCACGCTTGATCAGCGCCATGGCCAACAGGGCAATCGTCACCTGCTCACCGGTGGACACGATCACATCCAGCTCGCGGGGAACTGGCTGGCCGTCGCCACTGATTTGCTTGGCCAGATCGATCAGACGGTTGGTTTCGCCGCTCATTGCAGACAGCACAACCACCAGGTCATCGCCGGCATCGCGGAATTTCTTAACCTTGTCGGCGACCTGCTCGATTCTCTCGACAGTGCCGACCGAGGTGCCTCCAAATTTCTGTACGATCAAAGCCATTTCAAAGCCGCCTCTGCCCATGAAGGGCGCCCAAATAAACACTCAAACAGCGATCCGGCCCGCCACTAGACTGCGGGCCGGACACGCTGCCTTATAGACCCTGCTCTACAAATGGAACGGTCAGCGCCAGTGCCGCATCCAGCGCGCCAGCGTCGGTACCACCGCCTTGCGCCATGTCTGGACGACCACCGCCCTTCCCACCCACTGCCGCAGCAGCTTGCTTCATCAAATCACCGGCTTTGAGTTGGCCAGTCAGGTCTTTGGTTACGCCTGCAACCAGAACGACCTTATCCTCATGGACACTGCCGAGCAGGATCACTGCGCGGCCGAGTTTGTTTTTCAGCTGATCGACCAGCGCCAGCAGCGCCTTGCCATCCTGGCCATCCAGACGCGCAGCCAGCACTTTCGCGCCTTTGACATCCAGAGCGGAAGCCGACAGATCGTCGCCCGCCGCACTGGCTGCCTTGGCCTGCAACTGCTCGAGTTGCTTCTCCAGCAGACGGTTGCGCTCCAGCACAGCCGACAGTTTGTCGATCAGGTTGTCGCGGCTGCCCTTGACCAGGCTGGCCGCTTCCTTGAGTTGTTCTTCCGCCGCATTCAAGTAGGCCAGTGCCGCGGCACCGGTGACGGCCTCGATACGACGTACACCCGCAGCCACACCGCCTTCGCTGATGATTTTCAGCAGGCCGATGTCGCCGGTGCGCTTGGCGTGGATACCGCCACACAGCTCGACGGAGAAATCACCGCCCATGCTCAGCACGCGCACGCTGTCGCCGTACTTCTCGCCGAACAGCGCCATGGCGCCTTTCTTCTTGGCGGTATCGATATCGGTTTCTTCGGTTTCAACAGCGGAGTTCTTGCGGATCTCGGCGTTGACGATGTCTTCCAGCGCCTTGATCTGCTCAGGCTTGATCGCCTCGAAGTGACTGAAGTCGAAACGCAGGCGCTGACTGTCCACCAGCGAGCCCTTCTGCTGAACGTGATCGCCCAGCACTTTGCGCAAAGCCGCGTGCAGCAAGTGAGTGGCCGAGTGGTTCAGCGAAGTGGCGTGACGCACGTCGGCTTCGACGTGGGTTTCCACCGGTGCACCGATCAACAGGCTGCCACGGACCAGGGCACCGTGATGCAGGAAAGCACCGCCAGTCTTGGTGGTATCGCGCACTTCGAAACGCGAAGCGCCGGCCTGCAGGTAACCACAGTCGCCAACCTGGCCACCGGATTCGGCATAGAACGGAGTCTGGTTCAGCACCACGACGCCTTCTTCGCCTTCATTCAATACGTCGACCGACTGCCCATCCTTATAGATAGCAACGACTTTCGCCGAGCCGCTGGTGGCGTGGTAACCGGTGAACTCGGTGTCGACATCGACCTTGACCAGGCTGTTGTAGTCCATGCCGAAGGAACTGGCGGAACGGGCACGGACGCGCTGGGCTTCCATTTCACGCTCGAAACCTGCTTCGTCGATGGTCAGGCTGCGCTCGCGAGCGATGTCGCCGGTCAGGTCCATCGGGAAACCGTAGGTGTCGTACAGTTTGAACACCACGTCGCCCGGCACCACGTCACCCTTGAGCTCGGCCAGATCCTGCTCGAGGATCTTCAAGCCCTGCTCCAGGGTCTTGGCGAACTGCTCTTCTTCGGCTTTCAGCACGCGCTCGATGTGCGCCTGCTGGGATTTCAGCTCAGGGAAGGCTTCGCCCATCTCGGCAACCAGGGCTGCGACGATCTGATAGAAGAAGCTGCCCTTGGCGCCCAGCTTGTTGCCATGACGGCAAGCGCGACGAATGATCCGGCGCAGTACATAGCCACGGCCTTCGTTGGACGGCAGCACGCCATCGGCAATCAGGAAACCGCAGGAACGAATGTGGTCGGCCACGACTTTCAGGGAAGCCTGGGCGTCGTTGGTGCAGCCAATGGCCTTGGCCGATGCGTTCAGCAGGCTCTGGAACAGGTCGATTTCATAGTTCGAGTGAACGTGCTGCAGCACGGCACTGATCCGCTCCAGGCCCATGCCGGTGTCTACCGACGGCGCTGGCAGCGGGTGCAACACGCCATCGGCGGTGCGGTTGAACTGCATGAACACGTTGTTCCAGATTTCGATGTAGCGGTCGCCGTCTTCTTCCGGCGAGCCCGGTGGGCCGCCCCAGATGTCGGCGCCGTGATCGTAGAAAATCTCGGTGCAAGGACCGCACGGGCCGGTATCGCCCATGGTCCAGAAATTGTCCGATGCGTACGGCGCGCCCTTGTTGTCGCCGATACGAACCATGCGCTCGGCCGGCACGCCGATTTCCTTGGTCCAGATGTCGTACGCCTCGTCATCGCTGGCGTAGACGGTGACCCACAGCTTTTCCTTCGGCAGGTTCAGCCACTTGTCAGAGGTCAGGAAGGTCCAGGCGTAGGTGATGGCATCACGCTTGAAGTAATCGCCGAAGCTGAAGTTACCCAGCATTTCGAAGAATGTGTGGTGACGAGCGGTATAGCCGACGTTTTCCAGGTCGTTGTGCTTGCCACCGGCGCGCACGCACTTCTGGCTGCTGACAGCGCGGGTGTACGCGCGCTTTTCCTGGCCCAGGAAGCAGTCCTTGAACTGGTTCATCCCCGCGTTGGTGAACAGCAGGGTTGGGTCGTTGCCCGGAATCAAAGAGCTGGAGGCTACACGGGTGTGGCCTTGCTCTTCGAAGAAGCGAAGGAAGGCTTCACGGATTTCTGCGCTTTTCATTAGGTTCTTCCACGGAGGCTGCGGCCAAAGGCCTGTTCGAAACGTCAACGGACGAAACGACGGCAAAGGGCCGCATTATATCGGCCCTGCGCGCGGGGTACAGCGTGTTTATACGATAGAAACGGTCAATTGGCGTGCTAACGCTATCACTTACGCGAAAAGTCGACGAATGTCGCGACGACCTGCTCGATTTGATCACCGCTGACGTCCATGTGCGTGACCATCCGCAGACGGGCGGCAGCGCTTAATGTGATGCCGCGCTCGGCCGCATACGCCTTGAGCGCTTCGGCCTTATCGCCGATGTTCACGTACACCATGTTGGTCTGCACCGGTTCGACTTCATACCCTGCCGCGCGCAGGCCTTCGGCCAGTCGCTGGGCATTGGCGTGATCGTCCGCCAGGCGCTGGACGTTGTGATCCAGCGCATACAAGCCCGCCGCCGCCAGGATCCCGGCCTGGCGCATGCCGCCACCGACCATCTTGCGCAGGCGTCGCGCTTTGGCGATCAGCTCCTGCGAACCACACAGCACCGAGCCGACCGGCGCGCCGAGGCCTTTGGACAGGCACACCGAGACCGAATCGAAATGCTGAGTAATTTCCCGCGCATCAACCCCCAACTTGACCGCCGCGTTATACAGACGCGCGCCGTCCAGATGCAGTTGCAAGCCGTGCTCACGGGTGAAGCTGCGGGCCCGGGCCAGATACTCCAGTGGCAGCACCTTGCCCTGCATGGTGTTTTCCAGGGCCAGCAGGCGTGTGCGGGCAAAGTGAAAGTCGTCCGGCTTGATCGCCGCTGCGACCTGCGCCAGCTCCAGCGAACCATCGGCCTGCACTTCCAGCGGCTGGGGCTGAATCGAACCCAGCACCGCCGCACCGCCGCCCTCATATTTATAGGTATGCGCCTGCTGCCCGACGATGTACTCGTCACCGCGCTCGCAGTGGGCCATCAAACCCAGCAGGTTGCTCATGGTTCCGCTCGGGACAAACAGCGCGGCGGCAAAGCCCAGGCGCTTGGCCAGTTCGGCTTCCAGTCGATTGACCGTCGGATCTTCGCCATAAACGTCGTCCCCGGTGGCCGCGGTGGCCATCGCGTCGAGCATCCCGGCGGACGGTTGAGTGACGGTGTCGCTGCGAAGATCGATAACGCTCATGAATCTGGCCTCGGTTAGCAGGGGGAAATCCCTTTCAGGTAGGAATTACTGCGGTCATGCCGATGATTAATCAACCCTCGGGCAAGGAAAAGGCGGATTAATCCAGCGAAAAAGTCGATGAGAATCATCTGAAAGCATCAATGCGCAGGCAGGAAATATGTGTTAAAAACGCTGCGCCGCCAAACATTCTGGCGGCAAAAACGTTCTCAGGGCGGGGTGCAACTCCCCACCGGCGGTAATTGCGCGCAATGCGCATAGCCCGCGAGCGCTTGGTGACGGTACCGCTTTGGCGGTGACGGCCATCAAGGTCAGCAGACCCGGTGCGATCCCGGGGCCGACGGTCATAGTCCGGATGAAGAGAGAACGGGATTGTTACCGATGGGCCGTTTGTAGCATTCGTGCGAGCGTGCGTACCCTGAAATCCCCTTCGATTCATAACGCCCTGTTTTTCACACAAACAGGAGTCAGAACATGCAACCCACCGCAATCGACAGCAAAAGCAAACACCCTCATGGCGAGCGCGTTGCGTTCATTCAGGCCTGCTGGCACAAGGATATTGTCGACCAGAGCCGTAAAGGCTTCGTCGCCGAAATGATTGCCCAGGGTTATCAGGAATCCGACATCGATTTCTTCGAAGTCGGCGGTGCCTTCGAAATGCCCCTGCACGCCAAGTTGCTGGCCAAGACCGGCCGTTATGCCGGGATTGTCGCCGCAGCCCTGGTGGTGGACGGCGGGATCTATCGCCACGAATTCGTCGCCCAATCCGTGGTCAGCGGCCTGATGCAGGTTCAACTGGAAACCGAAGTGCCGGTGTTTTCGGTGTCTTTAACCCCGCACCACTTCCATGCTGGTGAAGAACTGCACCATAAGTTCTTCTTCGAGCATTTCGTGCACAAGGGCCAGGAAGCGGCTAAGACGTGTGCCGACACACTGAGCAAGATTCGCGCGTTGCGCCGCACCGAGCCGCGTGCGGTAGCCGTCTAACGACAAAACCCACTGTAGGAGCGAGCCTGCTCGCGATGGTCGTCAACGATGACGCGGGCAATCTGATACCCCGCGGCGGTCTTGCGACCATCGCGAGCAGGCTCGCTCCTACAGAGTACGGCGGTGTTTTCAGGCCAGGTTTTCGTCGCTGGTCGGAACGACCAGGATGCCGGCCCGCAGACCATTCTTCACCTTGGGGTTCGGGAAGATGATCCGGGCGCCCTCCTCCTCGATGATCCAGCGGGTGTTGGCGATGTCTTCCGCCAGCAGATAACCCACGTCCAGCTGCGAAAAATTCTCGATATCCGCCGGCAGGTTCAGGCGGAAGCTGTCGCTGTGCTTGATGATTTCCCGCGCCACGCTGAACAGCTGCAAACCGTCCAGTGCCGCCTCGGTCAAGTCCGGCTCGGTGCCTTCGATGATCTGCTTCAGGCGGTTTTCCAGCAGCGAGACGTTAACCCCGTCGTTCTGCCCGAATGGCCGCGCCTTGCCCAATTCAAGGGTGAAGGACTCGGCACCCAGCTTGTCGTAGGTATAAGAGCTGAACACGATGGACGGCTTGTTCTGCAGCAGCACCGCCTCCATGCCGGCGGCGCGCAGGCGAGCCAGCTCCTGGCGTGAATGCTGGCGCCCCTCCTTCCACGGGTATAAGGCGAACTGCTCGATTTTCGAACCACGAATCGCCGTGTGCAGGTCGTAGTGCAGGCGCTGGCGATCCGGCAGGCTGAAGAAACTGGCGGCCAGGCGCTCCAGCTCGCAGGCGCGCAGGGCTTCATTGCCGCTGCTTTGTTCATGACGGCCGTTGAACAGCCGATTGACGTCCTGCTCGACGAAACGCTCGCCGCGACGAATGGCGTCGGGGTTGCCGAACAGGAACAGAATGCGTGCACGCGGCTTGAGATCGCCGCGAGCGATGTCATGCAGCAGCCGGTCGAGCAGTTCGATCGGTGCTGTTTCGTTGCCGTGGATCCCTGCCGACAGCAGCAGGTCCAGGCCATTGTCACGGGCTTCGGGTGGCCGCACTTCCAGCGCACCCTCGCTCAACCAGCGCATGCGCACGCCTTCGACAGTCAGTTGAGTCTTCTCCGCCGGTTCGCGGCCGGCGAGGGTCAGTTCAAGCAGTTTGCCGAGGGCGAGCATAGAGCGGTTTCCTTAGTGGTCGTGATTGCAATCCGGGCCGTGAACGTGACCGTCATCGCCGCCGATGTCAGCCGGTTCCATCTCCAGTTGCAGACTTACCAGATTAGTCGCCAATGGGCGCAACAGCAGGTTGGCGTATTCTTCGTCGTCTTCTTCGACGTCCACGCCGATCAGCAGCTGGCCGCGGCCGTCCTGCTGGATCCACAGCTCTTTGCCTTGCCACATGACCGCGACGCGGGTGCAGGACGTTTCCAGTTGCGTGCCGTCGGTGTCTTCAAGGATCAGCTGCAGTTTGTCGCTCATGTCATTACGCTCTCATTGGAGATGAAGCGGCGCGCCCCCGGGCCCGAGGGCGCGCCGTCGATCAATTGATCTGGAATGGATAAACCGCGCCCAGTTTAAGGATTTGCGTCAGTTCATCCAGTGCCGTCCGGCACTCAAGCAGCAATTGCGGGTCCGCCAGATCGTTTTCGGTCATGCGGTCGCGGTAGTGCTTGTTGACCCATTCGGTCAAAGTGCCATACAGCGGCGCCGTCATGATAACGCCTGGGTTGACCGCCGCCAGTTCGGTTTCATTGAGTGCCACGCGCAACCGCAGGCAAGCCGGGCCACCGCCGTTCTGCATGCTTTGCTTGAGATCGAACACCTTCACTTCACGAATCAGGCCGCCGGAGCTGGTCAGGCCCTGCAGGTATTGCCACACACGCTCGTTGCCACGGCACTCTTCCGGCACGATCAACAGCATGCTGCCGTCAGGACGCGACAACAGTTGGCTGTTGAACAGGTACGAGCGAACTGCATCTTCAACGCTGACCGCCGAGCGTGGTACGCACACCGACTGGAATTTCCCGCCGACCTTGGCCAGTTTGCTCGAAAGCTCAGCCAGCATCTTGTCGGTCTCGAGGAACGCATCCTCGTGATAGAACAGCACTTCGCCATTACCCACGGCGATCACGTCGTTGTGGAACACGCCCTGATCGATCACCGACGGGTTCTGCTGAGCGTAGACCACGCCGTCATCCTTCAAACCGTGCAGACGGGCAACCGCCTGGGACGCTTCGAGGGTCTGGCGCGCCGGGTACTTCTGCGGCGCCGGGTAACGGGTGTCGAAGGCACTGCGACCGAACACGAAGAACTCGACGCCCGCTTCGCCGTACTCACGGCAGAAACGCGTGTGGTTGGCCGCGCCTTCGTCACCGAACTGCGCCACGGCCGGCAAGGCGGCGTGATGCGCAAAGTGCTTCTGGTCGGCAAACATCGCGCCCAGCACGCGGCTGGTGGTCGGGTGCTCGATGCTGCGGTGGTATTTGCAGTTGAGGTTGGCGGCGGTGAAATGCACGCGGCCGTCCGCGGTGTCGGCGCTCGGGCTGACGGTGGCGGCGTTGGCCACCCACATGCTCGACGCCGAGCAGCTGGCGACCAGCAGCGGCATCGCGTCTTTCGCGGCGCGCTCGATCACTTGCGCGTCAGTGCCGCTGAAGCCCAGGCGACGCAGCGCGGCCACGTCCGGGCGTTCCTGCGGGGCCAGCACGCCTTGCTGAAAGCCCATGTCCATCAGCGCTTTCATTTTCGCCAGGCCCTGCAGCGCCGCTTCCTTGGGGTTCGACGCCTGCTGGCTGTTGCTCTGGGACGCGACGTTGCCGTAGGACAAACCGCCGTAGTTATGGGTCGGCCCCACTAGACCGTCGAAATTGACTTCATAGGATTTCATCAGCGAGGCTCCACGAGAATCTGTTTGTTATAGGCTTCAGGTAACAATTCAGTAAGACCGCGTCGCGGCCATCGCGGGCAAGCCTTGCTCCTACAAGGATTGCGCAAACCTGTGGGAGCAAGGCTTGCCCGCGATTGGGCGTTACGACATCCGCACGCCTGGGGTCAATGCGCCGGGCAACACCAGGCTCGGCGTCTCCAGCGAGGCCACCGGGTACGCGCAGTAGTCCGCCGCGTAATAGGCACTGGCGCGATGGTTGCCCGAGGCGCCCACGCCGCCGAACGGCGCGCTGCTGGCAGCACCAGTCAGTTGCTTGTTCCAGTTGACGATGCCGGCGCGGCTTTCCAGCCAGAATTGCTGGTAGCGTGCTTCGGAGTCCGACAGCAGGCCGGCCGCCAAGCCGTAGGCCGTGTCGTTGGCTTCAGCGATCGCCGCTGCAAAATCAGCGTAGCGGATCACTTGCAGCAACGGCCCGAACAGCTCTTCGTCCGGGCGCTCGGCCACGGCGGTCACGTCGAGAATGCCAGGGGTCAGCAAGGCAGCCTGGGCCTGAGGCTGGGTCATTTCCAGCAAGGCCACCGCGCCGTTGGCCAGCAGGTGTTCCTGGGCGTCCATCAAGGCTTTCGCCGCGCCAAGGGAAATCACCGAGCCCATGAACGGCGCCGGCTGCTGGTCGAAAGCGCCCACGTCGATGGTCGAACTGACCGCCACCAGCCGCGCCAGCAACGCATCGCCCCAGGCGCCTTGCGGCACCAGCAAGCGGCGTGCACAAGTGCAGCGTTGGCCGGCAGAGATGAACGCCGACTGAATGATGGTGTAAACCGCGGCATCCACATCGGCGACTTCATCGACCACCAGTGGGTTGTTGCCGCCCATCTCCAGCGCGAGGATCTTGTCCGGACGACCGGCAAATTGATTGTGCAGGTGATTGCCGGTACGGCTGGAACCGGTGAAGAACAGACCGTCGATGCCAGGATTCGCCGCCAGGGCGATACCGGTTTCGCGAGCACCCTGCAGCAGGTTCAGTACGCCCGCCGGCAGGCCAGCCTCGATCCAGCACTTGACCGTCAGCTCGGCGACTTTCGGCGTCAGTTCGCTCGGTTTGAACAGCACGCTGTTACCGGCCAGCAGCGCCGGAACGATATGCCCGTTCGGCAAGTGACCGGGGAAGTTGTAAGGACCGAACACGGCGACAACGCCATGTGGCTTGTGACGCAACACAGCGGTGGCGTCGCCCAACGGGCCGCTCTTCTCACCGGTACGTTCGCGGTAGCTCTGCACCGAGATCGCGATCTTGTTGACCATGCTGGTGACTTCGGTCGCCGATTCCCACAGCGGTTTACCGGTTTCCTCACCGATGGTGCGCGCCAGTTCGTCCGCGTGTTTCTTCAGGGTGGCGGCAAAGGCTTCCAGCACCGAAATACGTTCTTCCAGCGTGCGACGAGCCCAACCCGGGAATGCCTGGCGCGCAGCCTGCACGGCCGACTCGACCTGGGCGGCCGTGGCGCCATTGCCGGACCACAGCACTTGCTGGGTCACCGGGTTCAACGACTCAAAGGCTTCGCCCTGACCGTCCAGCCATTCACCTGCGATGTAAAGCGACTTCATTATTTCGACTCCCGAGCAGCGGACAACGGAACGGCGCGCACCTGATCGCCGGCGTTGAGTTGAAGACGTTTGGCGGTCAGCGGATCGACCACCAGCGTGCCCGCGGCGAAGCGTGCGGGTGCGGCAGTGATGCGGCAGTCTTCGCGCTTGCGGTTATGAATAATGAACGGCGTGGCGTCATCGCCCGGTGTGCCGATGGCCAGCACCAGCGCCTGGCTGTCGCGCACCGCGCGGATCTTGCCGGTTTCGCATTCGATGGCAGGGCCCGCGTCGAAAATGTCGACGTAACCCTGATAGCTGAAACCTTCGCTCTTGAGCATCGACAGCGCAGGCTCAGTGTCCGGGTGCACCTGGCCGATCACGTTGCGCGCGTCCGGCGACAGGAAGCAGGTGTACAGCGGGAATTTCGGCATCAGTTCGGCGATGAACGCCTTGTTGCCCACACCGGTGAGGTAATCAGCCTGGCTGAATTCCATCTTGAAGAAGTGCCGGCCCAGGCTTTCCCAGAACGGCGAACGCCCGGCTTCATCGGAAACGCCGCGCATCTCGGCGATGATCTTGTTGCCGAACAGGTCCGGGAACTCGGCGATGAACAGCATCCGCGCCTTGGACAGCATGCGGCCGTTGAGGCCGGTGCGGTAATCGGCGTGCAGGAACAATGAGCACAGCTCGGAATTGCCGGTCAGGTCGTTGGCCAGGAACAGCGTCGGGATTTCCCGATAGATATTCAGTTCTTGCGAAGCGCTGACGGTCAGACCGACGCGGAAGTTGTACCAGGGCTCACGCAGGCCGACGGCACCGGCGATCGCGGAAATACCCACCACACGACCGTTGTCGTCTTCGAGCACGAACAGGTAGTCCGCATCGCCCCGCCCGGCTTCGCCGCGGAAGGTCTTCTCGGCCCAGCCGACCCGATGAGTCAGGCGCTCTTCGTTGGCCGGCAAGGTGGTCAGGCCGGTGCCGGTGCTGCGGGCCAGGTCGATCAGAGCGGGTAAATCGCTGCTGCGTACGGGACGAACGATCATGCTATCTCCTCAAACGGGCCGCCAACGCCACCCGCGAAACTTCGCTGCTTTGCAGAATGCTTTCAGACCGGCCTTAAACTGCCACCAGGCGCACGCTGGCACCTTCACCAACGCCCAGGGCTTCGGCGGCTTCCAGATCCAGGGTCACGGGTTTGCCCGGCGCGTAATCGAGTTCGAGCAACACGGCGCGGTAATCCTGCAACTGGGCATTGGCCACCAGGTATTGACGACCGACACCCTTGGCCGGCTCGCCGATCTTCACCGGCACCACGCGGCTCTGGGCGATCGAACGGATCCCCGATACGCGAGCGTGCAGGGTCGGGCCGCCGTCGAAAATGTCGATGTAGTGATCGGTCTCGAAGCCTTCGCGCATCAGGATGTCGAAGGTGATCTGCGCCCGTGGGTGCACCTGGCCCATGGCTTCCTGAGCGGAGTCCGGCAGCAGTGGCACGTAGATCGGGTAGTGCGGCATCAGCTCGGCCAGGAACGTACGGCTCTTCAGGCCGCACAAACGCTCGGCTTCAGCGTAGTTGAGGTCGAAGAAGTTGCGGCCAATGGCATCCCAGAACGGCGAGTCGCCGTTTTCATCGCTGTAACCGACGATCTCGGTGACCACGGCATCGGCAAAGCGCTCCGGATGGCTGGCCACGAACAGCAGGCGACCACGGGAATTGAGCTCGGCCCAGGGCGAACCCACCAGCTCGCGCTGCACGTAGAAGCTGGTCAGCAAGCTGTTGCCGGTCAGGTCATGGCACTGGGAGAGCACGTGAATCTTGTTGTGAATCTTCAGCTCGCGGGAGGCGTGCACGAAGGTTTCGTTACGGAAGCTGTAGAACGGCTCGGAATAACCGGCTGACGCCACGATGGCCGAGCAACCGACGAGCTTGCCGGTGGTCGTGTCTTCGAGGACGAAGAAGTAGCTTTCTTCACCGTTGAAACTGACTTCGGCGGCGAACGAGGCTTCGCTCGCGGCGATCTTGTCGCTCAGGCGTTCAACGTCATCCGGCAAGGAAGTGACACCAATCGGGCTGTCCGCAGCCAGACGCTGTACCTCGCCCAGATCAGCCATTTGCGCGGGGCGCATCACCAGCATGGTGTCACTCCTTTTTTCAACTCTTGAGGGAAATAAGCCGGCCCCTTGTAGGAGCGAGCCTGCTCGCGATGGTGGATCAGCAACAATGATGTCGACTGACACACCATCGCGAGCAGGCTCGCTCCTACAGAAAAGCGGGACCGGTATCAAAATTTGGATCGACGCCCGAATTCTCAGGCGCCGAAGGGTCTATCAGGCTTGCGTCAGTTTTGCCGCAGCACGTTCGAAGCGGTCCAGGCCGGCATCGATATCGGCGTCTTCAACCACCAGGCTTGGCGCGAAACGCACCACGTCAGGACCGGCTTGCAGCACCATCAGGCCTTCTTTTTCAGCGGCGTTGAAGATGTCCTTGGCCTTGCCTTTCCAGGCATCGCTCAAGACGCAACCAATCAACAGACCCAGGCCACGTACCTGAGTGAACAGGCCGTACTTCTCGCCGATCTGCTCCAGGCGCGCCTTGAACTTGTCGTGCTTGGCATTCACGCCCGCCAGCACTTCAGGGGTGTTGATCACGTCCATCACCGCACCGGCCACGGCGCACGCCAGCGGGTTGCCGCCGTAGGTGGTGCCGTGAGTGCCGACGACCAGATGCTTGGCCAGGTCTTCGGTGGTCAGCATGGCTGCGATCGGGAAACCGCCGCCCAGGCTCTTGGCGCTGGTCAGGATGTCCGGGATCACGCCGTAGTGCTGATAGGCAAACAGTTTGCCGGTACGGCCCATGCCGGTTTGCACTTCGTCGAAGATCAGCAGTGCGTTATGCGCGGTGCACAGTTCGCGGGCACCTTGCAGGTATTCGAGTTCAGCCGGGATCACACCGCTTTCGCCCTGGATCGGCTCCAGCACCACAGCACAGGTCTTGTCGGAAATGGCGGCTTTCAGCGCGGCCAGATCGTTGTACGGCACATGGGTGATACCGGTGATTTTCGGACCGAAGCCGTCGGAGTACTTCGACTGGCCACCGACGTTCACGGTGAACAGGGTGCGGCCATGGAAGCTGTTGAGCGCGGCGATGATTTCGTACTTCTCGCTGCCGAAACGGTCGAAACCGACACGACGGGCCAGCTTGAAGGCGGCCTCGTTGGCTTCGGCGCCGGAGTTGCAGAAGAAGGCACGCTCGGCAAAGGTGGCATCAACCAGCTTGTGGGCCAGGCGCAGGGCCGGTTCGTTGGTGAACACGTTGGACACGTGCCACAGCTTGTTGGCTTGCTCGGTCAAGGCACCGACCAGCGCCGGATGCGCATGGCCCAATACGTTTACGGCAATCCCGCCGGCGAAGTCGATCAGCTCGCGGCCGGACTGGTCCCAGACGCGGGAGCCTTCGCCACGTACCGGAATGAAAGCGGCAGGCGCGTAGTTGGGAACCATTACCTGGTCGAAATCGGCGCGTTCTACCGCAGCGTGCTCAACGGACATCGGAGTCTCCTGAAGAGAAAACACCCGCCTGAAACTGGCGAGCGATGGGGGGATTGTAAGGACAGTTTTCAGCCCGGCCTTGCCGCCAAGCGACAACTTCTTATAGCGCAAACCCCGGTTTTTCCCGGGTTTACGGCAATGCGACATATAGGGTCGCAAAGGCGCAGTTTAACTGTACGAGGCAGTTAACGGCAGGCTTGGAGGGATTTGATTTACCGCAGGTGCGCAAGATGCCGCCGATTGCCGGACATCTATAAGGAGGGATTAACGAAGTGTTTACAGATCGGCCATGGCGACACCGCCATGGCCTGGTCAGGCAGGAATCAACCGCGCTCGGAAGGCACGGAGGACAATTCGAAAGGACTGCTGCTACGCCGCTGGTTGCGATCTTCCCGCGGCGTGGCGCCGAAGAAGTTGCGGTAGGCGCTGGAGAAATGCGGCCCCGAAGAGAAGCCACAGGACAAACCGATCTGGATGATCGACTTGCTGGTCTGCATCAACATCTGCCGGGCCTTGTTCAGGCGCAGTTCCAGGTAGTACTGGCTCGGCACTCGATTGAGGTATTGCTTGAAGATCCGCTCCAGCTGACGACGGGACACGCAAACGTGCTGGGCGATTTCGTCGGTGGTCAGCGGCTCCTCGATGTTGGCCTCCATCAACAGCACCGCCTGGGTGAGCTTCGGATGACTGGAGCCGAGGCGATTCTGCAACGGGATACGCTGACGCTCCCCGCCTTCACGAATGCGCTCGACCACCAGCTCCTCCGACACTGCACCGGCCAGTTCCGCACCGTGATCCCGAGCTAGCACCGCCAGCAGCAAATCGAGTACCGACATGCCACCGCACGCGGTCAAGCGATCACGATCCCAATCGAACAGATGACTGGTGGCGATAACCTTCGGGAAACGCTCGGCAAAATCATCCTGCCAGCGCCAGTGCACGGCGGCGCGATAACCGTCGAGCAACCCCAGCTGCGCCAACGGATAGACACCGGCAGACAGGCCACCGATCACGCAACCGGCACGCACCAGTTGCTTGAGGGCCGTGCTGAGCGCGGGCGCCAGGGCGGTCGGCGGCTCGTCGGCGAGCAGGAACAGCTTCTGGAAATTCTCGAGCTTGCCGCTCCAGGCCTCGCCCGGCAATTGCCAGGCGCCATCTACCGGCGCCTCGGCCTGCAGGAAGGACAGCTCGTAGACCACTTCCGGATGCACACGCTGGGCAACACGCAAGGCCTCCTCAGCCAGCGCCAGCGTCAGTGCTTTAGTGCTGGGCCAAATCAGGAAACCAATTCGATGGGCAGTCATGGGCGGGCGATCCGAAACGAAGAACAGTGATGAAAGCATGGGCCAATGCTAGCCCGTAAATGAACGCAAATCGCAAACCGGCAAAGATCTAATTGTAGGAGCGAGCCTGCTCGCGAAAGCGGTGGATCAGTCGACATCCGAGTTGGATGTCACACCGCAATCGCGAGCAAGCCCGCTCCCACAGGGGATCGGGGCCAGCCTTTAGACTGCGAAGCATGCACCATCCAGGTGCACAACGGCAGCCCTGATTACTTGAGGCTACCCGACAGGAATTGCTGCAAGCGCTCGGACTGCGGGTTCACCAGCACTTCACGCGGGTTGCCGCTCTCCTCGACCACACCTTTATGCAGGAACACCAACTGATTCGACACTTCACGGGCGAAGCCCATTTCGTGGGTCACCACCACCATGGTCCGGCCTTCCTGGGCCAGGGCCTGCATCACCTTCAACACGTCACCCACCAGCTCCGGGTCCAGTGCCGACGTCGGTTCGTCGAACAGCATGACTTCCGGCTCCATCGCCAGCGCACGGGCAATCGCCACACGCTGCTGCTCGCCGCCGGACATATGCCCAGGGTAAGCGTCCTTGCGGTGCGCCACGCCCACCTTGTTCAGGTACAGCTCAGCCTTTTCGCGGGCTTCAGCCTTGGACACGCCCAGCACATGGACCGGCGCTTCCATGATGTTTTCCAGCGCGGTCATGTGCGACCACAGGTTGAAGTGCTGGAACACCATCGACAGGCGCGAACGCATGCGTTGCAGCTGTTTCGGATCGGCAGCCTTGAGCCCGCCGTCCTTGTTCGCCACCAGCTTCAACTCTTCGTTGTTGAGCAGGATCTTGCCCGCGTGCGGCTGCTCCAGCAGGTTGATGCAGCGCAGGAAGGTACTTTTGCCGGAGCCACTGGAGCCGATGATGCTGATCACATCGCCAGCCGCCGCTTTCAGGGACACGCCCTTGAGCACTTCGTGACTGCCATAGCGTTTATGCAGGTCTTGGACTTCAAGTTTGTACATGCGGTCGGTTCTCACAAAAAGCAGTCAGTCAGTCGTTGAGCAAGCGCCCGTGACGCAGCGCTTCGCGCCCCGCCACCTTGGCCAGCCAGAAACCGGGTTGGGCGTATCGCAGCCGTTCAATGGCAAACAGCACCCCGGACGTACCAGCACACACCGTGCTGACCCGATCCGCCAGCGGATCGATCACTTCGAAAATTTCGTCGCCGGCTTCGATCCACTCGCCGGGTTTGCGCAAGTAACTGATCACGCCAGGGTGCGGCGCGAACAGCAATTCGGTGCCTTCGAACGGCATACCTTCGCAAGGTTCATGCGCAGGCTTAGGCCATTCGCCACTGATCAGCCCTTGCTCGGCAAGGAACGCCAGAATGCCCTCGGCCCAGGCTTCGGTGGCCTCGCGACCGGTGTCGGCCTGACCGCCCAATTCGAGGGTGGTCGCCAGGCACGCCAGCGGAATCTGTGCATCCGGGAACAAGCGCGACAAACGCAGCCACGGCAACGAACAGGCTTC
The DNA here is from genome assembly GCF_003228315.1 of Pseudomonas putida. Lineage (NCBI taxonomy): Bacteria > Pseudomonadati > Pseudomonadota > Gammaproteobacteria > Pseudomonadales > Pseudomonadaceae > Pseudomonas > Pseudomonas putida. The sequence continues at coordinate 2,880,056 of NZ_CP029693.1, forward strand.
ATCAAAGGAGCTGCCGCCGGAATCCTCCGCCAGCAAGCCGACCCGCACATTCAAATGCGCGGCCAGCGAACGCCACTGCGGCCAGTGCTGCGGCAAGGCATACATGTGCAGCGCCGCTTCGGCATCGCAATGCAGATCCAGCACCACATCGGCGGTGCAAGCGTGGCTGAGCAGGATGCGTTGCATGCCCTGCAACTGGCTGCTTGCCTCGGGCAAGGCAGCCAGATGATCGCTCATGGCCTGGCGGATCAAACGAATGTTGGCGTGCGGGTCATCGCCCAGATGCCCGTCGAGCTGAGCCGCAACCGGCGCGCTGAGTTCGACGAAATCGCGGTTGAAGTTCTTGCCGCTGCCCGCCTCGAAACGCCCTTGGTGATTGCCTTGCAGTAGTTGCCCCAGCCCCAGTGGATTGGCCACCGGCACCAGTTCAATCACGCCGTTGAGCGCGCCTTGAGCTTCGAGTTCGGCCAGGCGTTTTTTCAACGCCCAGGCGGTGCGCATACCCGGCAATTCATCGGCGTGCAGGCTGGCCTGGATGTAGGCCTTGCGCTCGCCACTGCCGTAGCGAAACACCGAAATATGGCGCTCGCTGCCCAGATGACTCCACGGCAATGCGTGATCGATGCGTTCCATATCAGTGCTTCCGCGGGGCCAGGTAGCCCAGCCAGCGGCGCTCGGCCAGCTTGAACAGTTTCACCAGAATGAAGGTCAGGCACAGGTAGAACACGCCGGCGGTGATGTACGCCTCGAACGGCAGGTAGAACTGGGCGTTGACCGTGCGCGCGGCACCGGTGATGTCGATCAGGGTCACGATGGACGCCAGACTGGTGGTCTGCAGCATCATGATCACTTCGTTGCTGTACTGCGGCAGCGCCCGGCGCAGGGCCGACGGCAGCAGGATGCGCTTGTACATCTTGAAGCGCGACATGCCCATGGCCTTGGCCGCTTCGATCTCGCCGTTCGGCGTCGCGCGCAGGCTGCCAGCGATGATTTCGGCGGTGTAGGCGCTGGTGTTGATCGCGAAGGCCAGGCAGGCGCAGAACGTCGCGCTGGACAGCCATGGCCACATGAAGCTTTCGCGCACCGCCTGGAATTGCGCCAGGCCGTAGTAGATCAAGAACAGCTGCACCAGCATCGGCGTGCCGCGGATCACGTAGGTGTAGAGCCACGCCGTCATGTTGACCACGGCGTTTTTCGACACACGCATCAGCCCCAGCGGCAATGCACACAGCAAGCCGAAGAACAGCGACAGCGCGAGCAGTTTGAGGGTGGTGACCAGGCCGCCGAGGTACAGCGGCAGGGCCTCCCAGATGACGTTGTAGTCGAAGATCATAGCTCAGCCGCCCTTACGCCTACCGAGTAGCGCTTCTCGAGGTGACGCAATGCCAGCAACGAAACACTGGTGATCACCAGGTACAAGGCAGCCACTGCGAGGAAGAAGGTGAAAGGCTCGCGGGTGGCGTCGGCCGCCTGCTTGGCCTTGAACATCATGTCTTGCAGACCCACCACCGAAATCAGCGCGGTGGCCTTGGTCAGTACCAGCCAGTTGTTGGTGAAGCCCGGAATCGCCAGGCGAATCATCTGCGGCACCATCACCCGGAAGAACACCTGGAACCGGCTCATGCCGTAGGCCATGCCCGCTTCGGCCTGCCCCTTGGGGATCGCCATGAACGCACCCCGGAAGGTCTCCGACAGGTACGCACCGAAGATGAAGCCCAGGGTGCCGATACCGGCAGCCAATGGGTTCAGGTCGATGTATTCGTCATAGCCGAGCATCGGTGCCACGCGGTTGAGCATGTCCTGACCGCCGTAGAAGATCAGCAGGATCAGCACCAGGTCGGGAATCCCGCGGATCACCGTGGCATACAGGTCGCCCAGCCAGGCCAGCCAGCGCACCGGAGACAGACGCAGTGCCACGCCGATCAGGCCCAGCACGATGGCCAGGGCCATGGACGACAAGGCGAGCTGAAGCGTCAGCCAAACGCCATCGAGGATGACAGCCCCGTAGCCTTTCAACATGATTCAGGTCCTCGAAAGTTGGGATGAAAAAATGGCGCAAACCTCAGTGATCCTGCTGCTTGCGCCATTTCGGACTTGTCGCTTGGGCGTGTTACTTGCCGTAGATATCGAAGGCGAAGTACTTGTCCTGGATTTGCTTGTACTTGCCGTTTTCGCGGATGGCCGCGATGGCAGCGTTGAGCTTGTCCAGCTCGGCCTTGTCGCCCTTGCGCACGGCGATACCCACGCCGTCGCCGAAGTATTTGACGTCGGTGAAGGCCGGGCCGACGAACGCGAAGCCTTTGCCGGCGTCGGTTTTCAGGAAGCCGTCATCCAGCAGCGTAGCGTCTGCCACGGTGCCGTCGAGGCGACCGGCGCTCACGTCCAGGTAAATTTCGTTCTGCGAACCGTATGGCTTGATCTCGGCACCCAGCGGGGCCAGGACTTCGCGGGCGAAACGCTCGTGGATCGAACCACGCTGCACGCCAATGTTCTTGCCCTTGAGCTCGGTCAGGCCTTCGCTGACCTGGGTGCCTTGCTTCATGACCAGGCGAGCCGGGGTGTTGTAGTACTTGTTGGTGAAGTCCACGGACTTCTTGCGATCTTCAGTGATCGACATCGACGACAGGATGGCGTCGATCTTGCGCACTTTCAGTGCAGGGATCAGACCGTCGAACTCTTGCTCGACCCACACGCACTTGACCTTCATCTCTTCGCACAGGGCGTTGCCGATGTCGTAGTCGAAACCGACGATGCTGCCGTCCGGTGCCTTGGAGGCGAACGGAGGGTAAGCCGCTTCGATACCGATTTTCAGAGGTTTTTCATCGGCGAAGGTTGGCAAGGACAGCACGGAGGACAGTGCCAGGGCGCCAAGCAGCACGAGTTTCTTCATCTTGGGACTCCATCGGAAAAGGGCTAAAACGGCAGAGTGAGCGACAGCCCAATATGCGAATGAGTGGAACCGGAATTGTGTTGCTCCGTCCTGGGAAGCCTGTACGAATTTTCAACACAGGCAACGACGAGCGAGTGATCGGCATTCTAACGACAGGCCCGAGGCCGATATTTCTTCAATGCGACAACTAGTTACAGAAGCACCGAGAAAGCCGTTTGAGCGCGTTGACAGCCTCGCAAATTCATGCAAAGGCAAAAGAGGGTAAACCGATCTATGTAGCAAATTGCGGGCCTATTATTGGCAAACCCTTCTAATCCGGCAAGCTTGGCGTGGGGTGTTATTTTTTTGAGGGGCTTTTTTGCCCCTGACAGGAGATGCCGGGTTTCCCAATGACTCGTCTGGGTGTGGAGCGGTTACACATTCAGTTACTTGAGAACTGACGGGTAACAGTGGGAAAGGGCCTACAGGGGAAGTCGATAATTATTGGCTGGTGTTTAGGCGGTGTCAGACAGGCCGCCATCGCGAGCAGGCTCGCTCCTACAGTGATTTTGTGAACGCCTGAGACCCCTGTAGGAGCGAGCCTGCTCGCGATGAGGCCAGCCCAGGCAACACGAATCTCACAGACAACAAAAAGCCCCACCAGGCACAACACCTGGCAGGGCTCCGATGACTCCAAACGCTACTTAAGCCACATTCATCGTCTTGTGCGTATCAATCAAATGCTGCACCACACCCGGATCGGCCAGGGTGGAGATATCACCCAACCCCTCATACTCGGCCGTCGCGATCTTGCGCAGAATCCGCCGCATGATCTTGCCCGAACGGGTCTTCGGCAGCCCCGGCGCCCACTGGATCACATCCGGCGAAGCAATCGGGCCGATCTCCTTGCGCACCCAGTTCTTCAACTCAAGGCGCAGTTGCTCGCTCGTCTCTTCGCCGGCATTCAGGGTGACGTAGACATAAATGCCCTGCCCCTTGATGTCGTGCGGCACACCCACCACCGCCGCTTCGGCGACTTTCGGGTGCGCAACCATCGCGCTTTCGATCTCGGCCGTACCCATGCGGTGGCCGGACACGTTCAGCACGTCATCCACACGGCCGGTGATCCAGTAGTAACCATCGGCATCGCGACGCGCGCCGTCACCGGTGAAGTACATGCCACGGAAAGTCTTGAAGTAGGTGTCGACGAAGCGGTCGTGGTCGCCGTACAGGGTACGCGCCTGGCCCGGCCACGAATCGAGAATCACCAGGTTGCCCTCGGCCTCGCCCTCGATGATGTTGCCCAGGTTGTCCACCAGCGCCGGCACCACACCGAAGAACGGACGCGCCGCAGAACCCGGCTTCATGGCATGGGCGCCCGGCAGCGGGCTCATCATGTTGCCGCCGGTTTCGGTCTGCCACCAGGTGTCGACGATCGGGCAACGGGACTTGCCGACGTTCTTGTAGTACCAGTCCCAGGCTTCCGGGTTGATCGGCTCACCCACCGAACCGAGCAGGCGCAGGCTGCTGCCATCGGCGCCTTCGACCGCGGCGGTGCCGGCGGCCATCATGGCGCGGATCGCGGTCGGCGCGGTGTAGAGGATGTTGACCTTGTGCTTGTCGACGATCTTCGCCACCCGGGTGATGTCCGGATAGTTCGGCACGCCTTCGAACAGCAGCGTGGTAGCGCCGTTGGCCAGCGGGCCGTAGACGATGTAGCTGTGACCGGTGACCCAGCCGACGTCGGCGGTGCACCAGTAGATTTCGCCCGGACGGTAGTCGAACACGCGCTCGTGGGTCATGGCCGCATACAGCAGGTAACCGCCGGTGGTGTGCTGCACGCCCTTCGGCTTGCCGGTGGAACCGGAGGTGTAGAGGATGAACAGTGCTTCTTCAGCGCCCATCTCTTTCGGCGCGCACACGGTGCCGGCCACTTTCATCAGGTCTTCGAACCAGATGTCGCGATGCTGGTTCCACTTGATATCGCCACCGGTGCGCTTGCACACGATGACTTTCTGGATGCTGCTGGTTTCCGGGTTGGTCAGCGCGTCGTCGACGTTGGCCTTGAGCGGGATCTTCTTGCCGGCACGGATGCCTTCATCGGCGGTGATCACCACTTTCGAGCGGCAGTCGATGATGCGACCCGCCAGGGCTTCCGGCGAGAAGCCACCGAACACCACCGAGTGAATCGCGCCGATCCGGGTGCACGCCAGCATGGCGACCACGGCTTCGGGAATCATCGGCATATAGATGGTCACCACGTCGCCGCGGTGCACGTCCTGGCCACGCAGGGCGTTGGCGAACTTGCAGACTTGTTCGTGCAGTTCGCGGTAGGTGATGTTGCGGCTTTCGGAAGGGTCATCGCCTTCCCAGATGATTGCGACTTGGTCGCCGCGCTCGGCCAGATGACGGTCGAGGCAGTTGTAGGAAACGTTCAGGGTGCCGTCGGCGAACCATTTGATATCGACATGGTGATCGTCGAAGGAAGTCTGCTTCACCGTGGTGAAAGGCTTGATCCAGTCGAGGCGCTTGGCCTGCTCGCGCCAGAAACCGTCCGGGTTGACGACCGACTGCTGGTACATGGCCTTGTAGGTCGCCTCGTCAGTCAGCGTATTGGCCAGAACCTCGGGACGAACGGGATACAGAGAAGCCGCACTCATCTTTCTTACCTCGGTGGAATAGTTGTTTTTGTATGGCCCCTGTTTTAGCCGGGCGGGGGCTATAGAACCATTCGACGATGGTAGTAACAAGCCCATACAAATTGTCCTGATTACTCCCACGCCGCCCTGCCAAACATCCCACACTCCTGTAGGAGCGAGCCCTGCTCGCGATGGTCGCCAACGATAACGCGCCCAGCCTGACACCCCGCGCAACCTTCTAGTCCATCGCGAGCAGAGCTCGCTCCTACAGAAAAAGAGGTTATTCAGGGATTGTTACAGGATCTGTCAAAAGTGTTTATCAGAACCACGTCTATATGAACGTATCCCCCGCCCCTAAAATCTGCCTCGCCAACCCGGCAACCGAGTTAACACGTTACAGCCCCCACGAAGGCAGTTAACCCACATCCAGTAGTGCAGTTACACACGCAACCCCAAAAAGGTTGCGTGACCCCTTTCGCCCTCAAAAAGGTAAAACTTAAATGAAAGCTTTATTGGTTCTGGCCCTCACCAGCCTGTGCGCAACCGCCATGGCAGACGAGATTCAGACTGATGTCGCACAGCAACAACCGGCCATCGAGGAATACACTTACTCAATGAACCTGGACATCGCCAAAGTTATCTCCATGAGCGAAGTTCCGAATGTTTGTGAAGTTGTTCCGGCGAAAATGGAATACGACGACTCTAACGGTCAGCGTCATATTCTGCGCTACAGCGTCATGGGTAACGGCTGCTCCGGCGGCTGATCAAAACTGCACCGAATCGGCCACCTTTGCGCTCAGCGCTCAGGCTCGATTTCAGCCCGACTTCGGTCGGGCTCAGTTGTGTCTGGAGTCGTCGAAAACCGATCCAAAACACAAGATGTAGTAAAAAATGGCTTTTTCCGCTCATTTTTTGAGCAATCCCTGAGTCAAGCCATTTTTCCGAAAAAAATTCTTCTCCCGCCAAAGCCCCATAAACTCTCGCTCTGGCCGAAAAACCTGCCCCCTCGGCCGCCCCGTGCGCGGATTCGCCCCACCACGGCCGGAAAAATTTCCCTATAATGCCGCCTTAAACGGGCCTGCAATATTCCCTTACAGGGACGGCAGTCAGTCTGAAGCCCACGTGGACGTCCTCAACGATTTCCGCGCCCCCTCAGAGGCTCTCGGAGCCCGTACGAAATTATGTTTATTTGCCTGCGCGTGCCGCTGCAAAAAACGCTATCCAACGCGGCCAGTACGGCCGTGTGAAAAACAGACCATCCATTTCACACGGGCAACTGGCCCTCACGCAGGAGACGACACGTCATGCTGAGCTGGGACGAATTCGACAAAGAAGACACGGAAGTAGTGGCCAAGAGCACCAACGCTGGCCAAGCTGCCGAAGCCACCATGGACCGTCTCGACAGCGCCGGCGGTGCCGCCGCCCTGGAAGCTCGCGCCGTGACCGCTGCTGACTCCGCCGCCGTTGCCCGCGCCAAGGCTGCCCTGGATTCCCTCGACGTCGCCGAAGGCCTGGCCGAACTCGAAGGCGCCTCCGCCCGTGTCGCCGTTGACGAAAAGCGCATGATCAACTGCCGCGCCGACCTCAACCAACTCGTACCTTTCAAGTACGACTGGGCCTGGCAGAAATACCTGGATGGCTGCGCAAACCACTGGATGCCGCAAGAAGTCAACATGACCGCCGACATCGCCCTCTGGAAAAACCCGGAAGGCCTGACCGACGACGAGCGCCGCATCGTGATGCGCAACCTCGGCTTCTTCTCCACCGCCGACTCCCTGGTTGCCAACAACCTGGTCCTGGCCGTGTACCGCCTGATCACCAACCCGGAATGCCGCCAGTACATCCTGCGCCAGGCCTTCGAAGAGGCGATCCACACCCACGCCTACCAGTACTGCATCGAATCGCTGGCCATGGATGAAGGCGAGATCTTCAACATGTACCACGAGATCCCATCGGTCGCGAAAAAAGCCACCTGGGGCCTCAAGTACACCCGCTCGATCTCCGACCCGAAATTCACCACCGGCACCGTCGAGACCGACAAAGAGCTGCTGCGCAACCTGATCGCCTACTACTGCGTTCTGGAAGGCATCTTCTTCTACTGCGGCTTCACCCAAATCCTCTCCATGGGCCGCCGTAACAAAATGACCGGCGTCGCCGAGCAGTTCCAATACATCCTGCGCGACGAATCCATGCACCTGAACTTCGGCATCGACGTGATCAACCAGATCAAAATCGAAAACCCACACCTGTGGGATGCCGAAATGAAGGAAGAAGCGACCCAGATGATCCTGCAGGGTACTCAGCTGGAAATCGAATACGCGCGTGACACCATGCCTCGCGGCGTACTGGGCATGAACGCGGCGATGATGGAGGACTACCTGAAGTTCATCGCTAACCGTCGTTTGTCGCAGATCGGTTTGAAGGAAGAGTACCCAGGGACGACTAACCCGTTCCCTTGGATGAGCGAGATCATGGACTTGAAGAAGGAGAAGAACTTCTTTGAGACTCGGGTGATTGAATACCAAACCGGTGGTGCGCTGAGCTGGGATTGATTCCTGAGCTAGCCACGATTTGACGATGTAAATCGGCAAATCGAACATCTAAAAGCCCCGATCTGATCGGGGCTTTTTATTGGGGTAAGAAAACTCTTACTCGCAATCTCCCCTGCAGCTAAACCTCCTACAAAAACTCCAGCACGATCTGTATTGAGAGCTACATCAAGCAGCTCTACGATTTGCGCAGGTGCCTAAGAAACGCCCAACGTAGAAACTGATTTTCATCACATCGAACGCATGCTGGTATCAGCCATGAACGCTCTATGTGCAGAAGGATCAGTTTGTTGGAGTTTCTTAAATCCTCTACGTCGGGTTTTGGCCTTATTCAACTTCGCACGTAGAGGTAAAGGATATGCCTGCAGAAAGCCCACAATGTTGGATCGTGCATGAGCCCTTCGATCCGGCAATTTTCACCCGCCATAACCTCGCCCTCCACGCCCTCCTCCTTGAAAACCAGCCTTGGTTCTGTGCGCGTGACATCGGTCGTTTGATGGGTATCCATCTGAGCGATCGCATGGTCAGCAAGCTGGATAAGGACCAGCGTCGCATTTGCTGGATTGAGTATTTCCGAAAGCCAGAAGAACAGCTGATGCTCAGCGAGTCAGGCGTGTACGCGCTATTGGTTTATCACTACATTCCTGGGAATCGATTGCTGCGTGAGTGGTTGACCCATCAGGTGGTGCCGGCCTTGCGCGATGCAGAGCCCTCGAAAAATTCGGACCGGCCGATGTTGAGTGTGTTGGATTGGCCGGAGATGTCGCTAAGCTTGCTGCATTGGCAGGATGAAGGTTGGATTCGGTTGCGGGACATGCCGTTCTGGTTGAACGATCGAACGCAGCCGCGGGTACCTGCGGCTAAACCGTGGTGGCGGAGAGTTGTGCAGTTGATTCAATCGTCGAAGCGTTCAATGGGATGAGTGATAGGGAATAGATTCAATCGTGGAATCCATCACTAATTTTTGGTAGGAAACTTCGCTGATAATTTTAATAGCTATTCCGTGTCGGCCGAGGGTTACCAACCCTCGGCGACCTACAGGTGTTGAGCAAAGCTTTCATAGGAGCTTTGTTTTGAATCCCCGAACTTCCTAGATCCTCGACAACTTCCCGAGACTCACCTAACTATCGGCCAAATCTTCGAAAACCCACCGGCCATGAAGCATGCCTTTCAATTCCTCGACGGTAAGTAGGTTATCGGGCTTCTTATGAACAGCCGCGTGGCAGTTCGCACAGAGTGTAATCAGGTCGGTTGCTGGATCGACTGCTTGGTCTTCCTGAAACTCTGAAATGGGCCTCACATGATGAACATGAATGAAGCCTTTCGCATGCTCGCCATAAGCCTTCTCGAAATCAAAACCACAGGCATTACATACGACCCCATGAATCGCTATCGCCTGCCGTCGAAGCTTTGGACTGCGTTCGTACCTCACACCAAAATAGGTGATTTTTTTCCCTTCGACGCCGGTGACTGTAGTCTCAAACTCCTGCTCATGATCATTCAAGTTGTAATCGTCGATCTCCTCGGGCTTTAACACCGCTAGGGAGCAGATGCTGTCGAATACACTTTGATCAATGGCTCGGACACCGTTACGCCAGTAGTTATCTTTGAGTTTTGGAGGAATTGGCTCGAGGTAATTTCCACCTACCTTGTTGGGAATAGCAGTTTCAAAAGGCCTAAAGTCCTTAATGACGGCAAATAAATCTCCCTTCGTGCTGTTTTTATCTGCATGAATGCTTCCAACTCGAGCAACGCCAAAGTAATGAGGATTGGCGCTAAGGCGTTTATTCCCAAAAGCCTTGTTCGTCATTTTTCCTTTGTAATAAAGCACGGCAGTTCCTTCGGCAAGGATCGCTCTGTACTGCTTTGGGAAGTGGTAAAGCAAACCTGTTTCGTCAGCCCACTTCGATTCATCATTTTCGGCAATGACCGCTGGCATCCATTCATCCTCCTATTGGAGAATGAAGCCTACCAAATCACAGGAAATTTCCTACACGCATAACGGAACACGACTACAGCTCTTGATATGGAAATGAAGAGGGCTCTCCATCTGGAGGCATTGATTTCAACGACTTTGAATCAACAGATGCGCCATTTCCCTCCACCCGCTATTAATACGCCCCCTCCATCGAAGGACTGAGCCCCCCATGAAATTCGACCTCGCCTACTGCCTAAGCCTCGACACCAAGCTGTCGATCTACGACGTACGCGATCTGAATTTCGACGAAACCATCACCTTCGACTCCGCCAAAGAACACTTCCAGTGCCCCAACGACGCCTGTCGTTCGGCGTTCGATGCGGCAAACGTGTTGACCACGTTCAACGCCAAGAACGTGAATTACGTTCGCACCCCGCACTTCAAGAACACGCCCGGCACGCGGCATGTGGTGGATTGTCCTTATGGCAGTCTCAGGGCGTCGGCGTCGGGTGTGGAGACGGAAACAGATGACGGGCGTGAGGAGCATTTTCCGTCGGAGTTGTTGCTGACTCGGCGTGAGTATGTGCGTAAGCCGTCGAGTTCTGCGGTCGCGGTGAATGATGTGGGAGCTGCGCCGAAGCCTGCTTCTGCATCTGACAACACAGAGCACCCGAGCCGCGAAACGGCGCCGGACAAGACCAGCGTGTTCGCCCATCCCGTGGAGTGTTTTGTCTCGAACTTCGAGGACAAGGAACTGCTCAAGCGCATGCCGTTGAAGATCGGTGAGCACACGGCCAGTTACGGGGCGTTCTTCAAGAAGATCGAGTATCTGCAGGACAACAATGGGCTGATTTACTGGGGACGGATCAAGGAGTTCAAGGATTACATCCAGAGTTTTCGCATCGATTTCGAGAAGAAGGTCTGGTTCGAGAAGAAGCCGTACTCGGTCAATGTTTACCTGAGCAAGAAGCTGATCGAAGGCTATCGTAAGCGCAAGGCGTTTCTGGAGGAATCAAGCACGCCATTGAAAGAGGGCGTGAGTTGTATTGCTTCTTTTATGGAGTGACGCCGGAATTGAAGCAGGTGCCGAGCAAGAAAAACCCCGAGCAGACGTTCGGGGTGTTCAGTGCGGATATCGAGAACCTGGATCACTTGATTGTGCGTGAGGTCCCTGGACTGGAGGGCTGAGCGGCCGGCCTCCAACGATATCTCAATCGCTCATTGCTCCTGGCGTCTGAGTTGATCTTTGAGCGCCCGTATTTCCCGCTTCACTTCCATACGACGCTTAAGGGCGGCGTTAATGCCTGACTCATCAAGCCCGCAGTAACGGTGCAACCAGTGGGCGAGCATTTCCTCATCCGGGTAGTACAAGTCCTTGTGGCCTTTGCTGCCTCGGGGGGTGTCATTCATATCGCCATCGAAGCGTCCGGCTGAAAACTCGTCAGAAGGTAAAGTCCCCCATTCGGCGGCGCAATCTTCGAAAACCCATGAGATCTCATTGATATGTTTTTGCGCACCACGATGGCCGCGTTTGTAAAAGGCGTACTCGCGGCAACCCTCCTGGAAACTTTCCATCATCTGCTCAGGATCAACCCAGCGCAGGATGTCATGGTCCCCGGCATGCTGGACTAGCCCCTCCAGCCAACGGTTGGCAAAACGTCGAATGAAACCATCGATATCCGCTTTTTTCGCATCCGCGAAAATCATGCAGTAGCGGGTTTGCACATGGATGACGTACAGCACATGTTTGCGTTGCACCGTGGTGGCATAGACCAGCCATTGTTCGGTGAATTCACTCGCCTCATCGTCCTCGATAACGGGTGATGGCGGTTTCTCCACCGGGGTGATTTTCTTGCCCTTGTGCACACGGCTGAAGAAGTTACTGGCCGCTTCGCTGCAGTTGAAGATCAGCATCCTGTTTCTCTGGTAGAGGAAGGTAAGTCTGGTTGTCAGTCCTGCCGCACGATCTCATCAACCCATACAAGCTCATAAGGTTGGCGAACAACGCCCGAGATGTAATCGCGGGCATCTTCGCTGAGCGTCGACAGCTCCGCCTCGGTCAACAAGTCATGCATGACAAACAAAGCCAATCCTCTGAGTGCACTCGAGCGGGATTGGCTGTTCGCGTCGAATGCCCGGTACATGTCCTTGTTTCGGTCCTGGATCAGACCGTAGAGCATTCCATAACGAGCGTGAGCGGACAGCGCGCCGTGCTGAGCGATCGCCTTGGCATCGGCCAGAACGCCCTGACAAAAACGATCGAGCGCAATCCTTCTCAGTTCCTTGAATTTCTTCCAGTCACTTTCAGCGATCGACATGGTTTTCTCCTGCAAGCTTTCGGGTAGCGGAAAGCTTGATTGTTGCGAAAAAAACTTTCCCACCAACTCAAAAATCAGTTTTTTCTCGAGCAAAGAGAGGAACACCGTCTGTCCGGTTGGATGCGCTGGAACAGAAAAAACCAAAAAATGCATTTGATCCGCGCTCAAAACAACTGTACAAAAACACAGTATATTTTGAACCAACACCCCGAGCCCGGAGAACACCATGGCCTCTCAAGCGATGAAAATCACCCTGGAGCGTATCGCCCTCTTCCAATTCACCCCCACCCACTGCGCACAGGCCCGAGCGATGCTGGGCTGGAGTGTGGAGGAGTTGTCCCGGGAGGCCGGGGTTTCGGTGGAGGCGATTGAGCGTTTTGAAGCCAAACGTGAGGTGCTGGATGTCACGCGATTGGCGTTGGCGTATCGGTTTGAATCGGAAGGGTTGGTGTTCTTCCCGGGGTTTGCGCCGGGGCGTGGGATGAATGTGAAGGGATCTACGCCGAATCCGGTGGGGCGGGCGGATTTTGCGATGGTGGAGTGAAGCGGTTAATCGATTGACGATTATTCCCATATAGGTATATTTTCGCATGAGTACAAGGAAGTCACTCCTGTGGGTTGGAAGCAGCAAGAAAGACCTCAAGCAGATGCCCACAGATGTACAGGATGTTTTTGGTCACGCTCTCGATCTGGCACAAAGCGGCAAGAAACATTCAGATGCCAAGCCGCTAAGGGGCTTCGGAAGTGCTGGTGTCCTTGAGTTGATAGAGGACTTCAATACGAACACTTACCGCGCCGTTTACACAGTCAGTTTCGGTAGCGCCATTTATGTTCTGCACTGCTTTCAGAAAAAGTCGACTACAGGTATCAAGACCTCGCAGTGCGACATCGATCTGATCAGAAAGAGGCTACAAGCAGCGCAGGATCATGCGAAAGGAATGAGTAATGGTTGATATCGAAGAAAGCAGCGGCAACGTCTACCAAGACCTCGGAACCCCCAATGCCAGCGAAATGCGAGTCAAATCCCAGCTGGCGGCAAAGATTGGGGAAATCATCAAGGCCCGTCATCTGACCCAGGTTCAGGCATCAGAAATTTTGGGGCTGTCACAACCCAAGCTGTCCGAGATGTTGCGTGGAAAGTTTCGAGGAATCAGTGAGGCCAAGATGATGGAGTGCCTTCTGTTGCTCGGGCGCGACGTGCAGATCGTCGTCAAATCGGCCCCCCGTTCACGCAAAGAGGGCCGTCTTGAGGTGGTCTTCAGTTGAAGTGGTAAATCCCGGTTTGTCCTTTTCCTACGGTTTGAACCCTGGCGTGCGCCGCGCATTCGCTATCTGTTCATACCCGTACGCCAACACTAGAAGCCTCGCTTCGCTCCAGCGAGGCCCGAAGAAAAAAATCGAGGTGGGGACGCCTTCATCGTCCATACCGGTCGGCACCATGATGCCGGGATAACCTGCCAGCGGCACGATGTTCATGGCGGGTGATTCGACGTCCGACACGATCGCAGCCAATTCATACGTTACTAGTAGCCGATCGATGGCCGCGGCGTTTTCGCTTTGGATGTTTTGCCAGAGCTGATTGTAGGTTTGTTCGCCGAAGGCAATGGCACCGGCGGCCAGCAACGTGCCCTGGTTGTAACCATCGTTGGAAGCAGCATTCAGCGACAGCAGTTCATCCAGCGTCCGAGCAGTAAGACCTGTTCGAGTTGCCAAGTAAGTAGGCAAGTCACGCTTGATTCCCATTTGAAAAGCCTCCTCCACCCGCTCGGAAAGCGGGTCGATCAGGTCCACGGGGATCAAGGTTGCGCCAGCCGCCTGCATGCGTTCCAGAGCGTTGGAAAACTGGGGATCGCCCAGCAATGGCAATCCGCTGCGATCAAACTTGGCCGGGTAGCCGATGCGCTTGCCGACCAATGCTTCGGAGCGCAACAACGCGGTGTAATCCAGCCCCTTCAACTCACGGGGTTTTGGCACTGGATCGGCGGGATCGTCCCCCGTCATGACATTCAACAATAGCGCCGCCTCGCGAACCGTACGCGCCATCGGCCCGGGCGTATCCAGCTTGTGAGTCACCGGGATGATGCCGCTACGGCTTAACAACCCCACCGTGGGTTTGACACCCACTACGCCGTTCATGGAAGCCGGGCAGATGATCGAGCCTGCGGTTTCCGTTCCAACACTCAGCGGTGCGAAGCCTGCAGCGACGGCGGCGGCTGAACCTGAGCTTGAGCCGCACGGATCGCCACTTAACAGATGCGGATTTTTGGTTTGTCCGCCGCGCCCGCTCCAGCCGCTGGGAATCTCCGGATCTCGAAAGTGAGCCCATTCACTGAGATTGGTTTTGCCGAGAATCACTGCTCCAGCGACCCGCAGCCGCTGCACGATAAACGCATCCTTTGCGGCAGGTTGACCGACCATTGCCAGGGAGCCGGCAGTGGTCTGCATCTGATCGGAGGTGTCGATATTGTCCTTGAGCAACACTGGAACGCCATGCAACGGCCCACGAATGTAGCCGCCCTTTCGTTCCTGATCCATTGCCTGGGCCATGGCCAGTGCATCTGGGTTCAGCTCTATCACCGCATTGATCGCCGGTCCGTTTTTATCCAGCCTTTCGATCCGTTCCAGCAGGTGCTGCACCAGCGTGGCGGAGGTCAGTTCACCACGACCCATCCTCTGGTTGATTTCATCGACACTCAAATACTCAAGCCGTGTTTCCGGGGCCGCAGTCGCCGCACTCATAACCAACGACAGCAGGGCAATCCCGGTCAGCCGCTTCATGCAGCCGTTCAATTTCACATCCATGTTTGCATCCTCGATAACTGAAAACGGGTGACTGATGTCACCCGTTTTTCAGCCTACCGAAGCAGCGCAAATTGACCGTCATCCCCGCTCACGGCCTCTCGTATGAATGCTCACTCCGGCTTGTAGCCGCCTCAACCGACGCTCTTCTGATCCTCAAACACAGGCTGTTCCACCGCCAACCACCACGCCTCGCCCCGACGCGGATACATCAAGTTGAAGGCTTCCCCCATTTGCGGCGTGGTGATCGACACGCTTCGTTCCCAGGCCAGGGCCAGGATGCGATCGAAGGGTTCGTACCAGGCATGCATCGACAAATCGAAGGTGCCGTTGTGGATCGGCAACAACCAACGACCCTTGAGGTCGAGGTGTGCTTGCAGGGTTTGTTCAGGCTGCATGTGCACGTGCGGCCATTCGACGTTGTAAGCGCCGGTTTCCATCAGGGTCAGGTCGAATGGGCCGTACTGTTCGCCGATGCGTTTGAAGCCATCGAAGTAGCCGCTGTCGCCGCTGAAGAAGATCCGCGTGTCACCGTCGATCATCACCCACGACGCCCACAGGGTGCTGTTTCCGTCGAACAGGCCGCGACCGGAAAAGTGTTGCGACGGCGTGGCGACAAAACGCAAACCATCGACTTCCGTGCCTTGCCACCAATCCAGTTGCCGGACCTTGCTGGCGTCGATGCCCCATTTGATCAGGGTGTCGCCCACGCCCAACGGGGTGAGGAAGTACCGGGTCTTGTCGGCCAGTTGCAGCACCGCCTGATGGTCCAGGTGGTCGTAGTGATCGTGGGACAGGATCACCGCTTCAATCGGTGGCAATTGCTCCAGGCTGATGGGCGGCTGGTGGAAGCGCTTGGGACCGGCCCATTGCACGGGCGAGGCGCGCTCGGCGAACACCGGGTCGGTGATCCAGAATTTGTCGCGCAGTTTGAGCAGCACCGTGGAATGGCCAAGGCGATAGACGCTGTGGTTCGGTGCGGCGATCAGCGCCGCTTGCGTCAAAGGCTGCACCGGCACTGGTGCACTGGGGCGGGTGTCGCGGGGTTTGTTGAAGATCACGTTCCACAGGATGCGCAATGTTTTGCGAAAGCCTTCGCGCTTGACCGGTGCATGGTTGCGAAATTGCCCTTCTGTGTGACGGGAAGCTTCAGGTGTGGCAGCGATTTCCGCCGGGGACGTTGAATGGGCCATGACTGAAAAACTCCAGAAAAACCGCACGCTTCACGGTTTCACTTTTGTGGATAGATGGCCAAGGCACGCACGCATCAGCCGAACTTTCTATTTCTGAATCTCTATCTTCTACTGCGCAGGATTAACAAAACATTACACTGCACAGTGTAGTTTCAAGGTTGCATCAAAGCCGATGACAAGTAAACTACCGAGTGTAATTTTTCTCTCTACCCTGCCGAAGCGTATTTATGACAGCTCCACAGCGCCTCACCGACCGTAAACGCGAAGCGATCATCCAGGCCGCGATCGCCGAATTCCGTGCCAACGGTTTCGACATCACCAGCATGGACAGGATCGCCGCCACCGCCGGCGTGTCGAAGCGCACGGTGTACAACCATTTCCCCAGCAAGGAAGAGTTGTTCGCCGAGATCCTCAATCAATTATGGGCCCGGGTGACGGCCGAGCAGTCGACCCCTTATCGCCCCGATCTGCCCCTACGCGAGCAGCTACGCCCGTTGCTGCTGGCAAAACTGCAAATGCTCGACGATGAAAACTTCCTCAACCTGGCGCGGGTCGCCATTGCCGCGGCGATCCACTCCCCTGAACGCGCGCAGAGCATGGTGGCGCGCATGGGTGAACACGAGGAAGGCCTGACCGTATGGATTCGAGGCGCCCAGGCCGATGGTCGACTCAAGCTGGTAGCCCCCGACTTCGCCGCCCAGCAAATCCACGGCCTGCTCAAATCCTTCGCCTTCTGGCCGCAGATTTCCATGGGCATGCCCGGGCTGTCGGACGAGGAGCGGGACAAGGTGGCGGACTCGGCGCTGGAGATGTTTCTGGCCTGCTATCAAGTGCAATAAATGACACTGTTATCGTGATGATCGGCCGCGCAATCGACTCCAACCCGAGCGCGGCCAATGTGTTTCAGGATGAAACTGACGCCGGACTATAGTGAACCTCAGTCCCGGCGACCTTCAGAGATCATCATGAATCACGAACCCAACGACAACGCCCCCGTCGATCATCACCTGCGTTTTCTTCATCCCCATGCCCACCTCGGCCCCACCTTCGGCACCGACAAATTTGCCCTGCGCGCCGAAGCCTTCGCGCGGTTCTTCGGCACCCCGACCTTTCTCGGCGCGCAAACGGTAGTCGTGGCGGTGTGGGTGTGCCTGAACCTGTTCGGCGTCACCCATTTCGATGTCTACCCGTTCATCCTGCTCAACCTGGCGTTCAGCCTGCAATCGGCCTATGCCGCGCCGCTGATTCTGCTGGCCCAGACCCGCCAGGCCGCGCGGGACAAGGCCCAGTCCGAAGCCGATGCGAAGCACCGCGAAGAGTTGGCGACCCTCAACAGTCAGCGTCAGGTGCAGGCGGCGCAGAACACCGCGCAGTTGTTGCAGCTGCTTGAGCAAAACACCCAGCTGACGCAAATGACCAAGGAACTGACCGAACGCATCGAAACCCTAACCTCGGAGATGCACCAGCATTTCGTGCGCAAGGAAGAAACCAAATAGCTTCAGGGCAACTTCAGTGCCCGCCCCAGCTCGTCGAACAGCGTCACCACCGAGCGCAAGGCGCGGCAATCCGGGCGGGTCAGCAGCCACAATGCAGTGTCGTAACCGTCCAGTGGCTCGCTCAACGCACATAAATCCCCGCCCATCAGGAAATCCGGCAACGCCGCCACGCCCAGCCCCGCGCGCACCAGTTCAGTGACCGAAAGCATGCTGTTGCAGCGATAACCCGGCACCACACCCGGCAACGCTTGACGGCGCCAGGCCACGGTCGGGTGATCGGGCAGGAAGTCATCCGGGGCGATCCAGGTCAATCCGGCGAGGTCTTCGGCATTCACCGATTGCAGATAACTCGCGCTGGCGCAGACCCGGTAGGAAATGTCCGCCAGACGACGCCCCACCAGATGTTCCGGCGGGGTGCGAGTCAGGCGCAGGGCGATGTCGGCATCGCGGCGGCTGAGGTTGGCGAAATCGTTGGAGGTACACAGCTCGATGGTCAGCGCCGGATAGTTGGGCATGAACCGCGCCAGCGCCGGCAGCAGCAAACCCTGCAGGACCGAATCGGTACAGGTCAGGCGCACGGTGCCGCTGATCACTTCGCCGCCCTGCTCCACGCCGATGCGCGCCGCTTCCAGTGCCTGTTCAGCCCGTTGCGCCTGCTCGGCCAGCGTTTGCGCCAGGGTCGTGGGTAAGTAACCGGCGCGGCTTTTTTCGAACAGCTGTTGGCCCAACGCGCCTTCCAGTCGACGCACGGCGCGAAACACCGTCGAGACGTCTACCTTCATCAGCTGCGAGGCCCGCGCCAGAGAGCCGCCGCGCACCAGCGCGAGGATCAGGGCGAGGTCGGGATAGTCCAGACGATAGTGCGCCGGTGCATTGATCACTTGGGGAAATGCCCATATTGAGTGCGTGAACGCCAATCTATAGTGGACGCCAGGAACCAACAAGCGCAGAGGCGAAACATGGAAAACCCTGTCATTCGCATCGCCCTGATCGGCGATCACGACCCGCAAGTCACCGCCCACCAGGCCATCCCCGTCGCCCTCGGCATGGCCGCCGAACACAGCGGCCGCAACGTGCAGGGACAATGGCTGGGCACCGATACCATTCGCGCCGACACCCCACTCGACGAATTCGATGGCTTCTGGTGCGTACCGGCCAGCCCCTACCGCAGCATGGACGGCGCATTACAGGCGATCCGGTTTGCCCGCGAGCAGCAACGACCGTTCCTCGGCACCTGCGGTGGCTTCCAGCACGCCGCGCTCGAATATGCGCGCAATGTGTTGGGTTGGGCGGATGCCGAGCACGGTGAAACATCACCCGACGCCGAGCGCGCCTTGATTACGCCGCTCACCTGCTCGCTGGTGGAAGCGGTCGACAGCATTCATTTGTTGGGTGGTTCTCTGATCGCCAAGGCGTATGAAACGTCCGAGATTCGTGAAGGCTATCGCTGCCGATATGGCGTGAATCCGGCGTTCGAGCAGGCCCTGTTCCAATACGACCTGCAACCTGTGGGGCACGATTCAGACGAGGGGCTTCGGGCCATGGAACTCAAGGGGCATCCGTTCTTCGTCACCACCCTGTTTCAACCAGAACGTGCGGCCCTCAAAGGCATCCTGCCGCCGCTGGTTCGGGCGTTGGTCGACGCCTGTGTGGAGCGCCGCTCATGATTGCCAATACGCCAGCGCCCCCCTATTACGCCGTGATCTTTACCTCGTTGCGCACGGAGGGGGACCAGGGTTACAGCGAAGCGGCCGAGCGGATGCTGGAGCTGGTGCGTGAACAGCCGGGGTTTCTGGGCGTGGAATCGGCGCGGGGTGAAGACGGGCAGGGGATTACGGTGTCGTATTGGGCCAGTGAGGAAGCGATTCTGGCGTGGACGCATCATCCCGAGCACACCGCGATTCGCGAGCGGGGGCGGTCGACCTGGTATGCGCGGTGTCAGACGCGGGTGTGCAGGGTTGAGCGGGATTATGGGTTCAGTCTGTAGTTGATGTTGTGTTTATCAGGCCGTCTTCGCGAGCAGGCTCGCTCCCACAGTTGATCTCCATAGTTCAAACGGACAATGTGGGAGCGAGCCTGCTCGCGAAGAGGCCATCACAGGCACCGCAAACTCTCAGCCCTTCACCACCCGCCGCACCGCCGAAATCTCCGGCACCTCCCGCCGCTTCATGTACACCCGCAACGGCTCGGTGATGTTGATCCGCTCATCGATGTTCTGGTCCAGCAACAACTGAATCAACTCGCGCTTCAGTGTCATGGTCGATTCAGGCCCCGCGACCCAGACGAATTCACTGGCGGGCATGATGCCGTCATCCGCCACATCCATGCCGAACGAGTCCTCACTGAAACGCACAATGTAGTGCCCGGTCTTGCGATTGAGGCCGACGAAACCCTGAAGTCCGTCGGCCGCCTGGCAGATGAGCTGGGAAGTGATGCGCATGGTCAACCTCACAAAAAAGATCGAGGTCAAGGCTACTGCAAACCCGCGCACACAAACCCTGATCAGCATCAGCTTTAAACGGCTTTATGTCGGTCTCGCGATAGCGCCTGCCACGCTCAGTTGTTAAAAGGGACGTCTTTGAACACTTCGCGAAAGGAACTCGACCATGCCTGCAACCTTCACCAAAAACGCTTTGCTGCTGAGCCTGTTGCTCGGCCTGACGCAAATCCAGACTCAGGCCCAGGCCGCCAGCGCGCCCAATCCCGCTGCTGTCGCCAATCGCCTGGGCATCCCTCATCCGGCCGTCATTGCTCACCGTGGCGCGTCCTACGATGCACCGGAATCCACCGCTGCCGCCTACAGGACCGCTCGCGATCTGGGCGCCGACTACCTGGAACTCGACCTGCAGCGCAGCAAGGACGGCGTGCTGTTCGCCCTGCACGACAACAACCTGCAACGCACCACCGACGTGGCGAGCAAGTTCCCCGAGCGCAAGGACAGCCCCGCCAATGCCTTCACCATGGCCGAGCTGAAAACCCTCGACGCCGGGCGCTGGTTCAACGCCGCCTACCCGGATCGCGCACGGCCTTCCTTCGCCGGTCTGAAAATCCTGACCCTGGATGAAATCATCGACATCGCCCAGGGCAATCCACTGCACCAGCCGGGCCTGTACATCGAGACTAAGGAGCCCAAGCAGTTTCCCGGCATCGAGCGTGATCTGCGGGCGAAACTGCAGGACCGTGGCTGGTTGAGCCCGGCCGGTTCCAAACTGGGCAAGCGCGAGCTGGCGGTCGGTCAAGGCAAAGGCAAGGTGGTCTTGCAGACTTTCGAGAAGAGCAGCCTGGAGTTGCTGCAGAAGGAAATGCCGAAGGTGCCGAAGATCCTGTTGTTGTGGGTGGGCGAAGGCAATATCGAGCCGGCCTCGAAGGTCAGCTTTGCCGAGTCCGGCGAGCAGGACAAAGCCGCTTTCTATGCCAAACAGCAGCCCAGGGACAAAGCCGAATTCCAGCGCTGGGTCGACTACGCCAAGGCCCAGGGCGCGATCGGCACCGGCCCATCTGCTGCGCTGACCCAAGGTGGAGATCAGAGTTATGCGGATCTGGTGCAACCGTGGATGAACCAGTACACCCATGATCAGGGGATGCTGGTGCACGTCTACACCGTCGACGATGCCGTGGATTACCAGAAGGTCATGAATGCCGGCGTCGACGGGATTTTCACCAACCGCGCCAGCGAGTTGTTGAAGTTCTATAAACGCCCGGCGGCGGCGAGTGTTGATCAGGTATTGAAGAACAATGGGTATTGATCCGGGACCGTGGTGACTGCTTCGCGAGCAGACTCGCTCCCACACCTCAGATCAACTGTAGGAGCGAGCCTGCTCGCGATGGTCGTCAACGATAACGCGGGAAGCCTGATACCCCGCGGCGTTCTCGGGTTCATCGCGAGCAGGCTCGCTCCTACAGAGGTACGGCCTGGGGTTTTAAGGGTGGATTAAGTTACGACAGCTAATCTGATCTCACTTAAACAGATCACCCAAGGAACGAACCTTATGAAGACTTTGACCGCCCTGTTCACCGCCGCCACCCTGACCCTCTCCGCCGGCCTGGCCCAGGCCAAGGACGTTCCCGTCGACCAGATCCCTCAACTGGTCAAGGACGGCAAGATCAAGCCGCTGGAAGAACTGAATGCGATCGTGATGAAGCTGCACCCGGGCGCAACGATCACCGACAGCGATCTGGACAACCACACCAGCCTCTACGAATACGAAGTCGAGTTGAAGGACGCCCAAGGCGTTGAATGGGACGTGGATTTGAACGCCACCACCAGCGAAGTCCTGAAGAACAAGAAAGACCACTGATGCACACAGCAAAAAGCCGCACGATGTTCGCATCGTGCGGCTTTTTTACGTCTGGATGATTGATCAGGCCGTGGTGCTGACCAGCGCTCCCGAGGTGCTGGAAGAGGAATCCGTCAGCGCCTGCAACAACGCCGCCGTAGCGCTCTGCAACGAGGCGGAAGTCGCTGCGATCTGCGATTGAGCCGCCGCCACTTCGCTGGCCTTGGCCGCATCGACTTCGCGCTTGGCCTGGGCTGCTTGCAGTTGTTGCTGCTGCTCCTGCATCTGCTTTTGCAGCTCGGCGATCTGCTTGCGCAGCTCTTTAACCGCATCGGATTCTTCGTTGCTGGAGCTGCTGTCACCCGACGCCGGTGCGCCGCCGGCCGGGGCCTTGGTGCTGTCGGCAGCAGCGCCGGCAGCTGCGGAAGTGGCGGAGGTTGCCGTGGTGCCTTCGGTATCGGTGCTGCTGGCGACTTTGGTGGCTGTATTCAACGTCGTTTGCGGGATCGAAATGTTGGTGATGCTGACCATGCTGGTACTCCGTTACGGGTTCGGTTTCACCTGATCATCGACGTCCACAACCCGCACTTGAGATCGACTGTGTACCGACTCGGTAAGCAAGTCGGTACACAGCGGTGTTCATCAGGCGCTCAAGCGCGCCGTCACCTGGTTCAACTCCCCCGACAGGCCATGCAGGTTGTTGCTTGCCGCTTCGGTGCGCTGCACGTTGTCCAGGTTGGTGCTGGCGATGCTGGTGATCTCGGTGAGGTTGCGCGAGATGTCCTCGGCCACCGAGGTCTGCTCTTCGGCGGCGGTGGCGATCTGGCGGTTCATGTCGCGGATGGCTTCCACGGCCAGGGTAATGCGCTCGAGCATGGCGCCGGCCTCGGTCACCTGCTGCACGCTTTCTTCGCTGCGCGACTGGCCGCTTTCAATCGCCTGGGCGGCATCCACCGCGCCGGTCTGCACAGTCTGGATGATCTGGTTGATCTCGATGATCGACGCCGCCGTGCGCTGGGCCAGGCTGCGCACTTCATCGGCCACCACCGCAAAACCGCGCCCGGCTTCACCGGCGCGCGCCGCTTCGATGGCCGCGTTGAGCGCCAGCAAGTTGGTCTGCTCGGCAATGCCACGGATCACTTCCAGCACCTTGCCGATGCGCCCGCTGTCGGTTTCCAGCTGACGGATGACCGTGGCGGTGTTGGCGATTTCACCGCGCATCTGGGTGATGGTGTGAATGGTGCCGTGCATGACTTTCTCGCCCTGCTGCGCCGACTGGTCGGCATCGTCGGCGGCACGCGCGGCATCGGCGGCATGACGAGCCACTTCCTGCGCGGTGGCGGACATCTCGTTCATCGCCGTGGCCACCTGATCGGTGCGGTTGAACTGCTCGCTGGTGCCGTTGGCCATGACGGTGGCGATGGCGTTCAGTTCGCCACTGGCACTGTCCAGATCCGAGGCGCTGCGTTGCAGGCGATTGAAGGTTTCGGCAAGGAAATCGCGCAGGGTGTTGGCGGCCATCGCCAGTTTGCCCAGTTCGTCCTGACGGTTGCTGCTCACGCGATCGGCAAACTTGCCCTGGCTGAGTTGCGCCACGTAGTCGATCAAACGGCGAATCGGCTCGACCAGGTGGCGGTTGACCAGCCACAGGCTCAGCAGGCCAATCAGCAGCCCCGAGGCCAGCATCACGATGATCCCCAACAGCACGGTGCGCTCGGCACTGGCGCTGATCAGCGTCGATTGCTCGGCGCCCTGTTTGCGCAACTCGCTGACCAGTTCGCTCATCTGCTCACTGGTGGCGCGGTCCACGCCCTTGACGGCAGTGTCGCCCGCCGTTGGATCGGCACCGGCCGCCACGTAGGCATCACGACCCTTGCGGTAAGCCGCGCCCAACTGGCGATGCTCATCACGCAGCCGCTCGATGCGAGCCTTGAGGGACGCCTCGATACCCGGCTGCCCCGCCAGTTGGCCGAGGATGCCCTGCACATCGGCCTGACGCTCCTCGAACTGCTTCCAGTACTTGTCCAGGTCCGCCGGTTGCTTGCCGCGCAGCAGGACGTTTTTCCACTCTTGCACCTGCACCTTGAATTGCAGGTTGGCCTCGTCGATCAATTGCGAGGTGTGCAGCGGCCCTTCGATGAGGTTGGCGTAGCTCTGCACGCCACTGGAGAGAAAGTGAAAACAGGCCAGGGCAATCAACAACATCGCGATCAGACTGCCGCTCAACAGGGCGAGAATTTGCGCTCTCAGGGACTTTTGCAAAGACATCGGAAGGTACTCATGGCAGGAATGAGACACGCCCTTGGAGAGCGTGAAAAGTGTCCGGACATCCCTGTCTGCGGTGTCGGCCATCGGCCGCGCGGCGCGCACTGTAACCTCCCCGAGATCGGCGTGCCAGAGCGGTTCTTGAGCCGAATCCGACGACCGGTATGGCAATCGTTTGTATTCATTTTCTCGTCACAAAACCGTCATCTGGCCTTGCGATGATGCGCCCTGTGCCCGTGCCTGAACTGCACCTGTAGGAGCGAGCCTGCTCGCGATGGTCGTTAACGAAAACGCGGCGTAACTGGATGTACGCGGTGCCCTTGCGTTCATCGCGAGCAGGCTCGCTCCTACAGGAGACATTCCCACCTTGCGAGTCCTCATGAACCACAGCCTCGATCAAAGCCATCGCGACCCTGATCTGTTTGGTTTGCTGTACGGGTTCAGTTTCCGTCCCGGCGAACGCGGGCAGGAAATCGATTCGGCCAGGGCGTTGCAATGCCTGCAACAGCCGGACGACAGCGAAGAATTCCTCTGGCTGCACCTGAACCTCGCCCACGCCGCGTGCGAGCGCTGGATGAAGAGCCACCTGGAATTGCCCGACGAGTTTTTCGAAGCCCTGCACGAAGGCTCGCGCTCGACGCGCATCGAGCATGTCGACTCGGCGCTGTTGGCGGTAGTCAACGATGTGGTGTTCAACCTCAGCAGCATGGTCTCGTCCGATGTCTCGACGCTGTGGGTGTGCGTGCGCAGCAAACTGATCATCAGCGCGCGCCTGCAGCCGCTGCATTCGGTGGACAAGTTGCGCTCCTCGGTGAAGGCCGGGGAGCGCTTTCGTTCGCCGCTGGAATTGCTGGTGCACTTGCTGCGTGATCAGGGTGAAGTGCTGACCCAGATCGTGCGTAAGACCAGCCTGAGCGTCGATCAGGTGGAAGACGAGCTGCTGTCCTCACGCCTGTCGACCAACCGTGCCGAGCTGGGCGCCAATCGCCGGGTGCTGGTGCGTCTGCAACGGCTGCTGGCGCTGGAGCCGGGCTCGCTGCTGCGCCTGCTCAACCGCCCGCCGCCGTGGCTGCAAAAGGAAGACGTCAAGGAGCTGCGCAAATCCACCGAGGAGTTCGCGCTGATCATCAACGACCTGACGGCGCTCGGTGAACGCATCAAGCTGCTGCAGGAAGAAATCGCCGCCAACCTCAACGAACAGAGCAACCGCACGCTGTTTACCTTGACGGTGGTGACGGTGCTGGCGCTGCCGATCAACATCATCGCCGGCTTTTTCGGGATGAACGTGGGTGGCGTGCCGCTGGCCCAGGATCCGGAAGGGTTCTGGATTCTGGTGGCACTGGTGGCGACCTTCACCGTGATTGCCGGGCGTTGGGCGTTTCGCAAGCGGCGGGATTATTGAACTCATCACCGCCTCATGTAGGAGCAAGGCTTGCCCGCGATTGAGGCAACGCGATTTATCAGATGACCGCGTTATCGTTCATCGCGGGCAAGCCTTGCTCCTACAGGGGCCGTGGCACATTCGGATCAACGGATCCAAAAAACGCCCAAACCCTGACCCAGAACAGCCTCCCTGTAACATTTCGCAATGATCATGGCGGATACCCCTTCCCTCCTCAGGAATGCCCGGTATGGCTACGCCTTCTTTCTCCACCGCCCAAGCGCCCGTCGCAGGCGGTAGACCTCATCTGGATAAAAAACCCGGCCTGCTCACCCTCGTGATTTTCTTTGCGGTACTGGCCATGGGGCTGCTGTTTACCGCCTACAGCCTGATGCGCGACATGAACGAACTCGGCACGGTGGTGACCACCTGGACACCGTTCCTGCTGCTCGGCGTGGCGCTGGTGATTGCCCTGGGCTTCGAGTTCGTCAACGGCTTCCACGACACCGCCAACGCCGTGGCCACGGTGATCTACACCCACTCGCTGCCGCCAAATTTCGCGGTGGTCTGGTCCGGGTTCTTCAACTTCCTCGGCGTGCTGCTGTCCAGCGGCGCGGTGGCGTTCGGCATCATCGCCCTGCTGCCGGTGGAGCTGATCCTGCAAGTCGGCTCTTCGGCCGGTTTCGCGATGATCTTCGCCCTGCTGATCGCCGCGATCCTGTGGAACCTCGGCACCTGGTGGCTGGGCCTGCCGGCCTCGTCGTCGCACACCCTGATCGGTTCGATCATTGGTGTGGGCGTGGCCAATGCCCTGATGCACGGACGCGACGGCACCAGTGGCGTGGACTGGGCGCAGGCGACCAAGATCGGCTATGCGCTGCTGCTCTCGCCGCTGGTCGGCTTCGGCTGCGCCGCGCTGTTGCTGCTGGCCTTGCGCGCCTTCGTGAAAAACCGTGCGCTGTACAAGGAGCCGCAAGGCAACACCCCGCCGCCGTGGTGGATTCGCGGTCTGCTGATCCTGACCTGCACCGGCGTGTCCTTCGCCCACGGTTCCAACGATGGCCAGAAAGGCATGGGCCTGATCATGTTGATCCTGGTCGGTACGCTGCCGATGGCCTATGCGCTGAACCGCACCATGCCGGCCGATCAGGCCTTGCAGTTCGCCGCCGTGGCGGAAGTCACCCAACAAGCGCTGGTGAAAAGCGCACCGCTGCCGGCTCCGGCCGATCCGCGTCCGGTGCTGTCCGAATACGTGCGCAGCAAGGAAGCGACGCCGCAACTGGTGCCGGCGCTCGCGGCGCTGACCGGCAGTATCGGTGCCCAGGTCAAGAGTTATGGCTCGCTGTCCAAAGTACCCGCCGAAGCGGTGGGCAACGTGCGTAACGACATGTACCTGACCAGCGAAACCATTCGCCTGATGGACAAGAACAAGGTTGGCAACTTCGACGCTGACACCAGCGGCAAGCTGCAACTGTTCAAGCAGCAGATCGACAGCTCGACGCGGTTCATTCCGCTGTGGGTGAAGATCGCCGTGGCCATCGCCCTGGGCCTGGGCACCATGGTCGGCTGGAAGCGCATCGTGGTGACGGTCGGTGAAAAGATCGGCAAGACCCACCTGACCTACGCCCAGGGCGCCTCGGCGGAAACCGTGGCCATGCTGACCATCGGCGCGGCCGACATGTTCGGGTTGCCGGTCTCGACCACCCACGTGTTGTCTTCGGGGGTGGCCGGGACCATGGTCGCCAATGGCGGTGGGTTGCAGATGAAGACCATCCGCAACCTGTTGATGGCGTGGGTGCTGACCTTGCCGGCGGCGATTTTGTTGTCGGGCAGCCTGTATTGGTTGTTCACCCAGCTGTTCTAAAGAACAGCGCATTCAACCTGTAGGAGCGAGCCTGCTCGCGATGGTCGTCAACGATAACGCTGGGTGCCTGACACTCCACTGCGTTCTCTAGTCCATCGCGAGCAGGCTCGCTCCTACAGGGTTATGCGTTGACCAGGCGGGCACGGGTCACGTCGTATACCCAGTGGTAAACGTAGGTGTACGGCAGGAAGAACAGCAACACGCCGATATCCAGCACGAACGCCTCCAACAGGCTGATATCCAGCCACCACGCAATCAGCGGCACGCCCAGGGCCACCAGGCCACCTTCGAACATCAGCGCATGCACCACCCGCGTCCAGGCGTTGTGGGCGATGGCGAAGCGTTTGAGTACGCGGTCGAACCAACCGTTGAAAATCACGTTCCACGCCAGCGCCAGCGCGGCCATGGCGATGGTCACGACGCCCATGTCGAGCATCGGTTTGTCCATGATCCACGCCAGCAACGGGGTACAGATCAGGATGGCCAGCAGCTCGAAACCGATGGCCTGGAAAATACGTTCAGTGATGGATTTGTTGGCAGTCATGGCCGACTCCCTTGAGTGTGTGTGGTTGCCATGGTCCGACATCACACCGATACTTCATAACCAATAACCATCGATCAAGGCGATAGTTCATGGCGTCCCAGGAAGTGTTGCAGGCGTTCGTCCAGGCCGCGACCCAAGGCTCGTTTTCCGCCGCGGCGCGTAAGTTGGGCCGCAGCCAGTCGACCATCAGCGCTGCGGTGGCCAGCCTGGAAATCGATCTGAACCTGGAACTGTTCGACCGCAGCAGCCGCAAGCCCACGCTCACCCCGGCCGGGCACGTGATGTTGCAGCGGGCCGAGGACATCCTCGCCGCCACCGGCCGCCTGGAAATGACCGCCAGCCAACTGTCCCAAGGGGTCGAGGCGAAGCTGACGGTGGCGCTGTCCGACACCTACCAGTCCGACCGCTTCGAAGCGGCACTCAGTGCCTTCGAGCAGCGTTACCCGGATTTGGAGCTGGAATGCCTGATCGCCGAATGCGACGACCTGGTGGCGCTGGTGCAGAGCGGTCGGGCGAATGTGGCATTCGCCGAAATGCAGGACAGCTACCCGCCGGACCTGATGAACGCGACGGTGGACGAGCGCACGGACATCGCCCTGTTCGTCTCGCCCGCGCATCCCCTGGCCACGCTCGAACACATCGATCAGGACGTGCTGCAGCAGCATCGTGAGCTACGCCTGGCGACCATCGTCAACCCGTATGAAAGCCGCGCCAAGGGCCGGGTCTGGTCGGCGCCCAGTTACCTGATGCTGCTGGAGATGGCCCAGGGCGGATTCGGCTGGGCACCGTTGCCGCGCTGGCTGGTGGAGCGTTTCGGGCCGGGGTCGTTGCAGGAACTGTCCGTGCGTGGCTGGCCGAAAACCGTGTATGTGGATGCGTTGTGGTCGCGGCTCAATCCGCCGGGGCCGGCGGGGAGCTGGTTGTTGGGCAAGATGCTGGAATAGCGGTGTCTGGTCGGACGCCATCGCGGGCAAGCCTTGCTCCCACAGGATTTGCATCGAACCTGTGGGAGCAAGGCTTGCCCGCGATGAGGCCAGCACATTTAACATTGATGGCGTCTGACACTCCGCTTTCGCGAGCAGGCTCGCTCCCACAAGGGAATGCACTTCAACTGTGGGAGCGAGCCTGCTCGCGATGAGGCCAGTGGAAACACATCACTCCAACGCCTTGAGCCGGGCCTCGATAAACCGCCGCTCCGGCTCTTGTCGGGTCAACTCCAGCGCCCGTTCATAGGCCTCGCGCGCCTGCTCTACCCTCCCCAACTGCCGACAAAACTCCGCCCGCGCCGAATGCGCCAGGTGGTAATCAAGCAGCTCTCCGCGATCCAGAATCGCGTCGACCAACGCCAGCCCCGCCAGCGGCCCATCGCGTTTGGACAGCGCCGCCGCCCGATTCAGCTCGATCACCGGCGACGGCACCGCCCGCAGCAGCACGTCGTATAGCCCGACGATCTGCACCCAATCGGTCTCATCCACCGAAGGCGCTTCAGCATGCACCGCGGCAATCGCCGCTTGCAGGCAATACGGGCCGAACCCGCGAGTACCCAGCGCCCGTTCCACCAGTGCACAACCTTCGGCGATCATCTCGCCGTCCCACAAGGTGCGGTCCTGCTCGTCCAGCAAGATCAACTCGCCGCTCGCTGAGGTCCTGGCCACCCGCCGCGATTCGTGCAGCAACATCAACGCCAGCAACCCCATGACTTCCGGCTCCGGCAGCAACTCCATCAACAAACGCCCAAGACGAATCGCTTCGCGGGTCAGATCCTCACGGGTGACCTGGGCGCCGATGGACGCCGAATGACCCTCGTTGAACACCAGGTAAATCACCCGCAAAACACTGTCGAGGCGTTCGGGCAATTCCGCCAGGGACGGCACTTGATAGGGGATTTTCGCGTCGCGGATTTTCGCCTTGGCCCGCACGATGCGCTGGGCGATGGTGGCCGGTGCCGAGAGAAAGGCCCGGGCGATTTCTTCCGTGGTCAGGTCGCAGACTTCACGCAGGGTCAAGGGCACCTGGGCGTCCGCCGCCAAGGCCGGGTGACAACAGGTGAAGATCAGGCGCAGGCGATCGTCTTCCACATCTTCATCACTCCAGTCGGATTGCTCCAGCGCCTCCAGTTGCGCGATCAACAGCGGGCGCGAGGCGGCGAACCGGGCGCGCCGGCGCAGTACATCGATGGCCTTGAAACGCCCGGTGGACACCAGCCAGGTGCGCGGGTTGTCCGGCACGCCGTCGCGCTGCCAGCGCTCGACCGCGACGAAGAAGGCCTCGTTCAAGGCTTCTTCGGCGAGGTCGAAATCGCCGAGCAGGCGGATCAGGGTCGCGAGGATGCGCCGCGAGTCCTGGCGATAGACCTGCTCGACCTGCGCCTTCACCGACTCCGGCATGTCAGACATTCAACGTTCGAACGGGGCGCACTTCGACGCTGCCGACCCGCGCCGCCGGGATGTCACCCGCGACCTGGATGGCTTCGTTCAGATCCTTGGCATCGATCAGGTAGAAGCCGGCCAATTGCTCCTTGGTTTCGGCAAACGGACCGTCAATGATCGACAACTTGCCGTTGCGCATGCGCACGGTGGTGGCGGTCTGCACCGACTGCAGCGCCTCGGCGGCGATCATCCGGCCACTGCCCTGGACCGACTCGGCATAGGCCATGCACTCCTCGTCGTTGGGGCTTTCCGGCAGCGAATGCAGCAGGCGCTCATCGCTGTAGACCAGGCATAAATATTTCATCGCGCTCTCCTGACCGAAGGGTTCTACTCAAGGCTCCAGATTGAACAGTGCCGCGCCGCTTTGCATGTCGAACGGGGCCGACCAGTGTTCGTGAACGATGCGCCATTGCCCGGCTTCGCGTCGATAGCCGGCGGTTCCGCGCATCCAGCAGGCCTGGATTTCGCCCTTGTCGTTGGTGCCACCGCAGTGGGCCAGCCAGTGGGCGAAGGCGATGTGTTCATCGGCGACGATGTTGATGTGGTCGAAGTCGAACTGGTGCGGGCCCGGGCACATTTCCATGCAGGCATGCCAATGCGCCCGGTAGGCGGCTTTGCCGCGAAATTGCAGGGCCTTGACCGCGTCGAAGGAGACGATGTCCTCGCCATAGAAGCTCATGATTCTGTCGATATCCTTGGCGACAACCGCCTGACGATAGTTGTCGATGAGGGTCTGGATTTCATGGGTGGCGCTCATGGTGGTTCTCCGTGGTTTTTATTGTGAAGACACCTTTAGTCGTCTGGCGGCCCGGCTGATCGACAGCTGAAATAAAAATAATCCAAAGCGCCGTAATCGCTAGAATCCGCAGTTCATTCGTGCAGGAACAAGGACACTCCCATGACAGCCCGACTCGTGCCTTACGAAAGCCTCAGCGCGCTGCAGCGCCAGCAGGTCGAGGCGATAGAGGTGCTCCCGGAACAGATCAAATTCTCCGGTGACATTCACGGCGCCTTGCACACCCTGCTGTCCCGTCCCTGCCCCGGCGTCAAGGGATTTGCCCTGCTGGCGGACGACATTCCCGTGGCGTTCCTGCTGCTCAAGCGCCCGCCGGTATTGCCGGCCTGGGCCAATGAG
Organism: Pseudomonas putida; assembly: GCF_003228315.1. Lineage (NCBI taxonomy): Bacteria > Pseudomonadati > Pseudomonadota > Gammaproteobacteria > Pseudomonadales > Pseudomonadaceae > Pseudomonas > Pseudomonas putida. The sequence continues at coordinate 2,911,732 of NZ_CP029693.1, forward strand.
CATAGCGCCACGCTGCATGCGCTGCAGGTCGACCAACGGGCCCAGGGCAAAGGCTATGGCAAGGCCTGCCTGCAAGCGCTGCCCGAAGCGGCGCGCCAGGCCTGGCCGGAAATACGGGGGCTGGAGTTGTCGGTGGATGCGGACAATGAGTCGGCGATTGCGCTGTATGCCCGGTATGGCTTTGTCGACAGCGGCGAGGCGTACAGGGGAAGGATCGGGTATGAGCGGCGGATGGGGCTGAGCTTCTGAAACTGAGCACGATTCCCTGTGGGAGCGAGCCTGCTCGCGAAAGCGGTGTGTCAGGCAACATTGATGTCGTTTGATTCACCGTCTTCGCGAGCAGGCTCGCTCCCACAAATGCGCTCCCACAGGGGATCTGCGTTGGAGTCAGAGATTGAGCAACATCTCATGCCACGCCATGCCGCCATGGTCGGAAGCCGAAGGCTTGATGTAGGCAAACCCGAACCCGGCATACAACGGAATGTGCCGCTCCTTGCACATCAAATGAATCGTCGCCTTGCCCATGCCACGCATGCGCTCGATGAACTCAGCCATCAAGCGCTTCGCCAGACCCTGCCCCTGATAATCCGGATGCACCACCACCGACATGATCACCACGTTCGGGCCCGCCGGGTCGTGGCCGATCAGTTCCTTGAACGCTTCATCGGACATTTCCACCTGGAACGCCGCGCCGGAGTTGATGAAACCGGCCACCACGCCGTCCACGTCGGCCACGATGAAACCCTCGGGCCAGGTGGCGATACGGGTGGCGATCTTCTCGTAGGTCGCGGCTTCGTCGCCTTCGTAGGCAACGGTTTCGATGGCGTAGCAGCGGTCCAGGTCGGCAGGCGTGACGTTGCGGATGACGGTGTTCATGGCAGCTCGGAATGGGCGGGAAAAGGCAGGGGATCTTAAAGCAGGCGCAGCGTGACATCGAGAGGCGAATCGGTTGATGCACCTCCCTAGGCCTAAGTCATTGCTGGATCGGCAACCAGATTTCCAGCTTGCCGGTGTTCAGCTTCGGGTTGTAGTCCTCGCTGTAGCGCTCGAACTCCGGGGCGTCGCTGGCCTTGTAGCCGGATTGCGGGAGCCAGGTATCACAGATGTAGCGGAAGGTCTGCGGCAAAGTGGTCAAAGGCCCCTTGTGCTCGAACACCGCGTAATACTGCGGCTGGACTTCAACCCAGCGGTAGCTGTCGGGCAGGTCATCGAGCTTGCTGATCTCGACCCCGGCGATGTAGTCGAAACCGCCCTGACCATCGAAGTTATAACCGACGCCGTACATCACTTCGCCTTTCTGGCCAGGGATCTGCCCCAGATGAGGCATGAGTTTCTCCCACAGAGCGGGGATACGCGGGATGGTCTGTTGGGTGAAGCGCTCGCCCATACCGGCAATCAGGAAAAAGTGCCCGTGTTCGAAGCGAGGTTCCGACAGTTCGAAGCCTTTTTGTTCATCCATGACGCAACTCCTGGAAGGAAAAAGTGGGTTCGGCTGGGAGTATAGAAGCCAAACCCGATTCGCCCAGTTACAGGGCGTGCAACTGCTCGACGGCACCCGCTCCGAAGAACTCGTTGTACCCCGATAGGATCACGTACACCGCGAAATAGCAGAAGATCGCCGCCGATGCCATGTAGGAGTAACGCAGCAGCTTGTCGCCCAGCAGCTTGCCACCGTGGCTGGCGGCGAAGCACAGGCCGGCGCACCACAGCAGCCCGGCGCAGAGGAAACCACCGAGGAACAACGCTGAACTCAGGGGGCCGCCACCGCCGGAGCGGGCGATCAGCGTGCCGCCCACGGCGGCGAACCAGAGGATCGCGCTGGGCGATGACATGGCGAGAAAGATCCCGCGAAAGAACTCCTTGCGAGGGGAGTTGTGGCCGACCTCGGCGGTGGCGGCCAACTGCGCTTCATGGTGAATCGCCGAATAGATCATCTTCGCCGCGAAGTACACCAGCAGCGCAGAACCGCCGATCCACAGCACCCAGCGCACGGTTTCGTATTGCAGCAGAACGGTCATGCCCGCCAGCGCCAGCACCGCGTAGATCAAGTCGCCGACGCAGGTGCCCAGGCCCAGGGCGAAGCCTTGAAAATAGCCGCGTTGCATCGCCAGGGTGATCATCGCGATGTTGGCCACGCCGATATCCAGGCACAGCGAAAGGCTCAGCAAGAAGCCACTGCTAAATTCCATCAATCCAATTCCTTCGGAAAAATTTGTTTACATCGAGGCTGGACAGTCTGCCACAGCTGCCCGTACATTCCGCCACAGGTCACCGCAGTGACCTGCGTCGCTCGGACGGTTCCGGGCGCTTACGTTATCGAGGCAACAATGGCCGAACAAGGTTCGCCGCGCCGCTTTGCGCGCATAGATCGACTCCCCCCCTACGTTTTCAACATCACAGCCGAGCTGAAGATGGCCGCCCGTCGTCGTGGCGAAGACATCATCGACTTGAGCATGGGCAACCCCGACGGCGCCACCCCGCCGCACATCGTCGAGAAACTGGTGACCGTCGCCCAGCGCGAAGACACCCACGGCTACTCGACGTCCAAGGGCATTCCGCGTCTGCGCCGGGCGATTTCCAACTGGTACAAGGAACGCTACGAGGTCGACATCGACCCGGAAAGCGAAGCCATCGTCACCATCGGCTCCAAGGAAGGCCTGGCGCACCTGATGCTGGCCACCCTGGATCAGGGTGACACGGTACTGGTGCCCAACCCGAGCTACCCGATTCACATCTACGGTGCCGTGATTGCCGGCGCCCAGGTGCGTTCGGTGCCGCTGGTGCCGGGCGTGGATTTCTTCGCTGAACTGGAACGGGCCATTCGTGGTTCGATCCCGAAGCCGAAGATGATGATTCTCGGCTTCCCGTCCAACCCCACCGCGCAGTGCGTGGAGCTGGATTTCTTCGAACGGGTAATCGCCCTCGCCAAGCAGTACGACGTGCTGGTGGTGCATGACCTGGCCTACGCCGACATCGTCTACGACGGCTGGAAAGCCCCGTCGATCATGCAGGTGCCCGGCGCTAAGGACATCGCGGTGGAGTTTTTCACCCTGTCCAAGAGCTACAACATGGCGGGCTGGCGCATCGGTTTCATGGTCGGCAACCCGGAACTGGTCAGCGCCCTGGCGCGGATCAAGAGCTACCACGACTACGGCACTTTCACCCCCTTGCAGGTGGCAGCGATTGCCGCGCTGGAAGGCGATCAACAATGCGTGCGCGACATCGCCGAGCAATACCGGCAGCGGCGCAACGTGCTGGTCAAGGGCCTGCATGAATTGGGCTGGATGGTCGAGAATCCGAAAGCCTCGATGTACGTCTGGGCGAAGATTCCCGAGGCGTACGCCCACATGGGTTCGCTGGAGTTCGCCAAGAAACTGCTGGCCGAAGCCAAGGTCTGCGTTTCGCCGGGCGTGGGTTTCGGTGAGTACGGGGATGATCACGTACGCTTCGCCCTGATCGAAAACCAGGACCGGATCCGCCAGGCCGTGCGCGGGATTCGCGGGATGTTCCGGGCGGATGGGCTCGTCACCAAATCCAACGCCTGACACAAAAACCTGTAGGGCCGAGCCTGCTCGCGATGAGGCCATCACTTTCAAAAAAGCTGTTGCCTGACCCACCGCTATCGCGAGCAGGCTCGCTCCTACAGTGGTTTTGTGTATGACCATGAAATCATCACCCACAAAAAAACCGCATCACTGCGGTTTTTTTGTGTCTGTTGAAAACGCTTAAACGAACAGCGACAACAACAGAATAAAGCCCAGCCCCACCACCGACAGAATGGTCTCCATCGCGGTCCAGGTCTTGAACGTCTCTGCCACGGTCATGTTGAAGTACTGCTTGACCAGCCAGAAACCGGCGTCGTTCACGTGGGACAGGATCAAGGAACCGGCACCGGTGGCCAGTACCAGCAGTTCACGGTTAACCCCTGGAATCATCCCGACAACTGGCACCACGATGCCCGCGCCGGTAATGGTCGCCACGGTGGCCGAACCTGTAGCGATACGGATCACCGCCGCCACCAGCCAGGCCAGCAGGATCGGCGAGATCTGTGCAGCCACAGCCATATGACCGATCACGTCGCCTACGCCGCTGGTCACCAGCATCTGCTTGAAGCCACCGCCGGCACCGATGATCAGGATGATCGCGGCGGTCGGCGCGAGGCTCGCGTCCAGCCACTTGAGGATCTGTTGCGAACCGATGCCCTGCTTGTGACCGAAGGTGTACAGCGACAGCAGCAACGCCAACAGCAGCGCCGAGATCGGGTGACCGATCAGGTCCATGAAGGTGCGGAAGAAGTTGCCGTCCGGCAGCACCACGTCAGCGAAAGTTTTCAGCAGCATCAGGAACACCGGCGACAGCACGGTGACCAGGGTGATGCCGAAGCTTGGCAGTTCGGCGGAGTCCGATTCACGGGCCAGTTGATCCACCAGTTCCTGGTTCGGATGGCCTGGGATGTGCTTGGCAATGAAGGTACCGAAGATCGGACCGGCAATGATCGCCGTTGGCAGCGCCACGATCAGACCGTAAAGAATGGTCTTGCCGATGTCGGCACCGAACACGCCGATCGCCAGCAGTGGGCCCGGGTGCGGTGGCACCAGGCCGTGCACGGCGGACAGGCCGGCCAGCAGCGGGATGCCGATCTTGATGATCGACACACCGGTGCGACGGGCGACGATGAACACCAGCGGGATCAGCAGCACGAAGCCGATTTCGAAGAACAGCGGGATGCCCACCAGGAACGCGGCGAACATCATCGCCCACTGCACCTTGTCCTTGCCGAAGGCGCGGATCAGGGTCTGGGCGATCTGGTCCGCCCCGCCCGACTCGGCCATCATTTTGCCGAGCATGGTGCCCAACGCGAGGATGATCCCGACGAAACCGAGCACGCCACCGAAGCCATCCTGGAAGGCCTTGATGATGGTGCCGATCGGCATGCCGGAAGTCAGCCCGAGGAAGGCGGCGGCAATGGTCAGGGCAATGAAGGGGTGAAACTTAAACTTGGTGATCAGGACGATAAGCCCGATCACCGTCACCACTGCATCAAGCAGCAGGAACGTCTCGTGGGACATGCCAAACATTAGGGGTGTCTCCTGGTTGTTGTTGTTATTAAAGCGGGTAATTCGAAAGCCATAAGGACAGCGCTATCTCTGCAAGCAAAAATTAACCGGCACGTTTCAGGCCGTGCTCGAGCCACCAGTGGTGTGCTTGCACCGCCAACTGGTCGACGCTGTGGGTCGAGGCATCGAGGGCCAGGGTCAACGGCTCGCCGACCGGGGATTCGAGGGTGGCGAACTGGCTATCGATCAGGGTCGACGGCATGAAATGGCCCGGACGATGGGAAACCCGGTCGGCAGCCACTTCGGGGGTCAGTTCCAGGAACACGAAGCCCAGGCCCGGCAAGGCACTGCGCAAGCGTTCACGGTAAATGTGCTTGAGGGCCGAGCAGGTCAGCACCGGGCGCTGGCCCAGGGCGTCGACGCGGCGCAGCTCATCGCACAGGCTGTCGAGCCAGCCGGCACGGTCTTCATCGTTCAGGGGAATACCCGCGCTCATCTTTTCGATATTGGCGGCAGGGTGGAAAGAGTCGCCTTCAATGGCAGTGGCGCCGTTAAGCAGGCAGAGGGCCTCGCTGACGCACGTCTTGCCGCAACCGGCAACGCCCATGATGACCAGGGCGGTGATGGGATGGTTCATGTAACACCTCAGCGCGCAGACAGCGCTACCTTTGCCAGTTATGACACTAGACCAAAAGCAGGAGTTGCCGACGCCTTTCTTGTCATTTTGTGGGTTGCAGCATGTTTGTCCCCAACGCCAAAAAGCGAGGATCAGGCGAACCCTCGCTCACGCATTTGCAGCTGCATCGAGACAGCGCTACCTTAGTGCCTTGAATATTGTTTGGCAAGCCGTCGATGACCTCAACCAAGAACGATAAAAATACGCGCACCACTGGCCGCCCTACCCTGAACGAAGTCGCGCGACTGGCTGGCGTCAGCCCGATTACCGCGTCTCGCGCCCTGCGCGGCTTGAGCACAGTGGCCACGGAACTGGTGGAAAAAGTCCAGAACGCGGCCCGTGAACTCAACTACGTGGTCAACTCCGCCGCCCGCGCCCTGGCCTCGGCCCAGAGCCATTCGGTGGTGGTGTTGGTGCCGTCGCTGTCCAACCTGCTGTTCATCGACACCCTGGAAGCCATTCATCAGGTTCTGCGCCCCAAGGGCTTCGAAGTGCTGATCGGCAACTTCCATTACTCGCGCGATGAAGAAGAAAACCTGCTGCGCAACTACATGGCTTATCAGCCCCGTGGCTTGCTGCTGACCGGTTTCGACCGCACTGAAAGTTCGCGGCGGATGATCGAGGCAAGCAACATCCCCTGCGTGTACATGATGGAACTGGACAGCGCCGCGGGCCTCAATTGCGTCGGTTTTTCGCAGCTGGCCGCCGGTGAAACGGCTGCCGAACATTTGCTGTCCCGGGGCCGCAAGCGCCTGGCCTACATCGGCGCGCAGCTCGACCAGCGCACGCTGCTGCGCGGCGAAGGTTACCGTCGCGCCCTGCAAAAAGCCGGTCTGTATGACCCGGCACTTGAAGTGCTGACCCCGCGTGCCTCTTCCGTGGGCCTGGGTGGCGAACTGTTCTTGAAACTGCTGGCCAGCCATCCGGATGTCGATGCCATCTTCTTCGGCAACGACGACCTGGCCCAGGGCGCCCTGCTCGAAGCCCTGCGCTGCGGGATCAAGATCCCCGAACAAGTGTCGATCCTCGGTTTCAACGATTTGCCGGGGTCGGCCCACATGGTCCCGCGCTTGAGCAGCATCAACACCCCGCGCGAAGCCATCGGCCGCCGCGCGGCAGAGCAGATGCTGACGCTGATGGCCGGTAATACCGTGGCCAAGCCGGTGCAGGACATGGGGTTTGAGTTGAAGGTGCGCGAGAGTACGTAGGAGCTTGCGCAGGCTCTGATCGTTCCCACGCTCTGCGTGGGAATGCCTCAACGGACGCTCCGCGTTCGGCTCTGGATTTGGGACGCGGAGCGTCCCCGGCTGCATTCCCACGCAGAGCGTGGGAACGATCACATCGCAACCTGCGGCAGCTCCTACAATTAAGGGGATGTACACCATTGTGGATGGAGTCGCTTCATGGAACATGCACTGAAAATCCTCGGCAAGGCCTCGTCGATCAACGTCCGCAAGGTCCTGTGGACCTGCGAGGCGCTGGGCCTCACCTATGAGCGCGAGGATTGGGGCAGCGGTTTCGCCTCGACCCACAGCCCCGAGTTCCTGCGCTTCAACCCCAACGCCCAGGTGCCTGTGATCATTGATGAGAACGGGCCGCTGTGGGAGTCCAACACCATCTGCCGCTACCTGGCCGGCAAGCATCACCACCATCACAACGAGCTGCTGCCCACCGACCCGGCGGCCCGCGCCCGGGTGGACCAGTGGATCGACTGGCAGGCCACCGATCTCAACGCTTCCTGGAGCTACGCTTTCATGGCGCTGGTGCGCAAGGACCCGGAATTCCAGGACCCGCATCGCGTGGAAGTCAGTGTGCGCGGCTGGAACCAGAAAATGGGTATCCTCGAACATCAACTGGCGAGCACCAAGGCCTACGTCGCCGGGGCCCGGTTTACCCTGGCCGACATCGTGATCGGGCTGTCGGTCAACCGCTGGCTGATGACGCCGATGGAGCGCTCCGACTACCCGGCCATCGATGAATACTTCAAGCGTCTGGCACCGCAGCCCGGTTTTCTCAAGCACTGCTGCAACGGCCTGCCTTGAATGGCGCAACCTTTGCCATCCGTCGGCAAAGGTTTGCCCTTCTCTGCCGCGAAAGCTCACCGAAACAAGGCTAACCAGCTGATCTGTATAGAGTTTTCTTTACAGGCACAGTCTTTGCTCAAAGCCCTGCACTGTCATCACTTACAAGGGCTTTCATCATGTTGGTCAATGCAAAAACAAACCTGGTTACTCCCCTTCCCAAACGCCCAGGCGAGGATCCCACCGCCGAAGCCGCCGCCGGCCTGCAAAGCGTCCTGACCCAGGCCCTGCAGAACAACGTGCAGGCACAGAACTCCCAGGCCGCGTCCCAGGTTCAGGAGTCCGCCACCGGGCAGGCCACGCAGCAGGTCAGCGAAACCACACGCATCAGTGACAACGTCGATGAAGCGTTCGCCAAGACCCGCGTGAACCTGCAAGCGGTCAATGCGCCGCTGCCGGACGGCGTCAGGGATCGGATCAAGGACGGCTCGGCCACCTCCGAGTTCAAGGAGTACATGAGCAAGTCCCCGGAACAGCGCATGCACGATGCGATCCTTGAGGAAATGGGCCTGACTCAGGAAGAAGTCGACAAGATGCCTCCGGAGAAGCAGCAGGCGATCGGTGAGGAAATCGCCAAGCGCATGGAAGACAAGCGCGAGATGGCAGCGGCCGAGAAGGCGCAAAAGGACGGCAATCAGGACAAGGCTCAGGTGGTGGATAAACTCCTGGCTTCGCTCTGAGCACAGCCCCGTCCCCTGTAGGAGCGAGCATGCTCGCGATGGATTACCAGACACCGCTGGCATTCAGAATGCCCGCGTTATCGTTGACCTCCATCGCGAGCATGCTCGCTCCTACAGGGGTTTGCGTTTAATTCAGTTGCAGCGTGGAATTGAACTGACTGATCGCATCCACCACATGCCGCGAGCCCTGTTGAATCTCCAGAATCACTTCCCCCGCCTCGTTAGCCAGCTCCACCCCGAGCCCGGTTCGGCTCAGGCTCGATTGCATGCTCGTCACCGCACTCACCGACAGATCGTGGTTCTTGCGCACCACATCGACGATTTCCACCGTCGCCTGGCTCGTGCGCGCGGCCAGGCTGCGCACTTCATCGGCCACCACCGCGAAGCCTCGGCCGTGCTCCCCGGCGCGGGCCGCTTCGATGGCAGCGTTGAGCGCCAGCAGGTTGGTCTGATCGGCGATGCCGCGAATGGTCTGCACGATGGTGCCGATGATGTCGGACTGTTTGCTCACCGCATCGATGCTCAGCGCCGCTTCGTTCAGGTCTTTGGAAATGTCCTGGATGATCTGCACCGTCTGCTGCACCACCTCGGAGCCCTTGCGGGCGCAAACGTCATTTTGCACCGAGGTGCTGTGGGCCGATTCCGCAGCGGTTTGCAGGGTGGTCATCTGGCGGGTGATGTCGCTGGCGAACTTCACCACCTTGTACAGCCGGCCCTTGGCGTCGAACAAAGGGTTGTAGGACGCTTCCAGAAAGACGGTATGACCGAACTTGTCTTTGCGCTCGAATCGGTGCGAGTGATATTCGCCGCGATTGAGCGACGCCCAGAATGCCTTGTAGGCCGACGACTCGGCTTCGGCACGGTGACAGAACAGGCTGTGGTGTTGGCCAACGACTTCGTTAAGGGAGTAGTGCATGGTCTTGAGAAAGTTTTCGTTGGCCGTGATGACCTTGCCGTCCGGGGTGAATTCGATCACCGCCATGGAGCGGCCGATGGCGGCGAGCCGGGCTTCGTTTTCGTGTTCCTTGTTGATCCTGTCGGTGATATCCGTGGCCACCTTGATCACGCTGCGCACCTGTCGGTCAGGGCCGAACACCGGCATGTAACTGGCTTCGAGCCAGATCTCCCGGCCACTCTTGTTCAAGCGCGAAAAGGTGCCGCTGAGCGCTTCGCCCCGCGCCAGGTCACGCCACAATTTGGCGTACGCCTCGCTGCGGTAAAACGCTTCCTCGCAGAAAATCCGGTGATGCTTGCCGCGTACTTCATCGGCGCTGTAACCCATGGCCCTGCAAAAGTTTTCATTGGCATCGATGACGATGCCATCCGGTGTGAACTCGATCATCGCCATCGAACGACCGATAGCCGCCAACTTGGCATTGGCTTCGGCCAGTGCACAGCCGGAGCGTTCGATTTCCAGCAAGTCAGCCTTGTTATGCAGGTTGAACATGGTCGTATCACCCTATGCGCGGTCTTTTGATAAATGAAAGTAACGGGGCTTTCACATCCACCACTTCGTTCCTTGGAACAGGTACGCGCGCCCCTCCAAAGGAAGGACTTGTCAGGGAATTAGTTGATGTTGAATCGGAGGGTCCTTATTTCGACGTCCTCATCAAGACATCCTTCTCTTGATAGCCCGAAACCGGGCGAGCCCTGATGTGCTCATAAACAAAGTCCATTTAACGTATTTCTCCATTTTGATCGGCTACGGTGCCTTGGCCTGCGCACTCTGAAGCCGCAATCGCTATTGGCCGATTGCGTCCGACATAGTTAGTTACGAATGAGCATAGACAGGCATGGGGGCTAAGCAAGGCCACTAGTCGGCCAGTATCGAGGACAAAATCGGTTCAGCGGTTGGATCCAAAACCGCTCTAGGACGCGTGTTTGAGAATGGGAACGAAGACGGTGTCAGCCGTGGGGATGGGGTGAAGCGGATCGCGAGCAGGCTCGCTCCTGCAGGGCCACGGAAATCCTGTAGGAGCGAGCCTGCTCGCGATGGCTAACGATCGAACAGCACAGCACAGCACTACAGGCTGGCACTCACCTTGCCCGCCACCTCCCCCGGCACCCAACCTTTCCACACCTGCGGCTGTTCACGCAAAAACGCTTCGGCGACTTCCCGCGGCTTCTGCCGCTTTTCGCTCATCTGCCCCAACGTCTGGTTCAACAGATCGATCGGCAGGTCGACCTTCTCGAAGAACGTCACCAGCTCCGGGTACTGCGCCTTGAAGGGTGCGGACACGCCGATGGCCAGGCTGGCCGGCATCGAGCGGGTACCCCTCGGATTGGGGTTAGTGGCGTCGGCCAGGGTTTTCCAGGCGTCGGCGTCGAACGGCGGTTCTTCCAGCTTCACCAGTTTGAAGCGCCCCAACAGCGGCGTTGGCGACCAGTAGTAGAACAGCACCGGCTTGCCGCGACGAATCGACGACGCCACCTCGGTATCCAGCGCCGCGCCGGAACCGGTGCGGAAGTTGACGAAGCTCTGCGTCAGGCCGTAGGCCTTGAGCTTCTGGCTGTTGACGATTTCCGAGGTCCAGCCGGTGGGGCTGTTGAGGAAGCGCCCGCGGCTCGGATCCTCGGGGTCGCGGAACACGTCCTTGTACTTGCTCAGGTCGGCCACGGATTTGAGCTCCGGCGCCAGCGGCTTGATGCCGCGCTCCGGGTCGCCCTTGATCACGTACTCCGGCACCCACCATCCCTCGGTCGCGCCCTTGACCGTATCGCCAAGGCCGAACACCTTGCCCTCAGAGGCGGCCTTGACCCATGCCGGACTGCGCCCGGCCCACTCTTCGCCAATCACCTGAATGTCATTTTTGGCCAGCGCCGCTTCGAGGCTGACGGTGCTGCCCGGCAAGGTATCGGTGGGGTAGCCGTAACCTTTCTCGACGATCAGCCGCAGGATCTCGGTGATGAGATTGCCGCTTTCCCAGGTCAGGTCGCCAAAGTGGATGGGCGTCGTTTTTTCGCTTGCCGATGCCGGGCCGGCAATCAGGCTCAGGGCCAGCAGCGAACTGCCGAGCAGGGTTTTGATCGATCTCATGCGGACCTCTTGTTCTGTAGTGGGTTGTTCAGCCATTGATTGGCGCTGTGCCGGGCGCACAGGGCCGTGGAACGGGTCATGTAGACGCTGACCGAACGCGGGGAAATGCCCAGTTCAGCGGCGATCTGCGGGTAGGTCAGGCCGTCGACCCGCGACAGCAGAAAGGTCGCCCTGACCTTGCCCGGCAGGCGCGCCAAGGTGCGGTCGAGGCCGTGCAGGGCCTGGGTCAGTTGCGCCAGTTCTTCGGGGGACGGTGCCGTGGGTTGATCAAGCTGTTGCAGTTGATCCAGGTGCCGGCGTTCCAGATCGCGGCGGCGCCACGACTCAAAGACCAGACGTCGGGCGATGGTGGTGAGCAAGGCGCGCGGTTCGCGGATCGATGTCAGGTCGGGCGTTTCGAGCAACTGCACGAAGGCATCGGCGGCGATGTCTTCGACGCTGCAAGCGTTGCCCAGGTATTGGCGCAAGCGGGCGCACAGCCAGGGGTAATGGGCGCGGAACAAGCCGCCCACGTCATTGCGATGGGAAAAGTCGGTGCCGGACATAGAGGCTCCAAAGGTCAGGGTCGCTGAATGTCCGGTCGTCCGGTGGCGCGATCCTAGCAAGGAGCCTTATTCATTAATAATATTTAAAATTCATTTTTATATTCGATTTAGGAATATTTATTTGTGTTGTCTGGCAGATTGCTTTCGCGAGCAGGCTCGCTCCCACAGGTCCGCGGATATTCTGTGGGAGCGAGCCTGCTCGCGAATGGTCTTCAGTCAACGCAAAAGCCCATAACCCGACGCTTGCGCCTGTAGTTGATAATCCAGAACGATCTGGTAGTCGCTTTCGTCGGCCGCCAACACCTCTTGCAAACCAAGCACCTGCGCCACCTCCGGCAGATCTCCCAGCGTCTCATTCATCACCCGCCGAATCTCTTGTGCTTGCTCATCGCTCAGACTTGCAGCGGTGATGTACGGCAATGTCGGGCTCAAGGCACTGCGCTCGACCACCCGCAACCCTTGCACCTCCTCTGCCGCCTCACGCGCCAGATAGGCGAAGGTCACGCTGTCGATGGCCGCCAGATCGGCCCGATCCTCGCGCAACCAGCGCAGGCTTTCGCGGTGGCTGCCGCTGATGCCGACCTGGGCGAAGAATCGACCGTCCCGATGCAAAGGCGCCAGGCGATGACGCAACAGGTTCATGCCGCTGTTGGAATCCTCGCCGTTAATCACGCCCCGGCTGCCATGAAAGTCCGCCAGGGTCCTGCGCGGATCATCGGCACGACTCAGGATCAGGCTGCAATGGTTGCCGGCGCTGCTGTCCGGCAGTTCATAGCGCGGGCGCCCCAGCACCCGGACCTTGCCGCGCAGCGCGGTCATCAGTGGGTAGCCGCAGGTTTGCGTCAGCAGCAAGTTCGGTGACAGCCAGAGGTCCATCAGGGACAAACCCTCGGCGTCGCGGCGTGTGGCGCCCAGTCGCTCGAGGATGAGCGCCAGCCAGCGTTCGTTGGCCTGGCGAATGGGTTCGGGGGCGACGTACATCAGCAGTTCGGCGAGGTGTTGAGTCATCAAAAACCTTCCATACAACAATGATCCCCTGTAGGAGCGAGCCTGCTCGCGATAGCGTCGTGTCAGACAAAAGTGATGTCGACTGATTGGCCGCCATCGCGAGCAGGCTCGCTCCTACAGGGGAATGTGTTCGCAATCAGTGAAATGGATGCCGCGGGCTGTCGATTGCCTTCACGCCATTCTCGCGCCACAACTGCCCATACCCCCGCACCAGAAACCCGCCACTGCGCGCCAGCCACTGCTCGCGTCGATCACGGTAGGCACGTGGCAAGTCGTACCAGGGCAACCCCGGCAAATCGTGATGCACCAGATGCAGGTTGAGGTTGAGGAACAACCAGCGCCAGGGCCATGCCGCTTCGTTGAGCACGGTGCGCTGCTGGGGCTCGGCGTGGGGGCGGTGTTCATAGTAGGAGCGGATCATCGCAATCGACAGCGCCGGCACGCTGATCAGCAGCAGGTAATGCCACACCGGCACCACGCTGTAGCGTGCGATGAACAGCAGCATCAACAGGGTCAGCGCGCCATGACTGAGCCACATCAGCCACGCCTGACGATCACCGGCTTTCAGCCGCTGCAGTTCCTCCCGGGCCAGCCCCAGCAAGGCCAGCGGTGCACCGATGGCGAAGCGCCCGAGCACGGTTTTGTTCAGCCAGTGCAGACCCTGTTCGAACAGCGAACTGCCCTGCCATTGTTCGCGGCTCAGATAGCGGCTTTCCGGATCGCGACCGGGGAGGGTCAGGTCTTCGTCACGGTGATGCAGCAGATGACTGTCGCGATACAGCGTGTAGGGATACCACACGGCGAACGGCGCGTAGCCGAGGACTTTGTTCAGTGCGGTCCAGCGGGTCGGGTGGCCATGCAGCAATTCGTGCTGTAGCGACAGCCAGAGCACCACCACGGGAATCAATAAAAGGGTGCTCCACCACAGGCCCAGTTTGTGGCTGTTCAGAATGATGGCGAACCAGGCGCTGTAGACGCCAATCAAAAGCAACCAGGTCGGCCACTCGGTGCGGGCGGTCAGGCGTTGGCGCAGGGCTTCGATTTCTGTGCGGTGGGCGTCATCGAAATAATGGGGCATGGCGTTGCTCGGATCGGGGACCAGTCCCCTTCTGTGCAACGACGCCGGGATTTCTTGCAGATTATTTTGCTTAAACGCTGATCAACGTAGGAGCTGCCGCAGGCTGCGATCTTTTGATCTTGATTTTAAAGATCAAAAGATCGCAGCCTGCGGCAGCTCCTACAGGGGAACGAGGCTCAATGGCCGAATACGTTCAGTTTCTTGGCCTTCTTATCGGCGCGCTTTTCAATGGCGGTTTTTGCCGGTTTTTTCTTCAGCTCTTTTTTTGCTTCCATACCTTTGGACATGATGCGTACTCCACTCGTGAGGGATGTGACATCAGGTATACACCTATCCCGGCGTGCGCGTTCTTTTATAATCGCGCGCTTGCCCTCCAACAGTTTAGTCCCATGCCCGATACCCGTTACACCCGGCTCGACGAGCCGCTCTGGCCGTTGATGAACAAGTTCTATCGCGCCCACCAGTCATCGATGAAAGCCGTGCGCGACGCGCAGTTGTGGGTCGCCCGGCGAGACGAGATCGTCGCGGCGCTGTGCCTGCGTCCAGTGGCCGGAGGGCATTGGCTGACCGGGTTGTTCGTCGATCCGGCCTGTCGTGAACAGGGTGTCGCCGCTGCGTTGATCGCTGAGGCGGTGAAGGGAGTCGAGTTGCCGGTGTGGCTGTTCTGCCATCCGGACCTGCGCGGGTTCTATGAGCGGCGCGGCTTCACCTTCAATCCGCCGATGCCTTACGCCATGGTCGAGCGTTTGAGCCGTTATGCGCGCAGCAAACCGATGATTGCCATGGGTCTGGCACCCAAAACCTGAACGCCGCATAACCCCTGTAGGAGCCGAGCTTGCTCGCGATAGCGGAGTGTCAGTCACATCAAAGCTGACTGACACTCCGCTATCGCGAGCAAGCTCGGCTCCTACAGGGATTTGTGGTGTTTTTTTGAAAGGGGTCAGTCGTCGGCGTTGGGGTCAAGGTCGGGGAACATCACCTCGGTAAACCCGAACTTGCTGAAATCGGTAATGCGTGACGGGTACAAACGGCCGATCAGGTGATCGCATTCATGCTGCACCACCCGCGCATGGAATCCCGAGGCGATCCGCACGATCGGCTCACCCTTGGGGTCGACACCTTCGTAACGGATCTGCTGATAGCGATCCACCGCACCGCGCAGGCCGGGCACCGACAGGCAACCTTCGAAACCCTCTTCCATGATCGGGCTCAGCGGCGTGATCAGAGGGTTGATCAGGATTGTCTGCGGCACGGCTTCAGCGTCCGGGTAGCGCTCGCTGTGCTCGAAACCGAAGATCACCAGTTGCAGGTCGACACCGATCTGCGGCGCGGCCAGGCCGACGCCGCCGACGCTTTCCATGGTCTGGAACATGTCATCGATCAGTTGCCACAACTCAGGGCTGTCGAACATTTCGGCAGGCACTGGCGGGGCGATGCGCAGCAGGCGCTCGTCGCCCATTTTCAGGATTTCACGGATCATTTGATGACTTCGTCAGTGGGTGGTTTGACCGAGTGATCGCGGCCCAGGCCGGACACGTGGTGTTTTTCTTCATGCTGCCCTTCAGGATCAGTACCGTGCTCGCCGGGGACTTTCTCGCCAGGGTCCTTGCCCTCGCGGGACATGTGCTCGATCACCGCATTCATCTCTGCGCCGAGCAGCAGCACGGCGGCGGAAATGTAGAAGTACAAGAGCAGCACGATGATCGCGCCGATACTGCCATACATGGCGTTGTAGTTGGCGAACTCCTTGACGTACAGGCCGAAGCCCAGGGACGCGATGATCCACACCACCACCGCCAGCACCGAACCCGGGGTGATGAAGCGAAATTCCTGTTTGACGTCGGGCATCACGTAATAGATCAGCGCCACGGCGACCATCAGCAGGATCACGATCGCCGGCCAGCGGGCGATGGACCATAGGGTAACGATGAAATATTCGAGACCGACCTGCTCGGCGATCCAGCCCATCACCTGTGGCCCGAGCACCATCAGCGCGGCGGCCACCAAGAGCATGCCGGCGATGCCGACGGTGTAGATGATCGACAGCGGAAAACGCTTCCAGGCGGGACGTCCCTCGACCACGTCGTAGGCCGCGTTCATCGCACTCATCATCAGCCGTACGCCTGCCGAGGCCGTCCACAGGGCAATCACGATACCCACCGACAACAGGCCGCCCTTGGACTGCTGGAGCTGGTCGATGACGGGGTTGACCTGCTCCAGGGCTTGGGGCGGCAGCACCAGTTCCGATTGCAGGCGCAGCCAGGTGAAGAAGTCCGGTAGATGCAGGAAGCCGATCAGGGCGATCAGGAACAGGATGAAGGGAAACAGCGAAAACAGCATTTGATAGGCCAGCGCCGAGGCATAGGTCGACATCTCGTCTTCGACGAATTCGGTGACCATGCGCATCATCACACGGTGCAGGGGCAGGCCTCTCATGTCCGGGAAAATCATTCGCGTCTCCATTCGCCGCATGCAGTGTTGGGTGGAAGTCTTGGCGACTCAGGGGCCGTTTTCTTACATCAAGTTAGCCTACCTGGCGACTTTGAAACAATTTCGTCGCTCAAGTTCAGGCTGACACAAAAACGGCCATCCGTGGATGGCCGCCGCGTGTTTTCGTCAAAGCCCGGATCAAGCCTTGTCGATGCCTTTTTTCAGTGCGTCCTTGGCTTTGCCGACCGCTTGCTGGGCCTCGCCTTTCTTTTCCTGCATCACGCCTTCGGCGCGCATTTTGTCGTTGCCGGTGGCCTTGCCGACGCCTTGCTTGACGTTGCCGACCGCTTCGTTGGCCATGCCTTTCACTTTATCGCCCGTGCTGCCCATGATGATTCTCCTGCGTCGCTTTCAAAGGGAGGAAAGTCGTTACACAGGGTTGACCGGAGGCTTTTGCGGGGAGTTTCATTTATTTTCAGCGCGTCATTTCATCGCTCCAGGCAGGTTGGGCTTTATGTTTGCCCGGCAACCCCCGAGAATGCGCCACGTATCGGCGCCATGACGCTGAAGATCCAACCCCCGCAGGAATGTTATGAAACTCGATAAAAAGCAGGCCATTGCCCGCAGAAACCAGGAACTTGGCGGTGCCGTGCTGGGCGTCAACAACTGCCATTTCACCGAATTGAACCGCAACCGCAACATCTGGTGGTTCGACATCCCGGTGTCGCGCCTGGCCGTCGGTCAGTACGAGTGGATTCACCTGCTGATGCACACCCCGGCCACCGACGAACTGCTGCACCTTAAAGTGCCGACGGTGTTCCTGCGCGAGAAACTCGAAGGCCTGGTGGTGCGCAACCAGGGCAAGCGCAAGGCGGCCCTGAGCCTGGAACTGAGCGCCGACAAGGACTCCTGGCTGCAGGACATGCGCCCGGCGGGTACCAACGTCAATTTCGCGCCGTTTCGGCAATAACCCCCTTTCCTGTAGGAGCGAGCCTGCTCGCGATGGACGTCAACGATGACGCGGGCTGCCTGGATGCCCGCGTTGCCGGGACCTTCTTCGCGAGCAGGCTCGCTCCTACAGAGGGCCGGTTTTTCCAGCCGACCAACAAAAAGCCCCGCATCGGCGGGGCTTTTTGTTGATCACGCGGTGGCTTTCTTCGCGTTGATCTTCTTCAACTCTTCATCGCGCAACTCGCGCCGCAGGATCTTGCCGACGTTGGTGGTCGGCAGCGCATCGCGGAACTCCACGGCCCGTGGAACCTTGTAACCGGTGACGTTGGCGCGCATGTGCTCCATCACGGTTTCCTTGGTCAGGGTCACGCCCGGCTTGGCGACGATGAAAATCTTGATCGCCTCGCCCGACTTCTCGTCCGGCACGCCGATGGCTGCGCATTGCAGCACGCCCGGCAGGGTCGCCAGCACGTCTTCCAGCTCGTTGGGGTACACGTTGAAACCGGAGACCAGGATCATGTCTTTCTTGCGATCGACAATGCGCATGTAGCCATCAGGCTGGATCAGGGCGATGTCACCGGTTTTCAACCAGCCTTCGCTGTCGAGGATTTCATCGGTGGCTTCCTGGCGCTGCCAGTACCCCTTCATCACCTGCGGGCCTTTCACGCACAGCTCACCGATTTCACCCATCGGTTGCTCGGCACCGGCATCGTTGACGATTTTGCACAAGGTCGACGGCACCGGGATGCCGATGGTGCCGATCTGGATGTTCTGGATCGGGTTCACCGTGGCCACCGGGCTGGTTTCGGTCATGCCGTAACCTTCGCAGATGGCGCAGCCGGTCACCGCTTTCCAGCGCTCGGCGGCGGCCAGTTGCAGGGCCATGCCACCGGACAGGGTGACTTTCAGCGCGGAGAAGTCCAGCTTGCGGAAGCCTTCGTTGTTGCACAGGGCCACGAACAGGGTGTTGAGGCCGACGAAGCCGCTGAACTTCCACTTCGACAGTTCCTTGACCATCGCCGGCAAATCACGCGGGTTGCTGATCAGGATGTTGTGGTTGCCGATCAGCATCATCGCCATGCAATGAAAGGTGAAGGCGTAGATGTGGTACAGCGGCAGCGGCGTGATCAGGATCTCGCAACCTTCATTGAGGTTGGAGCCCATCAGCGCCTTGCACTGCAGCATGTTGGCCACCAGATTGCGGTGAGTCAGCATCGCGCCCTTGGCCACGCCGGTGGTGCCGCCGGTGTATTGCAGCACGGCCACGTCGCTGCTGGCCGGGCTGGCTTCGGTCACAGGCTGGCCCTGGCCTTTGCTCAGCACGTCATTGAACTTGATGGCCTTGGGCAAGTGATAGGCCGGCACCATCTTCTTCACGTACTTGATCACGCTGTTGATCAGCAGGCGCTTGAGCGGTGGCAGCAGGTCCGCCACTTCCGTGACGATCACGTGCTTGACGCCGGTTTTCGGCACGACGGTTTCCGCCAGGTGCGCCATGTTGGCCAGGCACACCAGGGCCTTGGCGCCGGAGTCGTTGAACTGGTGTTCCATTTCCCGGGCGGTGTACAGCGGGTTGGTGTTGACCACGATCAAGCCGGCCCGGATCGCACCGAAGACGGCCACCGGGTACTGCAAGACGTTGGGCAGTTGCACGGCGATTCGATCGCCCGGCTGCAAATCGGTATGCTGTTGCAGATAAGCGGCAAAGGCACCGGACAGTTCGTACAGCTCACCGTAGGTGATTGTCTTGCCCAGGTTGCTGAACGCCGGTTTGTTGGCGAAGCGTTGGCAGGATTGCTTCAACACTGCCTGAATATTCGGGTACTCGTCTGGATTGATGTCGGCAGCAATTCCAGCTGGGTACTTATCCTTCCAAAAGTCTTCGATCATGGAAGCCCACTCCTCAGCAACGCGAATTCAGCACCGCATTTGATGCGATTATTATTGGTGTTTGTTTACAGGTGAATCCGGGCTTTTTCCAGGCCGAGAAGTCACAAAGCGCGCCGAGAGTAGCAGCTTTGAATTGGGTCGACCAGAGCCAAAAGCGGCCTCTACGGTCACATTTGTGACTCAAGAATGGCTGCCGGTCATTTTAGAGCAAAAAACCTATATGTCGCTATAAGCCCCGTAAATCGGGGGTTTAAAAACTGTAGGAGCGAGCCTGCTCGCGAAAAACGTCCAGACAACGCTGTCATTCAGACAAGTCGCGTTATCGTTGACGTCCATCGCGAGCATGCTCGCTCCTACAGGGATAGGCCATTTATCGATCAGGCGATATCCCGCAACTCCCGCCGCAAAATCTTGCCCACCGGCGTCATCGGCAACGACTCACGCAACACAATGTGCTTGGGCACCTTGTACGCCGTGAAATTCTCCTTGCAGTACGCCTTCAGCTCCTCAAGGCTGACCCCCGCCTCACGCGCCACCACAAACAGCTTCACCGCCTCCCCCGAACGCTCGTCCGGCACACCGATCACCGCGCAGTTGGCGACTTTCGGGTGGGCCATGACCACGTCCTCGATCTCGTTCGGATACACGTTGAAGCCCGAGACGATGATCATGTCCTTCTTGCGATCGACGATACGCACAAAGCCATCCGGATCGATCACCGCGATGTCGCCGGACTTGAACCAGCCTTCGGCATCCAGCACCTCGTTGGTCGCCTCGGGTTTCTGCCAGTAGCCCTTCATGATCTGCGGTCCCTTGATACACAGTTCGCCACGCTCGCCCAGAGGCTGCTCGACACCCTCATCGTTGATGACCTTGAGCGTGGTGCCCGGCACCGGCAGGCCGACCGTGCCGATGCGCGACTGGTCGCCGTAGGGGTTGGTGCAGGCCACAGGCGAGGTTTCGGTCAGGCCGTAGCCTTCGGTGATGCGGCAACCGGTCATTTGCTCCCAGCGCTCGGCGGTGGCCTTGACCAGCGCGGTGCCGCCGGAGTTGGTGAGCTTGAGGCTTGCGAAGTCCAGGGTCTTGAAGTCCGGGTGGTCCATCAGCGCCACGAACAGCGTGTTCAAACCCAGCAGCGCCGAAAACCGCCAGTTTTTCAGCTCCTTGATGAAGCCGCCGATGTCCCGTGGATTGGTGATCAACACGTTGTGGTTGCCGGTCACCATCATGCACATGCAGTTCGCCGTGAAGGCATAGATGTGGTACAGCGGCAGCGGCGCGATCATGATCTCCTGCCCTTCGCGCAGCAGCGGCTGGCCATCTTTACCGGACTGACTGAGGCAGGCCCGCGCCTGCTGCATGTTGGCCACCAGGTTGCCGTGGGTCAGCATCGCGCCCTTGGCAAGGCCCGTGGTGCCGCCGGTGTATTGCAGGACGGCGATGTCGTTGAGTCGGGCGGTCAGCGGCTTGATGGGCTGGCCTTTGCCCTGATTCAACGCGGTTTTGAAGGAAATGGCCTGGGGCAGCGAATAGGCCGGGACCATTTTCTTGACCTTGCTCACCATCGTGTTGACCAGCCAGCCCTTGGCGGTCGGCATCAGGTCGCCCATCCGGGCTTCGATCAGGTACTGGATGTCGGTGTCG
The DNA here is from genome assembly GCF_003228315.1 of Pseudomonas putida. Lineage (NCBI taxonomy): Bacteria > Pseudomonadati > Pseudomonadota > Gammaproteobacteria > Pseudomonadales > Pseudomonadaceae > Pseudomonas > Pseudomonas putida. The sequence goes on from NZ_CP029693.1 coordinate 2,932,809, forward strand.
GCCAGCACTTCCTGGACCTTCTGCCCGAACATGTTCAGGTACACCAGCGCCCGGGCGCCGGAATCCTTGAACTGGTGACGCATCTCCCGCGCGGTGTAGAGCGGGTTGGTGTTGACCACGATCAGCCCGGCGCGCAAGGCACCGAACACGGCAATCGGGTATTGCAGGACGTTGGGCATCTGCACCGCGATGCGATCCCCCGGTTTCAGATCGGTGTGGGCTTGCAGGTAGCCGGCGAACGCTGCGCTGTAGCGCTCCAGCTGGGCGTAGGTCAGGGTCACTCCCATGTTGCTGAACGCCGGGCGATCAGCAAACTTCTTGCAGGAACGCTCGAACACCTCGATGACCGACTTGTACTCAGCGACATCAATGTCCAGTGGCACGCCGGCCGGGCGTTTGTCATTCCAGAAATCAGGTTGCATTGTTCTTGTCCTCTTTACCTGAGCCGATCCGGGCCGCTTTTCTGTCATTTTCCAGAGATTCTCGAAATGCATAAAAGCGGAGCTTCACCGACACTAGCAGTAATGGCGAATCAGGCAAATATGTCCTCAGGTGTCATAGATAGCGTGAATCTTGCTGCCCCGGCGCAGCCTGATCGAATGTTTTGGTGGAGGATGCGCTATACAGTGCAGTCAGCTCTTTGTAGGAGCGAGCCTGCTCGCGATGGATGACGGAACACCGCGGGGTGTCAGGTTACCAGCGTCTTCGTTGACGACCATCGCGAGCAGGCTCGCTCCTACAGTAAAGTGTGTGACAAAGGCCCTCAGCAAAGGAATCGCGATGATCCACGACACGTTCTGGCTGACCACCAGTGACCACCACCGGCTGTTCGTCAACCAGTGGCTACCCACGGACAAGCCCAGGGCAGTGATTCTGCTGGCGCACGGCATGGCGGAACACAGCGGTCGCTATGCGCGTCTGGCAGAAAAGTTCTGCGATCAAGGCTTTGGCGTGTACGCGCCGGATCTGCGCGGACATGGCAAAACTGCCGAAAACGGGACCCTCGGACATTTCGCCGATGAAGGCGGTTGGGCCAAGGTGGTCGGGGACCTGGCGTGCCTCAACCAGCACATCGGCCAGCGGCATCCCGGCGTGCCGATTGTTCTGCTGGGGCACAGCATGGGCAGCTACATCGCCCAGGCCTACCTGCTGCATCACAGCGCCAGCCTGCATGGCGCCGTGCTCAGCGGTTCGAACTTCCAGCCCGTGGCGCTCTATCGCGCGGCCCGCCAGATTGCCCGTTTCGAACGCCTGCGCCAGGGCCCCAAGGGCCGCAGCGCGCTGATCGAATGGCTGTCATTCGGTTCGTTCAACAAGGCGTTCAAACCGGCGCGCACCTCTTTCGACTGGCTCAGCCGCGATCCGGCGGAAGTCGATCTGTACGTCAACGACCCGCTCTGCGGCTTTCGCTGCACCAATCAGCTGTGGATCGATTTGCTCGGCGGGTTGCAGCAAATCAGCAAAACGTCCAATCTCGCCCAGATCGACCCGGGCCTGCCATTGCTGGTCATTGGCGGCGAATGTGATCCGGTGAGTGAAGGCAAGCGTCTGAAAGATCTGGCCGGCGCGTTGCGCGAGGCCGGCAGCCAGAACCTGCAACTGACCGTTTATCCGCAGGCCCGGCACGAACTGTTCAACGAGACCAACCGCGATGAAGTGACCGCCGATGTGCTGGCCTGGATCCAGCAGACCTTGAGCAACCCCCGGCCGCACCGATCCGAATAGTTATCAGCGACTTCTTTTATTCGTCACAGGAATTCAGACCCATGACCCAGGTTACCAACACCCCTTACGAAGCCCTCGAAGTCGGCCAGACCGCCAGCTTCAGCAAGACCGTCGAAGAGCGCGATATCCAGTTATTCGCGGCGATGTCGGGTGACCACAACCCGGTGCACCTGGACGCCGAATACGCCGCCGGCACCATGTTCAAGGAGCGCATCGCCCACGGCATGTTCAGCGGTGCGCTGATCAGCGCCGCGGTTGCCTGCGAACTGCCTGGGCCGGGCACCATCTACATCGGCCAGCAGATGAGCTTCCAGAAGCCGGTGAAGATTGGCGACACCCTGACCGTGCGCCTGGAAATCCTCGAAAAACTGCCGAAGTTCCGCGTACGCATTGCCACCCGTGTATTCAACCAGCGCGATGAGCTGGTAGTGGACGGCGAGGCGGAGATTCTGGCGCCGCGCAAGCAGCAGTCGGTGACGTTGACCGAGCTCCCAGCGATCAGCATCGGCTGATTCATCGCACAATAAACTGTAGGAGCGAGCCTGCTCGCGATAGCGCCAGTTCACTCAACATCAATGTTGAATGGAGGACCGCCATCGCGAGCAGGCTCGCTCCTACAGGGGTTTACCGGTTGGGATTTACGAACGCGCACGCGCCTGGTTACGCAGGGCTTTCACCTGATCATGGTTGCGTTGCACGCCGTGATACTGGCGTTCAACCAGGTCACGAATACCCACCAGGTTGTGCTTGTTGATTTTCTCCATGGCATCGCGATAAGCCTTCAACGCATGGTCTTCACCACGCTCGGCTTCGTTCAGCACGGCCTCTTCGCCCTTGCCGGTGAACATCGACTTCACGTCGACCCAACGACGGTGCAAATCGCCACTGACGCTGGTAGTGGTTTCCGGATCGCCACCCATCGAACGCACGGCGCTCTGCAATTCGGACGCAGCGGTCGCACATTCAGCCGAGCGCTGCACGAAAAGGGTCTTGAGTTCCGGGTGCTTGATGTCTTCAGCGCAAGTCTTGAACCCTTCCTGACCGTCCTTGCTGGTTTCAATCAGGTCGTTGAGTACAGAAATCGCTTCTTTATTCATGTCAGTCATTTTTCAATTCCTTGCGGTTGATGAAGGTGCGATAGGTATTGCACCCTGCATGCCACTCCGAAACTGATAAATAAGTCGTTATTTATTAGATAGTTACGTAAATACCATCCATCTGTATCCGTTTCTTTTGCATGATCTGTCAATTGGCCTGCATGCAGAATGCCTGTATTTTTCCGACTCACCGCAATCAGGACGACTGAGTGATGAACCCTGAAAAACTCGAACTTCTGATTACCCGCCAAATGCCCTTCGGCAAATACAAGGGCCGGATCATTGCGGACTTGCCGGGGCCGTACCTGAACTGGTTCGCCCGCGAAGGTTTTCCCCATGGCGAACTGGGTGGCCTGTTGGCGCTGATGCATGAAATCGATCACAACGGATTGTCGGAACTGCTCGAACCGCTGCGTGCCAAACATGGCAAACCTGCCCCTCGTCACTGAAGACTCTCCACCTGCCTGAGTAGCCCATGCCCGACAATACCCGCCGCGCCCGTGATGAAGCCTTCTGGCAAACCTTCGCCGATCGCTACGATCTGCAACCCGGCCCGATCAACCTGGAAAACGGTTACTTCGGACGCATGTCGCGCACGGTGGTCGAGGAGTATCAGCGCAACATCGAGCTGATCAACCGTGGCAATTCGGTTCAGGTGCGCCAGCGTTTCGAACAGGGCGACAGCGTGAAGATCAGCGCGCAGGTGGCCAAGCTGATCGGCATGCCAACCGAGACCGTTGCCCTCACCCGCAACGCCTCGGACGGATTGCAGTCGTTGATCCGCAACTACAACCGGCTGCAACCGGGCGACCAGGTGCTGATCTGCGATCTGGAATACGACACCGTCAAGGGCGCGATGCGCTGGCTGGCCAAACATCGCGGTGTCGAGGTCGTCGAAATCGAGCACCAGCACCCGGCCAGCTTCGATAGCCTGGTGAAGACCTACCGCGAGACCTTTGCCCGTCATCCACGCCTGAAGCTGATGGCCCTGACCCACGTCACCCACCGCACTGGCCTGGTGATGCCGGTGCAGGCCATCGCCGCTGCGGCGAAGGAACACGGCATCGATGTGATCCTCGACGGCGCCCACGCCTTGGGCCAACTGGAGTTCAACCTCGACGAGCTGGGGATCGAATTCGCCGCCTTTAACCTGCACAAGTGGATCGGCGCGCCGCTGACCCTGGGCTTCCTGTACATCGCGCCCGAGCGGCTGGCCGACATCGACCCGGACATGGGCGAAATGCATTTCCCCGTCACCGACATTCGCGCCCGCACGCCCTACAGCACACCGAACATCCCGGCCCTGCTGACCTTGCCACTGGTGCTCGAAGAGCATGAAGCCATGGGCGGCGCGGCAGCCAAGGGCTCTCGGCTGAATTACCTGCGCAACCTGTGGGTGCGAGAGGTGCGTGAACTGCCGGGCATCGAAGTACTGACACCGGATGATCCGCGCCTGTATTGCGGCATCACCTCGATGCGCTTTACCGCACAGACCGATCAACAGGCGATGGTCGAGCGACTGCTCAAGGACTACAACCTGTTCACCGTGGTACGCACGGGGGCGGCGTGTGGTCCGTGCATCCGCATTACGCCGGGGCTGACCACCACGGCGGAACATATGAAGCAATTGATCACAGCGCTGAAGGAACTGCGCTGATCACCCCTGTAGGAGCGAGCCTGCTCGCGATGGTCGTCAACGATGACGATGGAAACCTGACACCCCGCGGCGCTCTCTGGTGCATCGCGAGCAGGCTCGCTCCTACAGGGGTTGGCGCCCGGCATTGTTCGCAGGCAAAAAAAAACGGCGCACCGACCAAGCGCACCGTTAAAGCCGTAAAGCACACAACTACGTGTAGGGTGAGGCGGATCAGTCCAGCAGCGCCAACGCCTCGGCGGTGCATTCCTGAATGCGGGCCCAGTCGCCGTTCTTGACCCACTCAGGATCAAGCATCCAGCTACCGCCCACGCACATGACGTTTTTCAGCGCCATGTAGCTCTTTATGTTCGCCGGACCCACGCCGCCGGTCGGGCAGAATTTCACTTCGCCGAACGGGCCGCCCAGGGCCTTGATGGCCGCGACACCACCGCTGACTTCCGCCGGGAACAGCTTGAAGCGGCGATAACCCAGGCCATAGCCCTCCATGATGCCCGAGGCATTGCTGATGCCCGGCAGCAGTGGAATCGGGCTGGCGACGCTGGCTTCCAGCAGGTCGCGGGTGATGCCCGGCGTGACGATGAACTGCGAACCCGCAGCTTCGGCAGCCGCCAGCATGTGGCGATCGAGTACGGTACCGGCGCCGGTCACCAGTTCCGGACGCTGTTCGCGCAGGATCTGGATGGCCTTGAGGCCGAACTGCGAACGCAGGGTCACTTCCAGGGCGGTCAGGCCACCGGCGGCGAGGGCATCGGCCAGCGGCAGGATGTCCTGCTCGCGGGCGATGGTGATCACCGGCAGGATCCGCGCCTTGGCGCAGAGGCTGTCGATCAGGGCAACTTTATCCGCCATGGAAACGGTCGGGGATGGATTTGTCATAGCGGCTGTTCCTTGGCTCATGGGCACCAATAAATCTCTAACGTGGGTTGCAGAAATGCGCGAATCGGCAGTTCGGCGACGTCGTCACCGGCCAGCGCGAAACTCAGGGTGGTCAGCTTGGACTGACCGGAAATCGACAGGATCTTGTGTTTGGCCGAAGCCAGCAGCGCGCGACTCATGGTCAGGCGCTGACGCGGCACCGTGGGCGCCAGCATCGGGTAGCAGCGGCGAACACCGTCAGCCTTCAGGGCTTCGGCGAGGTTCGGGCTGTCGGGGAACAGGGACGCGGTATGGCCGTCATCACCCATGCCCAGCACCAGCACGTCGATCACCGGCAATTCGGAGAGTCGGCAGTCGGCTTGTTCGGCTGCCTGTTCGAGGTTGGCACTGGCGCTGTACAGGCTCAGGAACTGCGCCTTGGCCGCTGGCCCCTGCAGCAGGTATTTCTTGAGCAAACCGGCGTTGCTGTCGGCGTGTTCCACCGGCACCCAGCGCTCATCGGCCAGGCTGACCACCACGCTCGACCAGTCCAGCGTCTGCTTGGCCAGATGCTGGAAAAACGCCACCGGGCTGCGGCCACCGGAGACCACCAGGGTCGCGGTGCCCTGGGCGTCGATCGCATCGCTCAGTTGCTTGGCCACGTTCAGCGCCAAAGCCTCGGCCAACAGCGCCGGGCTCTTGAACTGATGGGCAGTGACACCCTGGGGCAGTTTCAAATCAGATATCGCCATACCACGACCTCCCGTCCCGCGTGATCAGCGCAATGGAGCTCATCGGCCCCCAGGACCCGGCCGCGTACGGCTTGGGCGCATCACCGGATTTCTTCCACCCGGCGATCAACTGGTCACACCACTTCCACGCGGCTTCGATTTCATCTTTGCGGACAAACAGGTTCTGATTGCCGCGCATCACTTCCAGCAACAACCGTTCGTAGGCATCGGGAATCCGTGCGCTGCTCCAGGTGTCGGAAAAATTCAGCTGCAACGGACCGCTGCGCAGCTGCATGCCTTTGTCCAGGCCTTGATCCTTGGTCATCACGCGCAAGGAAATGCCTTCGTCCGGTTGCAGGCGGATAATCAGCTTGTTGCTGATTTGCAGGCGCTGCTCGGGGGCGAAGATGTAGTGCGACGGTTCCTTGAAGTGGATGACGATCTGCGACAGCTTCTGCGGCATGCGCTTGCCGGTACGCAGGTAAAACGGCACGCCGGCCCAGCGCCAGTTGCGGATGTCGGCACGCAGGGCGACGAAGGTCTCGGTGTCGCTCTGGGTGTTGGAATTGGGTTCTTCCAGGTAGCCCGGCACCGCCTTGCCTTCGCTGTAGCCGGCGATGTACTGGCCGCGCACCACCTGGGTGGTCAGGCCTTCCGGGCTGATCGGCGCCAGCGCCTTGAGGACCTTTACCTTCTCGTCGCGGATGCTGTCGGCGGACAGGTCGGCCGGCGGGTCCATGGCGATCAGACAGAGCAGTTGCAGCAGGTGATTCTGGATCATGTCCCGCAGCTGGCCGGCCTTGTCGAAGTAGCCCCAGCGGCCTTCGATACCGACCTTCTCGGCCACGGTGATTTCCACGTGGGAGATGTAGTTCTGGTTCCACTGGGTTTCGAACAGGCTGTTGGCGAAACGCAGGGCGATCAGGTTCTGCACCGTTTCCTTGCCCAGGTAGTGGTCGATGCGATAGGTGCGGTTCTCCGGGAAGAACTGCGCCACGGCATCGTTGACCTTGCGCGAGGATTCCAGGTCCGAACCGATGGGCTTTTCCAGCACCACGCGGGTGTTTTCCGCCAGGCCAACCTTCGCCAGGTTCTCGCAGATTGCGCCGTACACCGCAGCCGGCGTGGCGAAATAGGCAATCATCCGCTGTGCGCTGCCGGCCTGCTCGGCCAGGGCCACATAGTCTTCGGCTTTGAGGAAGTCGACGTGCAGATAGGACAGGCGAGCGAGGAAGCGCTCGACCACGGCTTCGTCCAGCTCCTTGGCCCCGACGTAACGGCGCAGCTCGGAGGCGATGAACGTCAAGTGCTCCTGTTCGCTGCCAGGCTCACGGGCCAGCGCGATGATGCGGGTGTCCTCATGCAAAAGGCCTGCGCCATCGAGTTGATAAAGGGCTGGAAACAGCTTGCGCAGGGCCAGATCGCCCAGAGCGCCGAACAAGGCAAAGGTGCACGGTTCAACCGTAATCGAAAGCATGATGTTTGTTCTTTTATCAAGTTAAGCTACAAATACCTTTTTTCAAGGCATCACTCAAGGGAAAATGTAGTAATAACCACAACATTTTCGCACAATACAGATTCCATATGGTGGTCAGTCGGAGCCAACAGTAGGATAGGCCACCGTGACGGGCCTCACCAAAGGCCCTTTTTGCATGAGCCGCGCGCTGAACAGCGCCGGTGTTAAGGATACTTATATGGACCGCGTGCGAAATTTACTGGAGCAGATCCAGAATCGCCTTGAAGAGCTGAACAAGGCCGAACGCAAAGTCGCCGAGGTGATCCTGCTCAACCCGCAGCAGGCCACTCGCTTCAGCATCGCCGCCCTCGCCCAGGCCGCCTCGGTGAGTGAACCGACGGTCAACCGTTTCTGCCGTTCCTTCGGCGTCAGCGGCTACCCCGAACTCAAGCTGCAGCTGGCCCAGAGTCTGGCCAGCGGCGCGGCCTATGTCAGCCGCGCGGTGGAAGCCGACGACAATCCCCAGGCCTACACCCAGAAGATCTTCGGCAGCGCCATCGCCTCCCTGGACAGCGCTTGCCAGGCGCTGGACCCGAACCTGATCAGCCGCGCCGTCGACCTGTTGATCCAGGCGCGGCAGATCCACTTCTTCGGCCTCGGCGCCTCGGCCCCGGTGGCCCTGGATGCACAGCACAAGTTCTTCCGTTTCAACCTGGCCGTGACCGCCCACGCCGACGTGCTGATGCAGCGCATGATTGCCTCGGTGGCACACACCGGCGAATTGTTCGTGATCATTTCCTACACCGGCCGCACCCGCGAGCTGGTGGAAGTGGCGCGTATCGCCCGGGAAAACGGCGCGTCGGTGCTGGGCCTGACGGCGGAAAACTCACCGCTGGCCAAGGCCAGTACCCTGAGCCTGAACATTCCGCTGCCGGAAGACACCGACATCTACATGCCGATGACCTCGCGGATCATTCAGTTGACCGTACTGGACGTGCTGGCGACCGGCATGACCTTGCGCCGGGGCGTGGATTTCCAGCCGCATTTGCGCAAGATCAAAGAGAGCCTGAATGCCAGCCGGTATCCGGTGGGTGACGAGTTCAACTGATCCGGAATCTCATTGCCTGATCGGGCCTCATCGCGGGCAAGCCTTGCTCCCACAGGTTGAGCGGCGGTCACAAGTTTTGTGCTCGACGCGGACACTGTGGGAGCAAGGCTTGCCCGCGATGGCGTTAGTGGCAACACCGCAAAGTCAGGCTCCCACCCGCGCCTGCAAACTCAAATGCGCCCGCTCCCCCGGCTTCAGGCACAGGCTGTCCGTGCCGCCACTCGCCGCTTCCACACAAACGAATTCGGTTATTTCATTCCAGCTCACCCCCAGCAACGGCCGCGACCCCGGATGCCAGACCACCGTGTCCGCCGTATCCCCGGTATCGATGCACAGCGCCCGCTGCCAGGCATGGTCGTTGAGCTGCAATTCACCGTCATGCTGGAACACCCGCTGACAGCCTCCGTCGACGCGTAACTCGCCTTCCTGCTGGCAAAACTCTCGGCTCAACTGGTCGTAACCCTGCACGCCATCGAGCCCAGACAGCGCTACCTCAGCGACATCGCCAATACGCCAGTAAGCATGCAAAGCCTGGCTCAACTGGCACGGCAGGTCGTCCTGATGCTCGGTGCTCAGGCGTAGATCCATGCTTTCACCGAGGTGTGCATGCAGGTCCACCTGCCAGTCGCACAACTCGAGACGCCAGTGCAGCCGCACACCATCGTCGTCACTGCTGCTGTCGATCAGCTTCCAGTCGAGCAGGCGCGCCCAACCATGTGACGGCCAGGCATTTTCGCTCGGGTGACGGCCATACCACGGCCAGCACACCGGCACGCCACCGCGAATGGCGCCCACCTGAGGCCAGCGCGCCGCGCACCACAGCCATGGCTTTTGATCCCTGGGTTGAAAGTGCAACAGCTGCGCGCCCTGACGGCTGAACACCGCCTGGCACAACGGGTGATCGATCACCAACACATCGCGCTTCTGATAGCGCTCCCACGCAAACACCGGCCGTTCGCGCAAGGATTTGAAGAAGCGTTGTAGCGGATGCTCAAGCATGTGCAACGGTCCTGAAAAACACTGTCACCGGGGCTGCGCGCTCCCCAAAAAAAAAGCGGACAGCCTGGGCTGTCCGCAAAATGCGCACATAGAGAGGAGCTTATCGCAACAGCGTCAGAACACCGACTGAATTTTCAGGCCGGCGACCAGCGCGTTATCCACTTCATCCACACCGCCGGGGTGCGTGACGTATTGCAGGTTGGGACGCACGGTCAGCCAGTTGGTGACGTGGAAGCCGTAGTTGAGTTCGTAGTTGTACTCGGTCTCGCGCAGTGGCGAGAACAACGGGTCTTCGTAGTTGCTGACACCATTGGCCGCGTTCACCAGCTCGGCGTTTTTCTTCACGTCATCGTTGACATGGATACGGGCGAAACCGATGCCCACGTCATCTTTCGGACGCGCATCGAACGGCCCCTTGTACACGAACATCAGCGACTGATAGTTGTCGACGACGTTGGTGTCCTTGTCGTGGAACGTGGCGTTGGCCGCAATGTTCAGGCCACGGGAAGCGTCGCCGTTGTGCGTGGTGAGTTGCTGCTGCGCGACAAACCAGTAGCCGTGCTTGCTGTCATGGCTGCGGTAGGCGTTGCCGGTGGTGGCGGCGTCATTGCCGTTTTCGTCTTCACGGACGTCATCGGCCTTGGCCGTGCTCTTGTAGTAACCGACACGGTACTCGCCCGGCAGGTTGCCAGGGTTGGGCAGCCAGACCAGTTCGACCGGCAGTACGGTACCCTCGGTGCCGCTGCCGCTGAGCTTGAAGCCGTTGCCGTGCTCGAGCTGCGTCGGGTTCTGGTTGTACGCGCCGATCTGCGCATACCACTCCGGCGAGATGTTCCACTTCACGCGGATCGCCGCCTGGCTGATCGGCCAGTTGTACCAGATGTTGGTGGCCCAGTTACCCACCTGGGAGCCGCAGAACGCCAGGTTCTGGAATTCGCACGGGAAGCTGTTGAAGTCTTCGCCTTCACCGAAGTAACCGGCCTTGACGTCCAGTTGGTTGTCGAAGAACTGATGCTTGATCCACAGCTGGGTCAGACGAACCATGTGGCCGCGACCGTAGACTTCCTGGGAGGAACTCAAGGTGCCCGCGCGCGGATCACCGATGCGGTCGTTGGAGATGTTTTCGCCGTTACGGTTAGTCAGCTGGATCTTCGCCTGGGTGTTGTCCCAGCCGAGCAGCTTTTGCAGGTCCAGCGCCGCGCCGAGGCCGAACTGGTCGGCATAACGCGCGGTCTTGTCGTCGTTGAAACCGCCGTGCAGGTTGCCACCGACTTCACCGACATAGTCCATCTTGATGTCGATGCCCTGCTCGATCAGCCGGGTCCGTTCACCACCCCAATCACCGGTCATCCATTCTGAATCGGCGCTGAACGCTTCAGCTGCGTGGACGCTACCGGCCAGCATCATGGCCGCGACGGCCGATAACTGACAGATCAGCTGAGCGCTGTTGTTCTTCTTCATCCCTACTTCCTCGTTTTATTGTTATTAACTTTTTTGCCTAACGCGGTTACATCAGTTGCGAAGAGCGACAGGCCGCTCACCGCATATCCCCCCTGTAGGAGCGAGCATGCTCGCGAGAAACCTGAGAGCACCGTGGGGTGTCAGGTTTCCAGAGTCATCGTTGACGTCCATCGCGAGCAGGCTCGCTCCTACAGTTTTTGGTCTTCAGCGGCCTTTGAATTGAGCAACGTTGGCAGCGTGGCTCTCGACCTTTGGCAACCCGGCAACCCCCAGTCGCTCACCGCTCTTGGCGTCGAACAGCAGCACTTTCGCCGGATCGAATTGCAGGGTCAGGGTCTCGCCCACCTGCGGCGCGACGTCCGGTGCGAGGCGGCAGCAGACCTTGGTGCCGTTGAGATTGACGAAGACCAAGGTGTCGGGACCGGTCGGCTCGGTGACCTGGACTTCGGCGCGAATGGTCGGCAAACCATTGGCCTCGGCGCCGGCCAGCACGATCTGCTCCGGACGCATGCCGAGGATCACTTCGCGGTCTTCAAGGCCGGCGTCCTGCATGCCCAGCGGCAGTTCGCAGCGCGCCTGGCCACTGTCGAGCAGCGCCAGCAAACGACCGTCCTTGCGCTGCAAACGCAGGGGGATGAAGTTCATCGGCGGCGAGCCGATGAAGCTCGCCACGAACAGGTTGGCCGGGTTGTTGTAGATGTCTTTCGGGGTGCCGAACTGCTGGATGATCCCGTCCTTCATCACCGCCACTTTGTCGCCCAGGGTCATGGCTTCGATCTGGTCGTGGGTCACGTAGACCGTGGTGGTTTTCAGGCGCTGGTGCATCAGTTTCATTTCGGTGCGCATCTCGACCCGCAGCTTGGCGTCGAGGTTGGACAGCGGTTCGTCGAACAGATAAATCTTCGGTCGCCGCGCCAGTGCACGGCCCATCGCCACCCGCTGTTGCTGGCCGCCGGAGAGCTGGCCGGGCTTGCGGCTGAGCAGGTGTTCGATCTGCAACAGCTTGGCCACACGGGCGACTTCTTCGTCGATGTCGGCGGTGGGCATTTTGCGAATCTTCAGGCCGAAGGCGATGTTGTCGCGCACGCTCATGGTCGGGTACAGCGCGTAGGACTGGAACACCATGGCGATGTCGCGATCCTTGGAGCTCATGCCGCTGATGTCGGCGTCGTCCACCAGGATCGCACCGCCGCTGATGGTTTCCAGGCCGGCGATGCAGTTCATCAGGGTCGATTTACCGCAGCCCGACGGGCCGACCAGGATCAGGAACTCCCCGTCGTTGATCTTCAGCTCGATGTTTTTCAGGGTGTCCGGCAAGCCGGCGCCATAGGTCTTGTTGACGTTGCGTAATTCGAGAGTTGCCATGTTTCTACCCCTTGACCGCGCCGGACGTCAGCCCACGCAGGAAATACTTGCCAGCGAATATGTAGACCAGCAGTGTCGGCAGCCCGGCGATCATCGCGGCGGCCATATCAACGTTGTATTCCTTGACCCCGGTGCTGGTGTTGACCAGGTTGTTCAGGGCCACGGTGATCGGTTGCGCATCGCCACTGGCGAACACCACGCCGAACAGGAAATCGTTCCAGATCTGGGTGAACTGCCAGATCAGGCAGACCATCACGATCGGGATCGACATCGGCAGCAGGATCTTCCAGAAGATCATGAAGAAGCCCGCGCCATCGAGCCGCGCGGCCTTGACCAGCGCATCCGGAATGCTCACGTAGTAGTTGCGGAAGAACAGCGTGGTGAACGCCAAGCCGTAGACCACGTGCACCAGCACCAGGCCTGCGGTGGTGTTGGCCAGGCCGAACTTGCCGAGGGTGAACGAAGCCGGCAGCAGCACGGTCTGGAACGGCAGGAAGCAGCCGAACAGCAACAGGCCGAAGAACAGTTGCGAACCGCGGAAGCGCCACATCGACAGCACGTAGCCGTTCATGGCACCGATGAAGGTCGAGATCAGCACCGCCGGCACGGTGATTTTCACCGAGTTCCAGAAGTAGCCGCCGACCACGTCCCAGGCCTTGATCCAGCCGATGCCGTCGATCACCGCCGGCCAGCTCAACAGGTTGCCGGTGCGAATGTCTTCCGGGGTCTTGAAGCTGGTCAGCAGCATCACGATCAGCGGAATCAGGTACACCGCCGCCGCCAGCAACAAGGTGGCGTAGATGGCGATGCGGCTGAAACTCAAGGAAGGTTTGCCCAGTTGATTAGTCATGGCGCTTGCCTCGCAGCTCGGAGTACAGATACGGCACGAGGATGGTCAGCACGGCACCGAGCATCAGCATGGCGCTGGCCGAACCGATACCCATCTGGCCACGGCTGAAGGTGAAGGAATACATGAACATCGCCGGCAGGTCGGAGGAGTAGCCAGGACCGCCAGCGGTCATCGCCGCCACCAGGTCGAAGCTCTTGATCGCGATGTGCGCCAGGATCATGAAGGCGCTGAAGAACACCGGGCGCAGGCTCGGCAAGACGATCTTCAGGTAGATGGTCGGCAGGCTCGCACCATCGACTTGCGCGGCACGGATGATCGACTGATCGACACCCCGCAGGCCGGCGAGGAACATCGCCATGACAAAGCCGGAGGCTTGCCAGACAGCGGCGATCACCAGGCAGTACACCACGCGATCCTGATCCACCAGCCAGTCCAGGCGGAAGCCTTCCCAGCCCCAGTCACGCAGCATCTTGTCCAGGCCAAGGCCTGGGTTGAGCAGCCATTTCCAGGCAGTACCGGTGACGATCATCGACAGCGCCATCGGGTACAGGTAGATGGTGCGGATGAAGCCTTCCTTGCGGATGCGCTGGTCCAGCAGCACCGCGAAGAGCACGCCCAGCACCAGGCTGATGCCGATGAACAGACCGCCGAACACCGCGAGGTTCTTGCTCGCGACCCACCAGCGGTCGTTGTCCATCAGGCGCATGTATTGCTGCAGGCCGACCCACTTGTAGCTCGGCATGAAGCTGGAGTTGGTGAAGGACAGAATGAACGTCCAGATGATGTAACCGTAGAAGCCAACCAACACGATCAGCATGCTCGGCGCCAGTACCAGTTTGGGTAGCCAGCGCTGCAGCGCATCGAACGGTGAGGCTTTGCTGAAAACCGCCACAGAGCTCATCGGGATAATCCAGGTTTAGATGTAAAGGATCGGAGTACGACCCCTTGTAGGAGCCAGCCTGCTGGCGATGGAGTGTCAGTCGACATCTGTGTTACTGACACACCATCGCGAGCAGGCTCGCTCCTACAGGGGACTCCTCGGTGTCAGGGATTACTGGGCCGCTTTGACCGCCGACGCCAGCTGCGCGCTGGCCTTGGCCGGGTCGGCGTCCTTGTCGTTCATGAAGTTGGTGACCACGTCGAAGATCGCGCCCTGCACGGCCAGGGAAGTGGCCATGTTGTGCGCCATGCTCGGTTGCAGGCCTCCGGTCTTGTCGTCCGCCAGGAAGTCCTTGGCAGCGGTCTGGGCGCAGGAGTCGAAGCCCAGTTTGTCCATCTCGTTCAGCATGTCGGTGCGGACCGGGATCGAGCCTTTGTTGATGCTGAAGACTTTCTGGAAGTCGGTGCCCAGCGCGACCTTGGCCAGGTCCTGCTGCGCGGCGATGTCGCCTTTGCGATCAGCCTTGAGCTTGAACACGGCCATCGAGTCGATGTTGTAGGTGAAGGCCTTGTCGGTCCCCGGGAACGCTACGCACTGGTAGTCCTTGCCGGCGACTTTCTTGGCGGCGGTCCATTCACTCTTGGCCCAGTCGCCCATCATCTGCATGCCCGCCTTGCCGTTGATCACGTCGGCGGCAGCGATGTTCCAGTCACGACCGGCACGGTTCGGGTCCATGTAGGTGGTGATTTTTTTAAGCTCCGTGAAGGCCTTGGTCATCTCGGCGCCCGACAGGGTTTTCTGGTCGAGATCCACCAGCGCTTTCTTGTAGCCATCGGCGCCCATGACCGAGAGCACCACGTCTTCGAACACGGTGCTGTCCTGCCACGGCTGGCCACCGTGGGCGAGCGCGATGAAGCCGGCGGCCTTGAGCTTGTCGCCGGCGGCGTAGAATTCTTCGAGGGTGGTCGGGGCCTTGTCGATCCCGGCTTTCTTGAACACTTCCGGGTTGATCCACAGCCAGTTCACACGGTGGATGTTCACCGGCACGGCCACGTAATCGCCTTCGTACTTGACGGTGTCGGAGACTTTCTTCGACAGCAGGCCATCCCAGTTTTCCGCCTTGGCCACAGGGGCCAGGGTGTCGGTGCTCAGCAGGCCGGTGCTGCCCCATTCCTGGATGTCCGGGCCCTTGATCTGGGCAACGCCTGGCGGGTTACCGGCCACGGCGCGGCTCTTGAGTACGGTCATGGCGGTGGAGCCGCCACCACCGGCGACTGCGCCGTCCTTCCAGGTGTAACCGTCTTTTTCGACCTGGGCCTTGAGGACATCGACCGCTGCCTTTTCACCACCGGATGTCCACCAGTGAACGACTTCCACCGAGCCTTTGGCATCGTCGGCAAGAGCACTAATAGGGAACGCGGAAAATGGAACCAGGGAGGCGAGAGAAATGACAGTAGCGAGGCGAGAAATCGCATTCATCTAGGAGTACCTTTCTTGTTGTTATGCGTTGCAAGTCTGGTGCTTGCGCTGCATGGGATTTTAAACAGCGGACATCCCTTCGCAGGTAACGAAGGGACGCGGGAATGTCACCACATGGTTACACAGCTGGTTACATAGCTGATTACAAAGCAGCGCTCTGGGACAACTGTCCCAGCGCCGTGGCCATGCTTGGCGCCAGGGGCAGGCGCGGGATCAGCAGCGCCTGCCAGGCGTGATAGAGGTCGGGTTTTCCGGCCCAGATGTCGGCGCTCGGGCGGTTCAGCGGGTCGAGTTCGTGGTGCCAACTGCCGTCACAACGGTCGATGAAATGCTGCTCGCAAAATTCCCAGAACAGCCGGTACCAGTGCTCGTATTGCGCCTCGCCGGTGCGCTTGAGCAAGGCGCTGGCGGCGGCGCTGGCTTCGCAATGGGTCCAGTGCAGACGATGGCGTACCACCGCGCGATTGTCCCAGTCGAGGGTGTAGACGATGCCCGGCGCGCCATCGACGTCCCAGCCATTGAGGCAGTTTTGTTCGAAGAGTTTTTGCGCATCGGTGACCAGCCATCCCGGCGTGAGCATGCCGGCGCGCACCCGCGCAGCCTCAAGGTGCAACACCAGTCGCGCCCATTCGAAGCCGTGTCCCGGCGTGGTGCCGTAGGGGCGGAAACCGTCGGCAGGATTGTCGTGGTTGTACTCGCGCAACGGCTGCCAGTCGCGGTCGAAATGTTCGATCACCAGGTAGCCATTGGCGGCGGCGTGACCGTGAATCACCCGCTCGACGATGCGCTGGGCGCGGCACAGCCAGCGGTTGTCATTGGTGACATCGGCCAGTGCGAGGAACGCTTCGGTGGCGTGCATGTTGCTGTTGGCGCCCCGGTACGCCTCTTCTTCACTCCAGTCGCGGTTGAAGAATTCGCGCATGGCGCCTTCCTCTTCGCTCCAGAAATAGGTGTCGATGATGTCGATCGCATCTTCGAGCAAGGCCTGTGCGCCGGGACGCTGCGCCACCACCGCGGAGCTGGCGGCGAGCGCCACGAAAGCATGCAGGTAGGCGTTCTTGCCGGTGTTGCCATCGCGGTGTTCGGCCACGGCGAACCAGCCGCCATGCAATGCATCGCGCAACGGCCCGCGCAGCGCCTGGATGCCGTGATCCACCAACTCGGCGAACCCCGGCAGGCCCTGGATATGGGCCATGGCGAAGCTGTGGGTCATGCGTGCGGTGTTCATGGTTTCGGCTTGCGCGTCGGCAGGCAGGCGACCTTTTTCGTCGAGATTGCCGAAGCCGTCAGGCAGCTTCGAGGCTTTGGCAAACGCCAGCAGGCGCAGGCCTTCGGCGGCGAGCCATTGCTGATGGGCGGGTGCATTCAGCCAACTGCTGAAGGCAGGTTGGAAGTGGTCCATGGGGGGCCTTTTTTGTTGTTATGACTGAGGGGCAGTCTAAACAACGGGCTGGGGCGGGCTTGTAACGAAGGGGGCGAGTTATGTCACCGGCTTGTGACAATTGCCTTGGGGAATGTGTTGAATGATCTGACGCCATCGCGAGCAAGCTTTGCTCCCACAGGTAACACGCACAACTATGGGAGCAAAGCTTGCTCGCGATGAACGATAACGCGGTCTTCAGTCAACGCTGCGAGGCAACTGCAAGGTCACCCTTAACCCACCCTCACGCAAATTCTGCAAACTCACTTCCCCACCATGGCTATGGGCAATGTTGCGCGCGATGCCCAGCCCCAACCCATAACCCTGCTGCTGCCCGGCCAAACGAAAGTGCGGTTCGAACACCTGCTCCAGCCGTTGCTCGGGTACCCCCGGCCCTTCGTCGTCGACGTGCAGCACAAACGCACTCTCGTCGTCATCGATGTGCAGGTGGGCGTTCTGGCCATACTTCAGCGCATTGTCGATCAGGTTGCCGATGCAGCGCTTGAGCGCCAGGGGTTTGCCCGGATAACTGGCCAGCGCGCGCCCCTGCTGGGTCACTCGACCGTTGCCGTTGGGCGACAGGTACGGCTCCACCAGGCAATCGAGCACGTAGTTGAGATCCACCGGTTCGATGTTTTCGTGGATGTCGGTGTCCTTCACGCATTGCAGCGCGCCCTTGACCAACAGCTCCAGCTCATCCAGGTCGCGACCGAACTTGGCTTGCAGCTTTTCGTCTTCCAGCAGTTCAACCCGCAAACGCAGACGGGTGATCGGCGTGCGCAGGTCGTGGGAGATCGCACTGAACAATTGGCTGCGTTCGGTCAGGTAGCGGCTGATGCGCTCGCGCATGGTGTTGAAGGCGCGGCCGACCTCAACCACTTCACTGCCGCCGCCCTCCGCCACCGGCTCTACATCCGCCCCCAGCGACAACTCCCGCGCCGCCCGCGCCAGGCGCTTGAGCGGTCGGCTCTGCCAATGCACCAGCAGACCGATGAACAACAGCAAAAAGCCGCTGGTGAGGACGATGAACCACACCTGCTGCGCCGGCAGGCCCTGCTCTTCCAGACTGGTGTAGGGCTCGGGCAACAGCGAGGCGATGTACAGCCATTCGCCCGGCGCCATCTGGATCTGCGTCACCAGCACTGGCGGGTTGACCGGTTCCAGGGTCAGCGCGTAGTGCGCCCAGGAGCGCGGCAATTCATCGAGTTTCAGGCCGCCATTGAAAATCCGCAGGTCCTCGGGGCTGACGAACGACACCGAAATGTCGGTGTCCTGCCCCAGGGACTGGCGCAGCACTTCGTCCACCGCCTGCATCACCGCCGCCTTGCGCGGGGTGATCGGCAGCACTTCCATGCCCAGGGGTTTGTCGTTGAGGGTCACCACGAATCGCGTGCCGCCCATGCTGCGCAACTGGTCGAGCACCAGCGGCCGATAGGCCACCGGCAGCGAACGCAGGTAGCTGACGCTGGCGTTCATTGAATGGGCGAGGCTGCGGGCGCTGGTGACCAGACCTTCGAGCTGCGTGGCGCGCAGTTGCGACACCCAGATCACGCTCGACAGCGTCTGCGCGAACAACACCGCCAGCAAGGTCAGCAGCAACATCCGTCCGAGCAGCGAACGCGGCACCGGGATGCGTCGCACCAGCTTGCGCAGGGACTCAGTGACCATTGCTGGCGACCACATTGGCGGCCAGTTGATAGCCGCTGCCGCGCACGGTGCGGATCAGCCGTGGCGGTTTTTCCGTGTCGCGCAGGCGCTGGCGCAGGCGACTGACCGCCATGTCGACGATGCGATCGAGCGGCATCAATTCGCGGCCACGGGTGGCGTTGCCGATGGTGTCGCGGTCGAGGATTTGCTGGGGGTGATCGAGGAACAGTTTCAGCAAGGCGAAATCGGCGCCGGACAGAATCACTTCTTCGCCATCGATGTGAAACAGGCGGTGGCTGACCATGTCCAGGCGCCAGTCATCGAAGGCCAGGACCTCACCGCCATTACGTTCCTGACCGAACTGGGCGCGGCGCAACAACGCCTTGATGCGGGCCTGCAGTTCACGAGGACTGAAGGGTTTGCCCAGATAATCGTCGGCGCCCAGCTCCAGGCCGATGACCCGGTCGGCCTCGTCGGAACTGGCGGTGAGCATGATGATCGGCACCTGTGCGCGCTTGGGATGCTGGCGAATCCAGCGACACAGGCTGAAGCCGTCTTCGTCGGGCAGCATCACGTCGAGGATTACCAGATCGCTCGGCTCGTCATTCAGGGCCTGGCGAAAACCGGCGCCGTCGGGCGTGGTGCGGACCTGGAAACCGGCGCGGGTCAGGTAGGTGTCCAGCAACTCGCGGATCTCTTGATCGTCATCGACCAACAAAA
This sequence comes from Pseudomonas putida, assembly GCF_003228315.1. Classification (NCBI taxonomy): domain Bacteria; kingdom Pseudomonadati; phylum Pseudomonadota; class Gammaproteobacteria; order Pseudomonadales; family Pseudomonadaceae; genus Pseudomonas; species Pseudomonas putida. The sequence goes on from NZ_CP029693.1 coordinate 2,952,259, forward strand.
TCGATTTGTTGACTGAGCTCACTTCGAAGGCGTCCTTGTTGTTGGAATTGGGCGGATTATGCCTTAAGCACCACTTTTACTAACAACACAGAACAACTGTAGGAGCGAGCCTGCTCGCGATAGCGGTCTTGCATCCAACATTTCTGCTGACTGACACTCCGTCATCGCGAGCAGGCTCGCTCCTACAATTTGATTGCATTTCAAGCGGGGATTGATTGCTCCAGTGCTACACCGGCACCCACCAACCCGGAATACGGCGCCGTCACCAGCCACACCGGAATCCCCTTGAAGTAATCGCTCATGCAGCCCTTGTCGGCAAAGCACCGCGCAAAGCCGCTTTCGAGGAAGAAATCGGCGAAGCGCGGAATCACCCCGCCCACGATGTACACGCCACCGCGTCCGCCGGTGGTCAGCACGTTGTTGCCGGCCACGCGGCCGAGCCAGCAGCAGAATTGTTCGAGCACTTCCAGCGCGATCGGATCGCCCGCAAGACCCGCCGCAGTGATCGCTTCCGGGGTGTCGAGCACAGGTTCATGCCCATCCACCGCGCAGATCGCCCGATAGACACGAGGCAAGCCGCCACCACTCAACGCGGTTTCCGCGCTGACGTGCCCGATCTCATTGAAGATGTGCTGCCACAGTTGAGTTTCGCGCGGACTGCTCAGCGGCAAGTCGACATGGCCACCCTCGCCCGGCAGCGCGGCGAATCGCCCTTCGCCCAGATTGAGCAAGGTGCCGACGCCCAGGCCAGTGCCCGGACCGATCACCACCGCCGGGCGCATCGGCTCCGGCGTGCCTTCGCAGACCACGCGGTATTCCCCCGGCTGCAAACGAGTCATGCCCAGGGCCATGGCGGAGAAGTCGTTGACCAGCAGCAACTGGTCGACCTGCAAGGTCTGGCAAAAGCCCTTGCGGCTCAGGCGCCAGTGGTTGTTGGTGAACTTGAATTCGTCGCCGCTCACGGGACCGGCCACCGAGAGGCACACCGAACCGATCGAACCCGGCGCCAGGCCCAGCCCGCCCAGATACAGGCTGATCGCCTCTTCCGGGCTGGCATGGTCGGCCGTCGCCAGCACCTGGACCGATTCCAGCTGCTGGTTTTTCCACAACGCGAAGCGTGCGTTGGTCCCACCGATGTCACCGACCAAAGCCAGTTTCAATTAAGCGTCTCCAGGGCAGAAGTGAAGGCGCTGGCGCCCTGCTCCGCCGAGCTGAAGGCCATGCGCATGAAACCGAACAGCTCGCGACCGGTGCCGATGTTGTTGCCCAACAGGCCCTTGGCCGGCGTGCGCGCGGCGAATTCTGCGGCGTCCACCTTGATCTCCAGGGTGCCTTTGACGCCATCGACGCGGATGATATCGCCCTCTTGCACCCGCGCCAAAGCGCCGCCCACATAAGCCTCGGGACTGACGTGAATGGCCGCCGGGATTTTCCCCGACGCGCCGGACATGCGCCCGTCGGTGACCAGTGCGACTTTAAAGCCGCGATCCTGCAGTACGCCGAGAAACGGCGTCATTTTGTGCAGCTCCGGCATGCCGTTGGAGCGCGGGCCCTGGAAGCGCATCACCGCGACGAAATCCTTCTCCAGCAAACCGGCCTTGAACGCATCGGCCAGGTCCTGCTGATCCTGGAACACCATGGCCGGTGCTTCGACGATCTGGTTTTCCAGCGCCACTGCCGAGACCTTCATCACCCCGCGACCGAGGTTGCCTTCCATCACTCGCAAGCCGCCCTCTGGTGAGAACGCGCGGGCGACCGGGCGCAGGATGCTTTCGTCCATGCTGTCGGTGATGCCTTCGCGCCAGACCAGTTCGCCGTTGTCGAGGAACGGCTCCTGGGTGTAGCGGCGAAGGCCCGGGCCCATCACGGTGTTGACGTTTTCGTGGAGCAGCCCGGCGTCCAGCAGTTCGCGGATCAGGAACGACATGCCACCCGCTGCCTGGAAGTGGTTGATGTCGGCCTTGCCGTTCGGGTAGACGTGGCTCAGGGTCGGCACGACTTCGGAGAGGTCGGCCATGTCCTGCCAGGTCAACTGGATGCCCGCCGCCATGGCGATGGCCGGCATGTGCAGGGTGTGGTTGGTCGAGCCGCCGGTGGCATTCAGGGCGACGATGGAGTTGACCAGCGAACGCTCGTCGACGATTTCACCGATCGGCATGTAATTGCCATTCTGCTTGGTCAGGCGCGTCACTTGATGCGCCGCTTCGCGAGTCAGGGCATTACGCAATGGCGTGTTCGGGTTGACGAAGGATGCGCCCGGCAGGTGCAGGCCCATGACTTCCATCAGCAACTGGTTGGTGTTGGCGGTGCCGTAGAAGGTGCAGGTACCGGGGCTGTGGTAGGAATTCATTTCCGATTCCAGCAGCTCTTCGCGGCTGGCCTTGCCTTCGGCATAGCGCTGGCGCACATCGGCTTTCTGCTTGTTGGAAATGCCCGAGACCATCGGCCCGCCCGGCACGAAGATCATTGGCAGATGACCGAAACGCAGCGCACCCATCATCAGGCCGGGGACGATCTTGTCGCAGATGCCGAGCATCAGCGCGCCATCGAACATGTTGTGGGACAACGCCACGGCGGTGGACAGCGCAATCACTTCGCGGCTGGGCAGGCTCAGCTCCATGCCCGGCTCGCCCTGGGTCACGCCATCGCACATGGCCGGGGTGCCGCCGGCGAACTGGCCGACCGAACCGATCTCGCGCAGGGCCTTTTTAATCAGCTCCGGGAAGACTTCGTACGGCTGGTGCGCCGAGAGCATGTCGTTATATGACGAAACTATCGCGATGTTGGCGGAGTTCATCATCCGCAGGCTGTTCTTGTCATCGCTGCCGCAGCCGGCCACGCCGTGGGCGAAGTTGGCGCATTGCAGTTTGCCGCGCATCGGACCGTCGCTGGCGGCATCGCGGATCAGTGCCAGGTAAGCCTCACGCGTGGCGCGACTACGGGCGATAAGGCGTTCGGTGACCTCAAGGACGCGGGGATGCATGTGTAGAACTCCAGGCTAACGGATGTGGCGGACCTGATTGTCTATGCTGATCAAACGCCGATGTCGTTGGGATGACGGACGGTTTTGTTGATCGGTTGGACCAGTTGGTTCAGGTCACTCGTTGTAGAATGAATAAAATATTGCCATCAAAAAGGCTTGTTTTCTATTTTTTTACGAATAATCTTGTTATTCCAACAACAAAACGACGGTAGCGCTGATATATGACTCTTCGAATCGCAATCAATGGTTTTGGCCGTATCGGTCGTAACGTCCTGCGCGCACTCTATACCCAGGGCTACCGTCAGGATCTGCAAATCGTCGCCATCAACGACCTGGGCGATAGCGCGATCAACGCTCACCTGCTCAAGTACGACACCGTTCACGGCACATTCGACGCCGATGTGCAGCACGATCAGGAAAGCCTGACCGTCAATGGTGACCGTATTTCGGTCAGCGCCATTCGCAATCCCGCCGACCTGCCCTGGGCCGCTGAAAAAATTGATGTGGTATTCGAATGCACCGGTCTGTTCACCGACCGCGCCAAAGCCGCCGCGCATATCACCGCCGGCGCCCGCAAAGTGATTATCTCGGCACCGGCCAAGGGCGCCGATGCCACCGTGGTGTATGGGGTCAACCACGACATCCTGCGCCAGTCGCACCAGATCATTTCCAACGCGTCGTGCACCACCAACTGCCTGGCCCCGGTGGCGCAGGTGCTGCACCGCGAACTGGGCATCGAAAGCGGCCTGATGACTACCATTCACGCCTACACCAACGATCAGAACCTGACCGATGTCTACCACAGCGACCCGTACCGCGCCCGCTCCGCCACCCAGAACATGATCCCGAGCAAGACCGGCGCCGCCGAAGCGGTCGGCCTGGTATTGCCGGAGCTGGCGGGCAAGCTGACCGGCATGGCCGTGCGCGTACCGGTGATCAACGTGTCGCTGGTGGACCTGACCGTGCAGCTCAAACGCGAAGCGAGTGCAGAAGAAGTCAACGCGCTGCTCAAGCAGGCCAGCCAGCACTCGAAGATTCTTGGCTACAACGCTCTGCCGCTGGTTTCCAGTGACTTCAACCACAACCCGCTGTCGTCGATCTTCGACGCCAACCACACCAAGTCCAGCGGCAAGCTGCTCAAGGTGCTGGCCTGGTACGACAACGAATGGGGCTTCTCCAACCGCATGCTCGATAACTGCCTGGCGCTGTGTAACGCCGAGTAAACCGCGCCTGTTCCCTGTAGGAGCGAGCCCGCTCGCGATGGACTCAAGATCACCACGGGGTGTCAGGTTTCCCGCGTCATCATTGACGACCATCGCAAGCAGACTCGCTCCTACAGGGTGCGTGTCATTTCTGGAGCAACCATCGAGATGATCGGAATCAGCTTCACCGAAAAAACCATGGCCGCGCGCAAGCGCATCGCCCTGGTCGCCCATGACCACTGCAAAGTGTTTTTGCTGGACTGGGCCGAGCGCCAGAAAGACCGGCTCGCCCAGCATCAACTGGTCGCCACCGGCACCACGGGTTTGTTATTGCAACAACGTCTGAACCTTCCGGTGGAGAGCATGATCAGCGGCCCGCTGGGTGGCGACCAGCAGCTCGGTGCGCAAATTGCCGAGCAACGGGTCGACATGCTGGTGTTCTTCTGGGACCCGTTCGAGCCGCAACCCCACGACCCGGACATCAAGGCCTTGCTGCGAGTCGCCGCGGTCTGGAACATTCCCGTGGCCTGCAATGAATGCAGCGCCGACTACCTGCTCAGCAGTCCGTTGATGGATCAGGCGCACCTGCACCGGATTCCCGATTACGCCACGTATTTGCAGGGCCGCGTCTGACGCTCGGAAAAATCAGCACTTGACCAGCGCAGTGGATGATAAGCATTATCATTCGCTCGAAATGGATCAGGTCCTCCCGTGAGTCAATCGCGCTTCAACGACGTCTTCATCACCCAGCGAGTCTCCCTGCTGCGCACGCTGGAGCGGATGGTCAACAACCACAGCACCGCCGAGGATCTCCTGCAGGAGACTTACCTGCGGGTGACCCGCGCGCTCAGCGAGCGGGCCATCGATCATCTGGAACCCTTCGTTTTCCAGACTGCCCGCAACCTGGCGCTGGACCACTTGCGCGCGCGGCGCATCCACTCGCGAACCATGGTCGATGACGTGCCGCTGGAGGTCGTGGAAAGTGTCGCCGCCCCGGCCAGCAGCGCCGAGGATGCCGCCCATGCCGAACAACTGCTGGAGCGTTTGAACGTGCGCCTCGGTCAACTCAGCCCCCGCCAGCAACAGATCTTCATCCTCAGCCGCCTGCACGGCCACAGCTACCTGGAGATCGCCGAAAAACTCGACGTCTCGCAGAGCACCGTGCAGAAGGAACTGAAACTGATCATGAGCATCTGTATCGGCCTCGCCAACCGCTCGAACGGCCGCTGAGTCGTCCGTGTCTCGACGCCTTTGTTCTTCAGGGCTACCCTTGCCCCTCTTTTGCGCTTCACTAAAAAAACAGCCGTGCACAGACACTGCCGAGGAAACACCGTGACGGACACCCACCGCTCCCCTTCGCCCTCCCCGGCGCAGGATTCTGCAGACGCGATGGACCAGGCTATGGACTGGCTGATCGTGCTGGACAGCCCGAGCGAAGAACAGTCTCGCCAGTTCCACGCCTGGCTCGCCGCCGACCCGGCAAACGCCGAGGCCTTCGCCAGGGCCCAGGCGATCTGGAACGGCCCGCAAGTCACGCAATGCGCGCAAAGCCTGGCGTCGCGCCCAGCCAAAGTCACTGTCCTGTCGCGCCTGCGTCCGCACTGGAAGCCCCTGGCCACCGCCGCCGTGCTGATCCTCGGTTTGTTCAGCTTCGGCAACCTGCCGATGCGACTACAGGCCGATCACCTGACCGTGGTCGGTGAGCGCCAGCGTCTGCAACTGGAGGACGGCTCCAAGGTTTTGCTCAATACCAACTCGGCGTTTTCCAGCACCATCAACGATCAGCAACGGGTGGCGCGCCTGTATCAGGGCGAAGCGTTTTTCGAGGTGCAGCCCCATCGCGGCCAACCGCTGGAGATCGATGCAGGCCCGGTCACCGCCAGCGTCCGCGACACCGCCTTCGCCGTGCGTTACCTCGATGGCGTGACCCAGGTGCGTGTGCAGCGCGGGGATGTCGATTTGCGCGCCACTCGCGATGACGCGCGGGTGCGACTGACCGCCGGTGAAAGCATTCGCATCGGCCCTAACGGCTTCGACCGCCCGGCCAAGCTCGATGCCGCCACCGACCTGGCCTGGGTCCAGGGTCGCCTGGTGTTCGAAAACTGCCCGCTGAGCCAGGTGCTGGCGGAACTGCGGCGCTACTACCCGGGCTGGATCATCAACACCAACGAGCAGTTGGCGGATGTGGCGGTCACCGGAAACTACCGTCTCGACCAGCCATTGGACGTGGTTCGTTCACTGGCGCACATCACCTCGGCGCGACTCAAGGAATTCCCCGCGCTGGTGATCTTGAACTGAATGAGAATTATTTTTACTCGATAGCCGAAGCTCGTACGTCTCGTTATAGCCAATGCAATTGATTCGCATCTTCTGATGCCCATCAGCACCTATAAAGATTCGTGCGACACGGAGCGCTATCGATGTCCTCTCGCCTCACCCGCCAGTCCTCTTCACCGTCCTATGTGCTGTCGCTGCTGACCGCTGCCATCCTGATGGCCGGCACCGCGCAGGTCTCGGCCGCCACTGCCGAACAGCCGAGCCGCAGCATGGGCGACTATTCGTTCGCCATTCCAAAACAGCCACTGGTGTCGGCGCTCAACGCATTCACAACCGTGACAGGCTGGCAGGTCGGCTTCTCCGCTGAACTGGCGCAAGGCATGGAGTCACCGGGCGTGCGCGGATCGTTGTCGCCAGAGAAGGCGCTTGATCAGCTATTGGTGGGGACCCACCTGAGCTATCGCAAACTGAGCAGCAACAACATCATTCTCGAACCACGCAATACTCCAGGCGCACTGAATCTGCAGCAGGTCACCATCAGCGCCACTCGCCAGGAACAAGACATCAACAGTGTGCCCAGCACCGTCACGGTCCAGACCCGCGAAGATCTTGACCGCAACAACGTTAACAACATCAAGGATCTGGTTCGTTACGAACCGGGCGTTTCGGTAGGCGGCACCGGCACCCGTGCCGGTCTTTCCGGCTACAACATCCGCGGTATCGATGGTGATCGCGTATTGACCCAGGTCGACGGCGTGCAAGTGCCCGACGGCTTTTTCAATGGCCCGTATGCCCAGACCAACCGCAACTATGTCGACCCGGAAATCGTCAAGCGTGTGGAAATCCTGCGCGGCCCGGCGTCGGTACTGTATGGCAGCAACGCCATCGGCGGCGCCGTCAGCTACTACACCCTCGACCCGGACGACATCATCAAGCCAGGCCAGGACGTCGGAGCACGCCTGAAGACCGGCTATAGCTCGGCCGATGACAGCTGGCTGACCTCCGGGACCGTGGCCGGACGCACCGGCGACTTCGATGGCCTGTTGCATCTGAGCCAGCGCAACGGTCATGAAACCGAGTCCTACGGCGAGACCGGCGGCACCGGTCTCAATCGCACCGAGGCGAACCCCGAAGATGTGCGCACCACCAACGTCCTCGCCAAACTGGGCTGGAACTACGCCGACGACGCACGCTTCGGCCTGACCTACGAGCATTACAAGGACGACCGCGACACCAATCAGTTGAGCGCCGTCGGTGGCCCGTTCAACGCAGGACGCGGTTTTGGCTTCTACAAATCCCGCACCGGCAACGACACCATCACCCGCGAGCGGTTCGGCCTGGATCACAGCTTCGCGCTGGACAGCCTGCTGGCGGACAACATCAAGTGGACCTTGAATTACCAGATCGCCAAGACCGACCAGAGCACCGAAGAAATCTACGCGCCGTCACGCACCGTGCTGCGTAACCGAAATACCACCTACAAGGATCGCCAGTGGGTGTTCGACGCCCAGGCAGACAAGGCGTTCGCCATCGCCGACACCGACCACGTCGTGACCTACGGCACCACCCTCAAGCAGGACAAAGTCACCGGCCTGCGCACCGGCACCGGCACCTGCCTGACCGTGGCCAGTACGTGCCGCGTCGTTGGCGCCGTGAGCCCCGCCGACACCTTGACCCCGGCCAGCGATTTCCCGGACCCGACCATCAACACTTACAGCCTGTTCGCCCAGGACCAGATCGCCTGGAACAACTGGACCTTCGTGCCGGGCCTGCGCTACGACTACACCCAACTCAAGCCGCACCTGACCAAGGAATTCCTGGCCACGGCCGACCAGAGCGGCAACGGCGAAGTGAACGACGACGAAAAGACCTGGCATCGCCTGTCGCCGAAATTCGGCACGACTTATCGCTTCAATGACCATTACACCTGGTACGGCCAGTACGCCGAAGGCTTCCGCACGCCAACCGCCAAGGCGCTGTATGGTCGCTTCGAAAACCTGGCGGGCGGCTATCAGGTCGCGCCCAATCCCGACCTCGAACCGGAAAAGAGCAAGAGCTACGAAACCGGCCTGCGCGGCCAGTTTGACGCCGGCACCTTCGATGTCGCGGTGTTCTACAACAAATATCGCGATTTCATCGACGAGAACGCCATCACCCCCGGCTACACCGAGACCACGTTCCAGAGCAATAACATCAAGCACGCCACCATCAAGGGCCTGGAACTCAAGGGACGCTTGAACCTGGACACCTTCGGCGCGCCAAGCGGCCTCTACACCCAAGGCTCGGTGGCTTACCTGTATGGTCGCAACGACGACAGCGGCGAGCCGCTCAACAGCATCAACCCGCTGACCGGCGTGTTCGGCCTCGGCTACGACCAGGACAAATACGGCGCCTTGCTGAACTGGACCCTGGTCAAGCGCAAGACCCGGGTCGACAGCACCAGCTTCAACACACCGGATGGCACCAGCACCCAGTTCAAGACACCGGGTTATGGCGTGCTCGACCTGGCGGGCTTCTACAAGGTGACCGACGACGTGACCGTCAACGCGGGCCTGTACAACCTGACCAACAAAAAGTACTGGGAATGGGATGACGTGCGCGGCTACGACAGCGTCGGCGAAGCCTCGGTGACACAACCGGCCAACCTCGATCGCCTGACCCAGCCGGGCCGTAATTTCGCGATCAATCTGGTGTGGGATATCTGACCTCGATTACCTCGTTGCGCGACTTGATTGCAGCCGTGCAACGAGGATTTTTTACTGTCCGGCACCTGCTCATTCGTCTCGTTACCAGGCACTTCTCTTTCTCAAGGATTCCCCATGACCACCCAGGACACCGCTGCACGTCCGGCCTTGCGCTCGCAACGCCTGAACCAGATCACCCACGAACCCCACAGCAAACTCGACGCCCTGGTCAAAGCCCACGCCCCGTTCGAAACCCAGGCCAGCTTCGCCCGCTTCGTGGTGGCGCAGTACCTGTTCCAGTCGGAACTGGTGGCGCTGTACAACGATGCCGAACTGACTGCCATCGTTTCTGACCTGCCCGAGCGCTGCCGCGCCGAAGCGGCCAAGGCCGACCTGGCGGATTTGGATACCGAAGTGCCGGCTCCGGTGGCAGGTGCCGTCAACAACCCAAGCAAGGCCGAGGCGCTGGGCTGGCTGTTCGTCTCGGAAGGTTCGAAGCTCGGCGCGGCGTTTTTGATCAAGCGTGCAGTGGGCCTGGGCTTGAGCGAAACCTTCGGTGCCCGCCACCTTGGCGAACCGGCCGGCGGCCGCGCGCAAGGCTGGAAGAATTTCGTCAAAATCCTTGATGAGCTGGAGTTCAGTGCAGAGGAAGAAGCGCTGCTGGATAAAGGCGCCATTGATGCGTTCAACCGCTTCACGGTGTTGCTGGAACAGGCTTACACCCCGGAACTCGCCTAACCCACCTCCCTGTAGGAGCGAGCATGCTCGCGATGGTTGCCAACGATAACGCTGGCTGCCTGATGCCCCGCGGTGTGTGGAACTCCATCGCGAGCATGCTCGCTCCTACAGGTGAATCTCGATCAAGCCTGAGCCCATGCCCGCCACCTCCAGACTCACCCGCCTGCTCTTCGGCCTGCTGGCCTATGTCAGCCTCGGCATCGGCCTGATCGCCATCGTCATCCCCGGCCTGCCGACCACCGAGTTCATTCTGCTCGCCGCCTGGGCCGCCACCCGCAGCTCGCCGCGCCTCAGTGCCTGGCTGGAAAACCATCGGCTGTTCGGGCCGATCCTGAGCAACTGGCGCAACGGCAAGGTCATCGCGCGCCGGGCCAAGGTCAGTGCCACTGTCAGCATGTTGTCATGTGCAACCTTGATGCTGGTGATGCTCGATCACGGCTGGCCGGTCTATCTGGCGATTGCCGGCATGACCCTGGGCAATCTGTGGATCTGGTCGCGACCGGAAACACTGCCAAAAACCGCCTGATTTTTTCCGAGATTTTCCCTGTTTTTCTGCCGTTTTTCGGCACATTTTTCCGCGCAAACGGTCAACCACTACCGTTCGTCGGATTGCCATTCATGCACCTCACCGCTGCGCCGATGGGAAATGAATGGCGCTGAATGGATTTGGCGCGTCGAGCCGCAATGGCTCACAGCCAAACATTCATCCATTCGCGAGTTCGCCCTATGTTCGACTCACTGTCCATCCGCCTGAAAACTGTCCTGCTCTCCGGCTTGTGCCTGCTTGGCGTCGTTGCGCTGATCGTCGGCATGAACCTCTACCAGACCCATCAGAATGATGAACTGGTCAGCGATTCCAGCAGCAGAATGCTCACCGTCAATGTGCAGAGACAGCTGCAGGCCGAGGCTGACGAACAAGCGGTACGGGTGCAGAAGACTTTCGGCGAAGCCCAGACAGTGGTCACCGCCCTGGCGGATCAGATCAAGGACATGCGCACGATGGCGGCCAAGCGTTCGCTTGAGCCGGGCGCGCTGCGTGAAGAATTGAATCAGAGCCTGAAAACCGCCTTCGAACGCAACGGCAAGGTGCTGGGCATCTGGCTGGCATTCGAGCCCAACGGCCTGGACGGCAAGGACAGTGAGTTCGTAGGCGACGCCGCCCGCCAGTCCAACGAGATCGGTCGTTTCGCCACCTATTGGAGCCGTGCCGGGGGCGAAGCGCTGAATACGATCATGGTCGAAGAGGACATGACCAAGACCACCCTGAACCTCAGTGGTACGCCCTACAACGTCTGGTACACCTGCCCCCGGGACAGCAAGCGCACCTGCCTGCTTGACCCGTATGCCGATACCGTCGGCGGCAAGGAAGTGCTGATGACCACCATTTCCGTGCCACTGCTGGTCGATGGCAAGTCCATCGGTGTGGTGGGTATCGACATCGCCCTCGACTCCCTGCAAGCGGCAGCGGTCGTCTCCCAGCGGGAACTGTTCGACGGTGCCGGACATATGCTGATCGTCTCCGGCACGGGCGTGTTGGCGGCTTACAGCGCCGATGCGACGAAAGTGGGCAAGAACATCGGCGACACCCTCGGTGCGCAAGGCAAAGACATCCTGCAATTGCTCGGCGCTGGTGAGTCGAAGATTCTCGAACAGGACGACCTGATTCGCTCGGTGAACCCGGTCAGCCCGATCAGCGACGCCAAGCCTTGGGCGGTGGTCATCGGCCTGCCAAAACAGGCGTTGCTGGCCGACGCGGTAAAACTGCAAGGGCAACTCGAAGAGGCCCGGCAAACCGGCACAATCCAGACGATAGCTGTTGCAATCATCGCCGGCCTGATCGGCCTGCTGCTGATCTGGCTCACCGCCTCCGGCGTTACCCGTCCGATCAACAGCGTGGCCGAGATGCTCAAGGCCATTGCCAGCGGCGACGGCGATTTGACCCAGCGTCTGCGCTACAGCAAGAAAGATGAATTGGGCGAGCTGGTCAGTTGGTTCAACCGCTTCCTCGACAAGCTGCAACCGACCATCGCGCAGATCAAGCAAAGCATCACCGACGCCCGTGGCACCGCCGACCAGTCTTCGGAAATCGCCCGCCAGACCAGCGAAGGCATGCAGCTGCAGTTCCGTGAAATCGACCAGGTGGCCACCGCGTCCAACGAAATGAGCGCCACCGCCCACGATGTCGCCAACAGTGCATCGAACGCCGCCAATGCCGCCAAGGGTGCCGACCAGTCGGCCCGCGATGGCATGCAGATCATTGAGCGCAGCACCCGCGATATCAATGAATTGGCCGATGAAGTCAGCAAGGCCGTGACTGAAGTCGAAGCACTGGCGGTGAACAGTGAACAGATCGGTTCGGTACTGGAAGTGATCCGCAGCATCGCCGAGCAGACCAACCTGCTGGCGCTCAACGCGGCAATCGAAGCGGCCCGTGCCGGTGAAAGCGGTCGCGGTTTTGCGGTGGTCGCCGATGAAGTGCGCAACCTGGCCAAACGCACCCAGGACTCGGTGGAGGAAATTCGCCTGGTGATCGAGCGCATCCAGAGCGGCACACGCGGTGTGGTCGCCACCATGCATTCGAGCCAGACCCAGGCCCACAGCAACGCCGGGCAGATCCAGCAGGCGGTCCAGGCCTTGAGCAAAATCAGCGACGCGGTGACGGTCATCAGCGACATGAACCTGCAAATCGCCAGCGCCGCCGAGCAACAAAGCGCCGTGGCCGAAGAGGTCAACCGCAATGTGTCGGCGATTCGCACCGTTACCGAAACCTTGACCGGGCAGGCTACCGAATCTGCACAGATCAGCAGCCAGCTCAACAACCTCACGACTCACCAGATGAAATTGATGGATCAGTTCCGGGTGTAGCTTTTCTGTAGGAGCGAGCCTGCTCGCGATAGCGGTTTAACACTCAATGGCGATGTTGAATGGCACACCGCAATCGCGAGCAGGCTCGCTCCTACAGGGGGATTTCATCCGGTCCCGCCTTTTTTTGATCTATCCTCGCCCTCTCGTTCCGGAGGGCCTTCGATGACTGATCTGCTCACGTCCATTCAAGCCGCACTCGGCTTGCCGCACACGCCAATCCCGTTCACCTCCAGCGGCGCCCTGCCCTCGGCGTTCGCCGTTACCGACCTGGCTTGCGCCAGCATCGCCGCCGCCGGCCAGGCCATCAGCGAACTTCTTCATCAGCAGACCGGACGTTTGCCGGGCCTGGAAGTCGACCGGCGCCTGGCCTCGTTCTGGTTCTCCAGCTCGATCCGCCCGCTGGGCTGGAGCGTTCCGCCGTTGTGGGACCCGGTCGCCGGTGACTATGCCGCGAAGGATGGCTGGATCCGCCTGCACACCAACGCCCCTCATCACCGCGCCGCCGCCGAGTCCGTGCTGGGCGCCTGTGCCGACCGTGTCGCAATGGCGAGCAAGGTGGCGCAATGGAGCACGGGCGATCTGGAGCAGGCGGTAGTCGATGCCGGTGGCTGCGCCGCCGAGATGCGCAGCTGGGCGCAGTGGCAGGTACATCCGCAAGGCCAGGCCGTGAACGGTGAACCACTGGTTCAGTTCGATCATCACGGCAGCGCCAACGCCAAACCGTGGCAAGGCTCGGTAGCGCAACCGCTGGCTGGAATCAAAGTGCTCGACCTGACTCGCGTGCTTGCAGGTCCCGTCGCCAGCCGTTTTCTGGCGGGGCTCGGTGCCGACGTCTTGCGCATCGATCCCCCGAGCTGGAATGAACCCGGGGTGATACCGGAAATGACCCTGGGCAAACGTTGTGCGCGCCTGGACCTGCATGACAGCGCCGATCGCAACCTCTTCGAAAGCCTGCTCAAGGACGCCGACATCGTGCTCCACGGCTATCGCGCCGATGCGTTGGAGCGCTTGGGATACGGCATCACCGAACGGCAAAAACTCGCCCCCGGCCTGATCGACGTCAGCCTCAACGCCTATGGCTGGAGCGGCCCGTGGCAGAACCGCCGTGGCTTCGACAGCCTGGTGCAGATGAGCAGTGGCATTGCCGAAGCCGGCATGCAGTGGAAACAGGCAGACAAACCGACGCCCTTGCCGGTGCAGGCGCTCGATCAAGCCACCGGGTACTTGATGGCGGCCAGTGCGATCAAGCTATTGGCAGATCGCTTGAACAACGGACGAGGTGGATCGGCGCGACTGTCGTTGGCGCGTACGGCGAAGTTGTTGATCGAGCATGGAGCCGGCATCGACGATCCGTTGCGGGCGGAGGATGAAGCGGATCAGGGGATGCTGGTGGAACAGACGCCGTGGGGACCTGCGCACCGACTGCATGTGCCGTTGAAGATTACTGGCACGCCGTTGCAATGGACCATCGCCGCCTCTGAATTGGGTTCACACCGCCCGCAGTGGTGGTGACTGACAGATCGCCATCGCGAGCAGGCTCGCTCCCACAGGGGCAACCTCGAACCTGTAGGAGCGAGCCTGCTCGCGATGGCGCCCGAACGGCCAGCGAAGACTCAGGATCTGCTCAGTCGCTACGACTCAACGACGTCCAGAGCAACTGCGCCGCATACCCCCGATACGGCCGCCACGCTTCAGCCCGCGCCAACAACTGACGCGCCGTCACCGCCTCGCCCTCAAGCGCCGCCAACGCATTGATCAACCCCACATCCCCGTTCGGAAACCCATCCAGCTCGCGCAACTGCCGCAGGGCAACGTACTGCGCGGTCCAGTCGCCAATGCCGTACAACGCCAGCAACCGCGCCACGCCTCCTCCACGGCCCGGCTCGAACAGCAACGGATCATCCAGCAGCGCCTGGGCCACGCCGGACAAGGTTCGGCCACGGCTTTTCGGCATGCCCAATGTCGCCAGGTCCGCCGCCGCCAGTACCTCGGCCTCGGGAAACACGTGCGTCAGGCCACCACGTGGCAAGGCCAGCGGCGTGCCGTAGCGGGCCACCAGTTTCCCGGCCAGCTTGATCGCCGCCACCACCGTGATCTGCTGCCCCAGCACCGCACGAATCGCCAGTTCCAGCCCGTCCCATGCCCCAGGAACCCGCAGCCCCGGACGCTCGGCGATCAAGCGCGCCAGCAGCGGATCATTCGCCAACTGTCGATGGATGGTGCCCAGGTCGGCATCCAGATCGAACATTCGCCTTACTCGCGCGACGATCTCGGGCACGGCCGTCGGGTCGGGAAAATCCAGCGACAGCTCCAGCGAATCCACCGCCTCAGGCCTGATCGACAGGGTTCCGTGGACACCGTTCAAACCGATGCTGCGCGAGTAAGCACCGTCCACCACCTCTTCCATGCCGGCAATCGCCCGCGCCGACAGGAAACCGAGCATGGCGGGCCAGTCAAAGGGTGGTTGAAATTTCAGCGACAGCTTCATGGTGCCCCTCAAATTGATCAGTGCGACCAGATTATCCTTTTGTGGGAGCGAGCCTGCTCGCGAAAGCGGAGTGTCGGCCAACACTGCTGTCCACTGACACACCCTCTTCGCGAGCAGGCTCGCTCCCACAGTGAAAACTTCGTTGCTCCAAGTGCGCCGGATTTCACCAATCGCCCGCCCCAAGGCATACTTGCCACCCTCCGCACTGCAGAACCCGAACCGCCCCATGCGTATCCACGTCAGCTTCATCGACCGCGTCGGTATTACCCAGGAAGTCCTGGCTTTACTCGGTGGACGCAATCTCAATCTGGATGCGGTGGAAATGGTGCCGCCCAACGTCTACATCGACGCCCCGACCCTGAGCCCGGACGTGCTCGAAGAGCTGCGCGATGCCTTGCTCAGCGTGCGCGGCGTGCAGGCGATGACGGTGGTCGACATCCTGCCAGGCCAGCGTCGGCACTTGCAGCTAGACGCCTTGCTCGCGGCCATGACCGATCCTGTGCTGGCTTTGGACAGCGCCGGCAAGGTGCTGCTGGCCAACCCCGCGCTGATTGCCCTGTACGGTCGCGAACCAGCCGGTGAAAGCATTGCCGATCTGTTCGCCGATCCGGCCTTGCTCGATGCCTTGCTGGAGCACGGATTTCGCTTGCCGCTACGGGAAATCACCGTCAACGGCCAGACACTGCTGCTGGACGCCACGCCCATCACCGACGCCGGTGCCCTGCTGACCCTGTATCAACCGAACCGCATCGGCGAACGCCTGTCGGCGCTGCACCACGACCATGCGGAAGGTTTCGATGCACTGCTGGGCGACTCGCCGGTGATTCGCACGCTCAAGGTTCGCGCGCAACGGGTTGCGGCCCTTGATGCGCCGCTGTTGATCCAGGGGGAAACCGGCACCGGCAAGGAACTGGTGGCGCGGGCTTGCCACGCCATCAGTGCCCGGCACAACTCGCCGTTTCTCGCATTGAACTGTGCGGCATTGCCGGAGAACCTCGCCGAAAGCGAACTGTTCGGCTATGCCCCCGGCGCCTTCACCGGTGCGCAGCGCGGTGGCAAGCCCGGCCTGATGGAACTGGCCAACCAGGGCACGGTGTTTCTCGACGAGATTGGCGAGATGTCGCCGTACTTGCAGGCCAAGTTGCTGCGTTTTCTCAACGACGGCAGTTTTCGCCGGGTCGGCGGCGATCGCGAAGTGAAGGTCAACGTGCGCATCCTCAGCGCGACCCACCGCGACCTGGAAAAAATGGTCAGCGAAGGTCTGTTTCGCGAAGACCTGTTCTATCGCCTCAATGTGCTCAACGTCGAAGTCCCGCCACTGCGAGAGCGCGGTCAGGACATTCTGCTGCTGGCCCGCTACTTCATGCAGCAGGCCTGCGCGCAGATCCAGCGCCCGGTCTGTCGTCTGGCGCCGGGCACGTATCCGGCCCTGCTGGGCAACCGCTGGCCGGGCAACGTGCGTCAACTGCAAAACGTGATTTTCCGCGCCGCGGCCATTTGCGAAAGCAGCCTGGTGGACATCGGCGACCTCGACATCGCCGGCACTTCGGTGGCCCGCCAGAGCGACCACGAGGTCGACAGCCTGGAACAGGCGATGGATGAGTTCGAGAAGACCCTGCTGGAAAAGCTTTACGTCAGCTACCCCTCGACCCGGCAACTTGCCAACCGCCTGCAAACCTCCCATACGGCCATTGCCCATCGGTTGCGCAAGTACGGGATTCCCAACAAGGCTTAGGTCCTGTCTGATCTGCGACACCGGACCATTGTGGGAGCGAGCCTGCTCGCGAATACGGTATGCCAGCCTGCATTGATGTCGACTGACACTCCCTCTTCGCGAGCAGGCTCGCTCCCACAGGTTTGGTGTTGATCTTCAAATCGCTCCAAAAACGACCTCCACCTGTACTGAAAGCGCTACAGCGGAACGATATCGCTACACCCCTCTGTAATCATGGCTGTGCAAGGCTTTGATCCACTTCGGCTTTTCTCCTCGCTTGAGCCTGTAGCGATTTCGCTACAGCGCCTCATTTCCTCGCACCCTGAAAACAACATAAATCATTGATTTATAACAATAAAATAACATTGGCCGCGTTCTTGCTATGTATCTGCTCATAAATCAGGGCAATAGCCCGAGCATTCAATCGCGTCCACCAGACGAGTCTGGCCCCTTAGGAGTTTCCATGAGCGAGTTGCGTTTTACTGAAGATCACGAATGGCTGCGTACCGAAGCTGACGGCACTGTCACCGTCGGCATCACCGCTTTCGCCCAGAACGCCTTGGGCGACGTGGTTTTCGTACAACTGCCTGAGCTGCAGTCCTACGACAAAGGCGCTGAAGCCGCCACCGTGGAATCGGTAAAAGCCGCCAGCGGCGTGTACATGCCGCTGGACGGTGAAGTGCTGGAAGTGAACCCGGCGCTGGACAACGCTCCGGAACTGGTCAACGAAGATCCGCTGGGCGAAGGCTGGTTCTTCCGCTTCCAGCCAACCGACGCCGATGCTGTCGCCAAACTGCTGGATCAGGACGCGTACGACCGTCTGATCAAAGCCCAAGCCGAAGCCTGAGGACTACGAACATGACTCAACCAAGCCTGACCACCGCCAACGAATTCATCGCCCGTCACATCGGCCCGCGCGCCGGTGACGAGCAAGCCATGCTCAACAGCCTCGGCTTCGATTCCCTGGAAGCCTTGAGCGCCAGCGTGATTCCTGACTCCATCAAGGGCACCAGCGTGCTCGGCCTGGAAGACGGCCTGAGCGAAGCCGACGCCCTGGCGTTGATCAAGTCCATCGCCGGCAAGAACCAGCTGTTCAAGACCTACATCGGCCAGGGCTACTACGGTACCCATACACCGTCGCCGATCCTGCGCAACCTGCTGGAAAACCCGGCCTGGTACACCGCCTACACCCCGTACCAGCCGGAAATCTCCCAGGGCCGCCTCGAAGCGCTGCTGAACTTCCAGACCCTGATCAGCGACCTCACCGGCCTGCCGATCGCCAACGCCTCGTTGCTCGACGAAGCCACCGCCGCCGCCGAAGCCATGACCTTCTGCAAGCGCCTGAGCAAGAACAAGGGCAGCCACCTGTTCTTCGCTTCCGTGCATTGCCACCCGCAGACCCTCGACGTGCTGCGCACCCGTGCCGAGCCGCTGGGCATCGAAGTGGTGGTGGGCGACGAGCGTGAGCTGACTGACGTCAGCGCGTTCTTCGGCGCCCTGCTGCAATACCCGGCGAGCAACGG
This sequence comes from Pseudomonas putida, assembly GCF_003228315.1. Taxonomy (NCBI): domain Bacteria; kingdom Pseudomonadati; phylum Pseudomonadota; class Gammaproteobacteria; order Pseudomonadales; family Pseudomonadaceae; genus Pseudomonas; species Pseudomonas putida. The sequence continues at coordinate 2,970,733 of NZ_CP029693.1, forward strand.
TGATGTCTTCGATTACCGCGAGCTGACCGAACGCTTCCACGCCGCCAACGCCCTGGTGGCCGTGGCCGCCGACCTGCTGGCCCTGACCCTGCTGACCGCGCCGGGCGAATTCGGCGCCGACGTGGCCATCGGCAGCGCGCAGCGTTTCGGCGTGCCGCTGGGCTTCGGTGGCCCGCACGCCGCTTACTTCTCCACCAAGGATGCGTTCAAGCGCGACATGCCGGGCCGTCTGGTCGGCGTGTCCGTAGATCGTTTCGGCAAGCCGGCCCTGCGCCTGGCGATGCAGACCCGCGAGCAGCACATCCGTCGCGAGAAGGCCACTTCGAACATCTGCACCGCGCAAGTGCTGCTGGCCAACATCGCCAGCATGTACGCGGTGTACCACGGCCCGAAAGGCCTGACGCAGATCGCAAACCGTGTGCATCACCTGACGGCGATTCTGGCCAAGGGCCTGAGCAGCCTCGGTCTGCAGGTTGAACAGGCCAGCTTCTTCGACACCCTGACCGTGAAAACCGGTGCGAACACCGCCGCCCTGCACGACAAGGCCCATGCACAGAAGATCAACCTGCGCGTGGTGGACGCCGAACGTCTGGGCCTGTCCCTCGACGAAACCAGCACCCAGGACGACGTCGAAACCCTGTGGTCCCTGCTGGCCGACGGCAAGGCGCTGCCGGACTTCGCCGCCCTCGCCGCCTCCGTGCAAGCCACGATCCCGGCCGCGCTGGTACGCCAGTCGCCAATCCTCAGCCACCCGGTGTTCAACCGCTACCACTCGGAAACCGAGCTGATGCGCTACCTGCGCAAGCTGGCGGACAAGGACCTGGCACTGGACCGCACCATGATCCCGCTGGGCTCGTGCACCATGAAACTCAACGCCGCCAGCGAAATGATCCCGGTAACCTGGGCCGAGTTCGGCGCCCTGCACCCGTTCGCCCCGGCCGAGCAAAGCGCCGGCTACCAGCAACTGACCGATGAACTGGAAGCGATGCTCTGCGCCGCCACCGGTTACGACTCGATCTCGCTGCAACCGAACGCCGGTTCGCAAGGTGAATACGCCGGCCTGCTGGCGATCCGCGCCTACCACCAGAGCCGTGGCGAAGACCGTCGCGACATCTGCCTGATCCCGTCGTCAGCCCACGGCACCAACCCGGCCACCGCACAGATGGCCGGCATGCGCGTGGTCGTCACCGCCTGCGATGCCCGCGGCAACGTCGACATCGAAGACCTGCGCGCCAAGGCCATCGAGCACCGCGAACACCTCGCCGCGCTGATGATTACCTACCCGTCTACCCACGGTGTGTTCGAAGAAGGCATCCGCGAAATCTGCGGCATCATTCACGACAACGGCGGCCAGGTGTACATCGACGGCGCCAACATGAATGCCATGGTCGGCCTGTGCGCACCGGGCAAGTTCGGCGGCGATGTTTCGCACCTGAACCTGCACAAGACCTTCTGCATTCCTCATGGCGGTGGCGGCCCGGGCGTTGGTCCGATCGGCGTGAAATCGCACCTGGCGCCGTTCCTGCCGGGCCACGCGCACATGGAGAACAAGAAAGGCGCGGTCTGCGCCGCGCCGTTCGGCAGCGCGAGCATTCTGCCGATCACCTGGATGTACATTCGCATGATGGGTGGCGCCGGTCTGAAACGCGCCTCGCAGCTGGCGATCCTCAACGCCAACTACATTTCCCGTCGCCTGGAAGAGCACTATCCAGTGCTGTACACCGGCAGCAACGGCCTGGTGGCGCACGAGTGCATTCTCGACCTGCGTCCGCTCAAGGACAGCAGCGGCATCAGCGTCGATGACGTGGCCAAGCGCCTGATCGACTTCGGTTTCCACGCCCCGACCATGTCGTTCCCGGTGGCCGGCACCTTGATGATCGAGCCGACCGAAAGCGAATCCAGGGAAGAACTGGACCGCTTCTGCGACGCCATGATCCGCATCCGCGAAGAAATCCGCGCGGTGGAAAACGGCACCCTGGACAAGGACGACAACCCGCTGAAGAACGCCCCGCACACCGCGGCGGAACTGGTCGGCGAGTGGTCGCACCCGTACAGCCGCGAGCAGGCGGTGTATCCGGTTGCTTCGCTGATCGAAGCCAAGTACTGGCCGCCGGTCGGTCGCGTCGACAACGTGTTTGGCGACCGCAACCTGGTTTGCGCTTGCCCGTCGATCGAAAGCTACGCTTAAACCAATGCGGGGGCGGGTTCGCTCGCCCCTTTCAAGAACACCGCATTCCCTTGTAGGAGCGAGCCTGCTCGCGATGACGGACTGACATTTCCCATTTGTGTCGACTGATAGACCGCTATCGCGAGCAGGCTCGCTCCTACAGGAGATTGCACCCGGCTCTACATTGCGCCAATTCCTATAACAAGAAACCGGAGAACAACCATGTCGCTTAGCGTGTTCGACCTGTTCAAGATTGGCATCGGCCCCTCCAGTTCCCACACCGTCGGCCCGATGCGCGCAGCCGCGCGTTTCGTCGAGGGCTTGCGTCGTGAAGGACTGCTGACGGCAACCACCAGCGTCAAGGTCGAGCTCTACGGCTCGCTCGGTGCGACCGGCAAGGGTCACGGCAGCGACAAGGCCGTGTTGCTCGGCCTGGAAGGCGAACACCCGGATACCGTGGACACCGAAACCGTCGCCGCCCGCCTGCAGGAAATCCGTGGCAGCGGACGCTTGAACCTGCTCGGCGAACACAGCATTGCGTTCAACGAGAAAGAACACCTGGCGATGATTCGCAAACCGTTGGCCTATCACCCCAACGGCATGATTTTTCGCGCCTTCGACGCTGCGGGCCTGCAAATCCGCAGTCGTGAGTACTACTCGGTCGGCGGCGGTTTTGTCGTCGATGAAGACGCCGCCGGCGCCGATCGCATCGTCGAAGACGCCACCCCGCTGACCTTTCCCTTTAAAAACGCCAAGGAACTGCTCGGTCACTGTGCCACCTACGGTCTGTCCATCAGCCAGGTGATGCTGACCAACGAAAGCGCCTGGCGCCCGGAAGCGGAAACCCGCGCCGGTCTGCTGAGGATCTGGCAGGTCATGCAGGATTGCGTTGCTGCCGGTTGCCGTAATGAAGGCATCCTGCCCGGTGGCTTGAAGGTCAAGCGCCGGGCGACCGCGCTGTACCAGCAATTGTGCAAGAACCCTGAATCGTCCCTGCGCGACCCGTTGTCGGTGCTCGACTGGGTCAACCTGTACGCCCTGGCGGTGAACGAAGAAAACGCCAATGGCGGGCGCGTCGTCACCGCACCGACCAATGGCGCGGCCGGGATCATTCCGGCGGTGCTGCATTACTACATGCGCTTTATTCCCACGGCGAACGAGGACGGGGTGGTGCGCTTTCTGCTCACCGCTGCGGCCATCGGCATTCTGTACAAGGAAAACGCCTCGATCTCCGGCGCCGAGGTCGGTTGTCAGGGCGAGGTCGGGGTCGCCTGCTCGATGGCGGCCGGTGCGCTGTGCGAGGTGCTTGGCGGCACCGTGCAGCAAGTGGAAAACGCTGCGGAAATCGGCATGGAACACAACCTGGGCCTGACCTGCGACCCGATTGGCGGGCTGGTACAGGTCCCTTGCATCGAGCGCAACGCCATGGGCTCGGTCAAGGCCATCAATGCGGTGCGCATGGCCATGCGCGGTGACGGACATCACTTCGTCTCCCTAGACAAGGTCATCCGCACCATGCGCCAGACCGGCGCCGACATGAAAAGCAAATACAAGGAAACCGCCCGTGGCGGTTTGGCGGTCAACATTATCGAGTGCTGATGTGCGCTCACCTGCATAAGCACTTTTTCAGGAGCTGAATATGTCCACCGAACAACTGTTGAAAACTCCATTGCACGCCCTGCACATCGAACTGGGCGCGCGCATGGTGCCCTTCGCCGGCTACGACATGCCCGTGCAATATCCGCTGGGCGTGATGAAAGAACACCAGCACACCCGCGACCAGGCCGGTTTGTTCGATGTTTCGCACATGGGCCAGATCCGCCTGACCGGCGCCAATGCCGCCAAGGCTCTGGAAACCCTGGTGCCAGTGGACATCATCGATTTGCCGGTGGGCATGCAGCGCTACGCGATGTTCACCAACGAAACCGGTGGCATCCTCGACGACCTGATGGTCGCCAACCTGGGCAACGACGAGTTGTTCCTGGTGGTCAACGCCGCCTGCAAGGATCAGGACCTGGCGCACCTGCGCAAGCACATCGGCGAGCAGTGCACGATCGAGCCATTGTTCGAAGAGCGCGCACTGCTGGCGCTGCAAGGTCCGGCGGCGGTCACTGTACTGGCGCGATTGGCACCGGAAGTGGCGAAGATGACCTTCATGCAATTTGCCCGCGTGAAATTGCTGGGCGTGGACTGTTTTGTCAGCCGTTCGGGATACACAGGCGAGGATGGTTTCGAAATTTCCGTACCGGCTGCCAACGCCGAAGCCCTGGCTCGCGCGCTGCTGGCTGAACCGGAAGTCGAGGCCATTGGCCTGGGTGCACGCGATTCCCTGCGCCTGGAAGCCGGCCTGTGTCTGTATGGCCACGATATGAACACCGAAACCAGCCCGATCGAAGCCAGCCTGTTGTGGGCCATCTCCAAGCCACGTCGTGCCGATGGCGCGCGGGCCGGTGGTTTCCCGGGTGCTGAAAACGTATTCGCTCAACAACAGGGCGGGGTCCGCCGCAAGCGTGTCGGCCTGCTGCCACAGGAACGTACCCCGGTGCGCGAAGGCGCAGAGATCGTCAATGAAGCGGGCGAGATCATCGGCAGCGTCTGCAGCGGCGGTTTCGGGCCGACGCTGGGAGGTCCTTTGGCGATGGGTTATCTCGATAACGCTTATATCGCTATCGATACACCGGTATGGGCAATTGTTCGTGGGAAAAAGGTTCCTTTGCTTGTAAGCAAAATGCCATTTGTTCCACAACGCTACTATCGTGGCTGATTGACTGTTTCTATAAGTAACGCGATTGCGTTATGCGTGCACTAATGTGTAACGCAATCGCCATAAAATAGTGCATCAGTTTTACGTCGGCTTCGATTATGAACTTTGCTTATAACGATCGAAAACAATTGAACAAGCACAAAGAATAAGAACCGGTGTTTTTGTACAAACTGCCAGCAAGCCGAGGAAATCCGGGGCTTCGCAGGGGCTTGTTTTTTCTCCCATAGTTGGCGTAGAGTTTGTTCACTGTGTTTGCATGGGTCGCTTGGAATCGTGACCTGGGCAGTAGCCTCAAGTTAGCTACATCCCGTTCGACGTCTTCTTACTCTCCTGCAACCAGCCCCAGTACTCTGTCACAAGATAGAGACTGTCATTAATTTTAGCGTCAAAGGAAATAAGAAATGTCCCAACGTCAGAGCGGTACCGTCAAGTGGTTTAACGACGAGAAAGGTTTTGGTTTTATCACTCCAGAAAGCGGTCCGGATCTGTTCGTGCATTTCCGCGCTATTCAGGGCAACGGCTTCAAGAGCCTGAAAGAAGGCCAGAAAGTGACTTTCATCGCCGTGCAAGGCCAGAAAGGCATGCAGGCTGACGAAGTACAAGCAGAAGCCTAATCTTCTGTAACGAAAAAGCCCCTGATGCTGACATCAGGGGCTTTTTTGTGCGCGTAAATCCGTAAAATGGCTTCCTTTTTCGCCGAGAGCCAACATGTCGAAACACCTGCTTAATCCCCAGGGCGAATTTCCCGCCGTTGGCCTGGGTCGTCGCCTGGCCGCCATGTTCTATGACTTCCTGCTGTGCACCGCCCTGCTGATCGTCACCAGCGGCGTCTACAAAATGATCCAGATGGCAATCATCGGCGAGGAAAAAATGCGGGCGCTCACGGAAGCCGGCGCGCTGGATGGCGACCCGCTGCTTTCGACAGTGTTGCTGTTTGTCCTGTTTGGCTTCTTTGCCAAGTTCTGGACGCATTCCGGTCAGACCCTGGGCATGCAAGTCTGGTGCATTCGCGTACAGAACGCCGACGGCTCCTCCATCAGCTTGTGGCAGGCGTTGTTGCGCTTTGTGGTATCGATCGCGTCCTGGCTGTGCGTTGGACTGGGGTTCATCTGGTCGCTATTCGACAAGCAGAAACGCAGCTGGCACGACATGTATTCCAATACCCAGCTGGTGCGGGTACCGAAAAAAACCAAGTAATTGCGTTGGGCACAAATCAATGTGGGAGCGAGCCTGCTCGCGAAAGCGGTGTATCAGCAACATTATTGTTGGCTGACACTCCCTCTTCGCAAGCAGGCTCGCTCCCACAGTTTTTTTGCGTAGCGACTGAACGGTATTAAGCGTTCCCGGCCAGCTTCATCCGCGCCGCCTGAGTGAAATCAAGCATCCGCTTCAGCGGGCGAATGGCCTGAGGAATCAGCGCCGGATCGACAAAAATCTCGTTCGCCCCCTCCTTCAAGCTCTTGAGCGTGCGCTCAAGGGTGTTCATCGCCATCCACGGGCAATGCGCGCAACTGCGGCATGCTGCGCCGTTACCAGCGGTAGGCGCCTCGATAAACACCTTGTCCGGGCACAGCTGCTGCATCTTGTAGAAGATGCCACGGTCGGTCGCAACGATCAGGGTCTTGTTCGGCAACGTCTGTGCTGCCGCGATCAACTGACTGGTTGAACCCACGGCGTCCGCCAGCTCGATCACCGAGGTCGGCGACTCCGGATGCACAAGGATCGCCGCATCGGGATACAGCGCCTTCATGTCCTCGAGCTGCTTGGACTTGAACTCTTCGTGAACGATGCAAGCACCGTCCCACAGCAACATGTCGGCACCGGTCTGGCGCTGAATGTAGGTGCCCAAGTGCTTGTCAGGGCCCCAGATGATGGTTTCGCCGTTATCCATCAGGCTTTCGACGATTTCCAGTGCGCAGCTTGATGTCACCACCCAGTCGGCCCGGGCCTTGACCGCCGCCGAGGTGTTGGCATAAACCACCACCGTGCGCTCGGGATGCTGATCGCAGAACGCGGAAAACTCGTCGACCGGGCAACCCAGGTCCAGCGAGCACGTCGCCTCGAGCGTCGGCATCAGAATGCGTTTTTCGGGGTTGAGGATCTTGGCCGTCTCCCCCATGAACTTGACCCCGGCAACCACCACAGTCTTGGCCGGATGGGCATTGCCGAAACGGGCCATCTCCAGAGAATCGGAGACGCAGCCACCGGTTTCTTCGGCCAGGGCCTGAATGATTGGATCGCAATAGAAGTGGGCAACCAACACCGCATCCTGAGCCTTGAGCTCGGCAGCGATGGCGGCACGGTAATGGGCCTCCTCGTCGGCCGTCAGCGGCTTTGGCTGCTTGGCGTCGAGGTGGGCTTGAACCAGAAGGCGTTCGGAAATCTGCGTCATGTTCGCAAGACCTGCAGGCGCATTCGCGCGAAAGTCGAGTATACACCCGGCTCCGGACCCGTCTGGGTACCGCCGGGAAAGTGAGTATTCATCAGGCACGGACAGCGTTGAAGCTGCGCAAGGCTACAGAATATCCCGAGGATGCAAAAGATGATTCTGACCTGCGCCATGCGGTGCTGCCCAGGAACCGGGCTGACTTAAATCGCGGGCAAAAAAAAATCCGGAAATCCTCACTTTCGTGGGCCTTCCAGACTTTTAAAACAGCTTGAAAATGGTGGGTCGTGTGGGATTCGAACCTACGACCAATTGGTTAAAAGCCAACTGCTCTACCAACTGAGCTAACGACCCGCTGTGTGGTGGCGCGTATAATACTGATTTTTAAGGACTATTCAACACCTTTTTTAAAATAATTCAAAAATAAGGTGTTGGGTCGCTGATTCCCGCCGCCGCAAAGCCTTCCGCACGCAAACGGCAGCTGTCGCATTTACCGCATGCACGGCCTTCGTCATCGGCCTGATAGCAGGAAACGGTCAGGCCATAGTTCACGCCAAGCTTCACGCCCGCCTGTACGATCTGCGCCTTGCTGAGGTTTTGCAGCGGTGCCTGGATTCGGAAGCCATTGCCTTCCACGCCGGCCTTGGTCGCCAGATTCGCCATGCGTTCGAAAGACTCGATGAACTCGGGACGGCAATCCGGGTAACCGGAGTAGTCCACTGCATTGACACCAATGAAGATGTCTCGCGCGCCCAACACTTCCGCCCAGCCCAAAGCCAGCGATAGGAACACCGTGTTGCGTGCCGGGACGTAAGTGACGGGAATACCTTCTCCCGGTGTTTCCGGTACATCGATGCTGCTGTCAGTCAGTGCCGAGCCGCCCATGCCATTCAGGTTGAGACCGATCACCTTGTGCTCGATTACACCCAGGTCCCGGGCAACACGTTCGGCGGCATACAGTTCGGCATGTGACCGCTGACCATAATCGAAGCTCATGGTGTAGCAGCTGTAGCCTTCAGCGCGAGCCATGGCCACGACAGTGGCCGAATCCAGGCCACCGGACAGCAGGATGACCGCACGTTTTTCCGTAGTGTTCAGTAGTTCCGTCATTTCAGCGCCCCGGCTCATCGTTCCAAAGATATTTATGCAGCTGCAGTTGCAGACGCACAGGCAGGTTATCCGCGACCACCCAATCGGCCAGATCCCGAGCATTGAGGTCGTGATGGCTTGGCGAGAACAGCACTTCGCCAGCGCGCTGGTCCAGGCCATATTGAATCAGCTTGGAAACAGACCACTCATAGTCTTCCCGCGAGCAGATGACAAACTTCACCTGATCGTTCGGCGTGAGCAGCTCAATGTTTTCGTAGCGATTGCGGTGCGCTTCCTTCGAACCCGGAGTTTTCAGGTCGACAACGCGACTGACCCGGGAATCTACCGCCGAGATATCAATGGAGCCACTGGTTTCCAGCGACACTTCGTAACCGGCATCGCACAAGCGCTTGAGCAATGGAATGGCATTGGGCTGCGCCAGGGGTTCGCCGCCCGTGACACAAACATAGCGCGGACGAAAACCAGCCACCTGCTCGAGGATATCGTCGAGCGTGCGGAGGGTGCCGCCCGTGAAGGCGTAGGCGCTGTCGCAGTATTGGCAACGTAACGGGCAACCGGTCAGGCGCACAAAAACAGTGGGCAAGCCGGCCGTCCGAGTTTCACCCTGCAACGAGTAGAAAACTTCGGTGATTCTCAATGTGTCTTGCATAGTCGCCACGGGCGTAACAGCTAAACAGGCTGTCCGCCTCCGTCAGGCACTTCAAGGAACCCCGGCAATGCGTAGATCCCAAAAAGCGTGTTTCAGAAAAAGGGGGTGAATTCTAACGAAAAAACCCGCGACAAGCGCGGGTTTCTTTGGAACGGGTCAGGCAGGCTTACATTTTCTGCAGATCGCGCTGCGCCAGCTGAGCGGCGGAAGTCCCCGGATACTGGGAAACCACCTGCTGCAAAATGCCTTTGACACGATCGGTATGACCGAGGCGACGCTCTACATCAGCAAGCTTGTACAGCGAATCAGGCACTTTGGCATGCTTCGGATAAAGCTGCGAAACCTTGGCAAATGCTTGACCTGCACCCTGCAAATCACCTTTGGCCAGGTTCACTTCGCCCAGCCAGTACTGCGCATTGCCCGCGTACTGACTGTTTGGGTACTTGCGCAGGAAAGCGGCAAAAGCCTGGCTGGCCTTGTCGAAATCCTTGGCCTTGATCAGGTCGAAGGCTGCATCGTAGTAAAGCTTTTCCTTCGCCGGGTCTGCCGGTTCGCTGCTCGCTGAAGGTGCCTGAGCCGCTGCCGCCCCCGCGGCTGCGCCTGCACCTGCTGCAGCACCGGGGGCGTTCAAATCGCCACCGGTAGAAGAATTCTCTGGAGTCGCGGCTGGTGCAACGCCGGATCCTATGCGCCGATCAAGATCCTGGTATCGCTCCAGGTTTTCCTGCTTCATGCGCGCTACATCATTTTGCAGAACCTCGATCACGCCTTGCTGGCGCTCGATCTGTTCCTGCATTTGCTGAAGCTGGTTGAACAGCTGGCCCTGTGCCGAGACAGGGGCCGAAACCCCTCCCCCGGCATAGGCGCCGTTCGTACCGTAACCCGCAGGCGGATAACTGCTCCCGCCATTGCCGGAGTCATTATCGACCACAGGAACCGCAGCCCACGCCGAAAGCGACGCAAGGCTGAGAGCCAGAACAGTTACAGCACGACGGCACGTTCGCATGACGAATTACTTACGCAGTTCGACGCGACGGTTTTGAGCCCAGGACTGCTCGTCGTTGCCGGTAGCAACTGGACGCTCTTCGCCGTAGGAAACCAGTTCCAGCTGAGCTGGGGAAACGCCTTGCAGTACCAGGTAGCGTTGAACGGCTTTCGCACGACGCTCGCCCAGTGCCATGTTGTACTCACGAGTACCACGTTCGTCGGTGTTGCCTTCCAGAACAACGCGAGCGCCGTTTGCTTTCAGGTCTTTGGCGTGAACGTCCAGAGCGCGCATGGCTTCTGGCTTCAGGTCCGAGCTGTCGTATTCGAAGTAGAAAGTGGTGATAGCGCGCAGAGCAGCTTCTTCGCTCAGGGAGCCGTCAACTGCACCAGTGTTTGCGCCGTAACCAGCGTTTGGATCTACCGCGCCTTCACCGGCATTGTCGCCGCCTTTGGACGAGCAACCTACAGCTACAGCCATGGCCAGAGCCAGCGCAGCAAATTTACCAAACTTCAGCATTTCCATCGTGAAACTCCTAATGAACCCCAGTGTGTTAAGTAAAACGTAAAGCGCCGCGTCAGTTCAGGTAAGGGGACCAGGAAGGTTCTCTGACTTCGCCTTGTGCGGTAGGAAGCGGGAGCCTTACGCGTCCATTGATGGACACGAGCATCAAGACTCCCCGGCCCTGCTGGCGGGTGGCGTAGATTACCATGGTGCCGTTGGGCGCGACAGTGGGCGACTCGTCCAGAGTGCTATCAGTGAGGATTTTTACGCTACCGCGCTGCAAATCCTGAGCCGCCACTTTGAAATTGGTGAATCCGTCCTGGCGGTGAATCATGACCAGGGTCTTTTCGTCCGCCGACAGTTTAGGGTTGGCGTTGTAGTTACCGACGAAAGTTACACGCTCCGCACCACCGCCACCGACGCTTGTTTTATAGATCTGCGGTTTGCCGCCACGGTCGGAGGTGAAGTAGATGGTCGAACCATCCTTGCCCCAAAACGGTTCGGTGTTGATGCCAGGACCATTGGTAACGCGGCTGATCTGACGCGAGCCCAGGTTCATCACGTAGATGTCCGGGTTACCGTCTTTGGACAGCACGAATGCCAGGCGATTGCCATCCGGCGACCAGGCTGGCGCGCCGTTCAGGCCTTCGAAGTTGGTGATCTGCTCACGGCGACCGGTGTCGATGTTCTGCATGAACACCCGAGGACGTTTCTGCTCGAACGACACGTAAGCAATACGCTTGCCGTCCGGTGCGAAACGCGGCGACAGGATTGGCTCGCGCGATTGCAGCAGGGTCACGGCGCGAGCACCGTCATAGTCCGAGCGTTGCAGGGTGTAGCGCGTGTTCTTCTCGGAGAAACGCTCGGCAGTCACGTACAGCAGGCGAGTGGAAAACGCACCTTTGATACCGGTGAGTTTTTCAAACGACTGGTCGGAGATGTAGTGCGCCATGTCACGCAACTGATCAACACCACCCGACACGCTACCGGTCAGCACTTGCTGCTCGGTCGCGACGTTGAACAGTGCGTATTGAACCTGCAGGCGACCGCCCGCTGGGACGATGCTGCCAACCATGACGTACTGGGCACCCAGCGCCTTGAAGTCACGGAAGATGATTTCGCTGGCCTGGCTTGGCTGGCTGATCATGTTCTGCTTCGGAATCGGCGAGTAGTAACCCGAGTTGCGCAGGTCGTTACCGATGATTTCAGCCATGTCGTCCGGCAGCACGCTACCGCCCTGGAAGCCGAACGGTACAACCGCGATCGGGGTAGCACGGTCACTGCCGCTGGTGACCAGAATGTTTTTCTCATCTGCCATCGCGATCCCTGCCATGCAGCAGATCACGACGAGCATTCCTCGAAGGAGGTTTCTCACGGGGCTAGATCCTCAGGTGTGAATGTCATCTTGAATGAACGATACGGAGCAAAATCGCTCGGCTTCATTCCCTGCATTTCTGTCAAACGTCCAATATTCTTCACTGCCGCTACGGCTGAAGCGTCAAACGGACCGTCGCCACTGGACTTGAGCACCTTGACCGAAGTCACCGTACCGTCCGGCAACATGCCGATTTGCAACTGAACCGTCATGCCTTTGCGGGCCGAAGGTGGACGAGCCCAGCCTTCCGCTGCGCGAATTCGAATCAGGTCATCGAAACTGCCGGCGACTTCGTCACCCTGCTCATCGGCCAAGGCCTGCTGACGCTGTGGCGTGTCGGAAAGCAAATCTGCCAGGGCCTGGGCCTTTTTGTCTTCGGCGGATTTTTTCGCCGCGTCCTGCGATTTTTTCTTCGCAGCATCGGCAGCAGCTTTCTTCTTCGCTTCCTCGGCGACTTTCTTCTTCGCCTCTTCAGCTTCAGCTTTCTTCTTGGCGTCTTCCGCGGCTTTCTTCTTCGCGTCTTCGACGATCTTTTTCTTCGCTTCTTCAGCAGCCGCTTTCTTGGCCTCTTCTTCAGCCGCCTTCTTGGCTTCTTCTTCAGCTTTCTTCTTGGCTATATCAGCCAATTGTTTCTCTTCTGCCTTCTTGGCTTCGGCGGCTTTCTTCGCGTCGTCGGCTTTCTTGGCTTCGTCAGCCTTCTTCGCCTCGTCCGCTTTCTTCGCCTCGTCGGCCTTCTTGGCTTCCTCGGCCTTTTGAGCCGCTTCTTCTTTCTTTTGTTCCGCAGCCTTCACCGCTTCCTGCTCGACCTTCTTCTGTTCCAACTGCTCCTCTTCGGTCTGGCGCGCGGCGGATTTCTTCGCCTCACCCGCAATCTTCTGATTGGTCTGGGTGGTTGCCTGACTTTTCGATTTCAGCTGGTACAAGGTCGCCTGGACAATAGGCTTGGCCGGCGGCAGTTCCGGTGTGAAGGCGAAACTGACGAACAGCATGCCGAACACCAGCACGTGCAAGCCAATCGCCCAGACACTAGGCCAGAAGTAGCTTTCCGAGGCGGACGGCTCTCGCTGTTGCTGCATCAGGGCGCCTCGGTAATCAAGCCAACATTACCGACCCCGGCTTTCTGCAACCCGCCCATGGCGCCCATGACGGCACCATAGTCGACGCTTTTGTCGCCGCGAATGAAGACCTGGGTACGCTTGCCGCTTTCATTGCCGACGCGAATGATCTTGGTCACCGCGTCAGTCATCTGCGGCAGGGTCATGGCGCGATCCTGCTGCTTTTCGGTGTCGACTTCACTGCCAAGATTCCAGTAGTAGGTCTTGTCAGCCTTGATCGAAATGGTCAGGACCTGGGTGTTGTTGTCCTGGGGCAAGGCTTCGCTGGAAACCTTGGGCAGATCAACTTTCACGCCCTGATTGAGCATCGGCGCGGTCACCATGAAGATGACCAGCAGTACCAACATCACGTCGATGTAAGGCACTACGTTCATCTCGGCGACCGGCTTGCGCTTGTGTCGGGCTCGAGCGATTAAAGCCATTGGAAATTACCTGCTTATTCTTCGCTGGTGTGCACTTTGCGGTGCAGGATCGCCTGGAACTCATCGGCGAAGGTGTAGTAGCGGCTCAGCAGGGTTTCGCTGCGAGCGGAGAAGCGGTTGTAGGCAATTACCGCCGGAATCGCAGCGAACAGACCAATCGCAGTGGCGATCAGGGCTTCAGCAATACCTGGCGCCACGGTGGCCAGGGTCGCTTGCTGGGCAGTTGCCAGACCACGGAAGGAGTTCATGATGCCCCAGACGGTACCGAACAGACCGATGTACGGGCTGACGGAACCAACGGTGGCCAGGAAAGGCAGGCTCTGTTCGAGCTTTTCTTCTTCGCGGGAAATCGCTACGCGCATGGCACGGGCCACACCCTCCATGACCGCTTCCGGGTCAACACCAGGCTGCTGGCGCAGACGGGAGAATTCCTTGAAGCCGGCGCGGAAGATCTGCTCGACACCCGAATCCGGATCCGGGTTGCTGCCCGCCTGGCGATAGAGTTTGGACAGGTCGATACCCGACCAGAAGCGCTCTTCGAAGCTCTCCAGGGCACGTCGACCGGCGCGCAGCAGGTTGCTGCGCTGAAAGATCATGATCCATGAGGTCACCGATGCGGCTACCAGGGTCAGCATTACCAGTTGCACCACGATACTGGCATTGCTGACCAGGCTCCACATGGAGGAATGGTCGACGACGTTAGCTTCCACGCTTTATCTCCTGCGTTGAGTGTGTACCCGCGCCGCTCACGTCGGCAAAGGCCGCTCGTAGAGCTTCGGGAATGGCCCGGGGTTTCAAGCTGTTGGTGCGCACACAGGCCACCAGAAACTGCCCTTCGCAGAGCAGTACGTTATCCGTAGCCCGCCTGACCTGTTGTTTGAAGCGCAGGCTGGCACGGTTCAATTCGATTACTTCAGCGCTTACCAGCAACTCGTCATCCAGTCGCGCCGGCGCGTGGTAACGCGCTTCGCTGGAGTGCACGACGAACAACAGGTCCTCCCCTGCCAGCTGTGATTGGGCAAAGCCCAGATCGCGTAGCCGCTCGGTTCGAGCCCGTTCCATAAACTTGAGGTAATTAACGTAATACACGATGCCACCCGCATCGGTGTCCTCGTAATAAACGCGACAACGATGTGCGAAAGGCTCAAGCCCGTTTTGCGCGCGCATACTCTAGTGCTTACTCCTCGGGTTGCCAATCCGGCAGGCAACTGTTTTTCAATGTTCTGCGGCTTTCTCGCGAAAGTACGGTCCTGAGACAGCACAATGCCCGAAAAATCAGCCCGCAAAAGTTAATTAATCGTCCACGGCGTCGAGGAACTCGTCTACCACGGGCATTTCACCCAATCGTGACGGAATGTTTAAACCGAAGTGCAGGTAAGCATGCCGGGTCACCACCCGCCCACGCGGGGTGCGCATGATGTAGCCCTGCTGAATCAGGTAGGGCTCCAGCACATCCTCAATGGTGTGGCGCTCTTCGCTGATAGCAGCGGCGAGGCTGTCCACACCAACCGGTCCGCCGTCGAACTTCTCGATCATGGTCAACAACAGGCGTCGATCCTGATGATCGAAGCCACGTTCATCGACATCCAGCAGGTTCAAGGCCATATCGGCAACAGACTTGGTGATGTGACCCTTGGCACGAACTTCGGCGAAGTCCCGCACCCGGCGCAGCAGACGGTTGGCGATCCGAGGGGTACCACGAGCACGTCGGGCGATTTCGAACGCACCCTCCGGGTCCAGCGGCAAGCCGAGAATGCTTGCCGAACGACTGACAATCGTCGACAGGTCGGCGTTGCTGTAGAACTCCAGGCGCTGAACGATCCCGAATCGGTCGCGCAGCGGGTTGGTCAGCATCCCCGCCCGCGTGGTCGCGCCGACCAGAGTGAAAGGCGGCAGATCGAGCTTGATCGAACGCGCAGCCGGGCCTTCACCGATCATGATGTCGAGCTGGAAATCCTCCATGGCCGGGTACAGCACTTCTTCGACTATCGGAGACAGACGATGGATCTCATCGATGAACAGCACGTCATGAGGTTCGAGATTGGTCAGCAGCGCCGCCAGATCGCCCGGTCGCTCCAGGACCGGCCCCGAAGTGCTTTTGATCGAGACACCCATTTCCTGGGCAATGATGTTGGCCAGGGTGGTTTTGCCCAGGCCCGGAGGACCAAATATCAGCGTGTGATCCAGGGATTCGCTGCGCCCACGAGCAGCCTGGATGAACAGTTCCATCTGCTCGCGAACGGTCGGCTGGCCGATGTATTCGGCCAGGCTGACTGGGCGAATCGCCCGATCTTGCACTTCCTCGCGCTCACGGGGACTGCCTGTGGCTGTGATAAGACGATCAGCTTCAATCACTTAGATCATTCCCTTCAGGGCACGACGAATCATGTCTTCGCTGCTCAAACCTTTCTCCTTGATCGCGGAAATCGCCTTGCTGGCCTCCTGCGGCTTGTAGCCCAGGGAAATCAGCGCGCTGACCGCGTCGTTTTCCGCCATGTTGACCGGTGCCGGCCCGTCCGGCTGGTTCGGCACCAGGGCAAACATGGCCGGCACCGTTTCCCAGGCCTTGAAGCGGTCCTTGAGTTCAACCAGCAGGCGCTCGGCGGTTTTCTTGCCAACGCCCGGCACCTTGGTCAATGCAGAGGTGTCCTGGGATTGCACGCAACGGATCAGCTCGTCGACTTCCAGACTCGACATCAAGGCCAGGGCCAGTTTCGGCCCTACACCATTAAGACGGATCAACTCGCGAAAAAAGTCTCGCTCGCGCTTGCCGACGAAACCATAGAGTAACTGCGCGTCTTCGCGCACAACTAAATGGGTGTGCAAGGTCAGCGGCTCACCGACCGACGGCAAGCGATAAAGTGTGGTCATGGGCACTTCAAGCTCATACCCCAAACCGTTTACATCCAGAATCAGGTGCGGCGGCTGTTTCTCAGCCAGTGTGCCGCGCAAGCGTCCAATCACGTTACAGATCCTTGAGCGTTGGCCGGCACGATACCGGCGACTGACAGAGCGAGGGCCTTGCGCCAGCCCGGGCGCAAATCCCTGATTCCATGAAATTGACTGCCGATGCTATCAGAGACGCAGGCGCCCGCCACGACTGCGTGCCGCGCCCAACCCGTGAGGCAACAGGCTGGAGCGAGTGTGAGCGTGACAAATGGCAATGGCCAAGGCGTCCGAGGCATCGATCTGCGGCTTGCTGGTCAGTTTAAGCATGTGCATGACCATCATCTGCACCTGCTCCTTGTTGGCCGCACCGGTGCCGACCACCGCCTGCTTGACCTGAGTCGCGGTGTACTCGGCAATCTCCAGACTTTCCTCCGCGCCCGCGACAATGGCGGCACCACGGGCCTGCCCCAGTTTCAACGCGGAATCGGCGTTACGCGCCATGAAGACCTTTTCGATCCCCATTGTCACCGGCTTGTAGGTCTGAATGATCTCCCGCACCCCGCGGTAGACGATCTGCAGGCGCTCATGCAGCTCGCCAGCGCCGGTACGGATGCAACCGGAGGCCACGTACTCGCAGCCACGCCCGGTATCGCGTACCACGCCATAACCAGTGATGCGTGAACCGGGGTCGATACCAAGAATTAAAGTCATAACGCCTGCGGGTAGGTAAAAGCACGAATTCAAAAATAACGAATAACCCAATGCGGGAGCGGGCTTGCTCGCGAATACGGTTTTACATTCAGCAACCATGTTGCCTGAAAACCCGCATTCGCGGGCAAGCCCGCTCCCACAATGTATCTTGGTTGTCCTTAGCCGAGCTGCGCTGCGACCGACTCCGGAATATCGGCATTGGAGTAGACGTTCTGCACGTCATCGAGGTCTTCGAGCATATCGATCAGCTTGAGAACCTTTTCCGCGCCCTCCAGATCCAGTTCGGCACTGGTGGTCGGGAGCATGACGATTTCCGCATCGGTGCCTTTGAAGCCAGCTGCCTCAAGCGCGTTACGCACGGAATAGAAGCCGGCAAACGAAGTGAACACATCGATTGAGCCATCGTCGTTGGTCACCACGTCATCGGCGTCAGCCTCCAGGGCCGCTTCCGTCAACGCATCCTCATCGACGCCTGGCGCAAAGCTGATCTGCCCCTTGCGCTCAAACAGATATGCCACCGAACCATCAGTGCCGAGATTACCCCCACACTTGCTGAACGCATGGCGCACGGCAGCAGCGGTACGGTTGCGGTTGTCGGTCATGCATTCGACCATCACTGCAACGCCGCCGGGCCCGTAACCTTCATAAGTCAGCTCTTCAACGTTGTCGGCTTCGGTCGCTCCCGCGCCACGGGCGATGGCGCGATCGATGATATCGCGGCTCATGTTCGCGCCCAGCGCCTTGTCCAGGGCCAGACGCAGACGTGGATTGGAACCCGGATCGCCACCGCCCTGGCGGGCTGCGACGGTCAGTTCACGAATCCACTTGGTGAAGATCTTGCCTCTCTTGGCGTCCTGACGTTCTTTGCGGTGCTTGATGTTCGCCCACTTGGAATGACCAGCCATAACTCGCTCCGAATTCACTTTGGAACATTGCCCGCCACGCCTTGAGGCGCCAGCCGGCAAACAAAAATATCGACCATACCCAAAAAGAAAAGGCGCATCCGAAGATGCGCCCTTCAGATCAGCCTTACTCGGCTTTAGGCGTTTCGCGCAAACGAATGTGCAGTTCGCGCAGGGCCTTGGCATCCACCTGACCCGGTGCCTGGGTCATGACGTCTGCAGCGCTCTGGGTTTTCGGGAAGGCGATCACTTCGCGGATCGACTGGGCGCCGGTCATCAGCATCACCAAGCGGTCCAGACCGAACGCCAGGCCACCGTGCGGTGGTGCGCCGTATTTCAGGGCGTCGAGCAGGAAGCCGAATTTCTCTTCCTGTTCCGCTTCGTTGATACCCAGCAGACGGAACACAGTCTGCTGCATCTCTTTACGGTGGATACGGATGGAACCGCCACCCAGCTCGGTACCGTTCAGCACCATGTCGTAAGCGCGGGACAGTGCGGTGGCCGGATTGGCCTCCAACTCTGCCGGGGTGCACTTCGGCGCGGTGAACGGGTGGTGCAAGGCAGTGAAGCTGCCGTCGTCGTTCTCTTCGAACATCGGGAAGTCGACGACCCACATCGGAGCCCATTCGCAAGTCAGCAGGTTGAAATCGTGACCAACCTTGATCCGCAGCGCGCCCAGGGCTTCGCTGACGATCTTGAACTTGTCCGCACCGAAGAACACGATGTCACCGTCAACTGCACCGACGCGATCGAGGATCACGTTCAGGGCGGCTTCAGGGATGTTCTTGACGATTGGCGACTGCAGGCCTTCGACGCCTTTGGCGCGTTCGTTGACCTTGATGTACGCCAGGCCCTTGGCACCGTAGATGCCGACGAACTTGGTGTAGTCATCGATCTTGCTGCGCGGCATGCTCGCCCCGCCCGGTACGCGCAGTGCGGTTACACGGCATTTCGGATCGTTGGCCGGACCGCTGAAGACCTTGAATTCAACGTCCTTGAGCTGGTCGGCAACGTCTACCAGTTCCAGCGGGTTACGCAGGTCCGGCTTGTCGGAGCCGTAGCGGCGCATGGCTTCTTCGAAGGTCATGTGCGGGAAATCGCCGAATTCCAGACCCAGCACTTCCTTGAACAGGTTGCGGATCATGCCTTCGGTCAGGCCCATGATGTCTTTTTCATCGAGGAAGCTGGTCTCGATGTCGATCTGGGTGAATTCCGGCTGACGGTCGGCACGCAGGTCTTCGTCGCGGAAGCACTTGGCGATCTGGTAGTAACGATCGAAGCCGGCAACCATCAACAGTTGCTTGAACAGCTGTGGCGACTGCGGCAAGGCGAAGAACGAGCCGGCGTGAGTACGGCTAGGTACGAGGTAGTCGCGGGCACCTTCCGGAGTGGCACGGGTCAGGATCGGCGTTTCGACGTCGAGGAAGCCGTTTTCGTCCAGGTAGCGACGAATGCTGGTGGTCATGCGCGAACGCAGGCGCAGCTTCTCGGCCATTTCCGGACGACGCAGGTCCAGGAAACGATAGCGCAGGCGGGTTTCTTCACCGACGTCGGAGAACTCGTTCAGCGGGAACGGCGGGGTTTCGGCTTCGTTCAGCACTTCCAGCTCATAGCCCAGCACTTCGATCATGCCCGACGCCATGTTGGCATTCGTGGCACCGGCAGGACGCAGGCGAACCTTGCCGGTGATCTTCACGACGTATTCGCTGCGCACGCGGTCGGCGGCGGCGAAGGTTTCAGCGCGATCAGGGTCGAATACCACCTGAGCCAGGCCGTCACGATCACGGATATCGAGGAAAATCACCCCACCGTGGTCACGGCGACGGTGAACCCATCCGCAAAGGGTAATTTCCTGGCCGTCCAGGCTTTCGTTCAGTTGGCCGCAATAATGGCTGCGCATCATGGTCGTGGTTTCACTTCTCGTAATTCGACATTCGGTTGGAGACCTTGCACCTATCGGCTGACCGATGCGGCAAGGCGCTCACGTGTGTGATCAGTTCAGAGCATGAACCCTAGTCAGCTTTGTCGCCGCCGGCCAGATTCTTCTTCGAACCGGTCTTGAAATCGGTCTCGTACCAGCCATTGCCGCTGAGGCGGAAACCCGGCATGGACAACATCTTCTTGAGCTCTGGCGCCTGGCATGCAGGGCAGTCGACCAGCGGCGGCGCGCTGATCTTTTGAATGGCTTCCAACTGATGACCACAGGAAGCACATTGGTAATCGTACATCGGCATGGGGTTGTCTCGGCGATCAGATTGCTACCGCGCACGCTGGGTATTGCGGCAAAGAGCGGGATTATATCCATTAAATGCAGCCTGTGCAGCCGTAAGACTGCACAGATCGACATGCTGCGCTTTCATTGCCGAGACTGGAGCATGGCAGCAGATTCCGCTTCCTTTAAGCTATGCACAACGCAGATTACCCGCACCAGCCCACTGAAGTTCTTTACACCACCATGGCGCAAATGGACCTCACGATCCAGGTGGGACAGCAATGCACTGACCGAACAGCAATTGACTTTGGCCATTGCGCCCAAGATATCCCAATAAACCTGTTCAAGCCGCAAACAGGTCGCGAAGCCATTGAGCCGCACCGACCGGGACAATGGCTGGGCCAGCCCCATATCGAATTCGCTGGCAAAGGGATCATTCCTGATTCCCTTGAGCGATTGCCCCCTCCTCTCACTTTTCCTGTTGTCATGAACCATACCGCTGACACTCCTTTGCCATACCTGGTTTCATAGAGTTTGTGGGCTCATGGAACCGCGAGGACAAAGTTATATCCAGATGACTTTTTGCCTCTATCTGTAGGAGAAGCCAACAGTTGCGGGTAGATCCGGGAGAGCGTCCTACGCCGAACCTTTTCCTGGTCCGACAGACGAAATTTCGCTCAACAAGCAGGCATTTTTCGAGGAAACCCGCTTCGAACATGGGAAGCAACGCGCGAACAAACCCAAAGGTGCATTCGCGCGCAAGTGTTACTGATCGAGCAGGGCGCGAAGCATCCAGGCGGTTTTTTCGTGTACCTGCATGCGCTGGGTCAGCAGGTCAGCGGTGGGCTCGTCACTGACCTTGTCCAGCAATGGAAAAATTCCGCGAGCCGTACGCGTCACAGCCTCCTGCCCTTCAACCAGTTGCCTGATCATGTCTTCGGCGGCCGGCACACCCTCTTCCTCTTTAATGGAGGACAGTCGAGCGTAAATCGCGTAGGCGCCCGGAGCGGGAAACCCGAGGGCACGAATGCGCTCGGCGATCAAATCGACCGCAAGTGCCAGCTCGTTGTATTGCTCTTCGAACATCAAATGCAGCGTGCGAAACATGGGCCCGGTGACGTTCCAGTGGAAGTTATGGGTCTTCAAATAAAGTACGTAAGTGTCCGACAGCAGTCGCGAAAGACCCTCGACGATGGACTTGCGGTCCTCTTCACTGATACCGATATCGATTGCCATGCTTTTCCCCTAAAGGTGATGAGTTTCATCCGACAGGTGCAGGACCACTCTAGCAAGCCTGTCGTGGCATCGCTGCCCTGGACGTGCCCCGGCCGTGCGACAAATCGCCCCGATGCACCGCTGGACTCCTTGATTTGAGTAGCCACAAGCTTTGCTGTTAAATAGATGCCGTGTCGCTGGCGCCCTTATTTTCCGGGCACTGCGCATAGGCTGATATCAGATACGTGCTCAACGCCTCTTATTGTTTCGAAGCGAACCGTGTCCTTTCAGCTCTTCCTTGTGATCCGTCTTAACGTGAGTCAATAAAAATGTTGAAAATAGTCCACCTGCTATTGGGCACGGCAGCCTTGCTGTTGTCCTTCATCCCTAGCCTGCGAACCGAAGCTGTTCCTTACCTGCAACAACCCGATGCGCTTTACCTGGCCCTGTTCGGCCTGCTCAACCTGATCCTCGCTCCTGTCATCCCGAACTGGAACAAGGGTCCGCGTCATCACCTGCAAAACCTCGTCAGCGCTCTGCTGATGCTGGCCGTCGTACTGCAAACCCTTACGCTCATTGCACCAATGCCCGTCATTGCCGGCCAGCCAACGGTCCTGTTCAGCCTGATCGCCGCTTTCATCGCCGTCGTTCTGCATCTGGCCATCAGCTTCTACAAATCGTCACCGGCCGCTGCTCCAACCAGCTATGACATGAGCAACCGCGATACTGGCACCGTCAAGTGGTTCAACACATCCAAGGGCTTCGGCTTCATTTCCCGCGACTCCGGCGACGATATTTTCGTGCACTTCCGGGCTATTCGCGGCGAAGGTCACCGCGTCCTGGTCGAAGGCCAGAGAGTAGAGTTCTCTGTCATGAACCGTGACAAGGGCCTGCAAGCCGAAGATGTGATCGCCGCCCTGCCGCGACGCTGATTCGAAGCCGTAAAAAAACCGCGAGCAGTTGTGCTGCTCGCGGTTTTTTTTTGCCTGGCTTTTTACTTGTTTTCAGTAATGTGGAGGCGGCGCTTCTTCTTCGAAGGTCTCAAACTGACCGGCCATCTCCTCCTGGCGCTTGAGCAATGCCGTCATTTGCGCTTGAAGACGTTCAACGACCCGTTGCTGCGCCGTCAGCACATCATTCAAGGCCTGGATGGTGTCATCCTGAAACGCCAACTGGCTCTCCAGATCGGTAACGCGATCTTCCAGGCTCATGGTTCAACCCTCCAGAAACGTGAAATCTTCAGGCAGCACGCGCCGAAGCTGCTCGCGTATCGCGCCAACCTGCCCCGCCGTGTAAGGGACAGCAGGATGCTTGCCCCAGACCGGCGCTGGCCATGCAGCATCCGCTCGCTTGCGCACAATGACATGCATGTGTAACTGACTGACCACGTTACCCAGAGCCCCGACATTCATCTTGTCCGCGTCGAACGCTGTCTTCAGCAATTCCGCCAGCGTAGTTGTCTCCTGCCACAGCGACTGCTGATCGGCGACACCCAACTGAAATATCTCGCTGATATCGTCGCGACGAGGTACCAGGATGAACCAGGGATAGTTCGAATCGTTGGACAGCAGGAGCCGGCACAGCGGGAAATCACCGATCGGCAAGGTGTCTTGTTGAAGTCGTGAATCTAAAGCGAACACTGCGTGCACTCCCGCCGGGTCATCATTTTCAGCTTAGCGCCCATCCAGAGGGATCGCGCACCAAGCGACAGGACGGCAGCATACCTGCGAATGCTACGGTCTTCACGACGAACCTCGATTCTCACTCACAAAACCTAAGACATCGAAAATCGCCCCGAGATGTGACACATGAAGCCAAAACGCACCATCGCAGAACCGGAGCAGACGACAAAAGCGTTGAAATGACTACAGAACAGGGATTCGTTTAATTTCCCTAGGTGATCGAACTGTGTGAATTGAGTACAGTAACTGAAATTTTTTGCACCAAAACCGCACAGTGCGTCTACGCTGACTGCTTCGAGCATCCGCCAACTACTCACTGGCGGGGTGAACCGGTAACATTTTAGGCTGTCACGGGGCGGTAACAGGATGTTCAACACCATCAACAGGATGGCGTCAACCCCCGAAACCTGCACGATGAAGCCCCCGGTTTCATGGGGTTTTTCCGGGATCGGTCAGGGTTTGTGAAAAAATTATCAGCGACGCAGTAATTTGTGCACGTTTGTTGCATTCACACCCACATCGTCTATAAGGCCCACGGGACGTGGAAGCCTCACGACAAAATAAAACAGTGGCAGGATAGCCCGATGGAGATTCAAACGTTTCACCAGGGACTCTTTTTACCGGTGCGCCAGTCCAGAAAAAACAGCACTAAAGTTGTCAGCCGGTTGCATCGGGGCTGTAAATTTGCGACATCTAGCAAGCTGTTTACGACAGGGTCGTAAAGATGCTGAAAGGTTAGATGCGCAAGTATCGCCAACATTGGTCGACGTGATATAAGTTTGCGCCGACACAAAAAGAAAGAGCCGCCCAGATAATAAAACAGGTGGGACGGCAATACTCTTCTAAAAACCAAAGGAGCAAATCACGATGCGCGTGATGAAGTGGAGCATGATCGCACTGGCTGTTGCAGCTGGTACCTCGCAGTTCGCAGTAGCGTCTTCCCAGGACGATTCCAAGGGTTTCTTCGGCGACCAGAGCCTGAAACTGAAAACCCGTCTCGAATACATGAACCGCGACTACAAGAACGGTGCTAGCAACCCATCCAGCGGTACCTCCGGCTATCGTCAGGACACCGGTGTCAGCCAGTTGCTCACTTACGAGTCGGGCTTCACTCAAGGCACCGTAGGTTTCGGCCTCGACGCCATGGCAATGGGTTCGGTCAAACTGGACGGTGGCTCGGGTCGCCGCGGTAACGGCCTGTTCGCCAACGACAGCGAAGGCAACCCAGAGAAATCCCAGGGCAAGGTTGGCGGTGCAGTCAAATTCCGTCTCTCCGACACCACCCTGAAATACGGCCAGCAATTCGTTGCCAGCCCAGTGTTCGCAACCGACGACAGCCGTCTGCTGCCAGAAGTTGCCACCGGTACCCTGGTTACTTCCAAGGAAATCAAAGGCCTGGAACTGAGCGCCGGTCGCTTCACCGCACTGAGCAAGCAAACCGGTATGGCTCGCGACAGCATCGGCGGTCTGGCTGATGAAGACGGCAACCACGGTAAAGGCCTGAGCGACGGCATCAACATCTTCGGCGCCAGCTATGCCTTCACCGACAACTTCACCGGTGCACTGGCTGCTTCCGACGCTGAAGAGTACTTCAAGAAGTACTACATCAACCTGAACTACACCCTGCCAATCGCAGACGATCAGTCCCTGAACTTCGACCTGAACGGTTACAAAACCAAAGGCGACAAGCGCGGCGACCTGGTTGACGCAATCGGTGACGGCGTTCTCGGCGTAGACAACAACCTGTGGTCCCTGGCCGCTGCGTACAGCCTCGGCGCTCACAAGTTCACCGTTGCCTACCAGCAATCGAGCGGCGACAACGCTTACTACTATGGCGTTGACGGTAACAGCACCATCTTCGTATCCAACTCCATCCAGATCTCCGACTTCGTGGGTCGCGAAGAGAAGTCCTGGCAGGCTCGCTACGACATCAACATGGCCACCTACGGCGTACCTGGTCTGAGCTTCATGACCCGTTACGTAAAGGGTGACAACATCAAGACCAACGGTCTGGGTGAAGGTAAGGAAAACGAATGGAACCTGGAGTCCAAGTACGTGATCCAGGAAGGCCCAGCCAAAGACCTGTCGTTCCGTGCGCGTTTCGCCAACTACCGCTCGAACGGCGCGTACAGCGGCTACTCGTCTGACGTCTACGACACCCGTCTGATCATCGAGTACCCGCTGAGCATCCTGTAATCCAGGTGCAATACCGCAAGTACTGCTGATCAAAAACCGCCCACCTCTTCAGGTGGGCGGTTTTTTTATGCCTGCCATATACCAGACACCGCAGCAAACAACTTGCGCGAATAACGTTAATACTTTTTTCAATGAACTGATCAATAGTTACAAAAAAACCCAAGAGACTTTTATCCTCTTGGGTTTATTCAGTAAAAAACACAACAGCCTTACTGGACCGAAGCTTCCTGAACCACACGAACTACACGCTGAGGAAATGGAATGTCAATACCCGCTGTTCTCAACCGGTCGCGGGACTGCTCGTTAAACATGAACATCACATCCCAGTAGTCCGCTGTTTTCACCCAGACACGCAGAGAAACAGTGATCGAACTGTCACCCAATGTCGAAATAACAGCTTGAGGTGCCGGGTCAGTCAAAACACGTGGATCCTTGGCCAGTTCCAGCAATACCTGACGGGCTTTCTGCAGGTCGGCTTCATAATCAACGCCTACATCAAACACCACCTTGCGGGTCGGCTGACGGTTGGTATTGGTGATGATCCCGTTAGACAGGTTGCCGTTTGGCACGATGATGGTCTTGTTATCGCCAGTACGCAGCACGGTGTGAAAAATCTGGATGCTGTCGACAGTACCAGCAACACCCTGGGCCTCGATCCAGTCTCCGATGCGGAACGGGCGGAACAGCAGGATCAACACGCCGCCTGCGAAATTCGCCAGGCTACCCTGCAAGGCCAGGCCGATTGCAAGGCCCGCCGCACCAATGGCCGCCACGAACGACGTGGTCTCCACACCGATCATCGACGCCACGCTGACGATCAGCAGAATTTTCAGAACAATGTTTGCCAGGCTGCTGATAAAGCCTTGCAGGGCCAGATCCGCATTTCGCAGCGCGATCAGCTTGCCTAGCTTGTGAGTAACCTTGTTGATCAGCCACCAGCCAATCGCCAGGGTAATCATTGCCAGCAGCACGCGGCTGCCGTATTCCATGATCATCGGAATCCAGGCCTGGGAAACCTTGACCAGGTTGTCTACCTCAGCATTCAAATCCATGTTTGTTCTCCTGATTTCCGGGTAACCGGCACACTAAAAATAAACGGTAGAAAGATCGAGCCCCGGTCAGGGTCAATCGTTTCTACCGTTACTTGGGGGTCGGACGCTGAAAACGCCGAGAGGTTCCCGCTTTCAGGTCAGTCGCGGAAGTTGTTGAACTGCAGCGGCATGCCGAATTCCTTGCCACGCAGTGCCGCGATCGCCTCTTGCAAGTCATCGCGCTTCTTGCCGGTTACTCGAACCTGCTCACCCTGAATGGCGGCCTGGACCTTGAGCTTGGCGTCCTTGATATGCGCGACAATCTTCTTCGCCAGCTCTTTGTCGATGCCTTCCTTGAGGACGGCTTCCTGCTTCATCAGCTTGCCCGAGGCAAAAGCGTCCTTGACCTCAAGGCATTGCACATCGATTTTGCGCTTGACCAAAGCCAGCTTGAGGATCTCAATCATCGCCTCGAGCTGGAAATCCGCTTCAGCAGTCAGGTTTACGGTCAGTTCCTTTTCCTTGAACTCGAAGCTGCCCTTGCCTTTCAGGTCATAACGACGATCGAGTTCCTTGACGGCGTTCTCGACCGCATTGGTGACTTCGTGTTTGTCCAGTTCGGATACCACGTCGAACGACGGCATGTAATCTCTCCAAATAAAAGGCGCACCCATGAAGCACGCCTGGCTTGCGGTAAAAATCCGCGCTGATTATAACGGGTCTTTCCCATCATTCGCTGCGAGCCGTCCATGCGCGCATTAAACAGAGCAAAAAGCTGATGGCCACCACCTGGCATGTCCTGGGCGCCGGCAGTCTCGGCACATTGTGGGCCACACGCCTGGCCCGGGCCGGGATACCGGTTCGGCTGATCGTACGCGATACCACCCGCTTGCAGGCCTATGAAGCAGCTGGCGGACTGACCCTAGTCGAACACGACAAGGAACAGTGCTATCCGGTACCCGCCGAAACGGCCGACAGCCAAGAGCCTATCCAGCGCCTGCTGGTCGCTTGCAAAGCCTACGACGCCGAGCGTGCCGTGGCGCAAGTGGCATCGCGCCTGGCGCCCGGCGCCGAACTGATTCTGCTGCAGAACGGCTTGGGCAGCCAGGACGCCGTGGCGGCGCAGGTTCCACAGGCGCGCTGCATCTTTGCCTCCAGCACCGAAGGCGCCTTCCGTGATGGCGACTGGCGCGTGGTTTTCGCCGGCCACGGATTCACCTGGCTCGGGGATGCAGGCCATCCCGTGGCACCGATCTGGCTGGACGACCTGGATGACGCCGGTATTCCCCACGAATGGAGTACCGAAATCCTCACTCGGCTGTGGCGCAAACTGGCGCTCAACTGCGCCATCAATCCCTTGACGGTGCTGCACGACTGTCGCAACGGCGGGTTGCAGGAACATCACTGCGAAGTCGCCACCCTCTGTGGCGAACTGACCGAACTGCTTGAGCGATGCGGCCAGCCTGCCGCCGCCGAGAACCTGCAACAGGAAGTCGAACGAGTGATCCACGCCACCGCCGCCAACTATTCATCCATGCACCAGGACGTGAATAACCGGCGCCGGACGGAAATCAGCTATCTGCTCGGGCACGCCTGCAAAGTCGCCGCACGCCACCAGTTGAACCTGCCACACCTCAATCAGCTTGAATCACGGCTGATCGCTCGCCTGCACAGCCTTGGATTGCCCAGCGACTGAGCAGCGGCTACGCTGGCCACTTGTTCCTCTGCAGCGATAACCCTGATGCCATTGCGCCAGCGCCTTGAAAACCTCCCGGTCGGCCAGAAACTGCTGGCCGCCCTGTTGGTGCTGTTGACCACCGTCCTGCTGGTCGCCAACCTGACTTTTATCAGCGCCGCCTATTACATCTCCCAGGAAAGCATGGCGCCCCAGGCCCTGCAAACCATTGGCCGGCTGGTGTCCAACCCCAGCCTGATCTCTGAAGCCCTGGCCTCACCACAAAGCGCACAACGCCTGCTCGACGAACTCAACAGCTATTCCCCCCTGCGTGCCGCCGCCCTGTATGACGGCAAGGGCGAACGCCTGGCGCAGCTGCAACATGGCGATCATCTGAACCTGCCTGAACACTATCGACATATCGAATCCTGGCAAGCCACCGAATTTCGCAGCAATCAAGTCATCACCCTACCCCGCCCGGGTGCCGCCTCCGGACACCTGCTACTGGTGGCCAGCAGCGAACTGCCGATGGCGTTCTATACCGGGACCCTGACCGCCAGTCTCGGCATCCTGATCTTCAGTGTGCTGCTGTGGCTGGTGATCGCCCGCCAGATCAAACGCCTGATTACCCGGCCGATCCATCAACTCGAAGAGCTTTCACGGCAAGTGACCCGTGAAGAGAACTATTCCCTTCGCGCCTCCCGCGGCAACCATGACGAAATCGGCAGCCTCGCCGAAGCCTTCAACACCATGCTCTCGCGAATAGAGGCGCGGGAGCAGCAGCTCAAACGGGCGCGGGATGACTCCCAGGCCGCCTACGACCAGGCTCAGGGACTGGCGGAAGAAACCCGGCACACCAACCGCAAGCTGGAGCTCGAAGTCCAAGTGCGCAGCAAGATCGAGAAGAAGCTCACCGGATTCCAGAACTACCTCAACAGCATCATCGACTCCATGCCGTCGGCGCTGATCGCTCTCGATGAACAACTCTACGTGACGCAATGGAACCAGGAAGCCAGCGCCCTTTCCGGCACTCGCCTGGACGAAGCGCTGAACCAGCCGATCTTCCTTGCGTTCGAGCCGCTCAAGCCTTTTCTTCCGCAGCTCAAGCAAACCGTCGAGCAACACACAGTCGCCAAGATCGAACGCGTCACCTGGGTCAAGGACGATGACGCCCGGCATTACGCCCTGACCTTCTATCCGCTGATGGGTGGGGCGGGACGCGGCGTGGTGATCCGTATCGACGACATCACCCAGCGTCTGTCGCTGGAGGAAATGATGGTGCAGTCGGAGAAAATGCTCTCCGTCGGCGGCCTCGCAGCTGGGATGGCCCACGAGATCAACAACCCGCTGGGCGCCATTCTGCACAACGTGCAAAACATTCGCCGGCGCCTGTCTCCGGAACTGCCGAAGAACCTCGAACAGGCCGAACAGATCGGCGTCGAGCTGTCCACGGTCAACGACTACCTGCAAGCGCGAGAGGTGCCACAGCTGCTCGATGGCATCCAGCAGGCCGGCGCCCGTGCCGCGAAGATCGTCACCCACATGCTCAGTTTCAGTCGCCGCAGCACCCGGCAAATGGCCCCTTGCGACCTGCCGGCGCTGATCGATCAAGCCGTGGAAATCGCCGGTAATGACTTCGACCTGACCATCGGTTTCGACTTCAAGGGCCAAGCCATCATTCGCCAGTTCGACCCCGCGTTGGGTCCGGTGCCCGGCACCGCCAACGAACTGGAACAGGTGCTGCTCAACCTGCTGAAAAATGCCGCCCAGGCCATTCACCTGCGTGAAGACGACCGCGAGCCGGGGCGGATCATTCTGCGCACGCGGCTCAACCCGCCCTGGGCAGAAATTCAGGTGGAGGACAACGGCATCGGCATGAGCGAAAGCGTGCGCAAGCGTACGTTCGAGCCATTTTTCACCACCAAGGAAATCGGTCAGGGCACAGGCCTGGGCTTGTCGGTGTCGTACTTCATCATCACCAACAACCACAAGGGACAGATGGAAGTGCAATCGACCCTGGGCCAAGGCACCTGTTTCACCTTGCGCCTGCCCCTGGCCGGCACTCCGGTGGTCTCTCAGGAACTCAATCAGTTATCGAGGTAAGCCATGGGCTTTCGCTTGTCGAAGATTTACACCCGTACCGGCGACAAGGGCGAAACCGGCCTGGGCGACGGCCGCCGCGTCCCCAAGGATCACCCGCGGATCGAGGCCATTGGCGAAGTCGATTCATTGAACAGTCAGGTGGGCGTGCTGCTGGCCGGGCTGGCCGCAGCAAGCAACGAACATCCGGGGCTCAAGGAAGTGATCGAGGTATTGGCGCCCTGCCAGCACCGGTTGTTCGACCTCGGTGGCGAACTGGCAATGCCGGAATATCAGGCGTTGAACAGCGCAGAAATCGAGCGTCTGGAAGCGGCGATCGATGTGTGGAATGAAGAGTTGGGGCCGTTGGAGAACTTCATCCTGCCGGGCGGGTCAGCGTTGATCGCCCAGGCTCACGTGTGCAGAAGCCTGGCCCGTGCCGCCGAGCGTCGCTGCCAGCATTTGAATGCGCTTGAGCCACTGGCCGGGGTGGGGCTGGCGTACATCAATCGGTTATCAGATTTGCTGTTTGTGATGGCTAGGGTGATTGCGCGGCGTCAGGGAGTTGCGGAGATTTTGTGGCAGCCGGCGGCGAAGCCTGAGGTTTGAGCAATAACGTCACTGGCCCCATCGCGAGCAGGCTCGCTCCCACAATGGACTTTCTGTGGACACACTATCTGTGAACACCAAAAATCAATTGTGGGAGCGAGCTTGCTCGCGATAGGGCCATCAGCTATTACGCAGAACTTAGGCCTCAGGCCAGAACGCCCGAATCCCCGCCACACCCTGGGCACCCGCCGCCCAGGCCTTCTGTACTTCCGCCGGGCCAACTCCACCGAGCAGAAACACCGGCCTGCTGAAGCCCTGGATCAGGGTCGAAGCCTGCTCCCAACCCAACGGCTGCGCCCCCGGATGCGTCAACGTCGGCTGCACCGGTGACAAGGTCACGAAGTCCACCCCCATCTCCTCGGCCAGCGCCAGTTCCTCGGCGTTATGGCAGGAGGCCGCCAACCAGCGCGATGCAGGCAGTGGCCGACCGGCAGCTGCGTATTTGCGCAACTGCGCCGAGGTGATGTGCCAGCCGGCGGAGGGGAAATCTCCCAGCCACTCGAACGGCCCCTTGATCATCAACTGCGCCTTGCCAGCACACAGGCCGGCGGCATCGACCGCCAGATCGCGGTATTTCGGGTCGTAACCGTTTGGCGCGCGCAGCTGGATCAACTTGATACCGCCCGCGATGGCTTTCTGAATCCCCCGTAGCAGGGCCGGCGCTTCCAGATCTTCCGGAGTGATCAGGTACTGCTCGGGCAACCGCGCAGCAGCGACAATTGGCCGGTTCGCCTCGGGGAACTCGTAACCCGACAACTCACGCGCCGTGACCCACGCCAGTGGCTGGCCTTCCGCACCGTGTGGCTCGCCGGTAAATGCCGAGACTTCCCAGACATCCAGCAACACCTGCTTGTCCGGATAATCGTGGTGGACCTTGATCAACGGGCGGGCCGCATTGACCACGATGCCCAGTTCTTCCTGCAGCTCGCGGGCCAGTGCGGTTTCCACCGATTCATCAGCCTCGACCTTGCCACCAGGAAACTCCCACAACCCGCCCTGGTGCTGTGTGTCGGCACGGCGGGCGATGAGGATTTTGCCGCTGTCGTCACGGATGACGGCAGCGGCTACATGTACGCGTTTCACCGCTCGATTTCCTCCAGTCCGGCCTTCTGCCAGGCCTTGAAGGCCGGCCATTGGTAGATGGTTTCAACATAGGCCTCGTCGACAGCCGACAACTTGACCCGATAGGTACGCAGGCGCACGGCGATGGGTGCGAAGAACACGTCGGCCAGGCTTATGCGACCGAACAGGTACGGACCGGTTTCAGTGGCTGCGGCGCGGCATTCGGCCCACAGGGCTGACATGCGCTCGACATCCACCTGGACTTCGGTCGGAACCGACGCCAGCGGCGCGTCATGGCTCAGGTCGAACGGCATGTTGCCGCGCATGCCAAAGAATCCGCTGTGCATCTGCGCACAGGCCGAACGCGCCTGGGCGCGGGCAGCCGTGTCTTTGGGCCACAGGCCCTTGTCGGGAAATTGCTCAGCCAGGTATTCGGCAATTGCCAGGGAGTCGGCGATGGTGCCGTGCCCGGTTTTCAACAGCGGGACTTTGCCGGTTGGCGAATGCTTTAGCAGACACTCGCGGGTGTCTGGCTGGTTGAGTTTGATGAGTTCTTCGGTATAGGGGGCGCCGGTCAGGTCAAGAGCCAGGGCGCCGCGCAGGGACCAGGAGGAAAGCAGTTTGTCGCCGATGATCAGGTGCAGGCTCATGTTCGGGACCTTTAAATAGAGGGACAAGCCAGTCTAGCGGGTGACTGACAAACCGCCATCGCGAGCAGGCTCGCTCCCACATTGGTCCTGCCATACACAAAAACTGTGTCCACTGAGAATCCTGTGGGAGCGGGCTTGCCCGCGATGGGGTCGACGCGATCTTACGTACGATACTCGGCGTTGATCTTCACGTACTCGTGGGACAGATCGGTCGTCCAGATGGTTTCGCTGCAATCGCCGCGTCCCAGCTCGATACGGATGGTGATCTCTTCCTGCTGCATCACCGCAGCGCCCTGGGCTTCGGTGTAGGTGGCAGCACGCGCGCCACGGCTGGCGATGCACACTTCGCCGAGGAACACGTCGATCTTGCTCACGTCCAGGTTCGGTACGCCGGCACGGCCAACGGCGGCCAGGATACGGCCCCAGTTCGGATCGGAAGCGAACAGTGCGGTCTTGATCAGCGGCGAGTGGGCAACGGTGTAACCGACGTCCAGGCATTCCTGATGATTGCCGCCACCGTTGACTTCAACAGTCACGAACTTGGTTGCGCCTTCACCGTCGCGAACGATGGCCTGGGCCACGTCCATGCACACTTCGAACACCGCCTGCTTGAGTTTGGCGAACAGCTCGCCTTCGGCGCGGGTGATTTCCGGCAATGCCGCCTGACCGGTCGCGATCAGCATGCAGCAGTCGTTGGTCGAGGTGTCGCCGTCGATGGTGATGCGGTTGAACGACTTGTTGGCGCCGTCCAGCATCAGGTTTTGCAGCACTTCACGGGAGACTTTGGCGTCGGTGGCGATGTAGCCGAGCATGGTCGCCATGTTCGGGCGAATCATGCCCGCGCCTTTGCTGATGCCGGTCACGGTGACGGTGACGCCATCGTGCTGGAACTGGCGGCTGGCGCCCTTGGGCAGAGTATCGGTGGTCATGATGCCGGTGGCGGCAGCTTCCCAGTTGTTAACCGACAGGTCGTCGAGGGCCGCTTGCAACGCACCTTCGATCTTCTCGACCGGAAGCGGCTCGCCGATCACACCGGTGGAGTACGGCAGCACCTGGCTGGCGTCGACTCCGGTCAGTTCCGCCAGCTTGGCGCAGGTGCGCTCGGCGGCGGCCAGGCCCGGTTCACCGGTACCCGCGTTGGCATTGCCGGTGTTGGTCAGCAGGTAACGCACCGGGCCTTGCACACGTTGCTTGGCCAGGATCACCGGGGCCGCGCAAAAAGCGTTCAGGGTGAACACGCCCGCGACGGTCGAGCCTTCGACGCAGCGCATGACCACGACATCCTTGCGCCCCGGGCGCTTGATACCGGCCGATGCGATACCGAGTTCAAAACCGGCAACCGGGTGCAACGTTGGCAAAGGACCAAGACCAACAGCCATGAATGCGCTCCTCACTAGATGATGTCTGCACCGCTGCGCTCTTTTTCAACTAGCGGTGGTTTGAATGGTAAAACGCCGCGACGGCATGAGCCGGTCGCGGCGCGGGTATTTCAGCGTATCAAACGGGTTTTACTGGATCTGCCCGTGGCAATGCTTGAACTTCTTGCCCGAACCGCAGTAGCACAACTCGTTGCGGCCCAGCTTCTGCTCGTTGCGAACCGGTGCGGCAGCGAGGGCCACATCGACCTCTTCACCAAGCAGCTCCGGCTGCTCGAGGCCCGGGGCCTCGTCGTGTTGGAACTGCATGCGCGCTGCCAGTGCT
Source organism: Pseudomonas putida (assembly GCF_003228315.1). NCBI lineage: Bacteria > Pseudomonadati > Pseudomonadota > Gammaproteobacteria > Pseudomonadales > Pseudomonadaceae > Pseudomonas > Pseudomonas putida. The sequence goes on from NZ_CP029693.1 coordinate 3,004,824, forward strand.
TCGGCTTCCTGACGCAGACGGGCTTCTTCTTCGGCCGGATCTTCGCGGCGCACCTGAACGTGGGACAACACGCGGATCGAGTCGCGCTTGATCGAATCCAGCAGCTCGGAGAACAGCGTGAACGACTCGCGCTTGTATTCCTGCTTCGGGTTCTTCTGGGCATAGCCACGCAGGTGGATACCGTGACGCAGATGGTCCATGGTCGACAGGTGGTCTTTCCACAGGTCGTCCAGGACGCGCAGAACGATTTGTTTCTCGAAGGTGCGCAGCGCTTCGGCACCCGCCTGATCTTCTTTCTCGTTGTACGCAGCCATCAGCTCCTGCATCAGCTTCTCACGCAGGGTTTCTTCGTAAAGGTGGTCGTCTTCGTCAAGCCATTGCTGGATCGGCAGCTTCACGCCGAAGTCGCTGGCAATCGCGGCTTCCAGACCAGCCACGTCCCACTGCTCAGGCAGCGATTGCGGCGGAATGTGTGCGCTGACGGTCGCGTTGAGCACGTCCTGACGGAAGTCGGCGATGGTTTCACCGATATTGTCGGCAGCCAGCAACGTGTTACGCATGTGATAGATCACTTTACGCTGTTCGTTGTTGACGTCGTCGAACTCGAGCAGTTGCTTACGAATGTCGAAGTTGCGGCCTTCAACCTTGCGCTGCGCCTTTTCGATGGCGTTGGTCACCATGCGGTGCTCAATCGCTTCGCCCGGCTGCATGCCGAGGGCCTTCATGAAGTTCTTTACCCGGTCAGAGGCGAAGATACGCATCAGGCTGTCTTCCAGCGACAGGTAGAAACGGCTGGAACCGGCGTCGCCCTGACGGCCGGCGCGACCACGCAACTGGTTGTCGATACGACGGGATTCATGACGCTCGGAGGCGATCACCTGCAAACCGCCCGACTCGAGCACTTGCTGGTGACGTTTCTGCCAGTCGGCCTTGATCTGCGCGATCTGCTCAGGGGTCGGGTCTTCCAGCGAAGCGACTTCCACTTCCCAGTTACCACCCAACAGGATGTCGGTACCACGACCGGCCATGTTGGTAGCGATGGTCAGCGCACCCGGGCGACCGGCCTGGGCAATGATCTCGGCTTCCTTTTCGTGGAACTTGGCGTTCAGGACCTTGTGCTCGATGCCTTCCTTCACCAGCAGGCTGGACATGTGCTCGGAAGTTTCGATGGTGGCAGTACCCACCAGCACCGGACGGCCGGCGGCCATGCTTTCCTTGATGTCGTTGACGATGGCCGCGTATTTCTCGTCGGCGGTCAGGAACACCAGGTCGTTGTAGTCCTTGCGGGCCAGCGGCTTGTTGGTCGGGATGACGATGACCGGCAGGCCGTAGATCTGATGGAATTCGAACGCTTCGGTGTCGGCCGTACCGGTCATGCCGGACAGTTTTTCGTACAGACGGAAGTAGTTCTGGAAGGTGGTCGATGCCAGGGTCTGGCTTTCGGCCTGGATGTTCAGGTGTTCCTTGGCTTCGATGGCCTGGTGCAGGCCTTCGGACAGACGACGGCCCGGCATGGTACGGCCAGTGTGTTCGTCGACCAGGACAACCTGACCGTCCTGCACGATGTATTCCACGTTGCGGTGGAACAGCTTGTGCGCACGCAGGCCGGCGTAAACGTGGGTCAGCAGGCTCAGGTTGTGTGCCGAGTACAGGCTCTCGCCTTCAGCCAGCAGGCCCAGGCGGGTCAGCGCGTCTTCGACGAACTGGTGACCGGCTTCGTTGAGTTCGACCTGGCGGGTCTTCTCGTCGACGGTGTAGTGGCCAGCCTTGGTGACTTCGCCTTCCACTTCTTCGACGTGCAGTTCCAGCTGCGGGATCAGTTTGTTGATCTCCATGTACAGCTTGGAGCTGTCCTCGGCCTGACCGGAAATGATCAGGGGAGTACGGGCTTCGTCGATGAGGATGGAGTCGACTTCGTCGATCACGGCAAAATTGAGTTCACGCTGGAATTTTTCTTCCATGCTGAACGCCATGTTGTCGCGCAGGTAATCGAAACCGAATTCGTTGTTGGTGCCGTAGGTGATGTCGGCGGCGTAGGCGGCGCGCTTTTCTTCCGGCGGCTGGAACGGCGTGACCACGCCGACCGTCAGGCCGAGGAATTCGTAGAGCGGACGCATCCAGTTGGCATCTCGGCGGGCCAGGTAGTCGTTCACCGTGACCACGTGCACGCCCTTGCCGGACAGCGCGTTGAGGTAAACGCCCAGTGTGCCCACCAGGGTCTTGCCTTCACCGGTACGCATTTCGGCGATCTTGCCTTCATGCAAGGTCATGCCACCGATCAGCTGGACATCGAAGTGACGCATACCCATGACGCGCTTGCCGGCTTCGCGGGCGACCGCAAATGCTTCCGGCAGCAGCTTGTCGAGGGTTTCCCCTTTGGCGATGCGGGCCTTGAACTCATCCGTCTTGGCACGCAATTGATCGTCCGAAAGGGCCACCATTTGCTCTTCGAAAGAATTGACGTGTTGCACCGTCTTGAGCATGCGTTTGACTTCACGCTCGTTCTTGCTTCCAAAAAGTTTCTTTAACAAAGGCGCAAACATATCGGCAGGATCTTCCACACTAAAGGGATGGAGGGCGGCCCCATGAGCGTCGCCCGTGCAGCCCTCATGGCCGCATGCGAACGAGCATTCTACCCGGAAACGATGGTGAGGAAAGTGGCGTTATTCCACGATGCTGGCTCAGCGCTTTGACGGGGCTCACTTAAAATAGGGACAAATGATTGAACTTCAAGCCATGGAAGGCAGAAGTTATCCGTTGATTTAATGGGTAAAACGCGCGCAAAGCAATGGGTCGGGCGCAACCCGTGCTTTCTGCTACCATGGCCGCTCTGTTACTTCAGGTGTCTGATCATGGCATTTCGCCCTCTTACGGCCAGAGCACCCGCCGTCCTGCTACGCGAAGCCAAGCCGCTCAAGGCCATACTCGGTCATGCCCAACGCCTGGGTCATCTGCAACGGCTGCTCGACAGCCAACTGCAACCCGCCGCCCGCGAACATTGCCATGTGGCGTCGTTTCGCGAAGGAAGTTTGTTGTTGATCGTCACCGATGGCCATTGGGCCACCCGCCTGCGTTACCAGCAAAAACGCCTGCAACGGCAATTGCAGATGTTCGATGAGTTTTCCAGCCTCACGAGAATCCTGTTCAAGGTCCAGCCACCCACCGTTCATCGAGGTGCGGCCGGGCATACCATCGATTTGTCCGTGGATGCGGCGGCGACCATCCAGGCGACGGCCGATGGCATCAGTGATCCGAACCTGCGGGCGGCACTGGAGCGATTGGCGGCGCATGCCAGGCCCAAACCCTGAATTCACCAGGTTCTCCGTAGGAGCATGGCTTGCCCGCGATAAGGACGCCGCGGTGCACTAGGTACACCGCATCATCGTTCATCGCGGGCAAGCCTTGCTCCTACAGGGGTCAGCGGCGTTTGCTGCCACCCAGCAGAGACCCCATCAACCCCCGCACCAACTGCCGTCCCAACTGATTCGCCGCCTGACGCATCGCGGATTTCAACGCCTGCCCCGCCGCGGTACCGAGAAACTCCCCAGCCTGCTCGGTAAAACTCGGCTCCTGCGCTGCCGGCTTATCCGGCGCGGCCTCGGCTTCCGGCGCCAGCCCCTTGCGCCCCATCAGGACTTCATAGGCCGACTCGCGATCGATCGGCTTGTCATAACGCCCCTTGAACGGCGACCCGGCGATCAGCATCGTGCGCTCGGTGTCGGTCAGCGGCCCGATTCGAGATTGTGGTGGCGCCACCAGCACCCGCTGAACCATTTCCGGCGTGCCCTTTTCCTGCAAGGTCCCCACCAGGGCTTCACCGATACCCAATTCAGTCAGCACCGACAAGGCATCGAACGCCGGGTTCGGCCGGAAACCGTCCGCCACCGCCCGAAGGGACTTCTGCTCCTTGGCGGTGAACGCGCGCAAACCATGCTGGATGCGCAAGCCCAGCTGGGCCAGCACGTCATCCGGCAAGTCGCCTGGCGATTGGGTGACGAAATATACGCCCACGCCTTTTGAGCGAATCAGCCGAACCACTTGTTCCAGACGGTCCTGCAAGGCTTTGGGCGTGCCGGCAAACAGCAAATGCGCTTCGTCGAAAAAAAGCGCCAGCAGCGGCTTGTCCGCGTCGCCGCGCTCCGGCAATTGCTCAAACAGTTCGGCCAGCAGCCACAACAGGAAGGTCGCGTAGACCTTCGGCGCTTCGTGCACCAGACGACTGGCATCGAGCAGGTGAATGCGCCCGCGACCATCGGCAGCCGGCTGCAGAATGTCTTCAAGTTGCAGCGCCGGCTCCCCGAACAGCGCCTCGGCGCCCTGCTGCTCAAGGGTTGCCAGGCGCCGCAACAGGGCCTGGCTGGAACCGGTGGTCATCAACGCGGAATCATCGCCAAGCAGTTCCGGGTGGTCCTTGAGGTGATTGAGCAGCGCTTTCAGGTCCTTGAGATCCAGCAGCAACAGGCCCTCTCGGTCCGCGACCTTGAACGCGGCATATAGCGCCGATTGTTGACTGTCGGTCAGCTCCAGCAGGCTCCCCAGCAACAACGGCCCCATTTCACTCAACGTGGTGCGCAATGGATGACCGGACTGGCCGTGGATATCCCACAAGGTCACCGGATACGCCGCCGGTTTGTGGTTCAACCAGGGCATCCCGGCGATCCGCTCGGCGACTTTGCCCTGAGGGTTACCCGCAGCCCCCAATCCGCACAAGTCACCTTTGATATCGGCCGCGAACACCGCCACACCGGCATCGCTGAAGGCTTCGGCCATGCGTTGCAGGGTGACTGTCTTTCCGGTACCGGTAGCACCCGCGATCAAACCGTGGCGGTTGGCCAGGCGCATGGCCTGGGCGATCGGCTGCCCCGAAGGATCGGCGCCGATAACGAGTTGCAATGAGTCAGGCATTTGGTCACCCATGGTTAATCTTTGTGCTTGCACGGCCGATAGCAGTAGCGACAAAGCAAACAGACACAATCTGGTCGGATATTTCCCTTAAGGAGCGATGGAAATCCCACATGCTTTAAACCGTGCCCATTGCATCTCTTTATAAAAGCACGCGATGGGCATTAAGACTTTAGCGGAACCTCAAGCCATGAATAAAAATCTACGTTTCAGCCATAAAATCCTGCTTGCCGCCGCGCTCATCGTCATCACCACCTTCGCCTCGTTCACCCTGTACAACGACTATTTACAGCGCAACGCCATTCGCGAAGACCTGGACAACTACCTCAACGAGATGGGCGACGTCACCGCCAACAATATCCAGACCTGGCTGGCCGGCCGAATCCTGCTGATCGAAAACCTTGCGCAAAACATTGCCATCAACCCGGAACAAACCAACGTTGCCGCACTGCTCGAACAGAAAGCGCTGACGTCGACCTTCATGGCGTCCTACCTGGGCGACGCCACCGGACACTTCACCATCCGTCCGGATGCCAAGATGCCCGACGGCTTCGACCCACGGGTCCGCCCCTGGTACAAGGGCGCGGAAAACAGCAATACTCCGACCCTGACCGAACCCTATATCGATGCGGCCACCGGTCAAACCATCATTTCCCTGGCCACCGCCTCGAAAAAGGCCGGCCAAAACGTCGGCGTGGTCGGCGGTGACCTGAGCCTGCAAACCCTGATCGACACCCTCAGCGCGCGCGACTTCGACGGCATGGGGTACGCTTTCCTGGTCAGCGCCGATGGCAAGATTCTGGTGCACCCGGACAAGGCCCTGGTGATGAAGTCCCTGAGCGAGGCCTACCCGCAGAACACTCCGCGCATCAGCCGCGACTTCAGCGAAGTGGAAGTAGACGGCAAGACCCGCCTGGTGACCTTCACGCCGATCAAGGGCCTGCCTTCGGTCAACTGGTACATCGGCCTGTCCGTCGACAAGGAAAAGGCCTTCTCGATGCTCAGCGAATTCCGCACTTCGGCAGTGGTGGCGACGGTCATTTCCGTGGTGATCATCATCGCCCTGCTGGGGATGCTGATCCGCATCCTGATCCAGCCGCTGCACGTCATGACCCGCGCCATGGCCGACATTGCCGACGGCGAAGGCGACCTGACCAAACGCCTGACCATCGTCAACAACGATGAGTTCGGCACGCTTGGCACTGCCTTCAACCGTTTCGTCGAGCGTATTCACGGCTCGATCCGCGAGGTCTGCTCGGCCACCGGCCAAGTCAACGAAGTGGCGCTGCGCGTGGTGGCCGCCTCGAACTCATCGATGTACAACTCGGACCAACAGGCCTCGCGCACCAGCAGCGTCGCCGCAGCAATCAATCAGTTGGGCGCTGCCGCTCAGGAAATCGCCCGCAACGCCGCGCAGGCCTCCAATCAGGCCAGCGACGCCCGCAACCTCGCCGAGGATGGCCAGCATGTGGTGGATCGCAGCATTGCCGCGATGAACCAGCTGTCGAGCATGCTCAGCGCTTCGAGCAGCAACATCGAATCGCTCAACAGCAAGACCGTGAACATCGGGCAGATCCTCGAGGTCATCACCAGCATTTCCCAGCAAACCAATCTGCTGGCGCTCAACGCTGCCATTGAAGCGGCGCGGGCGGGCGAAGCCGGGCGCGGGTTTGCCGTGGTGGCCGATGAAGTGCGCAATCTGGCGCACCGTACCCAGGAATCGGCACAGCAGGTGCAGAGCATGATCGAGGAATTGCAGGTGGGCGCCCGGGAATCGGTCAGCACCATGAGCGACAGCCAGCGCCACAGCCAGGACAGCGTGGAAATCGCCAACCTGGCCGGCGAGCGCCTGAGCAGTGTGACCCGGCGCATCGGCGAAATCGACGGCATGAACCAATCCGTGGCCACGGCGACCGAGGAGCAGACGGCCGTGGTGGAATCGATCAATGTCGACATCACCGAAATCAATACATTGAACCAGGAAGGGGTGGAGAACTTGCAGTCGACACTGCGGGCCTGTGCCGATCTTGAGCAGCAAGCGGCGCGATTGAAACAACTGGTGGGCAGTTTCCGGATCTAGCGCCTGAACAGGCCCCTTCGCGAGCAGGCTCGCTCCCACATTTGATCTCTGTCGTTCACAAATAATGTGTTCACCGAAGAACCAATGTGGGAGCGAGCCTGCTCGCGATGGCGGTCTCCAATACACTGCAAAACCTCGCTGGCACCCCACCCGCAGAACCCCAACCGAACATCTATTCTTCAATAAGGTCAACCAAGGGAGACCCGACCGGAGGGATGTTCATCGTGCACATCGCCGACATCACCATGTTCTACGCCCCTGCCAGTGGTGGCGTGCGCACTTACCTGGATGCCAAACATCATCGTCTCTGCACAAGACCCGGCACTCGCCACAGTTTGCTTATCCCCGGAGCGATTTTCAGCGAAAAGGATGGCATCTACACCGTTCCGGCGCCCGCCCTGCCCTTCGGCAAGGGTTATCGCTTCCCTCTCCGCCTGGCGCCCTGGCGAAATGTCCTGCACGACTTGCAACCGGATCTGATCGAGGTCGGTGACCCGTACCTCACCGCCTGGGCAGCCCTGGATGCGCGGCGACAACTGGATGTGCCGGTGATCGGCTTTTATCACTCCGACCTGCCACTGCTGGCCAGCAATCGCATGGGCAATTGGGTCACGCCCAACGTCGAAGCCTATGTCAGCAGACTCTACGGCAACTTCGACCGGGTGCTGGCGCCAAGCCGGGTCATGGCAGACAAACTGACGGGCCTGGGGGTCAGGAACGTTTTTGTGCAGCCGCTGGGCGTCGATCTGCAACTGTTTCATCCCGCTGCCCGCGACCCCGGCCTGCGAGCCGAACTGGGCCTGGACGAACAGACTCATCTGCTGATCTTCGCCGGGCGCGGCTCCAAGGAAAAAAACCTGCCGATCCTGCTCGATTGCATGAAACGCCTGGGCCGGCGCTACCACTTGCTGCTGGTCGGCTCGTCGATGCCGACCAGCGTGCCGGACAACGTGACCGTCATCGACGATTTCCGCCCGGCCGCACAAGTTGCCCGCCTGATGGCCAGTGCCGATGCCCTGGTCCATGCCGGCGACCAGGAAACCTTCGGCCTGGTGATCCTCGAAGCCATGGCCTGCGGCATTCCGGTGGTGGCGGTGGCCGCCGGTGCGTTCGAGGAAATCATCGACGATCGATTCGGCCGGCTGTGCACGCCAAACGATCCATTGGCCATGGCCAACGCCCTGCGTGAGTTGTTCAGCCAGGGTTGCGCAGCCCTCGGCCAGCAAGCGCGACGCCATGTCGAGCAGCATTACGCCTGGGATACCGTGGTCAACAGCCTGCTCGGCCACTATCACGCCGTACTTGGCAGCCAGTGGCCACGAGTTGCCAATGGGTGAGCCCATGTCCTCGCCCAGCCTGCTACTGGTGCTGCACGATGTGGCACCACAAACCTGGGAAGACTACCGTCCCTTCGTCGAAGCCGTTGACGCACTTGGTGCGGTGCCGATGACCTGGCTGGTGGTGCCTGACTTTCACCACCATAACGACCTGCAAACTCATCCCGAATTTCGCCGCATGCTTGCCGGACGTCTCGAACGCGGTGACGAATTGGCACTGCATGGCTACTTTCATTGTGATGATGAACCGATATCGGCTAATCCACGGGACTGGTTCATGCGCCGTATTTATACCCACGAAGCTGAGTTCTACAGGTTGTCCCGGGAGCACGCCCTCGCCCGGCTGCGTGCAGGCATCGACTTGTTCGATCGTTACCACTGGCCACTCCAGGGCTTTGTCGCACCGGCGTGGCTGATGAGTGAGGGCACGCGCCAGGCGTTGCGCCGACTGCCTCTGAGCTACACCAGCGATGCACAGCATTTATATCGCCTTCCCGACTTTGCCCCGATCGACGCCCCCGGGTTGGTGTGGAGTTCGCGCAGTGCCTGGCGTCGAGGCCTGTCGAAACTCGTCAGTGACCGACTCGAGCATCGCTGGCGTCAGGCCCCGGTCATTCGGCTGGGCATTCATCCGGTGGACATGCGCCACGAGTTCTCGCGCACTTACTGGCTGAACCTCCTCCAGCGCCTGCTCGACAAAGGGCGGATGCCGCTGACCAAGGTGTGCTGGCTAGCCCGGCAAAACCAGCCGATGGAGCGCGCCGCATGAGTCGCGGGATCCTGCTGCTGATCGGCCTGCTTGCCGCCGTGCTGATTCCCTGGATATTGGGCGGCAGCGAAACCTGGTCTCGGCTGGAGAACTTTCCACTGAACTGGCTGCTGGTGATGTTCGGCATGATTTTGCTGTGCTGGTTGATCAACACCCTGCGCCTGAGACTGTTATTGGGCGATCAACGGCAGAAGGTCAGCCCGGTCAAGAGCCTCGGCGTGGTGATGGCCGCCGAGTTCGCCTACTGCGCGACCCCGGGAGGCAGCGGCGGACCACTGACAATCATGGCTTTACTGGCACGCAATGGTGTTCGCCCGGCCAGAGGCAGCGCGGTGTTTGCCATGGACCAGTTGAGCGACCTGTTGTTTTTTCTCTGTGCGTTGAGCACCATCCTGATTTATGCGCTGTTCCAGCACCTCAGCCAGCGAATGGAGTGGCTCCTGACGGTCAGTGCGATCTCGATGTTTGGCGGCCTGGTCTGCTGCGTAGCGGCCGCGCGCTACCATCGCCTGCTGATTCGCCTGGGTGGCCGGTTGCTCGTTCGCTTGAACGTCCAATCCACCACGCGCATGCGCTGGGCGCGAAAACTCTTGCACTTTCTGGCGGCATTTACCGACACACTCAAATTACCGTTTCAGACATTGATCAAGGTATTTGCCTTGACCTGCCTGCACTGGATCCTGCGTTACAGCGTGCTGTATCTGGCACTGCGCGGGTTGGGTGCGGACTTGCAGTGGGCCTGGAGCTTTCTGATCCAGATGCTGTCACTGAGTGCGGGGCAATTCAGCCTGCTGCCGGGCGGGGCCGGGGCGGCAGAACTGACATCGGCGGCGCTGTTGGCGCCCATGGTGGGCAAATCCACGGCGGCCGCAGCCATTCTGATCTGGCGGGCGGTGACCTATTACTTTTATCTGGTTGTGGGTGGGCCGGTGTTTCTTTTGATGCTGGGTCGGCCGTTGCTCAAGAAGTTGATGAAGCTCAAGCAGGCTTAGGCGGGTTGTCGGGTTCTTGCTGCAATTGCTCCCACAACTCGGCCGCTCCCGGAAATTCGGTGCCGTCCTCCGGGCTTATGTCATCGGGGTCATAACGACTCAAGCACCCTTCTCCCACTGTCGCAGGTGCCTTGGACGTGGCTTTATCCAGTGGATCGGTCATGTTTATGTCCTCAGAAACGGCGAAGGGCCTGGAGCGATTGAACGCCCAGGCCCTTCGATTTTCAACCGTATCGTGTCGGAATCAGAACACCACAGTCTTGTTGCCGTGCACCAGTACCCGGTCTTCGAGGTGGTAACGCAGGCCACGGGCCAGGACCATCTTCTCGACGTCACGACCGAAGCGCACCATGTCTTCGATGCTGTCGCTGTGGCTGACGCGTACCACGTCCTGCTCGATGATCGGACCGGCGTCCAGCTCTTCGGTCACGTAGTGGCAGGTCGCACCGATCAGCTTCACACCGCGCATGGACGCCTGGTGGTACGGCTTGGCACCAACGAAGGACGGCAGGAAGCTGTGGTGGATGTTGATGACCTTGTGGGCATATTCGCTGCACAACTCTGGCGGCAGAATCTGCATGTAGCGCGCCAGTACGACCACTTCCGCATCATGCTGTTTAACCAGGCGCGAAACTTCGGCGAAGGCCGGTTCCTTGTCCTGTGGATTGACCGGTACGTGGTAGTACGGGATGCCGTGCCATTCGACCATGCTGCGCAGGTCGTCGTGGTTGGAAATCACACAGGCGATTTCACAGTCCAGTTCATCGCTGTGCCAGCGGTGCAACAGGTCGGCCAGGCAGTGGGACTCGCGGCTTGCCATCAGCACCACGCGTTTTTTCTGCGCGGTATCGGTGATGCGCCAGTCCATCGAAAACTCTTCGGCAATCGGCGCAAAGGCTTCACGCAGGGCTTCGATACCGAACGGCAGCGAGTCGGCACGAATCTCGTGACGCATGAAGAACCAGCCACTCTGATTGTCCGAGTGATGGCTCGCTTCAGTGATCCAGCCGTTATGGGACGCCAGAAAGTTACTGACTTTAGCAACGATGCCGACGCGGTCCGGGCAAGAAATCACCAGCCGATATGTATGCATGAGGGGGAAACTCCAGAACTTCGCAAAGGCGGCCATTCTAGCGACAACGCAGCAAAACCGCAGTATTGATCACGTTGTGTCTTGCCCGGTGGTCGCTGAGCAGGGTACTGCCAGCCCTGCGCAGTCCTGTTCGTGGCAGTGTTGTTTACCTTCTATACGCATTCAATTGTGAATAACTGTCGTGGTCGACTCGAACTTTTAACTGCTCATCCATTGTCGGACAAACTCATCGTATTTAAATTAAATAAACATCGGTTTAATGTTTACTTGAAGAAATACCCTGACTATTATTGCCGCACTGTCTCCCTGCCATCTCTTTTCTACATAAGGTAGTAATCATGTCCTTGATCAACGAATATCGTGCCACCGAAGAAGCTATCAAAGAGCTGCAAGCCCGTTTGAAGAATCTGTCCCAAGACGACAAACTGCAAACCGAGCTGGAATTCGAAGGCAAACTGCGCACCCTGATGGGCGAATACTCCAAGTCCCTGCGCGACATCATCGCTTTGCTGGATCCGGAATCCAAAACCAAGGCACCACGTGGCGGCGCGGTAAAAACTACCGGCACCAAGCGTGCTCGCAAAGTTAAACAATACAAAAACCCGCACAACGGCGAAGTCATTGAAACCAAAGGCGGCAACCACAAGACTCTGAAAGAGTGGAAAGCCAAGTGGGGCGGTGACGTGGTTGAAGGCTGGGCTACCCTGCTGGGCTAAGCCTGCGCACTTGTCGCATACGAATTTGTGACAAAAAATAACGCCAGCATTACGCTGGCGTTTTTTTATGCCTCGAATTCAACATCGCTCATTTTCGAATTCAAAGATTCAAGCGTTTGCGCAATTCCCCTACATAGTACTGCCATTGATCAAGCACCTCCTGCTGAAACGGCGTCGCTGTAAGAGCCCATTGGGCCGCGGCCTGCGTGAAACTTTCCAGGGTATTGGGTGCGCCCCATTCCGGGGCAGTCAAACGTTTCTGACAGAACATTCTCCAGCGTTCTTGCTCTTCAACACTCAAGGTGTCGGAAAAGTTGCGTGCGCGATATCGAAACAATAATTCCGGCAGACGTTCATCATCGAAAGGCCATTGCTGTTGCGCCAATTGAATAGGATCGACCGTGCGCACTTGTTCACAAAGCCTGCGATCGCGGTCGCCAATGAAACCATCGTACAACTGTTGTTCCGGGTCCTGGCTGGGGGCAAATTCCTCGCCGGCATATATTCCCAGGACTTTGTCCTGCCAAACTTTCTGCGCCTCGCTCAGTTGTGCTGCGCGCTGCTGATACAGCGCCATATCCATCCCGAGGCGCTGTTGATCTTCCGGACGCAGGACACCCAGGGGCGCCACCACCGGACACTTGTTGATGTGAATGAGCTTGAGCGGCACCGGCAACTCGCCCTCGGCCAACTCCTCGCGCCGGGTGTACAGGCGCTGGCGCAGGGTGTCGGCATCCAGGTCCAGCACTCCCTGGGGATCCAGGTGCAGATCGCAGACGATCAATGCGTTCTTGTTGCGTGGGTGCCAAGCCAGGGGCAACACCACTCCGATGTAGCCGCGAGCGGCGGAAAAACGCCCGGACACGTGGACCATCGGTTTGAGCAGACGAATCTGATCAAGGACCTTTTGTTTACTGCGTAGCTGAAACAGGAAGTCGTACAGCTTCGGTTGCTTTTCCCGAACGAGGCGCGCGAGGGCGATGGTGGCGCGAACGTCCGACAGCGCCTCGTGGGCATGGCCGTGATCGATGCCGTTCGCGGCGGTGAGGCGTTCGAGCTTGAGTGTCACCCGCCCCTCATCATCCATCGGCCAGACGATGCCATCCGGACGCAAGGCGTAGGCCGCACGCACCACATCGATCAAGTCCCAGCGACTGTTACCGCCCTGCCATTCCCGCGCGTAGGGATCGAAGAAATTGCGGTACAGGCTGTAGCGGGTCATCTCGTCGTCGAAACGCAAGGTGTTGTAGCCCGCGCCACAGGTACCGGGCGCCGCCAGTTGGGCATGCACCCGGGTCATGAAGTCGGCTTCGCTCATGCCTTGTTCAGACAACACGCCGGGGGTAATGCCGGTAATGGCGCAGGCCGCCGGATGCGGCAGGATATCTTCGCTGGGCTGGCAATAGAGATTGACCGGCTCGTCGATTTCATTGAGATCAAAGTCAGTACGCAGCCCCGCCATTTGCAGGGGTCGGTCGCAACGGGGATTGATGCCCGTCGTTTCATAGTCGTACCAGAAGATGGAGGTCACAGGTTTTTCCTGAACAACGGGAGATCGGCGAAGTCTAGGCTTTCAGGCCCTGCGGCGGCCAGCAATGTTGTTGAAGAGTGCTCGCTCAAGCCGCCGGCAACATTTTCCCAGGCAAGGCTGCTAGCATCGAGAAGACGAGTCCCTCCCGATCAGGCCACAACATCAGGTTGCCCATGTTCGAGACCGCAGCACTGCAACGGAAAGCGACGCTGTCCCCGCCACTGGATACGCGGTATCAGGTCGAAACGCCGGAAGGCATCGATTTGCCATTGCGGCCGGCCGGGCTGATGGTCCGCGCATTGGCGTTCTCCATCGACCTGGCGCTGCGCGGTTTGATCCTCGGCCTGCTGTTCGTGGCGCTTTCGATGCTTGGCAAGCTGGGCATGGGCCTGGGTTCGCTGCTGATCTTCGGCGTGAGCTGGTGGTACATGGTGCTGTTCGAAGTCCTCAACCAGGGCCGCTCACCGGGCAAGCAATGGATGGGCCTGCGGGTGGTGCAGGATGACGGCACGCCCGTTGGCTGGTCTGCCTCGCTGCTGCGTAACCTGCTGCGCTTTGTAGATCTGCTGCCCTTCGGTTACTTCCTCGGTGCCATCAGCTGCCTGCAAACGCCGGGGTTCAAGCGCCTCGGCGACCTTGCCGCCGGTACGTTGGTGATCTACCGCGAACAACCCCTCACCCGCCCGCAACTGCCCGCCGCCCAACCGCGCCACGCGCCCTTCGCCCTGACACTGTCCGAACAGCGCGCCATTCTCGGGTTCGCCGAACGCCAGGCCGGCCTCTCCGATGCCCGGGTCAATGAACTGGCCGCCATCCTCGCCCAACCCCTGCAAGTACCTGTGCCGCAGGCGGCCGCCGAACTCAATGGCATCGCCCGCGGGCTGTTGGGTCCGGCATGAAGCAAAGTCTTTTCGAACATCGGCACATGGCCGAATGGGAGCAGTTCGACGGCCTGCTGCAAAGGCTGGAACGCGACAGGAACGCCACGGGGATGGACAATTTTCCCGGCGACTATCGACGCATTTGCCAACACCTGGCACTGGCCCGGGAGCGCGGTTACAGCAGTTTCCTGATCGACTCCCTGCAACAACAAGTGCTGCGCGGGCATCAACAGCTGTATCGCCATCGAAGCCACCTGGGCGCCCATGTGCTGGGGTTCATCCTCGTCGGTTTCCCGCGTCTGGTGCGCGAACAGTGGCGTTTCGTGCTGGCGGCCAGCCTGCTGTTTTTCGGCAGCCTGATCGGCTTTGCCTTGCTGGTTTACCTGTTTCCGGACCTGGTCTACAACCTGATGCCCGCCGAGCAGGTCAGCGAAATGCAAAGCATGTACGACCCCCAGGCCGGTCACCTCGGACGCTCGGCGGAACGCGCCGCCAGCGAAGACTGGGTGATGTTCGGCTACTACATCATGCATAACATCGGGATCGCCTTTCAGACCTTCGCCAGCGGTTTGCTGTTTGGCCTGGGCAGCGCATTTTTCCTGTTCTTCAACGGCATGATCATCGGCACGGTGGCCGGCCACCTGACGCAGATTGGCTTCGGGCAGACCTTCTGGTCCTTCGTCATCGGGCATGGCGCCTTCGAACTGACCGCCATTGCCCTGGCCGGCGCCGCGGGCCTGCAACTGGGCTGGGCGCTGATCGCGCCGGGACGCCTGTCCCGTGCCGAAGCCTTGCGTCTGGCGGCACGCAAGAGTGTGTTGCTGATTTGCGGGGTCATGCTGTTTCTGCTGATTGCTGCGTTTATCGAAGCCTACTGGTCGTCGATGACCGCACCGGCGCTATTGACCAAATACCTGGTCGGCGCGGCACTTTGGCTGCTGATCGCAGGCTATCTGCTGTTTGCCGGACGGGTCCGCCATGCGCCTGAGTGATGCCAGTGTGGTCATCCGCCCGCGCCCGACCTGGGAAGCCATGGACCTGGGCGTGTTGCTGAACCAGCGCCATCGACGCCTGCTGATGACCAGTTGGGCCCTGGTGACGCTGCCGGTGTTTGCCCTGTTGACCTGGCTGTTCTGGGAGTCGCCGTCCTGGGCGGTGATCATCTTCTGGTGGTTGAAACCGGCGTTCGAGCGCCTGCCGCTGTACATCCTGTCCAAGGCCCTGTTCGGTGAAACCCCCACGCTCAAACAGGCTCTTTACCAATGGCCACGACTGCTCAAGCCGCAACTGCTGGCCAGCCTGACCTGGCGTCGCTTGAGCCTGTGTCGCAGCTTCCTGCTGCCGGTCATCCAGCTCGAAGGCCTTGGCGGTGATGCGCGACAACAGCGTTTGCGAGTCCTGTTGCAACGTGATGCCAATGCGGCGCGATGGCTGACGGTCATTGGCGCACACTTGGAAACCGCGCTTTGGATCGGCCTGACGGTGCTGTTTTATCTGCTCCTGCCGCAGCAGGTGGCCGTGGACTGGAGCTGGCAATCGCTGATCGCGGCCGCGAACCAGGATTGGCGCTGGCTGGAACACCTGACCAATGCCTTCTATGTCCTGGTGCTGGTGCTGTGGGAACCGATTTATGTCGCCTGCGGCTTCAGCCTTTATCTGAACCGGCGCACCGTGCTGGAAGCCTGGGACATCGAACTGGTGTTCCGCCGCCTGCGCCAGCGCTTGAGCACGACCGCCGCCGGGCTGTTACTGGCAGCGATTGTGCTGATGCCTGCCAGCCAACATGTCTGGGCTGCAGAGCCGGTGCCCTCACCCGATAGCCCGCGTCTGCTGCAGCAACCCCTGACCAGTCAGGCCTCCCGGGCCAGCATCCAGACCCTCCTCGAACAACCACCGTTCAAGAACCTGGAAACCGTTACCCGCTATCGCTTCGGTGACGACAAGGCCACCGCCCAATCCCCGGACGATAACCAGACGCCGGCGTGGCTCAAGGCATTGCTGGAGTTATTTGGCAGCCAGCGCTTCGGCTCAGTGGCGACAGTGATCGAAACCTTTCTGTGGGGCGCGGTGATCCTTGCCATCGGCGTGTTGATCTGGCGTTACCGCGACTGGCTGCAGACGTTCGTCAGTCGTCGCCCTCTTCCTCGCAAGAAAGCCCCGCCTGCGATGCCGCAACAGGCGTTCGGCCTGGACCTCGGCCGCGACACCTTGCCGGCCGACATTGCCGCCAGCGCCGAAAGCCTCTGGCAAACCCGGCCCCGAGAAGCACTCGGCCTGCTCTATCGTGCCCTGCTCAGTCACTTGTTGAATGATTTCAACCTCGTGCTCAAGGCGGCCGACACCGAAGGCCAGGTGCTGGAGCGCATCAGGCAGCTGCAGCAACCGGCCCTGCTGGCCTTCAGCCAGGACCTGACAATGCACTGGCAGAACATGGCCTATGGGCATCGCCTGCCACCGCAGGATTCGCGGCAGCAATTGTGCGATGGCTGGCGCGCCTTGTTCGGGCCGGGGGCGATTCGTTGAACCGTCGCAACAGGCCGTTGATGCTCGGCATCCTGATCGCCGTGCTGCTGGGTGCGCTGGCCCTCTATCTATACGTCAAGGCCATTCCCTATGCGGATCAGATCGACCACGGTCCCTCGCCGGAAGCCCAGGCCAATCCCTACCTCGCCGCCGAGCACTTCCTGCGCCAACAGGGCCTGAGCGTCAGCCATGCCAACAGTCTCGACATCCTGCCCAGGCTGGAACCACGCCGGAACAGCCTGCTGCTGCTCGGGGATCGCTACAACATGACGCCCCGGCAGATTGATCAAGTCATGAACTGGACCCGGGCCGGCGGGCGTCTTTTGTTCGTCGCCCAATCGCTGTGGGACGAAAAGGCCGGGCGCAGCAACGACCTGCTGCTCGACCGTGTGCAGCTGCATCAATCTTTGAGCAAGGATCTCAAGGACCCACCGCCCGGCGACGATAACGGCAGTGGCAATGACAATGCCGCCGACCCCTACCCGAAGCTGACAAAGCTGTATCTGGAAAACGAAGACGCACCCGCCTATGCCGGCTTCGATACCGCGTTCCACCTCGAAGACCCGAACAACCTCGCCCAGGCCTGGGCCAACAGCGCCAAAGCCACGCACATGATGCAACTCAACCACGGGCTGGGCTCGATTATCGTGGTGACCGACGCCGACCTGTGGAAAACCCCGGCCATCGGCCTGTACGACAACGCCTGGCTGCTCTGGTATCTGACGGCCGACACCCACGTGACCCTGATGTACGACAGCGATCACGACAACCTGTGGACCTTGTTGCTGCGTTATTTCCCCCAGGCGCTGGTGGCGCTGATCGCCCTGATCGGATTGGGCCTGTGGCATGTCGGTGTACGCCATGGGCCATTGCAGGCGCCGGCGCCGAAAACTCGCCGGCAACTGCTGGAACATGTGCGCGCCAGTGCCGACTTCATGTTGCGGCGCAACGGCCAGCACAGCCTGCTGCAAGCCTTGCAACAGGACATCCTGCGCCGGGTTCGCCATCGGCATCCCGGATACGACCAACTGGCCGTCGCCGAACAATGGCTGGTGCTGTCGCGCCTGACCCGGCAACCCACACGCGCCATCAGCCAGGCCATGAGCCCGCGACCGAAGCGGCGGCTGTCCAGTGCCGAATTCAGTCGTCAAGTCGCCCATCTGCAAACCTTGAGGAACGCTTTATGACGGACCCGAAAGAGCCCGATACCGCCGCTCACGCCATGCAGCAACGGCAACGCGCCAGCCAGTTGGCCCAGGCGATACGCACCGAACTGCAAAAGGCGGTGATCGGCCAGGACAGCGTCATCGACGACGTACTCGGCGCATTGATTGCCGGTGGCCACGTGTTGCTCGAAGGCGTGCCGGGGCTGGGCAAGACCTTGCTGGTGCGGGCGCTGGCACGCTGCTTTGCTGGTGAGTTCGCACGTATCCAGTTCACCCCGGACCTGATGCCCAGCGATGTCACGGGGCATGCGGTGTACGACCTGCAGACCGAACAATTCAAACTGCGCAAAGGCCCGCTGTTCACCAACCTGCTGCTGGCCGACGAGATCAACCGGGCACCGGCCAAGACCCAGGCCGCGCTGCTCGAAGCCATGCAGGAACGGCAGGTCACCCTCGAAGGCCGCGCCCTGCCCATCGCGCAACCGTTCATGGTCCTGGCCACGCAAAACCCGATCGAACAGGAAGGCACTTACCCGCTGCCGGAAGCCGAGCTGGATCGCTTCATGCTCAAGGTGCGCATGGACTATCCCGACGCCGCGCAGGAGCTGGACATGGTGCGCCAGGTCAGTCGCTCGACCCGCGCCGACATGCTCGATGTACAGCCACTGCGCACGATCCTGCAGGCCAAGGATGTGCTGGCCTTGCAGCGCATCGCCAGCGACCTGCCACTGGACGACCAAGTGCTCGATTACGCCGTGCGCCTGGCCCGTACCACCCGCAGCTGGCCCGGCCTGACCCTCGGTGCAGGTCCTCGGGCCTCGATTGCGCTGGTGCGTTGCGCCCGGGCACGGGCTTTATTGCGCGGCGGCGAGTTCGTCATTCCGGATGACATCAAGCACTGCGCGCTGGCGGTATTGCGCCATCGCGTGCGTATCGCGCCAGAGCTGGATATCGAAGGGCTGGATGTGGATCAGGTGCTGCGCCAGCTGCTCGATCAAGTGCCGGCGCCGCGCCTGTGAAACCGACTCGCCTTCTGTTGCTCTGGCTCGCGCTGTTGCTGGCCGTCGGCATCGTGCTGGGCACCTTGCAGGCACTGGAGTTCGGGTTGCCGGCTTACCTGTCGCGGATCAACTGGGGCCTGCTGTTGGCACTCATGATCCTGGCGCTGATCGATGCAGTGCGCCTCAAGCGCCTGCCCTCGCCGCGCCTGCTGCGGCGCATGCCAGGCAGCCTGGCGCTGGGGCGCTGGAGTGAGGTGCGACTGGAGCTTGAACACGACTTTGCGCAGCCGCTGGAGCTGCAACTTTTCGACCACGTACCCGACGGCCTGAGCTTCGAGCACCTGCCAATGACCGTGCAACTGCAGCCGGGCCAGCGCAGCCTGATGGACTACCGCCTGCGCCCGCTCAAGCGCGGGCATTTCAGTTTCGAACGCTGCGAAATCAACCTGCCGGGGCCGCTGGGGCTGTGGTCCGACAAGCGTTTGCTCAATGTGACGGACCACACGCGGGTCTATCCCGATTTCGCCCACCTCTACGGCGGTCAACTGCTGGCTGTGGATAACTGGCTCAGCCAACTCGGCGTGCGCCAGCGTCAACGACGTGGTCAAGGGATGGAGTTTCATCAGTTGCGCGAATTTCGCGAGGGCGACAGCCTGCGGCAAATCGACTGGAAAGCCACCGCCCGTCAGAGGGCGCCGATTGCCCGGGAATACCAGGACGAACGCGACCAGCAGATCGTGTTCATGCTCGACTGCGGGCGCCGCATGCGCAGCCAGGACGCCGAGCTGGCGCATTTCGACCATGCGCTTAATGCGTGCCTGCTGCTGAGCTACGTCGCGCTGCGCCAGGGGGATGCCGTGGGTCTGTGTACTTTCGCCAGCGATCAACCGCGCTACCTCGCCCCGGTCAAAGGCAGCGGACAACTCAATGTCCTGCTCAACACCGTCTACGACCTGAACAGCAGCCAGCGCAGCGCCGACTATCAAGCGGCCATCACCGAACTGCTCGCCCGCCAGAAACGCCGGGCACTGATGGTGCTGATGACCAACCTGCGGGACGAAGACGATGAAGAACTGCTCACCGCCGTCAAACGCCTGAGCCGGCACCATCGGGTGCTGGTCACCAGTCTGCGCGAAGAGGTGCTCGACAACCTGCGGCAAACGCCAGTGCAGACCTTGCCCGAGGCGCTGGCCTATTGCGGCACGGTGGATTACCTCAATGCACGGGCCGAACTGCATGAGCGGCTGAGCGCCCATGGCGTGCCGGTGCTGGATGCGCGGCCAGGGGAATTGGGTACGCAACTGGTGACGCAGTATTTGAGCTGGAAGCGCGGTGGGAGTGTTTGATCGGGTCAGCTGGATCTCCACCGCCCGAGCCGACGCCATCGCGAGCAGGCTCGCTCCCACAGGGGATTGTGTGAATCACGCAGATCAACTGTGGGAGCGAGCCTGCTCGCGAAGCTTTTGAAGCTTCAGGCCGAAGCCGACAACGTCTGGAAACTGAAGTACTGCTTCAACGCCTCCACCAATTGCCCATATTCCGGCGGGGCACGCTGCAGGCTGAACCCGGCGTCATAGTACTGGGGGGTTTGATCTTCGTGGCACCACAGGCAGCACGCCCGCAGATCGATGATCTGCTGGCACCCATCGCCGACCGGAATTTTCAGGCGCAAGCCGAAGTCCGCGCCTATCATCATGGGCAACTGGCTGATGAGCATCAGCCCGTGTTCGGAGACATTGCCCAGGTAACCGATGGGTTTGTCAGTGACACTGTTGAATACTTTCAGGAAAT
This sequence comes from Pseudomonas putida, assembly GCF_003228315.1. NCBI lineage: Bacteria > Pseudomonadati > Pseudomonadota > Gammaproteobacteria > Pseudomonadales > Pseudomonadaceae > Pseudomonas > Pseudomonas putida. Next base: position 3,025,606 of record NZ_CP029693.1, read on the forward strand.
ACGGCAGTTGATGCCGCTCGATCCGGCGGTCAGTGAACATTGCTGAATTCGCTTCGCTAGACCCTTAAGCAGGGCCGCACTAATGCTTCGGAACAGGCCTGCCAACTGATACGTCCAGGCAGATGCGGCCCGCTCTCCCCGATCCTGGCGCGACAGTCCGTCAACCGCTGCCGCTTACTCCTGCCGATCACAGGTGTTGCTGCAGTTTAGAAACCAGGCTCTAAACCGATCTATTCGACTATAGCTCACCGCCGCGGGTCGGCCAGCTATTGAATGATAACCAGCATCAGAACTGCGTCGGGCGTACCGCTGCGGCACTGCGCATCGGGTAATGCCCCAGGCTCGCCAGGGTTTCCAGGCGGGCACGGGCGCGGTAGGCGTATTCGCTCTGCGGATAGGTGGCGATGATGAACTGGTAGGTCTGGGCGGCATCGATGAACATTTTCTGCCGTTCCAGGCACTGACCGCGCATCATCGACACTTCCGGCCAGACATACGGCCGGGCCCGGCTGTCGCGCTCGACCTTGGACAACTCGAGCATCACCTGCTCGCAATTGCCACGGTCATAGGCACTGTAGGCATTGTTCAAATGATGGTTCATGGCAAACCGGACGCAGCCCGTGGCACCGAACAGGGCAAGGGCGGCAATGAGTACGAATCGCATGGGGAATCTCCTGTCTTGAACGCTTTATCGACCCGTGGACGGAAATCTTCAGGCGCCAAGGCATAAAGTTGTGCCTCTCAATTGCAGAGTTCAATAAAGAAAGAAAAAACAAAGCTCTTCGAAAAAAGTAGTGCATACGAACAATGACTACACCTGCGGAGCATAGTAGCCTCACTCAGCGCTTGAACTCAGGAGTCTTTGCATGTCCGTCCGTCGTACCAAAATCGTCGCCACCCTTGGCCCGGCCAGTAACTCGCCGGAAGTTCTCGAACAGCTGATTCTGGCTGGCCTGGACGTCGCCCGCCTGAACTTCTCCCACGGCACCCCCGACGAGCACAAGGCTCGCGCGAAGCTGGTGCGTGACCTGGCCGCCAAGCACGGCCGCTTCGTCGCCCTGCTGGGTGACCTGCAAGGCCCGAAAATCCGTATCGCCAAGTTCGCCAACAAGCGCATCGAGCTGAAGATCGGTGACAAGTTCACCTTCTCCACCAGCCATCCGCTGACCGAAGGCAACCAGCAGGTGGTCGGCATCGACTACCCGGATCTGGTCAAGGACTGCGGCGTGGGCGACGAGCTGCTGCTCGACGACGGCCGCGTGGTGATGCGCGTTGAAACCGCCACCGCCACCGAACTGCATTGCGTGGTGACCATCGGCGGCCCGCTGTCCGACCACAAAGGCATCAACCGTCGTGGTGGCGGCCTGACCGCTCCGGCCCTGACCGAAAAAGACAAGGCCGACATCAAGCTCGCCGCGGAAATGGACCTGGACTATCTGGCCGTGTCCTTCCCACGCGACGCCGCCGACATGCAATACGCCCGTCAACTGCGCGACGAAGCCGGCGGTACCGCCTGGCTGGTGGCGAAGATCGAACGCGCCGAAGCCGTGGCCGACGACGAAACCCTCGATGACCTGATCCAGGCCTCCGACGCGGTGATGGTGGCCCGTGGCGACCTCGGCGTGGAAATCGGCGATGCCGAACTGGTGGGCATCCAGAAGAAGATCATTCTGCACGCACGTCGCCACAACAAGGCGGTGATCGTGGCGACCCAGATGATGGAGTCGATGATCCAGAACCCGATGCCGACCCGTGCCGAAGTGTCCGACGTGGCCAACGCCGTGCTCGACTACACCGACGCCGTGATGCTCTCGGCCGAGTCCGCCGCCGGCGCCTACCCGCTCGAAGCCGTACAGGCCATGGCCCGTATCTGCATCGGCGCGGAAAAGCACCCGACCAGCAAGACCTCCAGCCACCGCATCGGCAAGACCTTCGAGCGTTGCGACGAAAGCATCGCCCTGGCCACCATGTACACGGCCAACCACTTCCCGGGCGTGAAGGCGATCATCGCGTTGACCGAAAGCGGCTACACCCCGCTGATCATGTCGCGCATCCGCTCCTCGGTGCCGATCTACGCGTTCACCCCGCACCGCGAAGCCCAGGCTCGCGCGGCAATGTTCCGTGGCGTGTACACCATCCCGTTCGATCCGGCCTCGCTGGCACCGAACGAAGTCAGCCAGAAAGCCATTGACGAGCTGGTCAAGCGCGGCGTGGTGGAGAAAGGCGACTGGGTCATCCTGACCAAGGGCGACAGCTACCACACTACCGGTGGCACCAACGGCATGAAGATCCTGCACGTTGGCGATCCGCAGGTCTGAGTGACCGGCTGCTGAAAGACAAAAGCCCCGCCATGTGAATGGCGGGGCTTTTTGTTTTCGGAGCCTGAAGATGTGTTGTCTGTTCTGGCCCCATCGCGGGCAAGCCTTGCTCCTACAGGATCTCCACCGTCCGTAGGAGCAAGGCTTGCCCGCGATGAGGCCAGAACAGCCAATAAAAAACTCAATGCCTGTTGATAAACCCGGACAACGCCGCCATCGCCTCCGGCGAGCGCAACCTTTGGGTGAACAACGCCCCCTCTTCTTCTATTACCTTTCTCAGCAACTCCCGATCCGGCGCCTTCATCAATTGCTTGCTGATCCGCACCGCCTCCGGTGGCAACGACTCGAAGCGCAGCGCCATCTCCCGCGCCCTGGCCAATGTCTCTTCGCCACTGCCCAAGGCTTCGGACGCAATGCCCCAGACGGCCGCCTGCTCACCATTGAAACCTTCGCCCAGCAGCAACAACTCCGCCGCTTTCGCCTGCCCAAGCAAACGCGGCAGGATCAAACTGGAGCCGAATTCCGGGCACAGGCCCAGGTTGACGAACGGCATGCGCAAGCGCGCATCACGGCTGACGTACACCAGGTCGCAATGCAGCAACAGCGTCGTACCGATACCCACCGCCGCACCGGCCACCGCGGCGATCACCGGTTTGCGGCATTCGAGCAGGTTGAGCATGAAATGAAACACCGGGCTGTCGAGGTTGCTCGGCGGTTGCTGGACGAAGTCAGCGATATCGTTGCCGGCGGTGAAGCACTCACTGGACCCTGTGATCAATACGGCATTGATTTCTGGGTCGCTGTCGGCCCGCTTCAGCGCCTCGGCCAATTGGCTGTACATGGCTCGGGTCAGGGCGTTTTTCTTTTCCGGGCGATTGAGGCGCAGGGTCAGCAGGCCGCGTTCGCGTTCGATCAGGATAGCGTCGGTCATGGCAGGTCTCGCGTCTGAAAATCAGCGCTCAACCACGGGGCAGGAACACATCGGCCAGCAGTTGATTGCGCGGCAATCCCGCCAGATACAGGCGTCGGGCAAAGGCGTCGACACTGTCGGGGGCTCCGCAGAGTAAGGCCAGGGTTTGCCGGGAAACAAGCCGCAGTTGCGCCAAAGCCGCTGGCAACTCGGCCGCGGTCCACAGCTCGATATTCAGGTTCGCGCGGCTGGCCGCCATGGCCTGCAAGGGCTTGGCCAGGTAATGCTGGCTGGCATCATGGGCCAGGTGAATGACGCGGATCGTGCCCTGGTGATCCTGGCGCAACGCTTCGCGCAGTACACCGAACAACGGCCCCAGCCCGGTACCGGACGCCATCAGCCACAAGGGGCGGGTGTGCCAGTCGGGATCGTAATGCAGGGCGCCACCGCGCAACTCGCCCAGACGGATCGGGTCGCCGATCTTCAGTTGGCGTGCCGCGTCGCTGAACTCCCCGGGCAGACGGCAATCGAGGTGGAACTCCAGAAACCGGTCGTCTTCCGGCAGGCTGGCGAGGGAATACGGCCTTGCCACATTCCCCGCCCACAGCACCAGATGCTGGCCGGCGCTGTAGCGCAATGGGCGCTGCGGAGTCAGGCGCAGCCGCAAAACGCTGTCGCTCAACCAATCGACCGCAGCGACCTCGGCCGGGCGGCCATCCCGAAGCGGGTCGAAGGTGTGCACCTGCAAGTCCTCGACCACCTGGCACTGACACGCCAGTCGCCAGCCCTGCTGCCGTTGCTCCGCGCTCAAGGCATCGGGCCGGCTGTCGCTCGGCAGTCCCTGCACACACTGCACCAGACATGCATGGCAACTGCCGGCGCGACAGCTATAGGGCACTGCCACGCCATTGTGATTCAGCGCATCGAGCAGATTGCTGCCCGCTGCCACCGACCACTGGCGTTCACCAACCCGCAGCTCAGGCATCGACGTTTTCCCACGCTGCGGCACAACGGTTGCGCCCGTCACGCTTGGCGCGATACAGCGCCTGATCGGCCCGCTGCAAGGCATCGTCGAGATCGTCCCCCGGCGCCAGCAACGTCATGCCCGCGGACAGGCTGAGGTTACGCACGCTCAGGCCGATCAACTCGACATCGGTAAACGCAATGCGCAGGCGCTCGCAGCAGGAGGTCAGGCTGTCCGCATCGCAATCGGGCAACAGCACCACGAATTCCTCGCCGCCATAACGGGCCAGTACATCACCGTCGCGCAAGCAAGCAGTGGCGACGCCGGCGAAGGCTTGCAGCACCTGATCGCCGGCGGCGTGCCCGTGCATGTCATTGATACGTTTGAAATGGTCAAGGTCGATCAGCGCCAGACCGTGCACCACATCGGGATCCATCATATTGAGTTCTCGGGAGGCCAGGCGCAGGAAATGCCGGCGGTTGAACAGCCCGGTCAATTCGTCGGTGGCCACCAGGTCTTCCAGTTGGCGCATCATGCCGCGCAAAGTGTCCTGGTGTGCCTGCAACGCAAAGCGCCGCTGGCGCATGCGATGGCGCGAGGCCTGGACATAACCGGCATAGAGCACCAGCCAGACCAGCACGATCAGCAGCACGCACACCTGCAACGCCGCCAGGGCCGGGTCGGGTAACCGCATGTGGTAGCCCTCCCACAGCGTGATCGCGCTGAAACTGAAGAACACCAGCAAGGCGCAGCGCAAGAATGATCGACGGGACAGGTGGAACAGCCCGAACAACAGGATCAGGACATAAAAAACCAGGAAGGCCCCGCGCGCATTGTCCAGGTGGGCAATCAGCCAGGTTTGCCAGCCCAGGCCCAATATCACCTGGGCTTCGGTCAGGCTGGGGTCGGAAAACCGCAGATTGGCGCCGGAATAAAACAGCGCGAACAGCGCCGCCTGGCTGATGACCACCAGCGAGCTGCCAATGGCCATGCCCGCCAGCGAGTCTTCATAGTGGCCGGTAAAAAACGCCAGCCACACCAACAGCAATGCCAGCGCATAGGTGCCAGCCGCTAGGGCAAAACGTTTGATCAGCAGGCGTTGAATGGCGTTATGGGTCAATCGTTGACTCACCGAATGAAAGGAGGCTGGTAGAGCGTCTCTACTCTACAGACCGTATGTCACTTTAGTGGCGTGGCCGATAAATGACCATCCAATTTTCAGGGACGAAGACCTGGCGTCAAACTCACTGTCCGATATGCGACCAACGATTGACTACCGGCGCGTGTGCCCTTGAGCGAGGCGCGTTATACTGCCGCGCCTTTTTAGCGTCGCGCCAGCATGCCCGGCGTGCCTTGAAAGGTGCTTGCAACCGACCGATGCACCCAAGCTGCAAGCACCTTATTGAATGTTCCCGTCTTTTAGAGGAGCGCGACTCATGACCGTGATCAAGCAAGACGACCTGATTCAGAGCGTTGCCGACGCCCTGCAGTTCATTTCCTACTACCACCCCGTGGATTTCATCCAGGCGATGCACGAGGCCTACCTGCGCGAAGAATCGCCGGCAGCCCGTGATTCCATGGCGCAAATCCTGATCAACTCGCGCATGTGCGCCACCGGCCACCGTCCGATCTGCCAGGACACCGGCATCGTGACCGTGTTCGTCCGCGTGGGCATGGACGTGCGTTGGGATGGCGCCACCATGAGCCTGGACGACATGATCAACGAAGGCGTTCGTCGCGCCTACAACCTGCCGGAAAACGTCCTGCGCGCTTCGATCCTCGCCGACCCGGCGGGCGCTCGCAAGAACACCAAGGACAACACCCCTGCCGTTATCCACTACTCCATCGTTCCGGGTAACACCGTGGAAGTGGACGTGGCGGCCAAGGGCGGCGGTTCCGAGAACAAGTCGAAAATGGCCATGCTCAACCCGTCCGACTCGATCGTCGACTGGGTGCTCAAGACCGTTCCGACCATGGGTGCCGGCTGGTGCCCACCGGGCATGCTGGGTATCGGCATCGGCGGCACCGCCGAGAAAGCCGCGGTGATGGCCAAGGAAGTGTTGATGGAGTCCATCGACATTCACGAGCTGAAAGCCCGTGGCCCACAGAACCGCATCGAAGAGATGCGCCTGGAGCTGTTCGAGAAGGTCAACCAGCTGGGCATCGGCGCCCAGGGCCTCGGTGGCCTGACCACCGTGCTCGACGTGAAGATCATGGACTACCCGACCCACGCCGCGTCCCTGCCGGTGTGCATGATCCCGAACTGCGCCGCCACCCGTCACGCGCACTTCGTGCTTGACGGTTCCGGCCCGGCCTCGCTGGAAGCGCCACCTTTGGACGCCTACCCGGAAATCGTCTGGGAAGCCGGCCCGTCGGCCCGTCGCGTCAACCTCGACACCCTGACCCCGGAAGAAGTGCAGAGCTGGAAGCCGGGCGAAACCATCCTGCTCAACGGCAAGATGCTCACCGGTCGCGACGCTGCGCACAAGCGCATGGTCGAGATGCTGAACAAGGGTGAATCCCTGCCGGTGGACCTCAAGGGTCGCTTCATCTACTACGTCGGCCCGGTTGATCCGGTGCGCGAAGAAGTGGTTGGCCCAGCAGGTCCTACCACCGCCACGCGGATGGACAAGTTCACCCGTCAGATCCTCGAGCAAACCGGCCTGTTGGGCATGATCGGCAAATCCGAACGCGGCCCGACCGCGATCGACGCGATCAAGGACCACAAGGCCGTTTACCTGATGGCAGTGGGCGGCGCGGCTTACCTGGTGGCGCAAGCGATCAAGAAGTCCAGCGTCGTAGCCTTCGCCGAGCTGGGTATGGAAGCGATCTACGAGTTCGAGGTCAAAGACATGCCAGTGACCGTTGCGGTCGACAGCAAGGGCGAGTCGGTACACATCACCGGTCCTGCCATCTGGCAGCAAAAGATCAGTGAAAGCCTGGCGGTCGAAGTGCAGTAAGCGCTTCGATTGACCGAAAAAGGCGACAGGGCTTGGCCCCTGTCGCCTTTTTTATTGCCTGCCCATATCCCCTGTAGGAGCGAGCCTGCTCGCGATGGTCGCATGAACGACTCGGGCTGCCAGATGCCCCGCGTTATCGTTGACGTCCATCGCGAGCAGGCTCGCTCCTACAAGGGCCCGGCAGCCCATGTTATGGTGCGCCCCCTCCGTACCACCGTGTGTAATGCCTGCATGTTCCTGTCATCCCGCCCCCTGCGCCTGACGCTCTATACCCTGGTCATCATCGCCGGCGCCGTCATCGCCGCCACTCTGGCGATGCGCCATGCCGTGCGCCAATCCATGGTCGAAGACGCAGCCCGCGCCAATCAGCAATTGGGGCTTTATGCCACCTCCCTGCACACCCTGATCGAACGCTACCGCGCCCTGCCCTCGGTGCTGGCGCTGGACCCGCAATTGCGCGACGCGCTCAAGGGACCGGTCAGCCCCACGCAACAGGACGTACTGAACCGCAAGCTGGAACAAATCAACGGCGCCGCCGAATCCTCGACCCTGGAATTGCTGGACCGCACCGGTCTTGCCGTCGCCGCAAGCAACTGGCGACTGCCCAGCAGTTATGTTGGCCACAACTATGGCTTCCGCCCTTACTTCAACCAGACCCGCACCCAGGGCACCGGGCGCTTTTATGCTGTGGGGGTGACCAGCGGCATTCCGGGTTACTTCCTGTCCAGCGCCGTGACCAACGACGACGGGCAGTTTCTCGGCGCCATGGTGGTCAAGCTGGAATTTCCGGAACTGGAACGGGAGTGGAGCCAGGGCAGCGATACCTTGCTGGTCAGCGATGCCCGCGGGATCGTGTTCATCGCCAACCAACCGGGCTGGCGCTATCGCCTGCTAAAGCCGTTGAACGACCACGATCACGCCGAACTCAAGGCCACCCGTCAATACGACAAGCAACCGCTGACCCCTCTGGACTATCACTCGCTGCGACGCTTCGATGACAACAGCGAGCTGGCCCGTGTGCAAGGTCCGGACGGTCAGGCGGATTATCTGTGGGAATCCCTGCCGCTGGCTGCCGAAGGCTGGACTTTGCACCTGCTGCGCCGCCCGCAGGTGGCGTTCGAAGACAGTCGCAACGCCGCGCTCGCCGCTGCCGGGCTGTGGCTGACACTGGTGTTTCTGCTGCTGTTCCTCAACCAGCGCTGGCGCCTGGCGAAAATGCGCCAGCGCAGCCGCGAGGAGCTTGAGCAACTGGTGGAAGAACGCACCCGCGACCTGCGTACAGCCCAGGAAGGACTGGTGCAATCGGCCAAGCTGGCCGCCCTCGGGCAGATGTCGGCCGCCCTGGCTCATGAAATCAATCAGCCGCTGACCGCGCAGCGCATGCAGTTGGCCACCCTGCGCCTGCTGCTCGACCACGGTCGGGTCGATGAAGCCTACGCAGCCCTCAAGCCCGTCGACGAGATGCTCACCCGTATGGCCGCCCTCACCGGCCACCTGAAAACCTTCGCCCGCAAGAGCCCCAGCGGCTTGCGCGAGCGTTTGGACCTGGCGGCGGTGGTGGATCAGGCGCTGCAACTGCTCGATACGCGGTTGCGCGATGAGCAGGTCAGTACCGTGCTGCACCTGACACGCCCGGCCTGGGTGCGCGGCGATGCGATTCGTCTGGAGCAAGTGCTGATCAACCTGCTGCGCAATGCCCTGGACGCCATGCGCGACAAAACCTGCAAGCGCCTGGAAATCCGTCTCGAAGCCATCGAACAGACCTGGCGATTGAGCGTCATCGACAATGGCAGCGGCATCGCCGAAGAAAACCTGCCGAAAGTGTTCGACCCGTTTTTCACCACCAAGCCTGTGGGCGATGGCCTGGGTATCGGCCTGGCGGTGTCTTTCGCTATCGTGCATGAATCGGGCGGACGCCTGACCGCCGATAATCATGCCAACGGCGCGGTGTTTGCCCTGACCCTGCCCATCGATCTGGAGGCCCACGGTTCATGCTGAATTCTGTGATGGTGGTCGACGACGAAAGCAGCATCCGCAGTGCCGTCGAGCAATGGCTGAGCCTGTCGGGTTTCGAGGTGCAGTTGTTCAGCCGCGCCGATGAGTGCCTGGCGCAACTGCCCAGGCATTTTGCCGGGGTGATTCTCAGCGATGTGCGCATGCCCGGCATGACCGGCCTGGAACTGCTGGCCGAAGTGCAGCGCCGCGATGCCGACCTGCCGGTGATCCTGCTGACCGGTCACGGTGATGTGCCGATGGCGGTCGATGCCATGCGCGATGGCGCCTACGATTTTCTGGAAAAACCCTTCACCCCCGAAACCCTGCTCGGCAGCCTGCGCCGCGCCTTGGACAAGCGCCGTCTGGTCCTGGAAAACCGCGCCTTGCACGAGCAGGCCGACAACCGCGTCAAGCTCGATGCGACGCTGCTCGGGGTTTCGCGCAGCTTGCAGACGTTGCGCGGGCAAGTGCTGGACCTGGCGGCACTGCCGGTCAACGTATTGATCCGCGGCGAAACCGGCAGCGGCAAAGAACTGGTTGCCCGCTGCCTGCACGACTTCGGACCCCGTGCCGACAAACCCTTTGTCGCCTTGAACTGCGCGGCCATCCCCGAGCAACTGTTCGAGGCCGAGCTGTTCGGCCATGAAAGCGGTGCCTTCACCGGCGCCCAGGGCAAGCGCATCGGCAAACTCGAATATGCCGACGGCGGCACTTTGTTTCTCGATGAGATCGAAAGCATGCCTCTGGCGCAGCAGGTGAAACTGCTGCGGGTGTTGCAGGAGCAGAAGCTGGAGCGCCTGGGGTCGAACCAGAGTATTCGCGTGGATTTGCGGATCATCGCTGCGACCAAGCCGGACCTGCTCGACGAAGCGCGAGCCGGGCGTTTTCGCGAGGACCTGGCCTATCGCCTGAACGTCGCCGAACTGCGCCTGCCACCGTTGCGCGACCGCCGCGAAGACATTCCCCTGTTGTACGAGGCTTTCGCCCGACAGGCCGCCGAACGCCTGGGCCGCAGTTTTTCGCCCTTGAGCGGGCCGCAGTTGAGCTACCTGCTGAGCCACGACTGGCCGGGCAACGTGCGCGAACTGGCGAACGCGGCCGAACGTCAGGTCCTGGGGCTGGGCGAGCCGCTGCCGGCGGGCATCGAGCCCGGGCAATCATTGGCCGCACAGCAGGAAGCCTTTGAAGCGCAATGCCTGCGCGCGGCGCTGAGCCGGCACAAGGGGGACGTCAAGGCGGTGCTGGAAGAACTGCAACTGCCGCGTCGTACCTTCAATGAAAAGATGCAGCGGCATGGGCTTGCCAGAGAGATGTTCCTTCCCTAAGGCTGATTTTTTTGGTGTTTGATCTGACCTCATCGCGAGCAGGCTCGCTCCCACAGTAGATCGGTGAACGCCTTGCCATTGTGGGAGCGAGCCTGCTCGCGATGGGGTCGGCACATACAACAAAACTATCTGGAAGAATGAGCGATTTTCCGCTCACACCCAATTACATATAAGCGGATTTCCGCTCACCAAAACTGGTCAACCCCTCTAAACCGGCCCTCTCCCCCTTGGCACAGCTCCTGCTATAGCCCCTTCAGGCGGCGTTCAAGCGCGCTCCACAAAAACAACTAAACGAAGGATCCTTCAATGGATAACTCCAATACCCTGCCCCTTGGGTCGGCTGCCGTGCCGACCAAAGAAAGAACCACTGCCAATCGCATCAAATCGATCTTCAGCGGTTCTGTCGGCAACATGGTCGAGTGGTATGACTGGTACGTCTATGCCGCCTTCTCCCTGTACTTCGCCAAGACCTTTTTCCCTGCCGGCTCCTCCACCGCACAGCTGATGAACACCGCTGCGATCTTTGCCGTGGGCTTTTTGATGCGGCCGATCGGTGGCTGGCTCATGGGCCTGTACGCCGACAAGGTCGGGCGCAAAAAGGCGCTGATGGCTTCGGTCTATCTGATGTGCTTCGGCTCGCTGCTGATCGCCCTGAGCCCGAGCTATGAAGTCATCGGCATTTTCGCGCCGATCCTGCTGGTGTTCGCCCGTCTGCTGCAGGGCCTCTCGGTTGGCGGCGAATACGGTACCTCCGCCACTTACCTCAGCGAGATGGCCACCAAGGAACGTCGTGGCTTCTACTCCAGCTTCCAGTACGTGACCCTGATTTCCGGCCAGCTCATCGCGCTGGCGGTGCTGATCGTCCTGCAGCAAACCCTGACCACCGAACAGCTGTATGCCTGGGGCTGGCGCATTCCGTTCGCCATCGGCGCGCTGTGTGCCGTGGTCGCGCTCTATCTGCGTCGCGGCATGGAAGAAACCGAGTCGTTCGTGAAAAAAGAGAAGGCCAAGGAAAGCGCGATGCGCACCTTGCTGCGCCATCCGAAAGAACTGCTGACCGTGGTCGGCCTGACCATGGGCGGTACGCTGGCGTTCTACACCTACACCACATACATGCAGAAATACCTGGTGAACACCGTCGGCATGAGCATTTCCGACTCCACCACCATTTCCGCGGCCACGCTGTTCCTGTTCATGTGCCTGCAACCGATCATCGGCGGGCTGTCGGACAAGATCGGTCGTCGTCCGATCCTGATCGCCTTCGGCGTACTGGGCACGATTTTCACCGTACCGATCCTGATGACCCTGCACACCATCCAGACCTGGTGGGGTGCGTTCTTCCTGATCATGGCGGCGCTGATCATCGTCAGCGGCTACACCTCGATCAACGCGGTGGTCAAAGCCGAACTGTTCCCGACCGAAATCCGCGCCCTGGGCGTCGGCCTGCCGTATGCACTGACCGTATCGATCTTCGGCGGCACCGCTGAATACATCGCCCTGTGGTTCAAGAGCATCGGCATGGAAAGCGGCTACTACTGGTACGTGACGGGGTGCATCGCCATTTCGTTGCTGGTGTACGTCACCATGAAGGACACCCAGAAGCATTCGCGGATTGTTACTGACTAATAGCCACAATTGATGGTGGCTGTACTGGCCTCATCGCGGGCAAGCCTTGCTCCTACGGATTTTTGTCGTTCGCCAAACTTGCGAACGACACACCACTGTAGGAGCAAAGCTTGCTCGCGATGGGTTCACCTCGGTATCAGGACAACTCGGCAACCGGCTGTTTCCCGAAGCGCTTCTGCGCCATCGACGCCCCCACGATCATCACCAGCAGAATCCCCGCCAACACCGCCGACGAACCGATGGTGCCGAAATCCAGGCCACCCTTTTCATGGGGCTTGGTCATCAAGTCGCCCAGGGTCGCACCGAACGGTCGGGTGAGCACGAACGCCACCCAGAAAAGCACCACTGTCGAAATCTTCGTGAAGTATTTGAGCAGCACCACCACCGCGATGGTCGAGCCGATCAACAGCGCGCCGCCGGCGAAGCCAAGGCCGGAATCATCGGCCAGATAATCGCCCAACGCCGTGCCCAGGGTGTTGGAGAACAGAATCGCCATCCAGTAGAACATCTCGCCGCGGAACGTCTGGACCTTGCTCACGTTCAGCGAATCGCCGCTCAGGCGCCAGGCCGCAAAGATGCCCAGCAAAATCGCAATCAGGATCATCGACCCCGTGGCATAGCCCAGTTCGAGGGTGCGGTCCATGAAGTCGGACATGGTGGTACCGGCGGTGCTGGTCGACAGGATCACGATCCAGTACAGCATCGGTTTGTAGGTCTTGGACATCAGTTGCGTGACCAGGGTCAGCACAAACACGCTGATCAGAATCAGCGAGCTGACGGCATAACCGACATTAAGCGTCATCGACAGCAAGTCGCCGGCGGTTTCCCCCAGGGTCGTCGCGCAGATTTTCATCACCCAGAACGCCAGGGTGATTTGAGGAAGTTTATTCATCGAGGTGCAGCTCCAATGGTCAAGACGGCCGTATTTCTTCGTTTTATCCGATGGCGCGCAGACTGGAGAACAGGGGGTGAAAAATGGGTAAGCGGTTTATGAAAATTCTGTCACGCAGGCAAAAGAGCCGATTAATCACGAGTTAATGCTCGCCCTCCATCCTGATCCTGCCTAATCGATTAATTGCCTTGCGCTCATCAGTGTCTGAAAAGCGAAAAAGCTCGACAGCCTTAACATCTAATTAATCGATTGTTTCTAACATTATTTTGCGCTTTTTAATCAGTTTAATTGGCGTAGCATGAAACCCATGCCCAAGACACAAAACGCCAACGAATCTGGAGAATGAAAATGAAAACCAAACTGTTCCTTGCGATTGCCCTGTCCGTACTGGCCGCCAACACCTTCGCCGCCGACGGTTTCGACCGCACCGGTTCTGCTGTCGCAGCAGACGGCTACGACCGCACTGGCTCCGCTACCGTTGCCGCTGATGGCTACGATCGCACTGGCGGTGCCACCGTTGCCGCCGATGGCTACGATCGCACTGGTGGCGCTACCGTCGCCGCCGACGGCTACGACCGCACTGGTGGCGCTACCGTCGCCGCCGATGGCTACGATCGCACTGGTGGCGCATCCATCAGCTGATTCACCCCGGTGACACCAAAGCCCGGCCTCGGCCGGGCTTGGTCATTTCTGGAGCACGCGATTCCCTGTAGGAGCAAAGCTTGCTCGCGATGAGGCCGGCACATCCAGCATCACTGGTGGCTGATACACCGTCATCGCGAGCAAGCTTTGCTCCTACAGAAATTCATTGGCTGGAAAAATGTCGTCGCTCCTTGCACCATGACCGCCTCATGAAAAGCGCCAGGATTGCCCCCATGCCCGACGACATCCACTTCTACGAACCCGCCAACGGCCACGGCCTGCCGCACGATCCGTTCAATGCGATCGTCGGCCCGCGTCCCATTGGCTGGATCTCCTCGCAGGATGCCGAGGGCCGCCTGAACCTGGCGCCCTACAGTTTCTTCAACGCCTTCAACTACATTCCGCCGATCATTGGTTTTTCCAGCATCGGGCGCAAAGACAGCCTGAACAACATCGAACAGACCGGCGAATTCGCCTGGAACCTGGCGACCCGGCCTTTGGCCGAGCAGATGAACCAGAGCTGCGCCAACGTGGGTCCGGAAGTCGACGAGTTCGAGCTGTCGGGACTGACCCCGGTGGCCTCGAAAATCATCTCGGTGCCACGGGTGGCCGAAACCCCGGTGTCCTTCGAGTGCAAGGTCACGCAGATCATTCAGTTGCAGCGCGCGGACGGGAACGTGGTGCCGAGCTGGCTGATTCTCGGCGAGGTGGTCGCCGTGCATATCGCCAAATGGCTGTTGAAGGACGGGGTCTACGACACCGCCGCGGCAGAACCGATTCTGCGCGGCGGCGGGCCGGCGGATTACTTTCAGCTGGGGCCTGAGGCGTTATTCAAGATGTATCGCCCGGGGGCGAAGAAGTAGTTACCAGATCAGCTCGGCGTCATCGTCGACACCCTTGAGGCGTTCCAGCTCCTGGATGGCGGCCTCATCGGCGGCGATGGCCCCCGGGAAAACCTGACCCTCCAACAGCTTGTGGAAGCGTGGCGCACCACCACCGACCAGTGCCTTGACGGCAATCGCCGCGTGATAGCCCTTGTTGCCCCCCAACTCGACGGGAACGACAGCGGAAACCGCTTCGAAGTGTTCAAACTCTTTACGTGCCATGTCACACATCCTGGCTCAGTCAAAATAAGCCGGACATTAAACCCTCAACCGGCCAGTTTGTGTACCGCCGCACCGGACTGACGCAAGGCCTGCGCCTCCGAAACCTCCTTGAAAGTATGGAAATCCAGGCTGTTGACCACCAGGTCCTGCACCAGCTCGGCAAACACCTCCATGGCCGGGGTGCTGAAATAGGCGGTCATGGCCTTTTGATTGACCCAGAAACCGGACACCAGCCACAGGTCCGGATCACCCTGGGAATGCTGCAAGGCAAAACTCAGGCAACCCGCTGCCGCGCGGGACGGTTCGATCAGTGCGCTCAGGCGCACACCCAGCTCTTGCGAACGCCCGGCGCGTGCGCGGACAAAAGCCATATGACTGACGGGGATCTGCTTCGACATGTTCCATCCTCCCGGGGAGTTGCGTGGCAGCCTGGGACGGGCTGCGACAGGATCCAAGGTTAAGGGGCGCGGTGCCTGCCTCGTTAGTCGATTCCTGCCGCTACGTTGCACAATCCTGCGAACGTGTCGGGGTAGCCTGTAAAAATGTGTAAAACACCGTCACGAGTTCGTCACATGGGTTTTGTGTAGGTGCTGCCGAAGGCTGCGATCTTTTGATCTTCAAAAGAAGCCATCCCGTGCAGGATCAGGCAAGCATTTGACAGGATGTGTCTACCGCTCAAGCTTGCACAATCTTATGCTCTGCCTCATTCCACCGCCCTTGCCGAGGATGCCGCGCATGACGTCATTCGATCGTTTTCAACTCCCTTCTGATGCCGACATGGAAAAGCAGCGCGCGGAACTGGCGGCGATCATCCGGCGCAACACCGCCGAAGATGGCAGTTATGCCACTGCCGTCGATTCACTGTTCATGTCGCGCCACAGCCAGAACCACGAGTTCGCCCCAGTGCTCGCGCAACCGGCGCTGTGCATCATGGCCCAGGGGCGCAAGGAAGTGCGGCTGGCGGACGAGTACTTCAATTACGACCCGCTCAATTACCTGGTGGTGTCGGTGTCGATGCCGCTCAGCGGGCGCGTGGTCAATGTGACGGCCGAAGAGCCGATTCTGGCCGTGCGCCTGGACATCGACCCGGCGGAAATCACCGCGCTGATCGCCGATGCCGGCCCCATGGGCGTGCCTGCCCGGCCCACCGGTCGCGGGTTGTATGTGGAGCACCTGGACAGCGCGATGCTCGACGCGGTGCTGCGCCTGGCGCGACTGCTCGATGCCCCGAAAGACATCGCCATGCTCGCGCCGCTGATTCGCCGGGAAATCCTCTATCGACTGCTGCGCAGCCCCCAGGGCCATCGGCTGTATGAAATCGCCATCGCCAACAGCCAGAGCCATCGCATCAGCCAGGCGATCAAATGGCTCAACGGCAACTTTGAGCAGCCGTTGCGCATCGATGATCTGGCCAAAGAAGTGAACCTGAGCGTGTCGACCCTGCACCACCGCTTCAAGGCGATGACGGCGATGAGTCCGTTGCAATATCAGAAGCAGTTGCGCCTGCAGGAAGCCCGGCGGCTGATGCTGGCCGAAGGGCTGGAAGCTTCGGCGGCGGGGTATCGGGTGGGCTACGAAAGCCCTTCGCAATTCAGCCGGGAGTACAGCCGGCTGTTCGGCGCGCCGCCGTTGCGGGATTTGGCGCGGTTGCGGTTGTCGGTCTAGCTGATTTTTATGTCGTTTGTGAGGCCCTCATCGCGAGCAGGCTCGCTCCTACAATGGATCGGCGTACACCGTCCCAATGTAGGAGCGAGCCTGCTCGCGATGAGGCCAGCAAGAGCAGCGCCTATTTCGGATCAGGCACCAAGAACGCGGCAAGCCTCCGCCGGCAAGGTCACCGACACCGGATGCCCAACCCGCAACCCCACATCCTGATTCGGCGTGCTCAGCGCCGTGAACGTCACCCCGGAACACTCCACCGTGGTCTCGATGGTCGCGCCGATGTCCCGCACGAACGTCACCTTGCCCAGCAGCCGATTACCCGCCGAGGCCTGTGCCGGCGACAGTTGCAGGTCTTCCGGACGAATCAGCATCTTCACCTTCTCACCGACCACGATGCTGCTGCAGATTGGCACTTGCAGCGCGTCGCCACCGGGCAGGCTGACCTTGCCATCGCCCAGCGCCGTGGCCGGGAAGATGTTGCCGGAGCCGATGAAGTCGGCCACGAATTCGTTGGCCGGATGCCGATAGATCTCGATCGGCGTGCCCACCTGTTGCACCCGATGTTCACCCAGCACGACCACGATATCGGCCATGGTCATGGCCTCGCGCTGATCGTGGGTGACCATGATGGTGGTGATGTTCAGGCGTTGTTGCAGCTGGCGGATTTCCACTTGCATCGATTCGCGCAGTTTGGCGTCCAGCGCCGACAGCGGTTCATCGAGCAACAGGATTTTCGGGTGGTTGGCAATCGCCCGGGCGATTGCCACGCGCTGGCGTTGACCACCGGACAGCTTGGCCACCGGGCGATCGATCATCGGCTTGAGCTGAATCAGCTCCAGCAACTCCACCACCCGCGCCTGCTGGTCAGCCTTGCTGACCCCGCGCAGCTTCAGCGGATAAGCGATGTTCTCCCCCACGGTCATGTGCGGGAACAGCGCCAGGGACTGGAACACCATGCCGAAATTGCGCAGATGCGCAGGCGTATGGCCAATGTCCTCACCGTCCAGGCGAATCTCGCCGCCGGTCAGGGACTCAAGCCCCGCGATCATGCGCAGCAGAGTGGTCTTGCCACACCCCGAAGGGCCGAGGAAACACACCAGCTTGCCCTCGGGCAAATGCAGGTTCACATCCTTTACCGCGCAGGCCGAGCCGTAGTGTTTCTCGACGTTTTCCAGAATCAGACCAGACATAAATCACCTCAAGAAATCAGAACGAAACGCCGCCTTCACCGACCAACTTTTCCAGCGCCCAAATGAGCACGAAGTCGATCAGCACGATCAGCACGGCAAACGAGAATACGGTGGGGTCGAGCGAAGACACGGTGCGGCTGTACATCCAGATCGGCACGGTCATCACGTCGATGGTGTAGAGGAAATAGGTCACGGTGAATTCGTTGAACGAAACGATGAATGCCAGCAGCATGCCCGCCAGAATCCCCGACTTCATCAACGGCACCACCACGTCGACAATCGCCCGCAGTGGCGAGGCGCCGAGCATTTGCGCGGCTTCTTCCACTTCGCTGCCAATGGAAAGCATGGCCGCCGTGCAGTTCTTCACCACGAATGGCAACGCGAGGATCACGTGGGCAATCACCAGCCGCGAGGTGGTCATGTGGAACGGCAGGCTGTCGAACACCAGCAGCAAGGCCAGGCCCAGTACCACCATCGGGAACACCAGTGGCAGCGACATCAGTTGCAGCGCCACGGCCTTGCCACGGAACTCGCAACGAGTCAGCGCATAGGCCGCCGGCACCGCGATCAGCGTGGCGAAAATCATGGTCAGGCACGACACCATCAGGCTGGTGGTCATGGCCTGGCCGAGACTCAGCACATCGCTGGCGTCCGGCGAAACGAAGGTGTGCCAGGCAGCCTTGTACCACTGCAGGCTGTAGCTGCTGGGCGGGAAGTCGAGGTTCGACGAACCGCTGAACGACATGACGATCATCGTCAGGATCGGCAGTACCGCCAGCAGCAGGATGAAACCCGAGAGGGTCCCGGCGAACTTGCCGGTCTCACCTGGCAGCAGTGACTGGCGCTTTTTGATCAGGGTACTCATTGCGAAGCCTCCAGCATGCGCCGACGACGGCCAGTGATGTATTCGGACAGCGTCATGATCGCCAGGGTGGTGACGATCAGCACCACGCCGGCGGCGGACGCGGCGGGCCAGTTCATCAGCGGGGCGATCTGGTCATGCACCATCACCGCCAGCATCGGCACGCGACGGCCACCGAGCAGCAACGGCACCACGAAACTGCTGGCGTTGTAGGCGAACACCAAAGTCGCGCCGGTAATGATTCCCGGCAGACTCATGGGCAACACCACCTGACGGAACACCTGGAAGCGACTGGCGCCGAGGGTGGCGGCGGCTTCTTCGTAGCTGCGGGCAACGCCACGCATGGCGCTGGCAATCGGCAGCACGGCCAGCGGGAAAGCGGTCTGTACCAGGCCCATCAACACGCCGTTCTGGTTGTACAGCAGCATGATCGGACGCTTGATCAGGCCCAGGCCCATCAGCGTCTGGTTGAGCATTCCGCCCGGTCCCAGAATCACCAGCCAGCCATAGCTCTGCAGCAGCAGGTTGACCAGCAACGGCAATAGCACCGCGGCGAGGAATATGCGTCGCACAAAGGGCGAGGTCAGGCGCGACATGGTGTAGGCCACCGGGATCGCCAGCACCACGGCAATCACTGCACTGATCAGCGCCAGGCGCAGGGTCAGAATCAGGGATTTGAGGTAATAGGGTTCCAGCAGTTGGGCATAGCTGGCCAGGCTGAACCCGGACCATTCCGCGCCCTTGGTGCCCACGCTCATGCGCAGAACCAGCAGGCTGGCGGCGATCAGCACGCCCAGAAACAGCATCGACGGCGTGAGGAAAAACCAGGCACGGGCCGTCGGCGAAATACCGCGATCGGCGCGCACGGGGGCGGCACTCACCGGATGGGTCAGAGGTTGGTGTTCCATAGCAAGGGTCTCGTCAATGGAAAGCAGCTGACAAACACAAATCTTGCGGGCACATCGCCCCCTTGTAGGAGCGAGCCTGCTCGCGATAGCGATGTATCAGTCGACATCATCGGTGGATGTCAGGCCGCAATCGCGAGCAGGCTCGCTCCCACAGGGGGATGTTCAGTGTCCGAAGATCAGGAAGAAAAGATTTCCGTGTAACGACGAATCCATTGGTCATGCACCGTCGCCAGGAAGGCGTTGTCGTGCATGATCGCCTTCTCGGAGATTTGCTCCGGAGTCAGGATGTACGGGCTCTTGCGTGCTTCGGCGGAGATGATCGCCTTGGCGTTGACCGGGCCGTTGTAGATGTCTTCGGCCATCTTGCCCTGCACCAGCGGGTCCAGGGAGTGGTTGATGAAGGCGTAGGCCATGTCGGTGTCGCCCGGACGGTTCTTCGGCATCACCGAGAGCATCAGGTCGGTGTAGAAACCCTCCTTCATGCCGAAGGTGGCGCCCAGGCCGTAGTTCGGGTCGCGGATCTGTTTCGGGAAAAAGGCTGGTGCGTACAGGCCGCCCATGTCCAGGGAACCGGTGCGGAACAGCTCGGCGATCTGGTTCGGGTTTTCACCCAGGGTCACCACGCGGTCCTTGAGCTCGGCGAGTTTCTTGAAGCCAGGCTCGATGTTGTGCTCGTCACCACCGGCCAGTTTGGCGGCGATGATGATCAGGTCCATGGCCTCGGTCCAGTTCGGCGGCGGCAGGAAGATGTTCGGCGCCGCATCGGCATCCCACAGGGAGGCGTAGCTGGTCGGCGCTTCTTTCTGGGTGCGGGTGCTGTAGACCAGGCTGTTGCACCAGAGCAGGTAACCGATACCGTGGCCATTGGCGCCGGTGCGGTATTTCTCCGGTACGTCGACCAGGTTGGGAATACGGTTCAGATCGGGTTTTTCCAGCAGGTCGGCGGCGGCCAGACCTTCGGCACCAACGCCCGCCAGGGTGATGATGTCGTATTGCGGACGATCACCGCCGGCCTTGAGCTTGGCGACCATTTCCGAGGTACTGCCGGTACGGTCGGCGACGACCTTGCAGCCGTACTTGTCTTCGAAGGTCGCGGCGATGTTGCGCAGTGCTGCCAGGCCGGTGTCATCGGACCAGGTCAGCAGTTTCAGGGTCTTGCCGGCAAAGCGGGTGTCGCTGGCGTTGGCCTTGACGAACGGCAGGCTCATGGCCGCCGCGGCAACCGAGGCTACGCCCACGGTCTTGATGAATTGACGTCTGTTCAGATCATGCTCGCCCATTACGGACTCCCTTTGTTTTTGTAGGTATGAGGCAGGTCGAAACTGTTGCATCCGCGCGGTCGGATCAGCGCTGGCTCCCGTATCTTCGGGGGCTTGGTTGAACCGGTGAGTTCATCCTGAGGTCGTGCAAAACAACTGACTATCGATAAAAAATCATTGGAGCCATGACGTAGGCGCATGACTCTTTTTACCTGTGGGAGCGAGCCTGCTCGCGATGGACGTCAACGAAAACGCGGGGCATCAGACGGCCCGTGTCGCCTATGAGTGCATCGCGAGCAGGGCTCGCTCCTACAGTGTGATAGGGGCGTCAGACAGCCCGAATCACGTGTTTGATTTCCTGGAAAGCCTGCAAGCCCCACGGCCCCAATTCGCGGCCGATGCTGCTCTGCTTGTAGCCACCCCAGGCGGTCTGCGGGAAGATCACCTGCGGTGCGTTGATCCATACAAGCCCCGCCTGCAGGGCGTTGGCGACGCGATCCGCCGTTTCGGCATTGCTGCTGACCACGCTGGCCACCAGACCGAACTGACTGTCGTTGGCCAGGGCGATCGCCTCGGCTTCGGAGTTGAAACGACGTACGCAGATCACCGGGCCGAAGATCTCCTCACACCACAGCGCACTGTCCAGGGGCACGTCGGTGAAGACCGTCGGCTGCAAAAAATATCCGCGCGCAAGATCCGCCGGACGATTGCCGCCGCACACCAACGTGGCGCCGGCACTCAGGCCGCGATCGATGTGGCCGAGCACGCGCTGGTATTGCGCCTGATTGACCAGTGCGCCCATCTCTACATTCGGGTCGAACGGATCGGCCACGCGAATCGCTTCGGCGCGGGCCTTCAGACGGGTCATGAATTCATCGGCCAACTCATCGGCAACCAGCACGCGGCTGGTGGCGGAGCACATTTGCCCGGCGTTGAAGAAACCGCCACCGCAGGCCACGTCCACCGCCAGGTCGATGTCGGCATCAGCCAGCACCAGCAGCGACGACTTGCCGCCCAGTTCCAGGCTCACACCCTTGACGGTTTCCGCCGCGCGCTGCATGACCTGTACGCCCACCGCATTGCTGCCGGTGAAGGAAATCTTGGCGATGCGCGGGTCCGCCGACAGTGGCGCGCCCACGGCCAGGCCGGTACCGCAAACCAGGTTGAACACACCGGCCGGCAAACCGGCTTGGGCAATGATGGTTGCCAGTTCAAGTTCCGGCAGCGGCGTCACTTCCGATGGCTTGAGCACCACGCAGCAACCGGCGGCCAGGGCCGGGGCGAGTTTCCAGGCGGTGGTGACCATCGGGAAGTTCCACGGCACGATCAGGCC
This sequence comes from Pseudomonas putida, assembly GCF_003228315.1. Taxonomy (NCBI): domain Bacteria; kingdom Pseudomonadati; phylum Pseudomonadota; class Gammaproteobacteria; order Pseudomonadales; family Pseudomonadaceae; genus Pseudomonas; species Pseudomonas putida. The sequence goes on from NZ_CP029693.1 coordinate 3,047,558, forward strand.
GACTACACCGCAGGGTTCGCGGCGCAGGCGTGCACTGAAATCATCGCTTGGCAGCTCGACGGTGCTGTCCTGCTTCGCGTCCAGGCCTTCGGCCAGACCTGCGTAGTACTCGAAGGTAGCGATCACATCATCGACGTCGATGGCCGCTTCGAACTGTGGCTTGCCGTTGTTGCTCGACTGCAACTGCATCAAGCGCTCACGAGCAGCCGACACGCCGGCAGCGATCTTGCGCAGAATCGCGCCGCGCTCGGCGCCGGAGGTCTTCGACCAGTCGGCGAACGCCCGGGTGGCCGCGCTGACGGCCTGCTCGACCGCTTGTTCATCACCGCCCACCACCGTGGTCAGCAGCGCTTCGGTGGCCGGGTTGATCACCCGCAGGTGCTCGTTGCCGGCGGACCATTGGCCGTCGATGTACAGGCCGTCCAGGGTGGTTGGCAGAGTCAGGGATACGCTCATTTCGACACCGCCTGGGTCCACGCGGTCTGGTCGATTTCGATCAGGGTGGGCCCCTGACGATCGGCGGCGGCACGCAGGGCAATGCGCAGCTTGTCGGCGTCGCTGACGGCTTCCGCCGCACAGCCCAGGGCCTTGGCCACACCGATGAAGTCCGGGGTGTAGATGTCCACGCCCACCGGCTCGATGGCGCGGTTGACCATGTATTTCTTGATCTCTTCGTAACCCTGGTTGTTCCACAGCAGCACGATCACCGGGGTGCGCGCTTCAACGGCGCTGGCCAGTTCCGGCAGGGTGAATTGCAGGCCGCCGTCACCGATCAGGCACACCACCGGTGGGCGGGTGCCGCTCTCAGTGCTGCCGCCGAGCCAGGCGCCAATCGCCGCCGGCAAGGCATAACCGAGGGTGCCGTAGCCAGTGGACGAGTTGAACCAGCGGCGCGGGCGCTCCGGGTTGAACGTCAGGTTGCCGGTGTACACCGGTTGGGTCGAGTCGCCGACGAATACCGCGTCCGGCAATTCGCGCAGAACGGTTTCCAGGAAATGCGTCTGGGCCAGGGTCGGGGCATCCCAGCTGGCAGCCAGTTCTTCGCGCAGACGGGCGGCACGCACGTGGCCCCAATCGTTGCTGCGCGCGGCCAGGGTCTTGTGGGACAGCGAGCTGAGCAAGGCCTGGGCGGCGTTGCGCGAGTCAGCTACCAAGGCCACGTGCGGCGGGTAGTTGCGCACGGTCTGGTCCGGATCGATGTCGATGCGCAGCAGCTTGCCGGGAATCTCGAAACCACCTTTGAAGGTGACGTCGTAGTCGGTCTCGGCCAGCTCGGTACCGATGGCCAGCACCACGTCGGCCTCGGCCACCAGGGCACGGGTGGCGACCAGGCTCTGGGTCGAACCGATCAACAGCGGGTGAGCGGATGCGAGCATGCCCTTGGCGTTGATGGTCAGGGCCACCGGTGCGTCCAGCAGTTCGGCCAGCTGGGTCAGCTCGGCGGCAGCATCGATGGCGCCGCCGCCAGCGAGGATCAGCGGACGCTGGGCGCTGGCCAGCAGTTCAGTCATGCGGCTGACGGCGGAAGGTGCGGCACCGGCGCGGTCGATGTTGACCGGCAGGCTGGCGAGCAGGTCGTCGGCTTCTTCAACCAGTACGTCCAACGGGATTTCGATGTGTACCGGGCGTGGACGACCGGCCTGGAACAGCGCGAAGGCGCGGGCCAGCACGACCGGCAACTCGGACGCCGACATCAGGGTGTGGGAGAACTCGGCGACACCGGCACACAGCGCGCTCTGGTTCGGCAGTTCGTGCAGCTTGCCGCGACCGCCGCCCAACTGGCTGCGCGATTGCACGCTGGAAATCACCAGCATCGGGATCGAGTCGGCGTAGGCCTGACCCATCGCGGTGGTGATGTTGGTCATGCCAGGGCCGGTGATGATGAAGCACACACCCGGCTTGCCGCTGGTGCGGGCATAGCCGTCGGCCATGAAGCCGGCGCCCTGCTCGTGGCGCGGGGTGACGTGGTTGATGCTCGAACGGGCCAGCCCGCGATACAGCTCCACGGTATGAACGCCCGGAATGCCGAATACCTGCTCGACACCGTAACCTTCGAGTAACTTGACCAATACTTCGCCGCACGTCGCCATGTGTATGCCCTTCTTGTTCGTTTGAGACGCCGGGCCTGCGCCGTGTTTATGATGATTGGGCAGGTCCAGGGATGGCCTCATTGGAACGGGCGACACGTAGCCGTAACAATGGATAAAAAGTCATACTAGCCATGTCCTCACGTCATACCTTGGATCCCAATGAAACGACTGCCTCCCCTGCCGGCGCTGCACACTTTTCTGATTACCGCGCAGTGCTGCAATTTCACCCGGGCCGCCGAGCAACTGCACATCACCCAGGGCGCGGTCAGCCGGCAGATCGCCGGGCTGGAAGATTTTCTCGGTTATGAGTTGTTCATCCGTCAGGCCCGGGGCCTGGACCTGACCGCCGAGGGACGTGAATGGCTGCCACGGGTGCAGCAGATTTTCGGCCTGATCGACGAGGCGGTGGAGCAGATCGGCGAGAAGCGCGAAACCCTGCAACTCAAGGCCCCGACCTGCGTCATGCGCTGGTTGCTGCCGCGCTTGCTGCAATGGCAGCGGGAGCGGCCGGACGTGCCGGTGGAATTGACCACCACGGTCAAGCACGGGGTGGATTTTCATCTGGAGCAATTCGATGCGGCGGTGATGTATGGCGCGCCACCGGATCGCGCGCTGGAGTCGCACCTGCTGTTTGATGAACAACTCACCCCGGTCTGCTCCCGGCCCATGCTCGAAGGCACGTTGGCCTTGCAGGCGCCGACGGACTTGCAGCACCACCTGTTGCTGCACCCCACCCGCGATGAACGGGACTGGAAAGCCTGGTTGAAAGCGGCGGATGTGCATTTGACCAATGTCAGCAAGGGCCAGCATTTCGAAACCCTGGACCTGGCGATGTCGATGGCGTCCCAGGGGACTGGCGTGGCGATCGGCGACTGGTCGCTGATCGGCGATGACCTGAATGCCGGACGGCTGGTCATGCCTTTCGATCTGAAGGTAAAAACCGGGCTGGCGTATTACCTGGTTTTCCCGGAGAAACCCGCGCCTTCGCCGAAGTTGCGTGAGTTGATGGGGTGGTTGGTGGAGCAGGCGCAGTCGCGCTGAACTCCGCACCGCTTCTCTGTAGGAGCGAGCCTGCTCGCGATGATCGCAAGGGCACCGCGATTTACCTGGCAGCCCGCGTCATCGTTAACGACCATCGCGAGCAGGCTCGCTCCTACAGGGAGAGGTGTCGTTTCAGTAGCCGACCGTGAACCGTTGTTTTGAATGCTTCGGCACTTCGATTTCATCGAGCATCGCAATCGCAAAATCGGCAAACGAGATCCAGCTGCGCCCTTCGCGGCTCACCAGCAAATCATCCTTGCCAACCCGGAACGACGCCGTGCGCTCGCCTTCGACAAACTCCGCCGACGGCGACAGGAAGGTCCAGTCCAGATCCTTTTCCTGACGTAGATTGTCCAGAAACACCGCACCGGCACCCGCCTCGGCCTTGTACTCCGCCGGAAAGCCTGCGCTGTCGATCACCCGGGTACCGTCCGGCAACAACAGCGAACCGGCACCGCCCACCACCAGCAGGCGCTTGACCCCGGCGGCCCTCACCGGCCCGATCACGGCGCTGGCCGGCAGCGTCGCGAAATGCGCCGCGCTGATCACCACGTCATGCCCGGCGATTGCCGCTTGCAGCGCAGCGCCATCCAGCGCATCGACGGCCTTGCTGACCACGCCTTCACGCTGGCCGATTTTCGAAGGATCGCGGGCGATGGCGGTGACGCTGTGACCGCGACGCAGGGCTTCTTCCAGGAGTTGGCTGCCGGCACGGCCGGTGGCACCGATGATTGCGATTTTGCTCATGACGTTCTCCAGTTGGCTGTACTCGTAAGTGATCGTTCCCACGCTCTGCGTGGGAATGCCTCAAGGGACGCTCTGCGTTCCAATGGGACGCAGAGCGTCCCGGGCTGCATTCCCACGCGGAGCGTGGGAACGATCAGGGAACTGCGCACTACCACTTCATCTCGCCCTTGGCGACTTTGGCGCTCAGCTCCAGGGAGCTTTCCTCGCCCAGGGTCGGGTAGCGTTTTTTCATCGCGGCGATCAGCGCGGCAGAATCCTTGGCCTTGGCGGTTTCTTCGTCGAAAGCCTTGATGTAGTCAGCCGTGAACTGCACCGCAGCCAGGGACCGGGCACTTTCACCAAGGTAGTGACCCGGCACGACGGTCTTCGGTTTCAGCGTTTCGATGGAGTGCAGCGTAGCCAACCAATCGGCATGGGACTGCGGCGTCTGGGTGTCGGCCATCCACACGTGGATGTTTTCCGCGACGACTACGCCACCGACCACGGCCTTGATCGACGGGATCCAGACGAAGGTGCGATCGGGCTGTTTGCTCTCCAGACCGACGACCTGCAATTTCTGCCCTTCGAGGATCAGGCTGTCGCCCTTGAGCACCTGGGGCACGACGGTTTTGGCCGGCGCATCAGCGCCCAGTTTCGGCCCCCAGAACGCCAGTTTGCCGGCCACGGTCTGCTTGATGTGATCGACGGTTGGCTGCGAGGCGAGAACCTTGGCCTTGGGGAAGGCAGCGGTCAGGGTGTCGAGGCCGAAGTAATAATCCGGGTCACCGTGGCTGATGTAGATGGTGGTCAGTTGCTTGCCGCTGGCGCGGATTTTTTCCACCAGTTGCTCGGCCTGGGATTTGCCGAACTGCGCGTCCACCAGGATCGCGTCCTTGTCGCCGCTGACCAGCACCGAGGTCACCGGGAAAATCGCCTTTTCGCCGGGGTTGTAGACGTCCAGCGTCAAGGTCGATGCGCTGGCCTGGCCAGCAAAGCCAAGGGCGGTGGCCAGCAGAATGCGTTTGAGAGAGGTAATGCCGATCATTGTTCGCACCGTTATCGGAATGGAAAACCCGCCTCCCTGTAGGAGCGAGCCTGCTCGCGATGGACGACAGGACACCGCGGGGTATCAGGTTTCCAGCGTCATCGTTGACGACCATCGCGAGCCTGCTCGCTCCTACAGGGGAGCAGAAGGACATGGAGAGAGAGCTTAGTTGCCTGGTTCGTTACAAAAAATGCGATGCTGAAACACAGATTGTTTCTGAAATCGGGCAAATCATGGATCGTCTACAAGCAATGCGGGTGTTCGTCACGGTGGTCGACCTGGGCAGCCAGTCGGCCGCCGCCGATCATCTGGAGCTGTCCCGGCCGGTAGTTTCACGGTATCTGGCGGAACTGGAGGACTGGGTCGGCGCGCGTCTGATGCACCGCACGACCCGCAAGTTGAGCCTGACCGCCGCCGGCAATGAAACCCTGCCCCGCTGCCGGCAGATGCTGGAGCTGTGCAACGACTTGCAGGCCGCCGTCAGTGAACCGGACGATGCCCCGCGCGGCCTGCTGCGCATCAGCGTCAGTACCTCGTTCGGCCAGGCGCAACTGGCCGATGCCGTGGCGGCCTTCGTCAAGCGCTACCCCGGCGTGAGCATCGATCTGCAGATGCTTGATCGCACGGTGAACCTGGTGGATGAGCGCATCGACCTGGCGATTCGCACCAGCACCGAACTGGACCCCAACCTGATCGCCCGGCGCCTGACCGTCTGTCGTTCGGTGATCTGCGCCTCCCCCGCTTACCTGCGCGAGCACCCGGCACCGCAGCGGGTCGAGGACCTGAGCCGGCACAACTGCCTGACCCATTCCTACTTCGGCAAGAGCCTGTGGCATTTCGAACAGGACGGCGAACAGCTATCGGTCCCGGTGCAGGGCAACATCAGCGCCAACGAAGCCAGCACCCTGTTGCGCGCAGCGATAGCCGGGGCCGGCGTGGCGATGCTGCCCACGTATCAGGCCGGGGTGCATATCCACAGCGGTGAACTGGTGCGCCTGCTGCCAAGGGCCGAGCCGCGACAGATGCAGGTGTACGCGGTGTATGCCTCACGCAAGCACATGCCGGCGGCGTTGCGCAGCCTGGTGGATTTTCTGGTGCAACGGTTTCCCGAAGAACCTGCGTGGGATGTGGGTCTGTAGACACAATTCATTGTAGGAGCGAGCCTGCTCGCGAAAGCGGTGGGTCAGCCAACAAACATCGTGTATGTGAAGGCCTCATCGCGAGCAGGCTCGCTCCTACAAAGGCATCAGTGTTCTGCCGTTGCGCTGGCAACTCACCACCCCTGACCTATGCTCAAGGTAATACCCAAGGGTATTCGTTCAGAGGTCTACGCCATGAACATCAGAACAAGAAGGTACCTGGCCATTTTCATCACCTGCGCGGTCACGCTCGGGCTGTATGGCGCGGCAGCCTGGCGCGTCGAGCAGTTGCGCAACCTGCCCCGTGACTACGCCAGCTGCAATTTCGAGCGTTGCATTCCGCACAACGCCACCCTCAACGCCCTGCGCTGACCACAGGCTCAGGCCGGGTTGTCCTGGTCGGCCTTCAAGCGGTCGCGAAAGGCCTTGGGCGAGATGCCGACCCGACGCCGGAACAGGCGTGTGAAGTTGGTCGGATCGGAAAAGCCCAGCAAGTCCGACATCTCATAAATCGTCATGCTGGTGTAGGTCAGCAACCGCTTGGCCTCCAGCAACTGCCGCTCGTGCATGATCTGCAGCGCCGGCTGCCCCGCCAGTTCGCGGCAAGTGCCATTGAGGTGCGACACGGAAATGCCCAGGCGATGGGCCAGGTCCTCGACCTTGACGTGCTGCCGGTAAGTCTCTTCCACCAGTTGAATGAAACCGTTGAGGTATTCCCTCGCGCGCTGTGGCCGTTGCGTGGCCGTGTGTCGCTGGATCACCCGGCGGCTGACCCACACCATGATCACGCTGACCAAAGAATGCATGAGCATGTCCCGGGCAGGCTGGTGGCTGGTGTATTCGGCTTGCAGGGCGGCGAACAGGCTGTTGAGGTAGTCGGCGTCCTGACCGGCCGGGTAGCTCTCGGCGTGGGCCAGGGCATTCACCGAATGCCCCAATTGCGCCTGAAGATGAGCGATCAAGGGTGCTGCCAGGGTCACGACAAACCCTTCGACGTCCTCTGAAAAACGGAATCCGTGCACCGACAGCGGTGGCAGGATCTGGATGGCAGGCTCAGTCAGTTGCGTACGTTTGCCTTCGATTTCAAGCTCTGCCTGACCTTTGAATACGAAGAGCAACTGGCACAAATCGGCGTGGCGGTGGGGTTTGATTTCCCATTGATGTTCGCGGCTGCGTTTGGAGATGGTTTCACAGTGCAGCAAGTCCGGGGTTGGCCAATCCAGGCCTTCACCGTAGAGCTTGAACACTGGAATCGAAGGCAGGTCAGGCTTGTTCATCACTTCAATCCAGGCCTCGCGTTGATGACGGGCGATAATCGCACCGATTGGCAGAAAGTACAGATATCGGCTCAGTTTTCACCTTCAATTGACAGACCCGCAAGTGAAAAATGCAAGCACTCGATCCATAAAACTCATTCACCGGCCAAGGCTGCGTGAAGCTTGCGAGTCATAAAAACAATGAAAACCTTGAAAACCCAAGTCGCCATTATCGGCGCCGGTCCTTCCGGTCTGTTGCTCGGTCAATTGCTGCACAACGCCGGTATCGACACCCTGATTCTCGAACGCCAGACACCCGAGTATGTGCTCGGTCGCATCCGTGCCGGCGTCCTCGAACAAGGCATGACAGACCTGTTGCGCCAGGCCGGCGTGAGCCAGCGCATGGACGCCGAAGGGCTGGTCCATGGCGGCTTCGAACTGGCCCTCGATGGTCGTCGCGTCCACATCGATCTGCAAGCTCTCACCGACGGCAGGACGGTAATGATCTACGGCCAGACCGAAGTCACCCGCGACCTGATGGCCGCTCGTCGGGAGGCCGGGGCAACGACGATTTACCAGGCCACCAACGTCATCCCCCATGGCATGAAAACCGACGAAACCTTCGTCACCTTCGAGAAGGATGGCGAGCTGTACCGCCTCGACTGCGACTACATCGCCGGCTGCGACGGCTTCCACGGCGTGGCGCGGCAATCAATTCCCGCCGAGTGCCTGAAGGTCTTCGAACGGGTCTATCCCTTTGGCTGGCTGGGGATTCTGGCCGACACCCCGCCGGTGCATGAAGAGCTGGTCTACGCCCGCCACGAACGCGGCTTCGCCCTGTGCAGCATGCGCTCGGCCACGCGGACCCGTTATTACCTGCAAGTGCCCGCCGAAGAGCAAGTCGAAGACTGGTCCGATCAACGTTTCTGGGATGAACTCAAGTCCCGTCTGCCGCCAGATCTGGCCGACAAGCTGGTGACCGGGCCGTCCATCGAAAAAAGCATCGCGCCACTGCGCAGTTTCGTGGTCGAGCCCATGCAGTACGGACGGATGTTCCTGGTCGGCGACGCCGCGCATATCGTCCCGCCCACCGGGGCCAAGGGCTTGAACCTGGCGGCGAGTGATGTCAGTACGCTGTTCAATATTCTGCTGAAGGTTTACCGCGAGAATCGCGTCGACCTGCTGGAGAAATACTCGGAGATCTGTCTGCGCCGCGTGTGGAAAGCCGAGCGCTTTTCCTGGTGGATGACCTCGATGCTCCATCGTTTCCAGGATCACGATGCCTTCAGCCAGCGCATCGCCGAGTCGGAGCTGGACTATTTCATCGACTCCGAGGCCGGTCGTAAAACCATCGCAGAAAATTACGTCGGGCTTCCTTATGAGGCTATCGAATAGCCTGCTACCGACTTACACTGGCGAGCATCCCCGCTCGCCCTTGCCTCGCGCGGGACTTTCACTGCCCGCAGGTTCTGCCGTGACCAATCTCAATCATCCCGAAACGCCCAAGCCCGCCATCCGCAGCGTGTTGATCGCGCTGATGCTGGCGATTTTTCTCGGTGCCCTGGACCAGACCATCGTCGCGGTGTCGATGCCGGCCATCTCCGCGCAGTTCAAGGATGTCAGCCTGCTGGCCTGGGTGATTTCCGGCTACATGGTGGCGATGACGGTGTCGGTGCCGATCTACGGAAAACTCGGCGACCTGTATGGGCGGCGCAAATTGATGCTGTTCGGCATGGGCCTGTTCACCATCGCCTCGCTGTTTTGCGGCATGGCCCAGAGCATGGAGCAACTGGTGCTGGCGCGGATTATCCAGGGCATCGGTGCCGGCGGGATGATTTCCGTCAGTCAGGCGATCATTGGTGACATCGTGCCGCCACGCGAACGCGGACGCTATCAGGGTTATTTCAGCAGCATGTATGCGGCCGCCAGCGTGGCCGGCCCGGTACTGGGCGGCTACATGACCGAATACCTGTCCTGGCGCTGGGTGTTTTTGATCAACCTGCCGCTGGGCCTCGGCGCGTACTGGGTCGCCCGACGCAACCTGATGGGCTTGCCGATTCCTCACCGCAAACCGGTCATCGACTATCTCGGCACGCTGTTGATGATCATCGGCCTGACCGCACTGTTGCTGGCGATCACCGAGGTCGGCCAGGGTTATCCATGGACCAGCAGCCAGGTGCTGGGGCTGTTTGCCTGTGCGGTGGTGGTGCTGGCGGTGTTCGTCTGGCATGAGCGTCGTGCGCGGGAGCCGTTGCTGCCCATGCATTTGTTCGCCAATAGCAACGCATTGCTGTGCTGGTGCGCGATTTTCATCACCAGTTTCCAGGCGATTTCCCTGACCGTACTGATGCCGCTGCGCTTTCAGAGCGTGACCGGTGCCGGGGCCGACAGCGCGGCCCTGCATTTGCTGCCGCTGGCGATGGGTTTGCCGATCGGGGCGTATTTTGCCGGGCGCCGCACCTCGGTGACCGGGCGCTATAAACCGCAGATTCTCACTGGCGCGCTGCTGATGCCGCTGGCGATCCTGGGCATGGCGTTCAGCCCGCCCCAGGCCTTTTTGCTGAGCAGCCTGTTCATGCTGCTCAGCGGCATCGCTTCGGGGATGCAGTTCCCGACATCTTTGGTAGGCGCACAGAATTCCGTGGAGCAACGCGACATCGGCGTCGCCACCAGCACCACCAACCTGTTCCGTTCCCTGGGCGGTGCGGTGGGCGTGGCGCTGATGTCGGCGCTGTTGCTGGCATTGTTGCAGGATTCGAGTTTCGCCCATCTGACCGGCTCGGCGCTGGTCGGCGAAGGGCATTCAGGCAATGTCCTGCTGGACGGCCTGAACGCCGCACCGGGGGATGCGCAGACTGCCTTGCGCGGTGAACTGCTGCTGACCTTCCGGCATTTGCTGATGGTCAGTGCGGGGGTTTCACTGGTGGGGCTGGCGGCGGCGATTGCCATGCCGAACCGGTTGTTGCGGGGGCGGGAGGACAAGGTTCGGTAGCTGGACCGCGTCGCCTGCATCGCGGGCAAGCCTTGCTCCTACAGAGTTTGCGCAACACTTGTAGGAGCAAGGCTTGCCCGCGATGGCGCCACCACTGTCGCCAAATATTCAAGGGCTGTAATAACCGACAGCCACCAGCAAATGCCCGACCTTCTTCAGGTAGGCATGCTTGTCCTCGACCTTGCCGGTCACCGGATTTTTCCAGCGATATTCGTACTCGCCATAATCCTGCTTGCTCATCAGCGCCAGGATCGGCTCGCCCACCGGTTTGCCTTCCGGGTCCTTGATCTTGCCAAAATCGGTGTTGATCAACCGCAGGTTGGTGCCGTGGGCCAGGTAGCGCTGGGTGTTCAGGTCAACGACAAACACATACAGGTCATCCTGCAGGTAACCACCCTTGAGGGAGTTGATCGCTGCAAGGGTGCCCTTTTCATCCTTGGTCAGGTCGATCGCCGCCTTGTTCAACAGGGCCATGGCCTGCTCCGCCGACGCCCGAGGAAGGTAGTAGCCAACCGCGAGAATTCGCTGGCCGACACGCTGGTAGTACACATGCTTGCGTTCGACCTTGCCATCGGCCCAGTTCTGCCAGCGGTAGTCGGCCTGCTGAATGCCATTGCCCTCCGGCACTTTCAGGGCGTCCTTGAAGGTTTTCTGCAAATCCGGCCCGAGGACCGTCGACACATCCCGGCCAATCAGCGCCGCCGACGGCCCGCCACTGGCGAGCATTACGCCGTTGGTGTCGAGGACGAACACGTAACGGTCCTTGTCGACGAACTCGCCCTGACGGCTGAAGGCAGCGAAGGCCTTGTCGCCATGGTCGTGATAGTAAGCCAGGGCCTTTTCCAGCAAGGCGATGGCGGCCTGGCTGTCGGCCTTTTCCGATTCAGCGGCGTGAACCTGGCCCAGACACAACACGAGCATGCCGCCCAGCCAGGCGAGCTTATGCAGAAATCCCATAGCGCACTCCTCGTTCCTCTTGGTGTTTGAGGAGCGTAGACGGCTTGGGGATATGTACGAATATTCCGGAAACGGTAGCAAGGCCTGTAGGAGCGAGCCTGCTCGCAATGGACTCAAGAACGCCGCGCTTATCCTTTAGCCAGCGTTATCGTTGACGACCATCGCGAGCTTGCTCGCTCCTACAAGTGAACGCGTTACTGCCGTGCGCGCAGCTGTTGCTGCAGATTCTGGATCTGCGCCTGAAGGGTGTTGATGTTGCGCGTCACCTGGCCACGGAAGGCGTCGAATTCCGCGGTGTTGGTTGCGCCTTGAGCCGGTGCGGGACGATTGTCCTGCACGCTTTTGAGCACCACGACTTCCTGTTCCAGACGCTCGATAGCGGCACTCGGGTTGCCTTGTTTCTTCAGTGCGGTGATATCGGCACCCAGGCTCTTGAGTTGTGCATCGAACTTCTCGCTGTCAGCCGGGGCATTTTTCAGGGCTGTCAGCTCGCCCGTCACGGTTTTCAGCTGGGCCTGCAATTGAGCGTTGGCGGCCTGTTGTTCGGTGTTCTGGGCAACGGCTTGCGCCAGGCGCTTGTCCAGCTCGCTGGTCTGGGCACTCATCTGTGCCAGGCGCTTGTCCAGATCCGAGGCCTGGCCGGCCACGCCCTGTTGCTGCTGGTCCTGATCGCGCAGCCGGGTTTCCAGCTGTTTGATTTGCAGCTTCAAGGCTTCGCTGTCGGTGGTGACGTTGGTCTGGCTGGCGACCACCTTGCCGGAAATGTCCTGCAAGCGCCCCGCCGCTTCCTCACTGATCCGCGCGAAGCTTTCCTGGGTCGCGACCAGTTGTTGCTCCATCAGGGAAATCTGCTGAAAGCTCCACCAGGCCAGGCCCGCGAACGCAAAGAACAACGCGCCAACCAGTGCCCACAACGGCCCGGTGCTCGCCGCCCGGACCCTGGTCACCGGCGCAGGCCGTGAATGCACGGAGTTGCGAGCGGTGACCGGAAAATCATCGTCGTCGAGGCTGTCGGCACGCAGGCTCGGTACATCGAAGTCGTCGTTGGCATCGTTACGCATGGCTATTGAGTCAACCTTTGTGAATCGGTGATGGCTTTATGCTGCGAGTATACCCCCCAACCGCCGCAACGATTGACCCTCAACCCTGGAGTCGGTTCATTGCGCGGCGGCTCAGCTGATCGCCTGGGCTTTCCACCAAGTACAGAATTCATCGAGGGCGGTCCACAGGCTGACCTTGGGGTCGTAGTCCAGATAATGCCGGGCGCGGCTGATGTCGAGGGTGAAGTTTTTGTTCATGACCTGCATGCCCAGGCGCGACAGCGTCGGCTCCGGGCGCCCCGGCCACAACTTGCAGGCGCCTTCATTGAGTGCCGCGACAGAGTAGGCCAGGCCGTAGGAACGGTAGCGTGTCACCTGTGGGACTTCCATGTTGCGCATGACGTAATTGACCACGTCCCACAGGGGAATCGGCGTACCGTTGCTGATGTTGTAGGCACGACCCAGGGCCGACCCGCTGGCCAGCAAACTGCTGAGCAACGCCTCGTTGAGGTTTTGCACGCTGGTGAAATCTACCTTGTTCAGGCCGTTGCCAATGATCGCCAGGCGCCCCTTGCGCTGCATCTTGAGCAAGCGCGGGAAGATGCTCATGTCGCCGGCGCCGGTGACGAAACGCGGGCGCAGGGCCAGGGTTTCAAGCCCGAACTCCTGGGCGCCGAAGACCTTCTGCTCGGCCAGGTATTTGGTCGCAGCGTACGGATGTTTGAAGCGTTTCGGCACTTGCTCTTCGGTCAGTCCCAGATGATCGCGGCCGTCGAAGTAGATCGATGGCGAGGACAAATGCACCAGCCGCCGGACCCGCTGCTTCAGGCAGGCTTCAACCACGTTTTCGGTGACTTCGACATTGCCCTGGTGGAAGTCCTGATAGCGCCCCCACAGGCCGACCGCACCGGCGCAATGCACCACGGCTTCGACGTCGGTACATAGCTGACGGGTGAACTCCGGGTCGCTCAGATCACCCTGGGCAAAATCGGCGCCACGGCGCACCAGGTGCTCCACGCCTTCGGCCCGGCGTCCGTTGATCCGCACCTCTAGCCCCTGCTCCAGGGCAAAACGCGCAAAGCGCCCGCCAATGAAGCCGCTCGCGCCGGTGACCAGAATTTTCATGGGGGGGTTCCTTCGGATACAGCTGCAGGCTTTCTGTTAAAAGCTGCAAGTTTAAATAATGCGCTGGCCTTCGCTTGGCGCTTGCAGCTTGACGCTTAAAGCGGCCCGAAGGGCACGAGCCATTGTTTGGTTGCGCGCAGCAATTGGTCGGTGAGTACCCCGAGCAATTGCCCGCCATTGCGCCAATGATGCCAGTACAGCGGCACATCGATCGGTTTATCTGGAAGAAGCTCGCGCAACGTGCCGCTTTTCAGCTGATCACGAGCCTGCAACTCCGGCACCAGGCCCCAGCCGAGCCCCGCTTCGGCCAAGCGCAGGAAGCCTTCGGACGAGGGGCACAAATGGTGCTCGAAGCCGCCATCGACACCGAGGGACGCCAGGTAGCGATGTTGCAGGAAGTCATCCGGGCCGAAGACCAGGGCCGGGGTCCGAGCCAATTGCTCGGCACGCACACCGTCCGGGAAATGCCGTTCGATGAAAGCCGGGCTGGCCAGTGCGCGATATCGCATCGCCCCCAGCAAGACGCTGCGGGCACCGGCCACCGGCCGCTCGCTGGCGCACAGACAGGCCGCCACTTCCCCCGCGCGCATGCGCTTGAGGCCGACTGTCTGGTCTTCCACGATCAGCTCCATCAGCACATGCTGCTCGGCGCAAAAGTCCCCCACGGCCTGCGCCCACCAGGTCGCCAGGCTGTCGGCGTTCAAGGCGATGCGCAAGCGTTCCGGCAGCCCTTCTTCATCCAGCGCCGGCACCAGGCTTTGCAGATCGCGCTCGAGCAGGCGCACCTGTTGCACATGGTTGAGCAGGCGTCGGCCGATTTCCGTCGGCGACGGCGGCGTGCCACGCACCAGCACCGGTTGCCCTACCCGCGCTTCGAGCAATTTGATGCGCTGGGAGATCGCCGATTGCGACAGCCCAAGCACCTGTGCGGCCCGTTCGAAACCCGCCTGTTCGACCACGGCAGCCAGGGCGGACAGTAATTTATAGTCGAACATCAGTTTTCCTAATGAGCGATCAGCAGTATTGGTTTTTCTTATACAGCGAAGTGCCCGAGAATGACCAGCAAGAACTCTTGAACAGGAAACACCCCATGGCTGGCGAAACTTCATTGGCAACGCTGCTGCGCAGCATGAGCCCGCAACTCAACGCTGGCGAATATGTGTTCTGCACCCTGCACGACGGTCAGTTGCCGCAAGGCCTGGACATAATCGGCAGCTTTCGCGAGCAGGAAGGCCTGACAGTCATTCTCGAACGCTCTCACGCCGAACAGGCCGGTTTCAGTTTCGACTACATCGCGGCCTGGATCACCCTGAACGTGCACTCGGCCCTGGAAGCCGTCGGCCTCACCGCCGCCTTCGCCACGGCATTGGGCAAGGCTGGCATCAGTTGCAACGTGATCGCCGGCTACTACCACGACCATTTGTTTGTCGGCCAGGCCGACGCCGAACGCGCCATGCAAGTGCTGCGCGACCTGGCAGCGAACGCGGAGTAATCATCATGTGGCAAAGCTATGTAAATGGCCTGTTGGTGGCCTTCGGCCTGATCATGGCGATCGGCACGCAAAACGCGTTTGTGCTGGCGCAGAGCCTGCGACGTGAACATCACCTGCCGGTGGCGGCACTGTGCGTGGCTTGCGATGCGATTCTGGTGGCCGCCGGGGTATTCGGCCTGGCCACGGTGCTGGCGCAGAACCCGACCTTGTTGGCGGTCGCCCGTTGGGGTGGTGCGGTGTTTTTGATCTGGTACGGCAGCCAGGCGTTGCGCCGGGCCTTTTCGAAACAAAGCCTGCAACAGGGTGAGAATCAGACCGTTCGTTCGCTGCGGGCGGTGATGCTCAGCGCGTTGGCCGTGACCCTGCTCAACCCCCATGTGTATCTGGACACCGTCTTGCTGATTGGCTCCCTGGGAGCGCAACAAACCGAACCCGGTGCTTATGTAGTGGGTGCGGCCAGTGCTTCATTGCTGTGGTTCTTTACCCTGGCGCTGGGCGCTGCGTGGTTGGCGCCATGGCTGGCCCGCCCAAGTACCTGGCGCATTCTTGACCTGTTGGTGGCGGTGATGATGTTCGCGGTAGCTTTGCAACTGATCACGGCTGGCTGATTTATTCCAAAAGGCTCTGGAACCTCTATTCCACACAGTTGTTGCGTGGTTATGCCGCACCCCCGGTGCTATGATCCGACCCTGCGCCGCAAAGAGTATAAAACTCCCCGGCGCTTGTCTGGCCGCCCGTGATCGGCCTTGCGCTCACCGCACCTGACCTGATTAGGAGATCCACCATGGCTTTCGAATTGCCGCCACTGCCTTACGCTCACGATGCACTGCAGCCGCACATTTCCAAGGAAACTCTGGAATTCCACCACGACAAGCACCACAACACCTACGTCGTGAACCTGAACAACCTGGTGCCAGGCACCGAGTTCGAAGGCAAGACCCTGGAAGAAATCGTCAAGACTTCCTCGGGCGGTATCTTCAACAACGCCGCTCAGGTCTGGAACCACACTTTCTACTGGAACTGCCTGGCACCAAACGCCGGCGGTCAACCAACCGGCGCACTGGCTGAAGCCATCAACGCCGCTTTCGGTTCCTTCGACAAGTTCAAGGAAGAATTCAGCAAGACTTCCATCGGCACCTTCGGTTCCGGCTGGGGCTGGCTGGTGAAAAAGGCTGACGGTTCCCTGGCACTGGCCAGCACCATCGGCGCCGGCAACCCGCTGACCAACGGCGACACCCCGCTGCTGACCTGCGACGTCTGGGAACACGCCTACTACATCGACTACCGTAACCTGCGTCCTAAGTACGTTGAAGCGTTCTGGAACCTGGTTAACTGGAAATTCGTGGCTGAGCAGTTCGAAGGCAAAACCTTCACCGCTTAAGCTCGTATGCCAGACAAAAACCCGGCTTTCATGCCGGGTTTTTTTATGGCTGCAAGAGATTGATTGCCTGCCGGGCCGCCATCGCGAGCAGGCTCGCTCCTACAGGGATGGGGTACATCCGCTAAATCAGGTCGGCTGTCAGGCCGCCATCGCTGGCAAGCCTTACTCCTACAGGGGTGCGGCGAACACCCGCTCCGCTCTACACCACTCAACAGGCCGAGCGTTAGCTCGCCTGCCGCTTTTGATTTTGATCCACCCGCCCCTTAGGGAGGCTGAGTGGAGGCGTTTATCCGGGGGGAAGGCGCGTAGCGCCGTGCGGCGAAGCCGCACACATCGAGAGGAGGTGCAGCGAAGCAAACCGGAGGCGATGCCCCCGGATGAATGCCGGAGCGAAGGAACCCCGAGCCTCAGCGAGGGGCCGGACTCCGGGGCGAGACCTTTGCTTCCTTTGGGGCGTTTGCCAAAGGGAGTCGACCGTCAGGTCGAAACCATAAGTGGCCGTTACCGCAGAAATGGATATGTACCCACCCCAAAATGAAACGAATCCCCAACCCCTTGCCCCAGAGCCACACCCGTCTACCATCAATCAAAAGGAAATTTTCTCCACCTCCCCTCAAGTTGAAGGACTCGACAACCGACACAGTACTAATCGGAGATTTACCCCGGTCAACAGCATATCGGCCAAGCTGCAGGCAAAATCCCGCACGCATGATTGACCCTTTGACTGCCATCACGGGATTGCCAATACTCATGGCTACTTGATGCTACCCGCACGGAACAAGGAATAACCCTTTGAAGCTGGAACTCAAGAACAGCTTGTCGGTGAAGTTGCTCCGGGTCGTGCTCCTGTCGGCATTGATCGTCGGCGTGGTCTTGAGCTGCGCACAGATCGTTTTCGATGCCTATAAAACACGCCAGGCCGTCGCCAATGATGCCGAACGCATCCTCGACATGTTTCGCGATCCCTCGACCCAGGCCGTCTACAGCCTGGACCGTGAGATGGGCATGCAGGTCATCGAAGGCCTGTTCCAGGACGACGCCGTGCGCCAAGCGTCCATCGGCCATCCCAATGAAGCCATGCTCGCGCAAAAATCCCGCGACTTGCAGCAATCCAACAGTCGCTGGCTGACCGACCTGATCCTCGGCCAGGAACGCACCTTCACCACCCAGTTGGTGGGCCGCGGGCCTTACAGCGAGTATTACGGCGACCTGAGCATCACCCTCGACACCGCCACCTATGGGCAAGGTTTCATCGTCAGTTCGGTGATCATCTTCATTTCCGGCGTACTGCGCGCCATGGCGATGGGGCTGGTGCTGTATCTGGTCTATCACTGGCTGCTGACCAAGCCGCTGTCGCGGATCATCGAGCACCTGACCGAAATCAACCCGGACCGCCCCAGCGAACACAAGATTCCGCAGCTCAAGGGCCACGAAAAGAACGAGTTGGGCATCTGGATCAACACCGCCAACCAGTTGCTGGAGTCCATCGAGCGCAATACCCATCTGCGTCACGAGGCGGAAAACAGCCTGCTGCGCATGGCCCAGTACGATTTTCTGACCGGCCTGCCGAACCGCCAGCAATTGCAGACGCAACTGGACAAGATTCTCGTTGATGCCGGCAAGCTGCAGCGGCGGGTCGCGGTGTTGTGTGTCGGCCTGGATGACTTCAAGGGCATCAACGAACAGTTCAGCTACCAGACCGGCGACCAGTTGCTGCTGGCCCTGGCCGATCGCTTGCGGGCGCACAGTGGACGCCTCGGCGCCCTCGCCCGTCTCGGCGGTGACCAGTTCGCCCTGGTGCAGGCCGATATCGAACAGCCTTACGAGGCCGCCGAACTGGCACAAAGCATTCTCGATGACCTGGAAGCGGCGTTTGCCCTCGATCATCAGGAAATCCGCCTGCGCGCCACCATCGGCATCACCCTCTTCCCCGAAGACGGTGACAGCACCGAGAAGCTGCTGCAAAAAGCCGAGCAGACCATGACCCTGGCCAAGACCCGCTCGCGCAACCGTTATCAGTTCTACATCGCCAGTGTCGACACCGAGATGCGCCGTCGCCGCGAGCTGGAAAAAGACCTGCGCGATGCCCTGACCCGCGAGCAGTTCTACCTCGTCTATCAGCCGCAAATCAGCTATCGCGATAACCGTGTGGTTGGCGTAGAGGCGCTGATTCGCTGGCAGCACCCCGAGCACGGGCTGGTTCCGCCGGACCTGTTCATCCCGCTGGCCGAGCAGAACGGCACCATCATTGCCATCGGCGAGTGGGTGCTGGACCAGGCCTGCAAGCAATTGCGCGACTGGCATGACCAGGGCTTCAGCGACCTGCGCATGGCGGTGAACCTGTCCACGGTTCAACTGCACCACGCCGAGTTGCCACGGGTGGTCAACAACCTGCTGCAGATGTATCGCCTGCCGCCGCGCAGCCTGGAACTGGAGGTCACCGAGACCGGCCTGATGGAAGACATCAGCACCGCCGCCCAGCACTTGCTCAGCCTGCGCCGCTCCGGCGCATTGATTGCGATTGACGACTTCGGCACGGGCTACTCGTCACTGAGTTATCTGAAAAGCCTGCCGCTGGACAAGATCAAGATCGACAAGAGCTTTGTGCAGGACCTGCTCGATGACGACGATGACGCGACCATCGTTCGCGCCATCATCCAGTTGGGCAAGAGCCTGGGCATGCAGGTGATTGCCGAAGGCGTGGAAACCGCCGAGCAGGAGGCCTACATCATCTCCGAAGGCTGCCATGAAGGTCAGGGTTATCACTACAGCAAACCGCTGTCGGCCCGGGAATTGGGGGCCTATCTGAAGCAGGCCCAGCGCAGCAACGCCGCCATCTGGTAACCCCGTTTCACCTGTAGGAGCAAAGCTTGCTCGCGATGCATCCGAGAACGCCGTGAACTGTCAGACAGCCAGCGTTATCGTTTGCGACCATCGCGAGCAAGCTTTGCTCCTACAGATCGCTTACACATGCCCCCCTGAATAAGAAATATTTCCAAGAACAACTCTTTACACATAATGCGAAAGATTTGCATTATGTCGCAGTTTTGCGCGACGAACGCGCCATACCACCCCTCTCGAAGCAGGATGTTCGCCATGATTCGTATGCCTCTGGCTACCGCCAGTCTGTTGGCCATCGCTATTTCCCTCGCCGGTTGCGGCGAAGGCAAAGACAAAGAAAAAGCTGCCGCCCCTGCGCCAGCGGCCAGCACCGCTGCTGCCCCGGCGACTCCAGCCGCCGCACCTGCCGCAGCCGGCAAAGTCGATGAAGCCGCCGCCAAAGCCGTTGTCGCGCATTACGCCGACATGGTTTTCGCCGTTTACAGCGATGCCGAATCCACCGCGAAAAACCTGCAAAAAGCCGTGGATGCCTTCCTCGCCAAGCCGAACGCCGACACCCTGAAAGCGGCCAAGGAAGCCTGGGTCGCTGCCCGCGTTCCTTACCTGCAGAGCGAAGTATTCCGCTTCGGCAACACCATCATCGACGACTGGGAAGGTCAGGTGAACTCCTGGCCTCTGGACGAAGGCCTGATCGACTACGTCGACAAATCCTACGAGCACGCACTGGGTAACCCGGGCGCCACCGCCAACATCATCGCCAATACCGAGATCCAGATCGGCGAAGACAAGGTCGACGTGAAAGACATCACCCCGGAAAAACTCGCCAGCCTGAACGAGCTGGGCGGTTCCGAGGCCAACGTCGCCACCGGCTACCACGCCATCGAATTCCTGCTGTGGGGCCAGGACCTGAACGGCACCGGCCCTGGTGCCGGCAACCGTCCGGCTTCGGATTACCTGGAAGGCGCCGGCGCCACCGGCGGCCACAACGACCGTCGCCGTGCCTACCTGAAAGCCGTAACCCAACTGCTGGTCAGCGACCTGGAAGAAATGGTCGGCAACTGGAAGCCGAACGTGGCCGACAACTACCGCGCCACCCTCGAAGCCGAACCGGCTGAAAGCGGCCTGCGCAAAATGCTGTTCGGCATGGGCAGCCTGTCCCTGGGCGAACTGGCGGGCGAGCGCATGAAGGTTTCCCTGGAAGCCAACTCCCCTGAAGACGAGCAGGATTGCTTCAGCGACAACACTCACAACTCGCACTTCTACGATGCCAAGGGCATTCGTAACGTGTACCTGGGCGAGTACACCCGCGTCGATGGCACCAAAATGACCGGCGCCAGCCTGTCGTCTCTGGTGGCCAAGGCCGACCCGGCTGCCGACACCGCGCTGAAAGCCGACCTGGCCGCGACCGAAGCCAAGATCCAACTGATGGTTGACCACGCCAACAAGGGTGAGCACTACGACCAGTTGATCGCCGCTGGCAATACCGCCGGTAACCAGATCGTGCGCGATGCGATCGCCTCCCTGGTCAAACAGACCGGTTCGATCGAAGCGGCCGCCGGCAAACTGGGCATCACCGACCTGAACCCGGACAACGCTGATCACGAATTCTGATCAACGCGGGTTTGAGTGAACAAGAAAGGCGACCTTCGGGTCGCCTTTTTTATTGGCCTGAACGCAATCCCCTGTAGGAGCGAGCCTGCTCGCGAAGAGGCCATCACAGTCAACATCTTCAGTGCGGCCAATACCGCGATCGCGAGCAGGCTCGCTCCTACAAAGGGAGTTGTGGTGTCATCGTGAATTTTGCCCCACATCAAGCAAACGATAATTCCTCTTATTCAAATTCCCATCCCCTGTTAGACTTTGCGCCCTTATTTTGCTCGTCTTGCAGGATGTCTGATGCCCCCGCTGCCTCTTCGCTTATCCGCACTGGTCATGGCCCTGTGCCTGAGTGCCTGCGATGATGCCCCGCGTTTTACCAAGGCCGAACCCGGTGAAGCCCGGTCCGGGGGCAGTGCGACCGTGCGCAAGACTGATCAGAACGCCTTTTCCCTGCCTTCCGCCAACCTGCCGCCTTCGCGACGGGTGGACTTCAGTGTCGGCAATAGTTTCTTCCGCAGCCCCTGGGTGATCGCGCCGTCGACGACGACCGCTCGCGACGGTCTTGGCCCATTGTTCAACACCAATGCCTGTCAGGGCTGCCACATCAAGGATGGCCGCGGCCATCCGCCGGCTCCGGACGATGCAAACGCCGTGTCGATGCTGGTGCGGCTGTCGATTCCCGATACCCCGGCCTACGCCAAAATCATCGAGCAACAGGGTGTGGTGCCCGAGCCGGTCTACGGCGGGCAATTCCAGGACATGGCCGTGCCCGGTGTCGCCCCGGAGGGCAAGGTGCGAGTGGATTACACGCCGGTGCCGGTTCGCTTCAAGGACGGCACCGAAGTCCAGCTGCGCAAGCCGACCTTGAACATCACCCAGCTGGGCTATGGCCCGATGCACCCCGATACGCGCTTCTCGGCTCGGGTTGCCCCGCCCATGATTGGCCTGGGACTGCTCGAAGCCATTCCTGAAGAGGCCATCCTGGCCAATGCCCAGGCGCAGGTGAAAGAGAACAAAGGCATCGCCGGTCGCCCGAACCGGGTCTGGGATGACGCCCAGCAGAAAACCGTCCTCGGGCGATTTGGCTGGAAAGCCGGGCAACCGAACCTCAATCAACAGAATGTTCACGCCTTTTCTGGTGATATGGGCCTCACGACCAGCCTGAGACCCTTTGATGACTGCACGGACGCACAAACAGCCTGCAAACAGGCACCCAATGGCACCGGCCCCGATGGCGAGCCGGAAGTCAGCGACAACATCCTGCGCCTGGTGCTTTTTTATACCCGAAATCTCGCCGTACCGGCGCGCCGCAATGTCGGCGCCCCCGAGGTACTGGCCGGCAAGAACCTGTTCTATCAGGCTGGCTGCCAGTCCTGTCACACACCGACCTACACCACCGCCGCCAACGCCGCCGAACCTGAACTGGCCAATCAAGTGATTCGCCCTTACAGCGATCTGCTGCTGCACGACATGGGCGACGGACTGGCCGACAACCGCAGCGAATTCCAGGCCGGTGGCCGCGACTGGCGCACACCGCCGTTGTGGGGCATCGGTTTGACCGAAGCGGTCAGCGGCCACACCCAGTTTTTGCATGACGGTCGCGCCCGCAATCTGCTCGAAGCCGTGCTCTGGCATGGCGGCGAAGCGCAGGCCGCACAGCAACAGGTTTTGTCTTTCAACGCCGTCCAGCGTGCTGCGTTGCTGGCGTTTTTGAATTCCCTTTAATACCCATTCCACTCGCGGGAGCCCTGCATGTTCCGTCCCAAACTGTTGTTCACCAGCCTGGCCGCGCTAGCCCTGGGCGCCTGTTCGCCACAGGACCCGCAGGCCGTCACCTCGGCGGCCATCGCCAAATCGGTGATTCTGCCGACCTACACCCGCTGGGTCGAAGCCGACCGCCAACTGGCCGTCAGCGCCCTCGCCTACTGCGAAGGCAAGGAAACCCTGGAAACCGCCCGCGCCGACTTCCTGCACGCACAAAAAGCCTGGGCCGAGCTGCAACCGTTGCTGATCGGTCCCCTGGCCGAAGGCAACCGTTCGTGGCAGATACAGTTCTGGCCGGACAAGAAAAACCTCGTCGGTCGTCAGGTCGAACAACTGGTCACCGCCCAGCCACAGATCGACGCCGCTGCGCTGGCCAAATCCAGCGTCGTGGTTCAGGGCCTGTCGGCCTACGAATACATCCTGTTCGACAGCAAGCCTGATGTGGAAAACGCCGAGCAAAAAGCCCGCTACTGCCCGCTGCTGGTCGCCATTGGCGAGCGTCAGAAGCAACTGGCCGAAGAGATCCTGAAAACCTGGAACAACACCGACGGCATGCTCGCGCAGTTGAGCAAGTTCCCCAACCAGCGCTATGCCGACTCCCACGAAGCGATCGCCGATCTGCTGCGCGTGCAGGTCACCGCACTCGACAGCCTGAAGAAGAAACTCGGCACGCCGATGGGCCGCCAGACCAAAGGTGTGCCGCAACCGTTCCAGGCCGATGCATGGCGCAGCCAGTCGTCCCTGACGAGCATGGAAGCCAGCCTCGCCGCCGCCAAAACCGTGTGGGAAGGTGTCGACAACAAGGGCATTCGTGGCTTGTTGCCAAGCGACCAGAAAGCCTTGGCCGACAAGATCGACGCCGCCTACGCCGCATCGCTCAAACTGTTCGCCAGCAACCAGCGCTCGCTGACTGAAATGCTCAACGACGACGCCGGTCGCCAGCAACTCAACGATCTTTACGACAGCCTCAACGTGGTCCACCGCTTGCACGAAAGCGATCTGGCCAAGGCGCTGGGCATCCAACTGGGCTTCAACGCCAACGACGGTGACTGATGAGGACGAGTGCCATGCTGCGACGTCAGGCTCTGACTTTAGGTAGTTTGCTGCTGGGAGCAGTGACACTGGGCGGCTGGACGCTGTTCAAACGCAAGGATCAGAGCCCGTTGCTGCTGTCGGCGCGGGACGATACCGACGGCAAGCACTATGCCGTCGGTTATCGGCTGGATGGCACCCGGGTGTTTGCCACCCAGGTCGGCCAGCGCTGCCACGACATCATCAACCACCCGGCGCAGCCCATCGCGCTGTTCGTGGCCCGGCGCCCGGGTACCGAGAGTTACCTGATCGACCTGCGTGACGGTACGCTGCTGCAAACGGTAACTTCGCAGCCGAACCGGCACTTCTACGGTCACGCGGTGATTCACCACAGCGGCGACTGGCTGTACGCCACCGAGAACGACACCACCGATCCGGGTCGCGGCCTGCTCGGTGTTTACAAGTTCGAAGGCGAGCGCCTGGTGCACAGCGGCGAGATTTCCACCCATGGCCTGGGTCCGCATCAGGTGTCGTGGATGCCCGACGGCGAAACCCTGGTGGTGGCCAATGGCGGGATTCGCACCGAGGCCGAAAGCCGCGTCGACATGAACCTCAACGCCATGGAGCCGAGCCTGGTGCTGATGCAACGCGACGGCACCCTGCTGAGCAAGGAAACCCTCGCCCAGCAGATGAACAGCGTGCGTCACCTGGGCATTGCCAGCGACGGCACCATCGTCGCCGGCCAGCAATTCATGGGGGCATCCCATGAGCGCTCGGAACTGCTGGCGATCAAGCGTCCCGGGCAGCCATTCGTGGCATTCCCGGTGCCCGAGCATCAGTTGCAGGCCATGGGGCACTACACCGCGAGCGTCGCGGTGCACAGTGACTTGCGCCTGGTGGCGTTGACTGCGCCACGGGGCAACCGCTTTTTCATCTGGGACCTGGACAGCGGCGAAGTGCGCCTGGATGCACCACTTCCCGATTGCGCCGGCGTGGGCGCCGTGGCCGACGGGTTTGTCGTGACCTCGGGCCAGGGCCGCTGCCGCTACTATGACTGCCGCCAGACAAACCTTGTTGCAAAACCGCTGGAGCTACCGGCGGGGCTCTGGGACAACCATCTGCATCTGATGGCGTAACCGCCCCCTGCAGGAGCGAGCCTGCTCGCGATGGACGTCAACGATGACGTGGGCTGCCGGAATGCCTGCGTTGCCATGAAGTTCTTCGCGAGCAGGCTCGCTCCTATGGGTTTTTGCGCTCTGCGCAGGCTGCGATCTTTTCAGGGTTTTAACGTTCTAATACCTCGCTACCTGTAAAAACTGGCAGTTGGATTCCCCTTCCCACTCGCGGTAATGTGCCCGACTGTCTCACCTGATTTCTCCAAGGAACTGGAAATATGCTGCGTCGCCGCATGCTGATCATGTTGGGTGTTGTGCTGCTGATCGTGCTGGTACTGGCCGGGTAC
The DNA here is from genome assembly GCF_003228315.1 of Pseudomonas putida. Classification (NCBI taxonomy): domain Bacteria; kingdom Pseudomonadati; phylum Pseudomonadota; class Gammaproteobacteria; order Pseudomonadales; family Pseudomonadaceae; genus Pseudomonas; species Pseudomonas putida. The sequence continues at coordinate 3,072,540 of NZ_CP029693.1, forward strand.
AAAGCCTTCTCCATCTATACGATGATTCAAGGTTTCTCCGCGCCCAAACCGCCCATCAGCGTCGCCGTGGCCACGGCTACCGAAAAACCATGGCAAGCGCGCCTGCCGACTGTCGGTACGCTCAAGGCATTGCAGGGCGTGGACCTGAGCCTGGAGACCGACGGCACGGTCGTCGATTTGCAGTTCGAGTCAGGGCAGAAGGTCAAGGCCGGTCAGCCCCTGCTACGACTCGACAGCGCGGTGGAAACAGCCCTGCTCGAAACCGCCCAGGCTGACCTGGGGCTGGCCCAGGTCGATTTTGGCCGAGGCAGCCAACTGGTCGGCAGCCAGGCGATTTCCAAAGGTGAATTCGACCGACTCTCGGCGGTGCTGAAAAAGAGTAAGGCCACGGTCAATCAGCTCAAGGCGGCCCTGGGCAAGAAGAGCATCGTCGCACCGTTCAGCGGGACCATCGGCATTCGTCAGGTAGACATCGGCGACTATCTGGCCAGCGGCACCATGATCGCCACCCTGCAAGACCTCAGCAGCCTCTACGTCGACTTTTATGTACCGGAACAGTCGGTACCGAAAATCGCCCTCGGCCAGCCGGTTGAAATCATCGTCTCGGCGTATCCCTCCCAGTCCTTCCCCGGCACCATCAGCGCGATCAACCCGAAGCTCGAAAACAGCACGCGCAACATGCAGGTTCGCGCGACCCTGGCCAACCCGGACGGCAAATTGCTGCCGGGAATGTTCGCCAGCCTTCAGGTCATGCTGCCCAACCCGCAGCAGCGCATCGTCGTGCCGGAAAGTGCGATCACCTACACCCTCTATGGCAACTCGGTGTATGTCGCCGCGCAGAAGAAAGCCGAAGACGGCAGCGTGGAGAAAGACGACAAGGGCCAGCCGATCCTGGTCGCCGAACGACGCTTCGTCGAAACCGGCGAACGCCGTGACGGGATGGTGATGATCACCAAGGGCGTACAGAACGGCGAAACCGTCGTCACCGCCGGCCAGATCAAACTGGACAACGGTGCCCACATCGCCATCAGCGATGACAAGACCCTGGTCGAGAAGAACAGCCAGCCACGCGCTGACTGATCAAGGAATCCACATGGCTTTTACCGATCCGTTCATCCGCCGCCCGGTACTCGCGACCGTGGTGAGCCTGCTGATTGTGCTGCTGGGCTTCCAGGCCTGGAGCAAGCTGCCGCTGCGCCAGTATCCGCAAATGGAAAACGCCCTGATCACGGTCACTACCGCGTACCCCGGGGCCAACGCCGAAACCATCCAGGGCTACATCACCCAGCCGATGCAGCAGAGCCTGGCCAGTGCCGAGGGCATCGACTACATGACCTCGGTCAGTCGTCAGAATTTCTCGGTGATCTCGATCTACGCGCGTATCGGCTCCAACAGTGACCGCCTGTTCACGGAACTGCTGGCCAAGGCCAACGAGGTCAAGAACCAGTTGCCCCAGGACGCCGAGGACCCGGTCCTGAGCAAGGAAGCCGCCGACGCTTCGGCACTGATGTACATCAGCTTTTTCAGCAAGGAACTGAGCAACCCGCAGATCACCGACTACCTGTCGCGGGTCATCCAGCCGAAGCTGGCGACCCTGCCCGGCATGGCCGAAGCCGAGATTCTCGGCAACCAGGTCTTCGCCATGCGCCTGTGGCTGGACCCGGTGAAACTCGCCGGCTTCGGCCTGACGGCCAGTGACGTGACCAATGCGGTGCGCCAGTACAACTTCCTCTCCGCCGCCGGCGAGGTTAAAGGCGAATACGTCGTCACCAGCATTAACGCCAGCACCGAACTCAAGTCCGCCGAAGCCTTCGCCGCCATTCCACTGAAGGTCGATGGCGACAGTCGAGTGCTGTTGCGTGACGTCGCGCGGGTCGAGATGGGCGCAGAAAACTACGACACCATCAGTTCCTTCGGTGGCACGCCCTCGGTGTATATCGGCATCAAGGCCACCCCCGGCGCCAACCCGCTGGACGTGATCAAGGAAGTGCGCAAGATCATGCCGGACCTTGAGGCGCAGCTTCCGCCCAACCTCAAGGCCGAAATCGCCTACGACGCCACGCTGTTCATCCAGGCATCGATCGATGAAGTGGTGAAAACCCTGTTCGAGGCGGTGCTGATCGTCATTGTGGTGGTGTTCCTGTTCCTCGGAGCGTTGCGTTCGGTGGTGATCCCGGTGGTGACCATTCCGCTGTCGATGATCGGCGTGATGTTCTTCATGCAGATGATGGGCTATTCGATCAACCTGCTGACTTTGCTGGCGATGGTGTTGGCCATCGGCCTCGTGGTGGACGACGCCATTGTGGTGGTGGAAAACATTCACCGGCACATCGAGGAAGGCAAGACACCGCTGGAGGCCGCCCTCGAAGGTGCACGGGAAATCGCCATGCCGGTGGTGTCGATGACCATCACCCTGGCGGCTGTGTATGCGCCGATCGGCTTCCTGACCGGGCTGACCGGGGCGCTGTTCAAGGAGTTCGCCCTGACCCTGGCCGGAGCGGTGGTGATCTCCGGCATCGTCGCCCTGACGCTGTCACCGATGATGTGCGCCTTCTTGCTGCGCCACGACGAAAACCCCACGGGCCTGGCACACCGCCTCGACCGGATTTTCGAAAGCCTCAAACGCCGCTACCAAAGCCTGCTGCACGGCACGCTCAATACCCGGCCGGTGGTGCTGGTGTTTGCCGTGATCGTGCTGTGCCTGATTCCGGTCCTGCTCAAATTCACCAAGTCGGAACTGGCGCCGGATGAAGACCAGGGCATCATTTTCATGATGGCCAGCGCCCCGCAACCGACCAACCTCGATTACCTGAACACCTACACCGACGAGTTCGTCTCGATCTTCAAGGCTTTTCCCGAGTACTACTCCTCGTTCCAGATCAACGGGTTCAACGGTGTGCAATCGGGCATCGGCGGCTTCCTGCTCAAGCCCTGGAACGAACGGCACCGAACCCAGATGCAGATCCTGCCCGACGTACAAGCCAAGCTTGAGGGCATCGCGGGCCTGCAGATTTTCGGATTCAACCTGCCTTCCTTGCCGGGTACCGGGGAGGGTCTGCCATTCCAGTTCGTCATCAACACCGCCAACGATTACGAGTTGCTGTTGCAGGTGGTCGACCGGGTGAAGAAACGCGCCGTCGAGTCCGGCAAGTTCGCGTTTGTCGACGTCGATCTGGCCTTCGACAAGCCTGAAGTGGTGGTGGATATCGATCGCGCCAAGGCGGCGCAGATGGGCGTATCGATGCAGGACCTCGGCGGCACGCTGGCGACCTTGCTGGGTGAAGCGGAAATCAACCGATTCACCATCGAGGGTCGAAGCTACAAAGTCATCGCACAGGTCGAGCGACCGTTCCGTGACAACCCGGACTGGCTGAACAATTACTACGTCAGAAACAACAAGGGCGAACTGCTGGCCCTGTCGACCCTGATTACCGTGACTGACCGGGCCCGACCGCGGCAGTTGAACCAGTTCCAGCAGCTCAACTCGGCGATTCTCTCCGGCGTGCCGCTGGTGAGCATGGGTGAAGCCATCGATACCGTACGCCAGATCGCCCGGGAAGAAGCCCCCGTGGGCTTCGCCGTCGATTACGCCGGCGCCTCGCGGCAATACGTGCAGGAAGGCAGCGCATTGTGGGTAACCTTCGCCCTGGCACTGGCCATCATCTTCCTGGTGCTGGCGGCACAGTTCGAAAGCTTCCGCGACCCGCTGGTGATTCTGGTGACCGTGCCGCTGTCGATCTGCGGCGCATTGCTCCCGCTGTTCCTCGGCTGGTCGAGCATGAATATCTACACCCAGGTCGGGCTGGTGACGCTGATCGGCCTGATCAGCAAACACGGGATCCTGATCGTCGAATTCGCCAACCAGCTACGCAAGGACAAGGGTCTGACGCCACGCGAGGCCGTGGAAGAAGCCGCCTCCATCCGCCTGCGTCCGGTCCTGATGACAACCGCTGCCATGGTGTTCGGCATGGTGCCCTTGATCATCGCCACCGGTGCGGGCGCGGTCAGCCGGTTCGATATCGGCACCGTGATCGCGACGGGGATGTCCATCGGCACGTTGTTTACGTTGTTTGTCCTGCCGTGCGTTTACACGCTTCTGGCCAAACCCGATAAGCCTGAACAGCACTGATAAACACTGTGGGAGCGAGCCTGCTCGCGAATACGGACTGTCATTCAACGAATTTGTTGAATGGAAAGCCGCTTTCGCGAGCAGGCTCGCTCCCACAGTAGATTTCATTGAGATTCAGGACAGGTAAATGAAAAAGGCCTCGCATCAGCGAGGCCTTTTATTTTGGCTTCAATCGTTTCAACGCTATGGCCTCAACCCTTGAGACATTCCAAACACGAACAGCAATAAATCATGATCAGGCTGAGTCGCCACGGATGCTTTGGTAATCCGCGGCAATGGGCAACTTTCCCCATTGCCTGAACTGAAAACCTGCGTGCGTGGCTGCTCCCAGGCAGCCACCGCCAGTGAAGCAACTGCCAAGGCTCCTACTAGAAACAAACCTCGCGCAACTTCGAGTTTCATCGCTATAAACCTTTGATAGCGCTGCCAAACGCCGTCTTATAAAAGTAGACGAGCTTTCCCCAATCCGCCGGGTTGAACGACGAGTGGCGACGCAACTGTTTCATATCGTGTGCAGCCGCTTGCCCTGCGGTCAGACGCTGCCGGCATTTCTCCAGATCGATCAATGCGACCTCGACCTGGGCGGCTTCACCCTCGCCGGTCACACGGAGAAAAACGTGCTTGATGTACAGGCAACTGTGCTGCCAACGGCCCTTGTGCATGCGCGCCAGGTTCTCGGCCAGATCCTTTAACACGCGATCATGCACCGCTTCGCCGTGGCGCTCCCGGCCACCACTGGCGTACCAGTTTTCGATTTCATCGAAGCCATCCAGTGATTTGGTGACCAGCAGCGCGCGCCATTTGTGCACCGGATCACGCTGAGCGCCGCAGTAGATGATCTGCGGGACACGAACACCGAGCTTGCTGACACCCGTGAGGGCGTCACGTTCGCGCAGTACCGTTGGCCGGCCGAACGGGTGCAGCAGCGTACGATGGATATGCCCGGTCTGACGCTTCACATAAAGCAACTGACCATCACTGCCCATGACCCGCTGAACACCACTTTCTCCACCACGGCGGACGTTGGGTTCTTCTACCCAATCACCGCGCTGATTCCAGAAATAGTCGAAGCGGTCCTGGGACCCCATATCCGATCCCTCTGCATACTGCACTGCCATCCTGTTACCTCTTGCGTAATACGTAAACCCGCCACATGGCATAGAGCGGGATAAAGTCCAATCGTTCCTGAATCCGGAACCCTGCCTGCTCAAATTCCTTTTCTACCGTAGCGGCCGGTAACACAAATCGATTTTGGTAACCGACCTGCCCACGTGTTTTCTCTGCGCGCTTGCGTTTCCAGGCTTTGAAATTGCCGTCCACCCACAGCGAAAGGATCACGCTGTCACGGCTAACGCGTTCGAATTCGCGCAAAATAGCCATTCGATGCTCGGCTTCACCGATGTGATGAAGCAAACGCATACAGAATATGCTGTCGACGGCGTTATCAGGTAACGCGATGTCGAATGCAGAAGTGTGCAAGGGTTGTACCCGTTTCACCACATCGGCCGGTTGTGCCTGTGTGGCGATCTTGATCATGGACTCGGAATTGTCGGCGCCGATGATCACGCGATTGGGTTTTTCCGCCAGCATTGGCCAGAAACGCCCCGCGCCACAGGGCAGATCAAGAACCAGTCCTGGCTCACCGACCGCAGTCAGGGCCTTTCGAGCCATCTGAACATCACGCCAGTGCGACAGCCGCCGACCCAAGCCATCCTTATGCTTGCGCAGATAGCGCTTGGCATGTTCATCATCATACTTCTCGGAAAAGTCTAGCTTGATCGGGCCAGCCATCATCAGGTCTCCTGTACTTTCGAATGGCAACCACCTTAGGCAGCAAAATGTCCGCGTCAGGTCATGCAATTGTGAAAATTTTGTCAAGAAAACATCAAATTATTTCGAGATTTTACAAGATGCATCAATTGTCAGAATAGCTCGTCCTCAACCGATCATTTTGTATCCGAGTTATACAAATCCACCTGGAAACGACAACCATTGGGTTCCATGGTGGTGAGGCTGACTGTCCAGCCCTGGTTTTCACAGATGCGTTGCACCAGCGACAACCCCAATCCCAACCCCTCCCCACGCTTCTCCGTGCCCCGCACGAAAGGCTCGAACATCGCTTCGCGTTTTTCCTCGGGGATGCCTACGCCGCTGTCCTCCACCGTGAAACCGTTACGGGTCAAGGTCAGGCGAATGAAACCTTGCTCGGTGTAATGCAATGCATTGCGCAGCAGATTGCCCATGACCGCATGCAGCAACGTTGCGTTATACCGCCCGTCCTGCTCGCTGCCCGGCTCAAAGGTCAGTAGTAGACCTTTGGTCTCGATCGGCTCGCGCCACAGATTGAGCAACCCCTCGGCCACCTGACGCAACGACTGTTGCGGCGACATGCTGGCGTCTTCGCGCTGAGCACGGGCCAGCATCAGGAAGGTTTGCACCAGTTCGCGCATTTCTTCACTGGCGCGGGCAATTCGCTCGACCTGAGCACGGCCGCGCTGATCGATTCGGGGGTTTTCCAGCAGCAGCTCGCATGAACTGGCGAGCACCATCAATGGCGTGCGCAGTTCGTGGCTGACGTCACTGGTAAATAAGCGTTCCCGGGTCAACGCCTGGCGCAAACGGCCGAGGGTTGCATCGAAAGCCACAGCCAGTTCACCGACCTCATCAGCCGCGTAATCCGGAGCTAGCGGCGGCGCCAGCCCGAGCAATTGGTCGCGGTGACGTACCTGACGGGCCAAGCGCACAACCGGCGCCATCACCTTGCGCGCCAGCACCCAACCGAGGAAGACTGCCAATGCCAGGCTCAGTACGAAACCCACCAGCACCACGGCGAACAGCACCCGCTCGCGTTCTTCGAAGTCACTCTGGTCCTGCAACAGCACATAACGCCGTCCATCGACGACTTCGACCATCGCGTGATAGGACAGCTGCTCGCGAAACACCTCGTGAAACCCCGGATCCAGGTGCCGCAGATCCTTGGGCAACTCGAAATCACCCGGCCCACCACTGAAGTAGAACAACTGGTCCGGCTCGGGGCGATGGCTCCAGTCCGCGACGTTATCCATCAGCAACAAACGCTGCAAATCGCCGCCCAGGCCCGCCGAGATCAGCTTTTCTTCTACCAGGTGCACGGTCGCGACAATGCCCATGGCGAAGGCGCCGGCCACCAGCGCGCTCATCAGTGCAAAGGCAATGATGATCCGCTGACTGAGGCTCTGCTTAAACTCCATCACGCCCCTCGGCCAATCGATAACCCACGCCGTGCACGGTATGCAGCAAGGGTTTGGCAAACGGCTTGTCGATCACCTGGCGCAACTGATGGACATGGCTGCGCAGGCTGTCGCTGTCCGGGCAGTCATCGCCCCACAACGCTTCTTCAAGAATTTCCCGACGCAATACGTGGGGACTTTTCTGCATCAGCACCGCCAGCAACTTCAGGCCTACCGGGTTGAGCTTGAGCAAGCGACCTTCACGGGTCACTTCCAGGGTGTCGAGGTCATAGTTCAGATCTGCAACTTGCAGGGTACGACGGCCTCCACCCTGGGTGCGACGCATGACCGCCTCGACCCGCGCTGCCAACTCCGAAAGGGCGAAAGGCTTGATCAGGTAATCGTCGGCACCGGATTTGAAGCCCTGCAACCGATCGTCCAGCTGATCACGGGCGGTGAGCATGATCACCGGTGTGTCCCGACGGGCATCCTCGCGCAGGCGTTTGCACAGGGTGTAGCCGTCGATACCGGGCAGCATGATGTCGAGCACGATCAAGTCATAGTGCTCGGTGGCTGCCAGATGCAGGCCCGACAAACCGTCCTGCGCGCAATCCACGGTGTAGCCTTTGAGCCCCAGGTAATCAGCCAGATTGGCCAGGATGTCGCGGTTGTCTTCAACCAATAAAATTCGCATGGGCATCTCCTCCGTACACAGTAACGGCCGTCTTGGCCCGCGCAGCTTACGGTCAAGTGTGGCCCACGGCTAGGGGAAGGCCACCGAGGAATCGATCCGCTCAACCAAAGCACCGAATTGACAAGTTTTTCACTATCGATTCACACCTCGGCTACAGTGGTTGCGTCAAACTGTCACTTGATTGCTATAAGGAATGTAGATAATGGACTTTCTGAAGACGGCACCAATGCGCTTTTTGCTATTGGTTACCGGCTCCTGGCTGATTATTTTTCTTCTGACCCGAACCGTTCTGCTCCTCACCCATCTTGATGAGGCCGGCAGCGGATTTTTGTCGGTCTTCGGTATTGGCCTGCTTTACGACCTGGGTTTCCTGGCCTATGCGGCGCTGCCCATGGGGCTCTATCTGTTGCTATGCCCGCCAGCCTTGTGGCGCCGGCGCGGACACCGCTGGTTTCTTCAGGCACTGCTCACCGTCAGCCTGTTTGCGATGCTGTTCACTTCCGTCGCCGAATGGCTGTTCTGGGATGAATTCGGTGTGCGTTTCAACTTCATCGCCGTCGATTACCTGGTGTATTCCGACGAAGTGCTGAACAACCTGCTCGAGTCGTATCCGATCGGCACGCTGCTGAGTATCCTCGCCGTGCTCGCCGTGGCCTTGAGCTTCGTATTGCGCAAGCCCTTCATTGCCGCGCTGGATGCACCCTTGCCGCCCCTGCGTGGACGTCTGGTCAATGCCTTGGGCCTTGTCCTTGTCGCCGGCCTCAGCCTGCAGTTGCTGAGCCAGGACGCACCGCGCGCCCAAGGCGGCAATGCCTATCAGAACGAGTTGGCCAGCAACGGCCCCTACCAGTTTTTCGCAGCCTTCCGTAACAACGAACTGGATTACCCGCAGTTCTATAGCACGCTGCCATCGGCGGTCGTTGCCCAACAGATTCGCGATGAGTTGAAGGAACCCAATGCCCGCTTCATCGGCGAGGACCCACAGGACATTCGTCGGCAAATCGATAATCCGGGTACGTTGCGCAAACCCAACATCGTGCTGGTCACCATTGAAAGCTTCAGCGCCAAATACATGGGCAGCAACGGTGATGAGCGCAACCTGACGCCCAACCTGGATGCCCTGCGCAAACTGAGCCTGTACTTCAACAACTTCTACGCCACCGGTACCCGTACCGACCGAGGCCTGGAAGCCATCACCCTGGCCATTCCTCCGACGCCGGGACGTTCGATCGTCAAGCGCGTGGGTCGTGAAAGCGGTTTCGCCAGCCTCGGCCAGCAACTCAATGCCGTGGGTTACGACAGTGTGTTTGTCTATGGCGGGCGCGGCTATTTCGACAACATGAATGCTTTCTTCAGCGGCAACGGTTATCGCGTTGTCGACCAGAGCAGCGTCGACGAGTCAGAGATTCACTTCAAAAATGCCTGGGGCATGGCCGATGAGGACCTCTACAAACAAACAATCAAACTGGCCGACGCCGACTACGCCTTGCAAAAGCCATTTCTGCTGCAGTTGATGACGACTTCCAACCATCGTCCTTATACCTACCCGGAAAATCGGATCGATATCAAATCCGGCAACGGGCGCGACGGTGCGGTGAAATACACCGACTACGCCATTGGTCAGTTCCTCGATCAGGCGCGTCAGAAACCGTGGTTCGACAATACTATTTTCATCTTCGTCGCCGACCACACGGCGGGCAGCGCCGGCAAGGAAGACCTGCCGATCAGCAACTACCAGATTCCATTGTTCATTTATGCACCGAAATTGATCGAGGCCCGCGAGACTGCGCAACTGGCCAGCCAGATCGACCTGGCCCCCACTTTGCTGGGCCTGTTGAATCTGGATTATCAGTCGACGTTCTTTGGGCGTAACCTGTTGCAGGACAATTCGTTGCCACCACGTGTAGTGGTCGGCAACTATCAGCACCTGGGATTGTTCGACGGTAAAGATCTTGCGATTCTGAGCCCGCGCCAGGGATTGCGTCGTCACGATGCAGCCTTGACCGAAAGTCGCGAGTCCCGATCCAGCACCAGTGACCCATTGATCACCCGCGCGATCACCTATTACCAAACCGCCAGTTATGGCTTCAAGCAGCAGCTGCTTGGCTGGAAAGTGCCCAAGGAGGGCACCGCCCAAGTCAGCGAATGATAACCGGAACGCCCCGGGCTGATGCCCCGGGGCTTTTTCCTTTGTTCAGGATCCACCATGTCATCAACCGTTGCCCGCCCTGCCTCTCGACCACTCAACCTGTGGGTGTGTCTGGGCGTTCCCGCCATCACGGCCATCATTCTGGTCCTGCTCGAACTGACCTCACTGGACATGGATCTGGCGAGGATGTTCTACGACCCTGCGGCTGGAGACTTCATCGGGCGCCACAGTTACTTCCTCGAAACCATCCTGCATGACCGTGCCAAACAGGTAGTCATCGCTTTCTCGGTGTTCGCGATCCTCGGCTTCATCGGTTCGTTTTTCATCGACAGGCTCAAGCCGTTCAAACGGGAGCTGGGCTGCCTGGTGTTGTCGCTGGGTCTGGCAACGTCCTTTGTCACGCCCATGAAAGCGGTGACAGCGGTGCAATGCCCGTGGAGCCTGGAACAGTTCGGCGGCCACGAAAAGTACAGCGAACTGCTGAGCCCTCGCCCACATACCGACAAACCCGGGCGCTGCTGGCCTGGCGGACATGCCGCGACGGGCTTCACGTTGTTTGCGCTGTTCTTCGTATTGCGTGACCGTCGCCCACGACTGGCCCGCGCGGCGCTCGTCTTCGCTTTCGCACTGGGTACGGTGTTTTCCGTTGGCCGGATGATGCAAGGCGCGCACTTCTTTTCGCACAACGTGTGGACGGCAGTGTTCTGCTGGCTGATTTGCCTGGGTTCGTATTACTGGATTCTGTATCGACCGGCGTCCAAGACTGAGCCCGTAACCAAGGCCAAGACTGTCGGCGCCTGAAATACGATCCATTGTAGGAGCGAGCCTGCTCGCGATTGCGGTGGATCAGTCACCGCTCCATCGCCGGGCAAATCGCCATCGCGAGCAGGCTCGCTCCCACATGGGTCCGATGTGAAATTCAGAAATCCCGGCAATAAAAAACCCCGCCTGCTTTCGCAGGCGGGGTTTTTCGTTACAGGGGTAAGGCTGGCTTACATCATGCCGCCCATGCCACCCATGCCGCCCATGTCTGGCATGCCGCCGCCAGCTGGAGCGTCTTTCTTCGGTGCTTCAGCTACAGCAGCTTCGGTGGTCAGGATCAGACCGCCGATCGAAGCTGCGGCTTGCAGAGCCGAACGGGTTACCTTGGTTGGGTCCAGGATGCCCATTTCGATCATGTCGCCGTATTCGCCAGTCGCGGCGTTGAAGCCGAAGCTGCCTTTGCCGTTCTTGACCTTGTCGACGACTACGCTTGGCTCGTCGCCGGAGTTGGAAACGATCTGGCGCAGCGGCGCTTCAACAGCGCGACGCAGAACAGCGATACCCACGTTCTGATCAGCGTTGTCGCCTTTCAGCTCGGTCAGTGCTTCCAGAGCACGGATCAGGGCCACGCCACCGCCAGGTACCACGCCTTCTTCAACGGCTGCACGGGTAGCGTGCAGAGCGTCTTCAACGCGGGCTTTCTTCTCTTTCATTTCAACTTCGGAGCCAGCGCCAACCTTGATTACTGCAACGCCGCCAGACAGCTTGGCCAGACGCTCTTGCAGTTTTTCACGGTCGTAGTCCGAGGAAGTTTCGGCAACCTGGGCACGGATCTGAGCGATACGCGCTTCGATGTCGCCCTGTACGCCAGCACCGTCAACGATGATGGTGTTTTCCTTGGTCAGGGTCACGCGCTTGGCGTTACCCAGATGCTCCAGGGTGGTGCTTTCCAGGCTCAGGCCGATCTCTTCGGAGATGACGGTACCGCCGGTCAGAACGGCGATGTCCTGCAGCATGGCCTTGCGACGGTCGCCGAAGCCCGGAGCCTTGACGGCTGCGACTTTAACGATGCCACGCATGTTGTTCACAACCAGAGTCGCCAGGGCTTCGCCTTCAACGTCTTCGGCCACGATCAGCAGTGGACGGCCGGCTTTGGCAACGGCTTCCAGTACGGGCAACATTTCGCGGATGTTCGAGATCTTCTTGTCGACCAGCAGGATCAGCGGGCCGTCAAGCTCGGCAACCATGGTGTCCGGCTTGTTGACGAAGTACGGGGACAGGTAGCCACGGTCGAACTGCATGCCTTCTACGACCGACAGTTCGTTTTCCAGGCCCGAACCTTCTTCAACGGTGATCACGCCTTCTTTACCGACTTTTTCCATGGCTTCGGCAATGATGTCGCCGATGGAGTTGTCGGAGTTGGCGGAGATGGTGCCTACCTGAGCGATGGCCTTGGTGTCGGCGCATGGCTTGGACAGAGCTTTCAGCTCCTTGACGATCGCGATGGTCGCTTTGTCGATACCGCGCTTGAGGTCCATCGGGTTCATGCCGGCAGCGACGGCCTTCAGGCCTTCGTTGACGATCGATTGAGCCAGAACGGTAGCAGTGGTGGTGCCGTCGCCGGCGTCATCGTTGGCCTTGGACGCTACGTCCTTGACCAGCTGCGCGCCCATGTTTTCGAAACGGTCTTCCAGTTCGATTTCCTTGGCTACGGAAACGCCGTCCTTGGTGATGGTCGGAGCGCCGAAGCTCTTCTCGAGGATCACGTTACGGCCTTTCGGGCCCAGGGTCGCTTTTACCGCGTCAGCCAGAACGTTGACACCAACGAGCATCTTCTTGCGAGCGGAATCGCCGAATTTAACTTCTTTAGCAGCCATGATCGATATTCCTTAAATACTTTGTAGTAGCGGGAAAATGAGCGGGAAATCAGCCTTCGATAACAGCGAGAATCTCGTTCTCAGCCATTACCAGCAGGTCTTCGCCGTCGACTTTCACAGTGTTGCTGCCGGAGTAAGGACCGAACACAACCTTGTCGCCCACTTTGACGGACAGTGCACGCACTTCACCGTTTTCCAGCACGCGGCCGGTACCTACAGCGAGGATTTCGCCGCTGTTGGCTTTTTCGGCTGCCGAACCTGGCAGGACGATACCGCCAGCGGTTTTCTTTTCTTCTTCGCTGCGACGGATGACGACGCGGTCATGCAGAGGACGAAGCTTCATTGTCGATCTCTCCTAATTGTGGTTTTCATCGGCCGGTGTAGTCCCGGCGGGTTAACAAAGTCCGGCGGTGCCGGGTGCGGCTCGACGAGCGAGACGCGGAAGTCTGTCTGGCGCAATTGCCAGAAACCTTGCGGTGACCGTTACATAAGGGCGCATAAGCTTATTACAAGGGTGGGGATCGAAAAATTTTCAGGTCGATTCCCCGCAAACGAACACGGCACCCGAAGGTGCCGTGTGAATACGTGTGGTTACTTGCTGTCGCGGTGTTCGAATTCGCCTTCGATCACATTGGGCTCCCGACCCAGCGGCTCACGCGGCGAGGGACCGCCACGGGGCTGAAGGTCGTCGGCGAATGCACGCTGGCGGATTGCCTGTTCCTCGGCACGCTGACGCATCTTGTTGGCCAGCAGACGGCGGCTCATCGGTAACAGCATGATCAAGCCGATCACGTCGCTGATGAAGCCCGGAAGAATCAACAAACCACCGGCCAGTGCCAGCATCAGGCCTTCGAGCATGGTCTGCGCCGGCAGTTCACCGCGATTCAGGCTTTCACGGGCACGCAATGCCGTAGCCAGGCCCGCTACCCGCAGCACGAAAATACCGAACATCGAGCCAAGAATGATCAGCAGCAGGGCCGGGAAGAACCCGATAGCCCCTGCCACCTTGACGAATACGAACAGCTCCAGCACCGGAAACAGCAGAAAGAGCAACAAAAAAGGGCGCATCAAATAGTTCCTCAACGCAAGAATGCCTTGCCAGTTCAACCTAGATGACGTCGCCGATTCGTGAATTCAAGCGTCGGCCACTTCATTTTTCGGCCAATGTTCGGCGTGAGCCAGGAAAACCAAGGCCTCGCGAACTTGTGTCGGGGTATTACATGGGGCTTGGAAAGGTAGCCAGTAGATCCCCTGGCCGATACGCAAATGCATGCCCTCGGTATCGATCCCGACCATTTGTGCCGGTGCGGTTTTCGGCAATCCCGCCAGGTCGACGTAGTGGGCAATGGCCTTGGCGTGATCATCATTCATGTGTTCGACCATGCTCACTTCGGCCTTGCCGGCGAAAGGGTTAGCCAGTGTCAGGTCATTGACCCAGTGGATGGCGCCAAAACCGCCGATGTAGCGATGACGTACCGGTTGCAGCACCCAGAAATCGAAATCATGGGCCTTGTGATAATTGCGCGAGTCGGGGAAGTAACGGTAGTAGCGCTCGGCTGCGGCCTCGATGGCCGCCTCATCCTCGATCCGTTGGGCCTCTGCCAGATAGGTCAGGCGCCCGACGGCCTGAACGTCTTCAGCTTCACGCTCGCCCACCAGCAAAGAACATTTGGGATCCTTTTGCAGGTTGTGCGTGTGCTGGGCGATGCGGCTGATCAGAATCAGCGGCCGCCCCAACTCGTCCAGACAGTAGGGAACCACGGAACCGAACGGGAAACCGGGCATGGCCTTGGAGAGCGTCGACAGGACTCCGCGGTATTCCTTGAGCAGCAATTCTCGTGCATGCTTGGCAACTTCAACGCTCAATTTATGACTCCTTATATAGAATCCGTCAGAAAAACGGACAGGCGACTGATGATAGTTTCAGTACGCCATCGGGGCAGTTCTCATGTGCAGCCAGGCCACGTCGGGCGCAGATCGAGAGGCTCACTATAAAAAAACCAATCAGACCTGCTACCGGGGCATGCGAATGCAACTCACTGACAAAGTAATCATTATCACTGGCGGTTGCCAGGGTTTGGGCCGCTCCATGGCCGAGTATTTCGCCGGCAAGGGCGCGAAGCTGGCGCTGGTCGACCTCAATCAGGAAAAGCTCGACGAGGCCGTGGCCGCCTGCCAGGCCAAAGGCGTCGAAGCCCGCGCTTACCTGTGCAACGTGGCCAATGAAGAGCAGGTAACTCACATGGTCGCTCAGGTCGCTGATGATTTTGGCGCGATCCATGGCCTGATCAATAACGCCGGCATCCTGCGCGACGGGCTGCTGCTCAAGGCCAAGGATGGCGAGATGACCAAAATGAGCCTGGCCCAGTGGCAGGCGGTCATCGACGTCAATCTGACCGGGGTGTTCCTGTGCACCCGTGAGGTCGCGGCGAAAATGGTCGAGCTGAACAATACCGGCGCGATCATCAATATCTCGTCGATCTCCCGTGCTGGCAACGTCGGCCAGACCAACTACTCCGCCGCCAAGGCCGGTGTCGCCGCCGCGACCGTGACCTGGGCCAAGGAACTCGCGCGCTACGGCATTCGTGTGGCCGGCATTGCGCCAGGCTTCATTGAAACCGAGATGACCCTGGGCATGAAGCCTGAAGCGCTGGAAAAGATGACATCGGGGATTCCGCTCAAGCGCATGGGCAAGCCGGAAGAGATCGCCCATTCGGCGGCCTACATTTTCGAGAACGACTACTACACCGGTCGGATTCTGGAGATGGATGGCGGGTTGCGGATCTAAGACTTGCCACAAAACACTGTGGGAGCGAGCTTGCTCGCGATTGCGGAATGTCAGACACCTCAATGGTGAATGTGACGCCCTCATCGCGAGCAAGCTCGCTCCCACAGGTTCTGTGTCTTATTCGACGGGCTTCAATCGTCGCTGATGGTGATGTTCGGCATTGCCGGCGTTGCCGCTTCCTGCAACACGATCCGCGCGCCGACATGGCGAGCCAGCTCCTGGTAAACCATGGCGATCTGGCTGTCCGGCTCGGCGATGACCGTCGGCTTGCCGCCATCGGCCTGCTCACGGATGACCATCGACAGTGGTAGCGACGCCAGCAGTTCGACGCCGTACTGGCTGGCCAGTTTCACCCCGCCGCCCTCACCGAACAGATGCTCTGCGTGTCCGCAATTGGAGCAGATGTGTACAGCCATGTTTTCCACCACGCCCAATACCGGGATGTTGACCTTGCGGAACATCTCCACCCCCTTGCGCGCGTCGAGCAGTGCCAGGTCCTGAGGTGTGGTGACGATGACCGCGCCGGCCACCGGGACTTTCTGCGCCAGGGTCAACTGGATGTCGCCGGTGCCAGGCGGCATGTCGATGACCAGATAATCCAGGTCACCCCATGCGGTCTGGGTCACCAGTTGCAGCAAGGCGCCGGACACCATGGGTCCGCGCCAGACCATCGGCGTGTTGTCGTCGGTCAGGAACGCCATGGACATCACTTCGACACCGTGGGACTGGATCGGCACGAACCACTTCTGATCCTTGATCTGCGGGCGGGTGCCTTCGGCGATGCCAAACATGATGCCCTGGCTTGGGCCATAGATGTCGGCATCGAGGATGCCGACCTTGGCGCCTTCTCGGGCCAGGGCCAGGGCCAGATTGGCGGCAGTCGTGGACTTGCCCACGCCACCCTTGCCGGAGGCCACGGCCACCACATTCTTGACGTTGGCCAGACCCGGGACTTGCGCTTGAGCCTTGTGCGCGGCAATCACACTGGTGATATCGACGCGGGCGCTGGTGACGCCATCGAGGCCTTCGATGGCCATTTGCAGCATTTGCGCCCAACCGCTCTTGAACAGACCGGCGGCGTAGCCCAGTTCGAGCTGAACGCTGACACGGTCGCCCTGCACATCGATGTTGCGCACACACCCGGCGCTGACCGGGTCCTGGTTCAGGTAAGGATCGGTGTATTGGCGAAGGACGGCTTCCACCGCTGCGCGATTGACGGCGCTCATGGGCAACTCCGGTAACAAGACAGGGAAAATATGGCGGGTATCCTACCCCTTCTGTCCTCCGGACGGCACGCCCGGCAACTATTTGCAGGGGTGAAATATCTTTCCCGGCGCTTTATAGTGGCCGACCTCCGTTTCATCAAGTAGCCGAGCCCCATGTCCGAGCCACGCAAGATTCTCGTCACCAGCGCCCTGCCCTATGCCAATGGTTCGATTCACCTTGGCCATATGCTGGAATACATCCAGACCGATATGTGGGTGCGCTTCCAGAAGCACCGCGGCAATCAATGCATTTATGTCTGCGCCGACGACGCCCACGGTTCGGCGATCATGCTGCGCGCGGAAAAGGAAGGCATCACCCCGGAACAACTGATCGCCAACGTCCAGGCTGAACACAGCAGCGACTTTGCCGACTTCCTGGTGGACTTCGACAATTTCCACTCCACTCACGCCGAAGAAAACCGTGAGCTGTCGAGCCATATCTACCTGAAACTGCGCGACGCCGGGCACATCGCCACGCGTTCGATCACCCAGTATTTCGACCCGGAAAAGAAAATGTTCCTGGCCGACCGCTTCATCAAGGGCACCTGCCCGAAATGCGGCACGGAAGACCAGTACGGCGACAACTGCGAAAAATGCGGCGCCACCTACGCTCCGACCGACCTGAAGGATCCGAAGTCTGCGATCTCCGGCGCCACACCGGTGCTCAAGGACTCCCAGCACTTCTTCTTCAAGCTGCCGGACTTCCAGGAAATGCTGCAAACCTGGACCCGTAGCGGCACCCTGCAAGACGCCGTTGCCAACAAGATCGCCGAATGGCTGGATGCCGGCCTGCAACAATGGGACATCTCCCGTGATGCGCCGTATTTCGGCTTCGAAATTCCCGACGAGCCGGGCAAATATTTCTACGTGTGGCTGGATGCGCCGATCGGCTACATGGCGAGCTTCAAGAACCTGTGCAACCGCACGCCGGAGCTGGACTTCGACGCGTTCTGGGGCAAGGACTCCACTGCCGAGCTGTACCACTTCATCGGCAAGGACATCGTCAACTTCCACGCCCTGTTCTGGCCAGCCATGCTCGAAGGCGCGGGCTACCGCAAGCCGACCGGGATCAACGTGCACGGCTACCTGACCGTCAACGGTCAGAAAATGTCCAAGTCCCGCGGCACCTTCATCAAGGCCCGGACCTATCTGGATCACCTGTCGCCGGAGTACCTGCGTTACTACTACGCCTCCAAGCTGAGCCGTGGCGTCGACGACCTGGACCTGAACCTCGAAGACTTTGTGCAGAAGGTCAACTCCGACCTGGTGGGCAAAGTCGTCAACATCGCCAGCCGTTGCGCCGGTTTCATCCACAAAGGCAACGCCGGCGTGATGGTCGACACCAATGCCGCGCCGGAGCTGACCGAAGCGTTCCTGGCCGCCGCGCCTGGCATCGCCGACGCCTATGAAGCCCGCGATTTCGCCCGCGCCATGCGCGAAATCATGGCCCTGGCCGACCGTGCCAACGCCTGGATCGCCGACAAGGCACCCTGGTCGTTGAACAAGCAGGAAGGCAAGCAGGATGAAGTCCAGGCCATCTGCGCCACCGGCGTCAACCTGTTCCGCCAGTTGGTGATTTTCCTCAAGCCCGTGCTGCCGCTGCTGGCCGCCGATGCCGAGGCATTCCTGAATGTCGCGCCATTGACCTGGAACGACCACGCCATCTGGCTGGCCAACCATCAGCTGAACGAATTCAAACCGCTGATGACTCGGATCGACCCGGTCAAGGTACAAGCCATGACCGACGCCTCCAAAGAGGACCTGACTGCCAGCCAGACCGACACCGGCGCAGCTCAACCTGCCGGTAACGGCGAGCTGGCCAAGGATCCGCTGTCGCCGGAAATCGATTTCGACACCTTTGCCGCCGTCGACCTGCGCGTCGCGCTGATCGTCAAGGCTGAGCACGTGGAAGGCGCCGACAAGCTGCTGCGCCTGACCCTGGACATCGGCGACGAGCAACGCAACGTGTTCTCCGGCATCAAGAGCGCTTACCCGGATCCGTCCAAGCTCGACGGTCGCCTGACCATGATGATCGCCAACCTCAAGCCACGGAAAATGAAGTTCGGGATCTCCGAAGGCATGGTGATGGCAGCTGGTCCTGGCGGTGAAGAAATCTACCTGCTGAGCCCGGACAGCGGCGCCAAGCCCGGTCAGCGGATCAAGTAAGGCACAGCGGTAAACCGATCCCACAGTCGTGCCTGGCGCGACTGTGGGATTTTCATGTCCGGGCACCCTCCGTCACCGCCGGATAATGCCTAAGCTTTTTAGACCGCCGCTTGAAAAAGCCACGTTCCCGTCGGCACGATCATGACCGAAGCATTTCTCACGCTTGTCAGCACTGCCCTGATCAACAACCTCGTGTTGAATTGGCCGCTGGGCGTCGATCCGCTGCTGGCCAGCCAACGAAAGCAAGTTCACGCCTTGGGCATCGCAACGACATGCCTGATGGTTATCGTCGGTCTGCTCGGCTACGCGCTTTATCATTGGCTGCTGATCCCGTTGCAGCTCACGTCGCTGAACCTGTTCGTGTTCCTTCCCTTGAGCGTGCTGCTGATCAGCCCCTTGCTCACCGGCTTGTCAAAGATGCTCCCAACGTTGCCCTTCGACGGTCTCTGGCCACTGCTACTGGGCAACGCTGGCGTGCTGGGCGTAGCGCTTTTCAATGAGCGCAATGATCAGGGATTCCTGTCTGCCACGGCCCTGAGCCTGGACGCAGGACTCGGTTTCTGGCTGGTGCTGAGCCTGTTCAACGATCTGCGCCAACGCACAATCGACAACGATGTTCCCCTGCCCTTTCGCGGCCTGCCGATCGACCTGATCGGCGCCGGACTGATCGCAGTGGCTTTTCTCGGATTCAGCGGACTGATCAAAACATGAGTCTGATTCAAAGCATCGACGCGCTCCTGCCGCAGACCCAGTGCGGCAAATGCGGCCATCCCGGATGCAAGCCCTACGCTGAAGGCATCGCCAACGGCGAGCCGATCAACAAATGCCCACCGGGTGGCAACGAAACCATCAATGCCCTGGCCGAATTGCTGAATGTGCCGGTACTGGAGCTTGATGTAAGCCGCGGGCCGGCTCCCGCGCAGATCGCCTATATCCGCGAAGCCGAATGCATCGGCTGCACCAAATGCATCCAGGCCTGCCCGGTAGATGCCATCGTCGGCGCCGCCAAGCTGATGCACACGGTCATCATCGATGAATGCACCGGTTGCGATTTGTGTGTGGCACCTTGCCCCGTGGACTGCATCGAAATGCGGCCATTGCCGATAGCCACGGTTCTGCCGATTGTCGGCGGCCTGGCCTTCAGCCTCGAAGAACAACAGGCCCGCGCGGCCAAACGCAATCACGCACGGCGCCGCTTTGAACAACGCAATGCCCGATTGCAACGTGAAGAACAGCAGAAAGCCGCCGAGCGCCAGGCTCGGGCGCAACGGTCCGCCCAACCGGCTGAAGTGACTCTCGACCCGGTGCAGGCTGCGCTTGAGCGTGTACGCGCACAGAAAGCCGCCAATGCCGATGCGGCACTGAAAAAAGCCAAAATTGATGTTGCGATGAGCCGGGCGCAACTGACCAAATCCCTCAAGGCATTCGGCCATCCGCCGACCTTCGAACAGCAGTCGCAGTTGATTGTCCTGCAACAACAATTCGAGGCTGCCGAACAGGCACTCAAACAACTGGAAAACGCCGCGCCGCCTATGTCGACTCCGGCACCCTCGCCCGCTCCGGAGAAGAATGCCGAATTGAATCGGGCGAAGATCCAGTTGGCCATGCGCCGCGCGGAGCTGAAAAAGGCCCAGGCCGCCCAGGCATCCGCCGAGCAGATCGAAGCCCTGGAGCGTGCACTCGGCGAAGCCGAGCGTCTGGTGGATGCCCATGCCACTTCTTGAGTCGGTCGACACCCGCCTGCAACAAGCCATGAAACTGGTGCTCCTGGCGACGCTGCCAGGGATGCTGGCGATGTTCTGGTTTTATGGCTGGGGTGTGCTGATCAATTTGCTGCTGGCCGGCATCGGGGCATTGGCCTCTGAAGCGGTAGCGCTGCACTTGCGCAAGCGTGCACTCCTGCCGACCTTGAGCGACGGCAGTGCCCTCGTCAGCGCCACGCTACTGGCTCTCGCCCTGCCGCCCTATTGTCCGTGGTGGCTCACCCTCAGCGCCGCCATGTTTGCGATGCTGTTCGGCAAGCATTTGTACGGCGGTGTCGGCAGTAATCCGTTCAACCCGGCCATGCTCGGTTTCGCTCTGGTAATGGTGACCTTTCCACAAGCAATGACCCAATGGCCCGCGGCCCATGGCATGGACTTGTGGGGCGGCTTGCAACAGGTCTTCGGCTTCGGTCAACAGCCGGACGCGTGGGTTGGGGCCACCGCACTGGACAGCCTGCGTATCAACAAAAGCCTGACTATGGACGAACTGTTCTCGACGAATCCTGCGTTCGGTCACTTCGGCGGTCGCGGCGTGGAATGGATCAACCTGGCCTTTCTCGCAGGCGGCGCATTCCTTCTGCAGCGGCGGCTGTACAGCTGGCATGCGCCGGTCGGCATGCTCGCCAGCCTGTTCATCATCAGCCTTTTGTGCTGGAACGGCTCCGGTTCGGATTCCCATGGCTCGCCGTTATTTCATCTGCTGACCGGCGCCAGCATGCTGGGTGCGTTTTTCATCGTCACGGAACCGGTGTCCGGCCCCAAAAGCGCCGGAGCGCGATTGATGTTCGGAATCGGTGTCGGGCTGCTGACGTACCTGATTCGAACCTGGGGCGGCTATCCGGACGGCGTGGCCTTCGCCGTGCTGTTGATGAACCTTTGTGTGCCGACGCTTGAGCGGCTTGTCGTCGCCAGACAGGAGCGAACCAGGCCATGAGCCGCCTATCGAGTGCAGTCATACTTGGATTGCTCGCCGTCCTGGGGATCGGCCTGACCTGGGTTGTACAGCACAGCAGCGCGCCGCACATTGCAACACAGCAGCGCTTGATCGACAGTCGCAATCTGCTGGACCTGCTGCCACCCGACAGCTACGACAATCAGCCGCTGGAGCAATCGCTCACACTGGAAAAGCCAGAACTGGGCAACAGCACACTGCTGGCGGGTTTCCGCGCAACCAGAGCCGGTCAACCCTCTGCCGTCCTGTTGCGTAGCCAGACCCTTGGATATGAAGGCAGCATCGAGTTGCTGATCGCCATCGATCCCAACGGCAGGTTGATTGGTGTGAAAACCCTCAAACAAACGGAGACGCCAGGACTCGGTGCGCGGATCGGAGAATGGCCCAACGCGTGGCTCGAGCTGTTTGCCGGCAAATCTCTCACCGATCCGGGTGACAACGGCTGGGCATTGAAAAAAGATCAGGGACAATTCGACCAGATTGCCGGTGCGACCATCACATCGAGAGCCGTGATCAACGCTACCCACGATGCTCTGCGCTACTTTGATGAACACCGGCAACAACTGCTCTGGAGCCCCTCCCATGAGTAAATCACCGCTATTACAGAACTCTTTGATGCTCGCGCCACTGATCGGCGCCACCGGCTCAGTCATGAGCGCGCTGGGTCTGTGGCTGATGTTCATGGTGGTAATCGGGGTTTTCAACGGAGTGATGAGTGCATTGAGGTCACGACTGCACGCGGCAATGCATTTGCTGGCAAGTGTGGTTCTTGCCGCAACACTGACCAGTAGTGTTCAGCTCTGTGCGCAAGTCTGGTCGCTGCAGTGGTATCAACAGGTGGGAATTTATTCAGCGTTGATCGCTTTGCAATGTGTCGTGCTGGAGTGTTCGGGATTCTTCCAGACCCCTTGGCGAAATCGCGTGCATCTGTGTGTCCTGTTCGGCACCTTGCTGGTGGGCCTGGGTCTGCTGCGCGAACTGCTTGGCAACGGCACACTCGGCTCTCACCTGTCGTGGCTCGCGGGAGGGATACAAACGGATTGGCAAGGCTGGAAGTTGACCGCCGACGGTGGCTTGCGTGTACTTTCCCTGGCCCCCGGTGGCTTCATCCTGCTGGGATTGCTGGTCGCCGCATGGCAGACCTGGCACCGTCAGAGATCCGAACAATGATTGCTCTTAAGGAAACGCAATACCCATGAATGCCGCTAAACGCCTGGAAATATTCCGCAGGCTGCATGAAGACAACCCGGAACCGAAGACCGAACTGGCCTACTCGTCGCCCTTCGAGTTGCTGATTGCGGTGATCCTGTCGGCACAATCCACCGACGTTGGCGTCAATAAAGCCACGGCAAAACTGTTCCCGGTCGCCAATACGCCGGCCGCGATTCATGCACTGGGGGTCGAGGGGTTATCGGAATACATCAAGACCATCGGCTTGTTCAACAGCAAGGCGAAAAACGTGATCGAAACCTGTCGGTTACTGGTCGAGCGCCATGCCGGTGAAGTACCGCAGACTCGCGAAGAACTGGAAGCGCTGCCCGGCGTAGGCCGCAAGACCGCCAACGTGGTGCTCAATACCGCATTCCGTCAGCTGACGATGGCTGTCGACACCCATATCTTCCGGGTCAGCAACCGCACTGGCATTGCACCAGGCAAGAATGTGGTCGAGGTCGAGCATAAACTGATGAAGTTCGTGCCCAAGCAGTACCTGCTCGACTCCCATCACTGGCTGATCCTTCACGGACGCTATGTTTGCCTGGCCCGCAAGCCTCGCTGCGGCAGTTGTCGCATAGAAGACTTGTGCGAATACAAGCACAAGACCTCGGACGATTGAGCCTCTATTAAAATAATTGATATATCGATTGAAAAAATCTTTTTTACCCGCCGGGCGATTATCGATATAAGGGGCGCCAAAGGCCTTCTTAGCCTGAGGTAACTAAATGAGCACTGGCAAAGAGCAATTGGACGTAGATGATGAGTTCACTGCCGTTGAAGCTGATGAAGCGGAGCCGGTTGTCGAAGTAGCGAAAACCAACCTTAGCAAACGCCGTACCATCGACAATCTTCTGGAGGAGCGCCGACTGCAAAAGCAATTGGCCGACTACGATTTTGACTTATGACACCTGAAAGCCTCCCGAAACGGAGGCTTTTTTCATTGTGTTGTATTGCGATAATTGCCTGCTAATCACGACCTTTTTCTCCTGGGGTAAAGTCACACTATTCCATTTCGTTGAGCCAACTCAATCAAGTCGACCAATGAGCGAGCGTTGAGCTTCAACAACAAGCGTGTCTTGTAAGTGCTGACGGTCTTGTTACTCAGAAACATTCCGTCGGCAATTTCCTTGTTGGTCTTGCCCCTGGCCAACTGTTGCAACACCATCATTTCCCGCCCCGAGAGACGATCCACCATTTCCGCCTCGCTGGCGTTACCCAAGCTCGCCCGCACTGTATGCAAAGCCTGGTTGGGGAAATAGCTGTAACCGGACAAAACCGCCTTTATTGCGCTGAGAAGTTCAGTCAGATCCTGCTGCTTGCATACATATCCGGCGGCCCCCGATTGCATGCAGCGCATGGAAAAGTGTCCGGGAGTCTGGGAAGTCAATATCAGCACCTTGATTGGCATGGCTGTCGATGCCAGTCGCGCGATAACTTCCAGCCCATCCAGTTTCGGTATTCCGATATCCAGAATGACAATATCCGGCATCAACTCCCGCGCCAATTGCAATGCATCCACGCCATTATCGGTTTCTGCGACAACCTCGTAACCATGACGCTCCATCAACATGCGTACTGCAAGACGTATGACGGGATGATCATCCACGATCAGCACTTTATTCATGGGCAGGTCCAATTTTCGCTGTTCGAATTTTTAGAGCCCGCACAATAGCCTAGTCGTTTCACCCGTTGCATGCCGCGCCCCCCGGCGATCCGCACCGAGAGACATTCCCTACAAGATTCGCGGATTAATCCTACAAAAAACCAGCGAACACAACGCCATAAAAACTGTATCCAAGGCACTGAAAATCTTGCCTGCCGGCTTCCCTCCTGAACGGACGCTCTGAAACCAGAAATGTAAAAGGCATGGCGTGCTCATATATTACGGACACCGGAGGCGAAAACATTAACACCAGAAATATCACACATCAGGCATATACTTGCTCTTACAGCAAAAAATCATGCATGGACAATCATTAACAACACCAAACCATTAACCTAAACAACAACTCCAAATAAACCAACCAAACAGGCATCGACAACACCATGAGTAATAAACATGACCAAACTCAAAAAAAGAATGAGCAACCCTATGACAATAATCGCCACATTCGCAACTCTGTCTGAGACCTCGGCAGCCATTTCCCTGCCTTTTCTCGATAATGATGAAAGAGAAATCTATGTCTGGTTTCTCATCAGCTTCCCGTTTTATCTACTGTTTCTTTTCTTCGCCACTCTCAATTTCAATTATCGGTCGCTGTATTCGCCTTCGGACTTCGAAAAGGACGAGCACTTCCTCAAAGCCATGGACGAAGTTGATCCACCTCCAGGCTGCGCGTCAGTGCAAGATCCTCGGTCTGGAGACTTTCCTTGCCGCGCCCAGGCACCACCCGACGAAACCGACCTGCATTACATTGCCCTGCCCAAGCAGCTCAAGGGCATTCACATCATCGATACACGCTGGATGAAAAGCAGGAGGGAGTTCAAGGCGTTACTGGGGAAGACAAGGAAGCCGCAGGAAGGAAAAGCTCAGGTGATCGTGTTTCTCACCGACAACGCATTGGAAAATCCACTAGGGGACAGCGTCACGGAGTTTTCCAGACAGAATAACAAGCGCGGTCGTGCCAATTGCTGCGTGGCTTACGACTTGAATTCACAAAGGGCGACCGTCATGGACTGGAGCCCGCTGGCAAACACTCAATCCTGAGGCAGGTCTTATCAGTGAGATGCAGAAACGGAGGTATCAGACAGGTCGGCGTGAAATCGTCGTATCGTGAATTCAAACCGAAAAAAAAGTGGTGGCCTCGCCGATGACGAAACCACCACTTCATTTACAGGCTCAAGGCACTCAGAACAGTTTCCGGCCCTTGTTTGCAGCAATACGCATGCGCAAGGCGTTGAGCTTGATGAAGCCCGCCGCATCGGCCTGGTTGTAGGCGCCGCCATCTTCTTCGAAGGTCGCGATGTTGGCGTCGAACAAAGAATCGTCGGACTTGCGGCCGGTGACAATCACATTGCCCTTGTACAGCTTCAGGCGTACGACACCATTCACGTTCACTTGGGAAGCGTCGATCATCTGTTGCAGCATCAGACGCTCAGGGCTCCACCAGTAGCCGGTGTAGATCAGGCTGGCGTACTTCGGCATCAGCTCATCCTTGAGGTGAGCCACTTCGCGGTCCAGGGTGATCGATTCGATCGCACGGTGGGCACGCAGCATGATGGTGCCGCCCGGGGTTTCGTAGCAGCCACGGGACTTCATGCCCACGTAACGGTTCTCGACGATGTCCAGACGACCGATACCGTGTTCACCACCGATACGGTTCAGGGTCGCCAGCACGGTAGCCGGAGTCATTTCAACGCCGTCCAGTGCCACGATGTCGCCGTTGCGGTAGGTCAACTCCAGGTACTGCGGCTTGTCGGGAGCCTTCTCCGGGGAGACGGTCCAGCGCCACATGTCTTCTTCGTGCTCGGTCCAGGTGTCTTCCAGCACGCCGCCTTCATAGGAGATGTGCAGCAGGTTGGCGTCCATCGAGTACGGGGATTTTTTCTTGCCGTGGCGCTCGATCGGGATCGCGTGCTTTTCTGCGTAATCCATCAGCTTTTCACGGGACAGCAGGTCCCATTCGCGCCATGGGGCAATCACTTTCACACCCGGTTTCAAGGCGTAGGCGCCCAGTTCGAAACGAACCTGGTCGTTACCCTTGCCGGTGGCACCGTGGGAAATGGCGTCAGCGCCAGTTTCGTTGGCGATTTCGATCAGGCGCTTGGCAATCAATGGACGAGCGATGGAAGTACCCAGCAGGTACTCACCTTCGTAAACGGTGTTGGCGCGGAACATCGGGAACACGAAATCGCGCACGAATTCTTCGCGCAAGTCGTCGATGTAGATTTCTTTCACGCCCATGGCCTGAGCCTTGGCACGTGCAGGTTCAACCTCTTCGCCCTGACCCAGGTCAGCGGTAAAGGTCACCACTTCACAGTTATAAGTATCCTGCAGCCACTTGAGGATCACCGAAGTGTCCAGGCCGCCGGAATACGCCAGAACGACCTTGTTTACGTCCGCCATGCCATCACTCCACGGGGTTCTACGGAAAGCCGGGAAGTCTACCGCTCATGCAGAATAAATTACAGTGGCGCGACAGCTTATGACGACGAAGCGACAGATTATGTCAAACGCGCGACGATGACCAATCGGTCAGGATGTTGCCGAAGTGGCTTGTTTGGTGGCTTGAGGAGCCACTTGTTCTGACGGCGCGCCTCGTTCCAGGCGTACGGCAACCCGGCGGTTTTTCGCGCGATTGGTATTGTTGGTGTTGGGCACCAGAGGATAACTCTCACCATGGAAGCGCACGGTAATCTGCGATTCCTGGATGCCATTGGCCTTGAAGAACTCCATGACGGCCAAGGCCCGACGACGAGACAGGTCGCGATTGGTCAGGCGATTGCCACCGTTATCGGAGTGGCCGTCGAGCTCGATGCGATTGACCGTCGGATCGGCCTTCATGTACTCCAGCATCACCTGCAACCTGGCTTTCGCGGCCGCGTCCAGGTCGATACCCCCACCGGGAAAACCGATCTGTGACTGTTTCACCTGATCGAAATTCTGTGGCAACAATTTGGCCACGCACCCCTGATAGTCGGCAAACGCCTTGTTGAACCTGACCGGCAACAGGCGCACTTCCGACACCCGCCCGTCCCCCGAGGCATGGCGAACCACGGGACTGCGACCATCGATCAGACCACTGATCAAGCCTCCGGCCTGAGCCTGTGAGCTGTTGAACAGCACATTGCCGCTGCCGATGCGCACGGTGCCCAGATTGATATCGCCCCGCCCGGGTTGCCATGGCGCGGCAGCGGCCAGCAAGGTGGCCGAACCTCCGCCCATCATTGCGTTGTAGGCGTTGAGCCGAAACGTCGCCTGCTCGCCTGCGCGACGCACGAACTGCCCCGAACCGAAATCGGTGATCGGTTGTGTCAGGCGGCATTCGAACTTGTCGCCCTCGACCGTCCACTCAATGCTCTCCAGACGGGTCTGGAAAGTGAGCGCCATCGCGGGAAGGCTGGCAAACACACTGAGCAAGGCTAAATAACGCTGGCGCACGGGAGGCTCCACTGGCTTCTACAACACAAAGACCGACACACAGATGTTTACGGCATACCTGTTGGATATCGGAAGCTTGCGGCAAAACTTGATAGCGAGTGCCTGCAAGAGTCTTTTCCGGTAGCATTCCCCTCAGTTTGACCCGCCTGGAATCCCCTCATGTCCGACCGCCTGACCCTGCTGCGTCCCGACGACTGGCACATTCATCTTCGCGATGGTGCCGTGTTGACCAATACCGTCGCGGATGTCGCGCGCACCTTTGGTCGCGCCATCATCATGCCCAACCTGGTTCCTCCGGTCCGCAATGCGGCCGAGGCCGACGGCTACCGCCAGCGGATCCTCGCTGCCCGCCCGGCCGGCAACCGGTTCGAACCATTGATGGTTCTATACCTGACCGACCGCACCCAGCCTGAAGAAATTCGCGAGGCCAAGGCCACCGGTTTCATTCACGCCGCCAAGCTGTACCCGGCCGGCGCGACCACCAATTCGGATTCTGGCGTCACCAGCATCGACAAGATCTTCCCTGCACTGGAGGCGATGGCCGAAGTCGGGATGCCCCTGTTGATTCACGGTGAAGTCACTCGCGGCGACGTCGATGTCTTCGACCGCGAAAAAATCTTCATCGATGAGCACATGCGTCGTGTGGTCGAGCGTTTCCCGACCCTCAAAGTGGTGTTCGAACACATCACCACCGCTGACGCCGTGCAGTTCGTCAACTCGGCTTCGGCCAACGTTGGCGCGACCATCACCGCACATCACCTGCTGTACAACCGCAACCACATGCTGGTGGGCGGGATTCGGCCGCACTTCTATTGCCTGCCGATCCTCAAGCGCAACACGCATCAGGAAGCCCTGCTCGACGCCGCCACCAGCGGCAGTGAAAAGTTCTTCCTCGGCACCGACTCGGCACCCCATGCCCAACACGCCAAGGAAGCTGCCTGCGGTTGCGCCGGCTGCTATACCGCTTATGCGGCGATCGAGATGTATGCCGAAGCCTTCGAACAGCGCAATGCGCTGGACAAGCTCGAAGCCTTCGCCAGCCTCAATGGCCCGCGCTTCTATGGCCTGCCGGCGAACACCGATCGTATCACCCTGGTTCGTGAAGAATGGACCGCCCCAAGCAGCCTGCCGTTTGGCGAGCTGACCGTTATCCCGCTGCGCGCCGGTGAAAAACTGCGCTGGCGCCTGCTGGAGGAACACGCGTGAGTGAAGACCATTTCGACGACGAACTGGACGGTCAAGGTGGCGGGGGCGGTTCCCGTCATCCAATGGCTGCCAGGTTCCGTGGTTACCTGCCCGTAGTCGTCGACGTAGAAACCGGTGGCTTCAACTCGGCCACCGACGCCCTGCTGGAAATCGCCGCGACCACCATCGCCATGGATGAAAAGGGTTTCGTTTACCCCGATCACACCTACTTCTTCCGGGTCGAGCCCTTTGAAGGCGCGAACATCGAGGCGGCAGCCCTGGAGTTCACCGGAATCAAGCTCGACCACCCACTGCGCATGGCCGTGAGTGAAGAGACCGCACTGAACGATATCTTCCGTGGCGTGCGCAAGGCGCTGAAGGCCAACGGCTGCAAGCGGGCGATTCTGGTCGGGCACAACAGCAGCTTCGACCTGGGCTTCCTTAACGCCGCGGTTGCGCGTCTGGACATGAAGCGCAACCCGTTTCACCCGTTCTCCAGTTTCGACACCGCCACCCTCGCCGGCCTGGCTTATGGCCAGACGGTGCTGGCCAAGGCCTGTCAGGCTGCCGATATCGACTTCGATGGTCGCGAGGCCCACTCCGCTCGTTACGACACCGAGAAGACCGCCGAGCTGTTCTGCGGCATCGTCAATCGCTGGAAGCAGATGGGCGGCTGGGAAGATTTCGACGATTGATTGTGGGAGCGAGCCTGCTCGCGATGGTCGCCAACGATAACGCGGGCAGTCTGGTTTCCCGCGGCGTCATTGAATCCATCGCGAGCAGGCTCGCTCCCACAGGGTTACTTCCCCCCATAAAAAAACCGGCCTCAAGGGCCGGTTTTTTATGCATGGCAGATGCCTTACAGAGCAGCAGCGTGCTCGGTCAGGTAGGCCGCAACGCCTTCTGGCGAAGCGTTCATGCCTTTGTCGCCTTTTTTCCAGTTGGCAGGGCAGACTTCGCCGTGCTCTTCGTGGAATTGCAGAGCGTCGACCAGACGCAGCAGCTCTTCCATGTTACGGCCCAGTGGCAGGTCGTTGATGATCTGCGAGCGGACAACACCTTTGTCGTCGATCAGGAATGCGCCACGGAAAGCAACACCGTCAGCGGACTGAACGTCGTAGGCCTTCATGATTTCCTGCTTGATGTCGGCAGCCATGGTGTAACGGACTTCGCCGATACCGCCATTGTTGACCGGGGTGTTACGCCAGGCGTTGTGGGTGAAGTGCGAGTCGATCGAAACAGCGACCACTTCAACGTTACGAGCCTTGAATTCCGACATGCGGTTGTCCAGAGCGATCAGCTCGGACGGGCAAACGAAGGTGAAGTCCAGTGGGTAGAAGAACACCAGGCCGTATTTGCCTTTGATAGCCGAGGACAGGGTGAAGCTGTCAACGATCTCGCCATTGCCGAGTACGGCCGGTACGGTGAAGTCAGGGGCTTGTTTGCCTACGAGTACGCTCATTGGATATCTCCTGGTGTAGAAACGTGAAAAACCAAGGTTTGCGCCAGCCTGCCACCCTGAAGCGACAGCCCTGTGACACAACCCCTCTTCGAAAAGACCGGCCATCATACACTGCGTATTTGGACTGTCCTCAACGGTTTTTCCCACAGAAGTAAAAATCGCGATGGCGAATTGCCCAACCAGACGGCGGAGCAAAACCGTTCGTCAGCCGTGGGAAAAAGCCTCGAGCAAGTACTTTGACAATCATTCTCGTTAACATTAAGATCCATCGCATTCGAAACATAAACAAGCGACGGTTTTCACTTATGTATGTTTGCCTCTGCACTGGCGTCACCGACGGCCAAATCCGCGATGCGATCTATGAAGGATGCTGCAGCTACAAGGAAGTCCGCCAGGCCACCGGCGTTGCCAGTCAATGCGGTAAATGTGCCTGCCTCGCCAAGGAAGTGGTTCGCGAGACGCTGAGCTCACTGCAGACGGCCCAGGCCGCGATTCCCTTTCCTGCAGAATTTACAGCGGCATAAAAGCTATTTATTTAAAGAACCGGACTGATGTCCGGTTTTTTTATGTCTGAAAATCAACTGCTTAGACTCTAGACGCGGAACACAAACATTCTTATTCCGATTAATTTTCATATATTATTCAATAACTTAAGTTTGACACCCTTAGTTGCTCGGCTCAAACTCTGCCTTATAGACGGCTAACAAAGGGCAGGACCCCATCATGAAAGGCGACGTTAAAGTCATCCAGCATCTCAACAAGATCCTTGCCAATGAGCTGGTCGCAATCAATCAATACTTCCTGCATGCACGCATGTATGAAGATTGGGGCCTGAACAAGCTCGGCAAGCACGAATACCACGAATCCATCGACGAGATGAAGCACGCGGACAAGCTGATCAAGCGCATCCTGTTCCTGGAAGGTCTGCCGAACGTCCAGGACCTGGGCAAGCTGCACATCGGCGAGCACACCAAGGAAATGCTTGAGTGTGACCTGCGTATCGAGAAGACCGGCCACAAAGATCTCAAAGAGGCTATCGCCTTTTGCGAAACCGCTGGCGACTTCGGCAGTCGTGAACTGCTCGAAGATATCCTCGAGTCCGAAGAAGAACATATCGACTGGCTGGAAACCCAACTTGGCCTGATCGACAAGATCGGTATCGAGAACTATCTGCAATCGCAGATGGGTGACGACGAGTAAGTTCCAAGTCGCTGAACTCGATGCAATAAAAAGCCCCGCTCTCTTTTGAAGAGGCGGGGCTTTTTTATATCCGCTGGTTTCAGGATTAATCTGAAACCTTGTAGGAGCGAGCCTGCTCGCGATGGTCGTTAACGATAACGCGGGGTGTCAGGCAACCCGCGGTGTTCTTGAGCCCATCGCGAGCAGGCTCGCTCCTACAGAGAAGCGGGATCAGGCTTCGGTCTTGGCAGCTGCAGCTTTAGCGGCAGCATCTTTGATCAGCGCCTGCAACGAACCATCAGCCGACATCTCGATCATGATGTCGCTACCACCAACCAGTTCGCCAGCGACCCACAGTTGCGGGAAGGTTGGCCAGTTGGCGTATTTTGGCAGGTTGGCGCGGATTTCCGGGTTCTGCAGGATGTCCACGTACGCAAACTTTTCACCACAAGCCATCACGGCCTGTGCGGCTTTCGCGGAGAAGCCACACTGTGGGGCATTCGGCGAGCCTTTCATGTAAAGCAGAATGGTGTTGTTGGCAATCTGCTCTTTAATCGTTTCAATGATATCCATGGAGCACCTCGGCTGAACTTTCCGACTCATGGGTCGGCACGGTGGCGCATTGTAACGGAAAGCCGAGGGCCATGCTCGGTCTCTCCGTCAGATACGATCAGGCCGCTGCCACGGTCACCGGAACGCCGTTCAACGCCGCATTCCCCGACAGCTCATCGAGCTGGCATTCGTCTGTCAGGTCGTTGGCGCTGGAACCTGGCTGGCCACTGGCGATGGTCATCTGCACACCTGGTCGCGCATGACCCCAACCGTGGGGAAGACTGACCACACCTTTCATCATATCCAGGCTGCCAAGCACTTCCACTTCGATCTCCCCGACGCGGGAACTGACCCGCACGCGCTGCCCATCGCTCAACCCGCGACTGGCCAGATCGTCCGGGTGCATCAACAGTTGATGACGCGGCTTGCCCTTCACCAGTCGATGGTAGTTGTGCATCCACGAATTGTTACTGCGCACATGTCGCCGGCCAATCATCAACAATTCATCGGCAGCCGGCGCCTGCAACGCAGCGAAGCGTGCGAGGTCGGCGAGAATCACCTCGGGGGCCGCCTGAACCCGCTGATTGGCCGTCTTCAGGCGAGACGCCAGGTTGGGCTTGAGTGCGCCCAGATCAACGCCATGGGGATGATCGAACAAGGTCGCCAGGGACAATTTGTGCTCGGAAGCATCGCCATACGCCCCCATGCGCAAGCCGCGATCGATCATTTGGGCCGGGGCAATGGTCGGTTTGAGCTCCTTGCCGGTCTTGGCCGCAAATGCTTTCGCCAGCCCGACGAAAATCTCCCAGTCATGCAGCGCGCCTTGCGGCTTGGCGAGAATCGCCCGGTTGAAACGGCTGACGTTACGCACCGCGAACATATTGAAGGTGGTGTCGTAGTGATCGTTTTCCAGTGCCGAAGTCGAAGGCAGGATCAGGTCGGCATAACGGGTGGTCTCGTTGATGTACAGGTCGACGCTGACCATGAACTCCAAGCCGTCCAGCGCCTGTTCCAGCTGGCGGCCGTTCGGTGTGGAAAGCACGGGATTGCCTGCCACGGTGATCAGTGCACGGACCTGCCCTTCCCCTTCGGTCAGCATTTCTTCGGCCAGCGCCGACACCGGCAACTCGCCGCCGTATTCGGGGCGCCCGGAGACCCGGCTCTGCCACAAATTGAAATGCCCGCCCGAGGTCGAGGCCACCAGATCCACCGCCGGCTCGGTGCACAGAGCACCACCGACACTATCGAGATTGCCGGTGACCAGATTGATCAACTGCACCAGCCAATGACACAAGGTGCCGAAGGCCTGGGTCGAGACCCCCATGCGACCGTAGCAAACGGCGCTCGGTGCGGCGGCGAAATCCCGGGCCAACTGGCGGATCTGCTCAGCCGGCACCGCGCACAAAGGGCTCATCGCCTCTGCAGAGAAAGCGGCAATGGACTCGCGCACCTGCTCCAGGCCATCCACCGGCAGGTGGCTGTCTCGGGTCAGGCCTTCATCGAACAGGGTGTTGAGCAGGCCGAACAACAACGCCGCATCGCCACCGGGACGGACGAACAGATGCTGGTCGGCAATGGCGGCTGTCTCGCTGCGACGCGGATCGACCACGACGACCTTGCCGCCCCGGGCCTGAATCGCTTTCAGGCGTTTTTCCACATCCGGTACGGTCATGATGCTGCCGTTGGATGCCAGCGGGTTGCCGCCGAGAATCAGCATGAAGTCGGTGTGATCGATGTCCGGGATCGGCAGCAGAAAGCCATGGCCGTACATCAAATGACTGGTCAGGTGATGGGGCAACTGATCGACCGATGTCGCGGAATATCGATTACGGGTTTTCAGCAGGCCGAGGAAATAGTTGCTGTGGGTCATCAGCCCATAGTTATGCACGCTGGGATTGCCCTGATAAACCGCCACCGCGTTTTGCCCGTGCCTCTCCTGAATCGCCGCCAGGCGCTCGGCGACCAGGTTGAAGGCATCTTCCCATTCGATGGGTTGCCATTCATTGCCTACGCGTCGCATCGGTTGATGCAGGCGATCCGGATCGTTCTGAATATCCTGCAGGGCCACGGCCTTGGGGCAGATGTGTCCGCGACTGAAGGTATCCAGCGGATCGCCCTTGATCGAGGTGATTTGTACGTTGCCGGCGTCGACCTCGGTGGTTTCGATGGTCAGGCCGCAAATGGCTTCACACAGGTGGCAGGCACGGTGATGGAGAGTCTTGGTCATGGCCAGTCTCTGTCTTGTTCTGGGCGGTCAATATCAGCCGCGGGAACAAAACTATGGCGCCAGCCCCGCCACCGCGCCAGCGACGTTTGTCCTGTGAATTGCCGACCATCAGGCCAGCCGATGGCCGCGAAGGTTCAGCTCGACGGCAGCCCGGGCGGTGCCTGCAACTGGATTTCCTGGATCGTTTCGATCTGTTCGTGGCCGACGTGCACGCCAGTCAGTTCGCCGATCAGCCGCCAGTGTTCGTCGAGTCCGGTGCTGATGGTGGCCATGCGATCGATCATGCGGCGGCCGGCATCCCGTGTCACAGGATCGGGACTTCGCAGCAATTCGAATGACATGGATGTCATGGAGGCGGTCAGGTGTGTCAGGGAGCGGGCCGTCAGGCCGAGCAATTCCATTAGCTGTTGTTCTTTCGATTCCATTGCGCAGGCTCCCTGCATCGCGAGTGATTTATTTATAACTCAGCACTTTGCATTAGCAAATGTTTCAGATGGAACGCCAGAGGCACGTCCTGTGAACCACCATTCAGAAACCGACCGCGAGTGCTCTGCCACCGCCCGCTGGTTTGCCAAGTCGCGCGGACGCGGTGTACAAATGTCTGGCTGCTGTCAGGAAACAGGCTTCAAAAGCGCTACTGCGGTTATCCCGTAGCCCCTCTGAATTCCCCCTAAAAACCGTAGCCCTATTGGTAAGACGCGACATTTAATTATAAGATCGCGCCTTCCCCTATTTCGTCGCCCCGTGCGGCTTACGCCGCAGGTCTCGCCCGTTGTTCCGTTAAACAAGGCTTTGAGCATCTGCGGTTTGTAGCAAAAAGGTAGTCAATGATGAGCGCAAGGCACTTTCTCTCCCTGATGGATTGCACGCCCGAAGAGCTGGTCAGCGTGATCCGTCGAGGCGTTGAGCTCAAGGACCTGCGTAACCGCGGCGTACTGTTCGAGCCTCTGAAAAACCGCGTGCTCGGGATGATTTTCGAGAAGTCCTCGACCCGCACCCGCATTTCTTTCGAAGCCGGCATGATCCAGCTCGGCGGCCAGGCGATCTTCCTGTCCCCGCGCGACACCCAGCTGGGCCGTGGCGAGCCGATCAGCGACGCCGCCATCGTCATGTCGAGCATGCTTGATGTAGTGATGATCCGTACCTATGCCCACAGCACATTGACCGAATTCGCCGCCAATTCGCGCGTCCCGCTGATCAACGGCCTGTCCGACGATCTGCACCCATGCCAGCTGCTGGCCGACATGCAGACCTTCCTCGAACACCGCGGCTCCATCCAGGGCAAGACCGTGGCCTGGATCGGTGACGGCAACAACATGTGCAACAGCTATATAGAAGCAGCGATCCAGTTCGACTTCCATTTGCGCATCGCTTGCCCTGAAGGCTACGAGCCGAACCCGAAATTCCTCGCCCAGGCCGGTGATCGGGTGACCATCGTTCGGGACCCGAAAGATGCCGTGCGCGGCGCCCACCTGGTGAGCACCGACGTCTGGACCTCCATGGGTCAGGAAGAAGAAACCGCCAAACGCCTGAAGCTGTTCGCCCCCTATCAGGTGAACCGTGCCCTGCTCGACCTGGCCGCCAGCGACGTGCTGTTCATGCATTGCCTGCCGGCTCACCGTGGCGAGGAAATCAGCGTCGACCTGCTCGACGACCCGCGCTCGGTCGCCTGGGATCAGGCCGAGAACCGCCTGCATGCGCAAAAGGCCCTGCTCGAGTTTCTCGTTCCGCCGGCGTACCACCACGCATGAGCCAGCCATTACTGCTTAACCTGCGCAACCTCGCCTGCGGCTACCAGGATCAGCGCGTGGTGCAGAACCTCAACCTGCATTTGAACGCCGGCGATATTGGTTGCCTGCTGGGGTCTTCCGGCTGCGGCAAGACCACCACTCTGCGTGCAATCGCCGGTTTTGAGCCGGTACACGAAGGTGATATCCAGCTCGCCGGCGAGACCATCTCCAGCGCCGGTTTCACCCTCGCACCGGAGAAACGCCGGATCGGCATGGTGTTCCAGGACTACGCGCTGTTCCCGCACCTGACCGTGGCCGACAACATCGCCTTCGGCATTCGCAAGCATCCGCAAAAGGAACGCGTCGTCGAAGAATTGCTGGAACTGGTCAACCTGAAGAATCTCGGCAAGCGTTATCCCCATGAGCTTTCCGGTGGCCAGCAGCAACGTGTCGCCCTGGCCCGCGCCCTGGCGCCGGAACCGCAACTGTTGCTGCTCGACGAACCCTTCTCCAACCTCGATGGCGAATTGCGCCGCAAGCTCAGCCACGAGGTGCGCGACATTCTCAAGGCCCGTGGCACCAGCGCCATCCTGGTGACCCACGATCAGGAAGAGGCCTTCGCGGTCAGTGACCACGTCGGCGTGTTCAAGGAAGGCCGGCTGGAACAGTGGGACACGCCCTACAACCTCTACCACGAACCGCTGACACCCTATGTGGCCAGCTTCATCGGTCAGGGTTACTTCATTCGCGGTCAGTTGAGCAGCCCGGAGTCGGTGCAGACCGAGCTGGGCGAGTTGCGCGGTAACCGGGCCTACACCTGGCCGGTGGGCGGCGCGGTGGACGTGTTGCTGCGTCCGGACGACATCGTTTATGCACCGGACAGCGCGTTGAAGGCGCGGATCACAGGCAAGTCATTCCAGGGAGCATCGACGCTTTATCGCCTGCAGATGCCGACCGGCGCGCAACTGGAGTCGATTTTCCCCAGCCATGTCGATCGTCAGGTTGGTGCTGAAGTAGGGATTCGGGTCGCGGCTGAACACTTGGTGTTGTTCCAGGCTTCCAGCAGCATGGCGGCGCAGATTCCGGTCGTTGAGTCCGGTGTGCGGCGGTACAGCACTGCTCACTGATAAACACACATTCAATGTAGGAGCGAGCCTGCTCGCGATGGTCGTCAACGATAACGCGGGGCGCCTGGTTCCCCGTGGTGTTCTCGAGTCCATCGCGAGCAGGCTCGCTCCTACAGTTTTTTGCGTTAACCCAGCATCAGTGTGCCACTGGCCACCAACGTCGCATTCCCGCCGATCTTCACCCGATCCCCTTCCAGCCGGCAGAACAATTCCCCACCTCGTTTGGAGCACTGGTAAGCCGTCAGGCTCGACTTGCCCAGGCGCCTGGACCAGTACGGGATCAGGCTGCAATGGGTGGAACCTGTCACCGGGTCTTCGTTGATGCCAATGGCCGGCGCGAAGTAGCGCGAGACAAAGTCATGCTTACTGCCCCGGGCAGTCACGATGGCGCCCAGCCAGGGCAGTTTCGCCAGGGCAACCATGTCCGGCTGGCAGTCGAGCACCGCCTGCTCGGACTCCAACACCACGAACAATTCATTGGAGCCCAGTACGTCGACGATCTCCACGCCCAGTGCGCGCTCGACCTCCTGGGTCACGCCCACCTCCGATGGCACGATGGCCGGAAAATCCAGCCACAACCGGCTGCCTTCGCGACTGACGCTCAGCGGACCTGACTTGCAGGTGAAGTCCAGGCGCTCGACCGGCTCCTTGTAGACTTCAAACAACACGTGAGCGCTGGCCAGGGTGGCATGACCGCACAGCGGCACCTCGGTGGTCGGGGTGAACCAGCGGATATGCCAGCCGAGTCCTTCGCGCACCACAAAGGCGGTCTCCGCCAAATTGTGTTCGGCGGCGATTTTTTGCATCAACTCGTCAGCGAGCCAGGCGTCCAGCCGATAGACCATCGCCGGATTACCGCTGAAGGCACGATCACTGAACGCGTCGACCTGATGAAACTCAAGCTGCATAACAATCTCCCTGTTGTCAGGACTTGTAGGAGCGAGCCTGCTCGCGATGGTCGTCAACGATAACGCGGGGAATCTGGTTCCCCGTGGTGTTCTTGAGTCCATCGCGAGCAGGCTCGCTCCTACAGGGGTTCGAATTCATCAAATGTGAACGAGCGGTCAGGCGCGGCCGATGTCGGCGAACTTCGCCTGGGTATGTTCGGCCAGCACCGCAGGGGCCAGTTCCACCTCAAGACCACGTCGTCCGGCGCTGACGAAAATGCTCGCAAATGGCTGGGCTGAGTTGTCGATGAAGGTACGCAGGCGCTTTTTCTGGCCCAGAGGACTGATCCCGCCCAACAGATACCCGGTCGAGCGCTGGGCAGCGGCGGGATCGGCCATCTCGACTTTCTTCACCCCGGCGGCATGGGCTAGGGCCTTCAGGTCCAGGGTTCCGCCCACCGGTACCACGGCCACCAGCAGCTCGTTTTTTTCGCTGGCCGCCAGCAAGGTCTTGAACACCTGCGCCGGGTCCAGGCCAAGCTTCTCTGCAGCCTCCAATCCATAGGACGCCGCTTTGGGGTCATGTTCATAACTGTGTACACGGTGTTCGGCGCGAACCTTTTTCAGCAAATCCAACGCAGGTGTCATGACAGCTCCAGACTGGGCGGCAGTAGAAAAACACTGCGCCGAATTCTAGGACATTGA
Source organism: Pseudomonas putida (assembly GCF_003228315.1). Classification (NCBI taxonomy): domain Bacteria; kingdom Pseudomonadati; phylum Pseudomonadota; class Gammaproteobacteria; order Pseudomonadales; family Pseudomonadaceae; genus Pseudomonas; species Pseudomonas putida. The sequence goes on from NZ_CP029693.1 coordinate 3,111,664, forward strand.
TCCGCAAAAGGCTCCCATGTCGAGTGCTCCCCTATGGGCCGTTCGATTTCGACCTTTGACAGCCCCATTTCCTGTCTATATTTTTTCGTTTATGAATTTATACGAACCCAACACTCGACACTGACGGCAACCCCACATTTCTTGATACCGTTGGCCCATGACCACGCCGACAGGATCACGCACCAGGCTCCGCTCCCTTTTTCGTCCAAGGCAATCGACATGACCGACACACAAAACAAGAACTACATCATTGCCCTCGACCAGGGGACAACCAGTTCCCGGGCGATCATTTTCGACCGCGACGCCAACGTGGTCTGCACCGCCCAGCGCGAATTCACCCAGCATTACCCCCAGGCCGGCTGGGTTGAACATGACCCGATGGAGATCTTCGCCACCCAGAGCGCGGTGATGGTCGAGGCCCTGGCGCAAGCGGGACTGCATCACGATCAGGTCGCGGCCATCGGCATCACCAACCAGCGTGAAACTACCGTGGTCTGGGACAAGAACACCGGTCGGCCGATCTACAACGCCATCGTCTGGCAATGCCGTCGCAGCACCGAAATCTGCCAGCAGCTCAAGCGCGACGGTCATGAGCAATACATCAGCGAGACCACCGGGCTGGTCACCGACCCTTATTTCTCCGGCACCAAACTCAAGTGGATCCTCGACCACGTCGAAGGCAGCCGTGAACGCGCACGCAAAGGCGAGTTGCTGTTCGGCACGGTCGATAGCTGGCTGATCTGGAAATTCACCGGCGGCAAGGTCCACGTCACCGACTACACCAACGCCTCGCGCACCCTGCTCTTCAACATCCACACCCTGGACTGGGACGCGAAGATGCTGGAGCTGCTGGATATCCCCCGGGAACTGCTGCCGGAGGTCAAAGCCTCCTCGGAAATCTACGGCCGCACCAAAAGCGGCATTGCCATCGGTGGTATCGCCGGCGACCAGCAGGCGGCGCTGTTCGGCCAGATGTGCGTCGAGGCCGGTCAGGCGAAAAACACCTATGGCACCGGTTGCTTCCTGCTGATGAACACCGGCAACAAGGCCGTGAAATCCACTCATGGCATGCTCACCACCATCGCCTGTGGTCCCCGTGGCGAAGTGGCTTACGCACTGGAAGGTGCCGTATTCAACGGTGGTTCAACCGTGCAATGGCTGCGTGACGAGCTGAAAATCATCAATGACGCTCACGATACCGAGTACTTCGCCAGCAAGGTCAAGGACAGTAACGGCGTGTACCTGGTCCCCGCGTTCACCGGCCTCGGCGCGCCCTACTGGGATCCGTATGCCCGTGGTGCGCTGTTCGGCCTGACCCGTGGCGTACGGGTGGATCACATCATCCGCGCGACTCTGGAATCCATCGCCTACCAGACCCGCGATGTGCTCGACGCCATGCAGCAAGACGCCGGCGAACGCCTCAAGGCCCTGCGGGTCGATGGTGGTGCGGTGGCGAACAATTTCCTCATGCAATTCCAGGCCGACATTCTCGGTACCCAGGTCGAACGCCCGAAGATGCGCGAGACCACGGCGCTGGGCGCAGCCTATCTGGCGGGCCTGGCCTGCGGCTTCTGGGGCAGCCTGGAAGAACTGCGCGGCAAGGCGGTGATCGAGCGTCGGTTCGAACCGACACTGGACGAAGCGCAGAAGGAAAAGCTCTACGCCGGCTGGAAAAAAGCGGTCAGCCGCACCCGCGACTGGGAGCCACAGGAAGGCGCCGAGTAAGCCAGGCGCAAGAGCCGTAACCTGATGTAACTGGCAGGGAGCGATTTCGTGCGGCATCATGGGCAAATTTTGCACGGCAGCCCAAAGGACGCCCCATGAATCTGCCTCCCCGCCAGCAGCAAATCCTCGAACTGGTCCGCGAGCGCGGCTATGTCAGCATCGAGGAAATGGCCACGCTGTTCGTTGTCACTCCGCAGACCATCCGCCGCGATATCAATCAACTGGCGGAAGCCAATTTGCTGCGTCGCTACCACGGCGGCGCGGCTTACGACTCCAGTGTCGAGAACACCGCCTACGCCATGCGCGCCGATCAGATGCGCGATGAAAAGCAACGCATCGGCGAAGCCATCGCCGCGCAGATCCCCGATCACGCCTCGCTGTTCATCAACATCGGCACCACCACCGAGTCCATTGCCCGCGCCCTGCTCAATCACAGTCATCTGAAGATCATCACCAACAACCTGCACGTGGCGTCGATGCTCAGTGCCAAGGATGACTTCGATGTACTGTTGACCGGCGGTAACGTGCGTCGCGACGGTGGCGTCGTTGGCCAGGCCAGTGTCGACTTCATCAATCAGTTCAAGGTCGACTTCGCCCTCGTCGGCATCAGCGGTATCGATGAGGACGGCAGCCTGCTGGATTTCGACTATCAGGAAGTGCGGGTGTCCCAGGCGATCATTGCCAACGCCCGCCAGGTGATACTCGCCGCCGACTCCAGCAAGTTCGGGCGCAACGCCATGATCCGCCTGGGGCCGATCAGCCTGGTCGATTGCCTGGTCACCGACCAGCCGCCCTCGCCCGCGCTGACGCAGCTGTTGAATCAGCACAAGGTTCGGCTGGAAGTCGTTTAAGCCCCTCCATTTTCATCGTCTGTACCGACGTATTCGCGAGCAGGCTCGCTCCCACAGGGTTTACGCTGGACCTGTAGGAGCGAGCCTGCTCGCGAAAACCATCTCGGCAACACCTCTCCTTCGCGTTCCTGCACCCTTCAAAATGTTCGAATATTTTCTTTTAACCGCCCTTCGATGAGTTTTTTCAATCGAACTCGACTGGCTGTGCGCATACTTATCGGCTAACATTTTCGCAAATGAACATTTATGTTCGGTTTCAATACCCAACATCAAAGAATTCCGAGGCCTTGCCGATGCCCACTTCTACCTTGCCCGTGCCCCCTCTTGCCGAGGTCTACGACATCGCCGTCATCGGTGGCGGGATCAACGGCGTGGGGATCGCAGCGGATGCCGCCGGCCGTGGGCTCTCGGTGTTCCTTTGCGAAAAGGACGACCTGGCCAGCCACACCTCCTCGGCCAGCAGCAAGCTGATCCACGGCGGTCTGCGCTATCTCGAACATTACGAATTCCGCCTGGTGCGCGAAGCCTTGGCGGAACGCGAAGTGCTGCTAACCAAAGCCCCGCACATCGTCAAGCAAATGCGCTTCGTGCTGCCCCATCGTCCGCATCTGCGTCCGGCCTGGATGATCCGCGCCGGCCTGTTTCTGTATGACAACCTCGGCAAGCGCGAACAGCTCAAAGGTTCGAAAAGCCTCAGGTTCGGCCCGGACAGCGCCCTGAAAAGCGAAATCACCAAAGGTTTCGAATACTCCGACTGCTGGGTCGACGACGCGCGCCTGGTGGTGTTGAACGCCATGGCGGCCCGGGAAAAAGGCGCTCATGTCCACACCCAGACCCGTTGTGTCAGCGCCCGTCGCGCCAAAGGCCTGTGGCACCTGCACCTGGAGCGCGCCGACGGCAGCCTGTTTTCGATTCGCGCCAAGGCGCTGGTGAATGCCGCCGGCCCCTGGGTCGCCAAGTTCATTCGCGATGATCTGAAAATGGAATCGCCCTACGGCATTCGCCTGATCCAGGGCAGCCACCTGATCGTGCCGAAACTGTACGAAGGCGAGCACGCGCACATTCTGCAAAACGAAGATCAGCGCATCGTGTTCACCATCCCGTACCTGAACCACTTCACCCTGATCGGCACCACCGACCGCGAATACACCGGCGATCCGGCCGCCGTGGCCATCACCGAAGGCGAAACCGATTATCTGCTCAAGGTGGTCAACGCCCACTTCAAGAAGCAGATCGGCCGCGAAGACATCCTGCACAGCTACTCTGGCGTGCGTCCGCTGTGCAACGACGAGTCCGACAACCCGTCAGCCATCACCCGTGACTACACCCTGGCGCTGTCGGGCAGCGGTGAAGAAGCGCCGTTGCTGTCGGTATTCGGCGGCAAGCTGACCACCTACCGCAAACTCGCCGAATCGGCACTGGCGCAGTTGGCACCCTACTTCGAACACATCAAGCCGAGCTGGACGGCCAGCGCACCGCTTCCGGGCGGCGAAGGCATGACCACCCCGCAGGCGCTGAGCTCGCAGATCCGTGACAAGTACGACTGGATCCCGACCGATATTTCCCGCCGCTGGGCCACCACCTACGGCAGCCGCACCTGGCGCATGCTCGAAGGCGTACAGGACCTGGGCGATATGGGCGAACACATCGGCGGCGGTCTCTACACCCGCGAAGTCGATTACCTGTGCAGCGAAGAATGGGCAACCACCGCCCATGACATTCTCTGGCGGCGCAGCAAGCTCGGCCTGTTCACCACCATTGCGGAACAGGACAAGCTCAAGGATTACCTGAGCAAGGTCGAACAGAATCGCAGCAAGATCCAAGCGGCCTGATACAGCCTGCGAAACTGTAGGAGCGAGCATGCTCGCGATGGTCGTGAACGATAACGCCGGGAATCTGATACCCCGCGGTGTCTTGACGTTCATCGCGAGCAGGCTCGCTCCTACAGGGGGCGGTGGTCAGTCACGCAGATCCGACTCATGAATGGGCTGATCACGGTGGGTCGCCCGTTGATATTGCGCCGGCCAGACCGCCTTGCGCCCGCCCAGATCGTCGTCCGCATGCAGCGGCCAGTACGGATCGCGCAGCAACTCGCGGGCGAGGAAGATGATGTCCGCCTGACAGGTACGCAGGATGTGCTCGGCCTGTGCCGGCTCGGTAATCATGCCGACGGTGCCGGTGGCAATCCCCGACTCCTTGCGCACCCGCTCGGCGAAGCGCGTCTGGTAACCCGGCCCTGTTGGAATTTCCGCGTTGACCGCCGTGCCGCCCGACGAAACATCAATCAGGTCCACACCCAATGCCTTCAGGCGTCGCGCCAGTTCCACCGTTTCATCAGGGTTCCAGCCATCCTCCACCCAATCGGTGGCCGACACCCGGACAAACAGCGGCAACTCCTGCGGCCACACCGCGCGCACAGCTTCGGTGACCTGCAAGACAAGACGAATGCGGTTTTCGAATGAACCGCCGTACTGGTCACGCCGCTGATTGCTCAGCGGAGAAAGAAATTGGTGCAACAGATAGCCGTGGGCCGCGTGCACCTCCACCACCTTGAAACCGGCGGTCAGCGCCCGTTTGGCCGCATCGACGAACGCCTGGATGACGTCTGCGATTTCGCTTTCTTCGAGCTGCTTGGGCTTGGTGTGCTCCGGGTCGAAAGCGATCGGGGACGGACCGACAGGCTGCCAGCCGCCGTCTGCGGGTTTTACGCTGCCATGTACGCCGAGCCATGGCCTATAAGTACTGGCCTTGCGCCCCGCGTGGGCCAGCTGAATACCGGCGACGCCGCCTTGAGCGGTAATGAAACGGGTAATGCGTTGCAACGGTTCGATCTGCTCATCGTTCCACAGACCAAGATCCTGCGCGGTGATGCGCCCGTCGGCGGTAACCGCCGTGGCCTCGGTAAACACCAGCCCCGCGCCGCCGATGGCGCGGCTGCCCAGGTGCACCAGATGCCAGTCATTGGCCAGGCCATCGACACTGGAATACTGGCACATCGGCGATACCGCGATGCGATTGAGCAGGGTCAGTTGGCGAAGGGTAAAGGGTTCAAGCAGCAGACTCATGGGGCACCTCTCAAATCAGTGGTCAGGCTCCAGGGTTCTGTTTGAAAAGTCGACGAGTGACAGGAAAAAGGCGAAGCACCCGCCCCCGCGGGCAAAAAATTGGACAAGACGTCACAAGGATAATCAAGCAGTGATTAGAGCCTAGTCGACATCAGAAGATGTCGCCCCCTCCTGTAGGAGCGAGCCCGCTCGCGATGGTCGTCAACGATGACGCGAGAAACCTGACACCCCACGGCGATCTTGAGTCCATCGCGAGCAGGCTCGCTCCTATAGGTACTGGGTCAGCGTGGTTCGATGTGGGCAATCATCAGTTGAACCGTCTCATTGCCACGGAATTCGTTGACGTCGAGTTTGTAGGCCAATTCCACCCACTTGATGGTCGGATTCGGCCAGACGTCGCGGTCGATGCCAAAGGCGATGCCATCGAGTTTGACCGAACCGCATTCACTCCTGAGCACCACCTTGAGGTGCCGCTCACCGACCACCCGCTGTTCGACCAACTGAAACACCCCGTGAAACAGCGGCTCAGGGAAGTGCTGCCCCCACGGGCCGGCATGGCGCAAGGCGCGGGCCAGTTCCAGGTGAAACTCCTCGACCGCCAGGGTGCCGTCCGACAATAGACGGCCGGTCAGGTCCTCTTCGCGCAATTGCCGACGCACTTCGGCATCGAAGGCTTCAGCGAACAGCGGGAAATTCGCTTCCGGCAGCGTCAGACCGGCGGCCATGGCATGTCCGCCGTATTTGGTGATCAGGTTCGGATGCTGCGCCGCCACCACACTCAGGGCATCACGGATATGAAAGCCCTGCACCGAGCGTCCCGAGCCCTTGAGCAAGCCGTCGCCGGCATCGGCAAAGGCGATGGTCGGGCGGAAATAACGCTCTTTCATCCGCGAGGCGAGGATACCGATGACGCCTTGGTGCCACTCCGGATCGAACAGGCACAAACCGAATGGCATCGACTCCACCGGCAGATCCTTAAGCTGAGCCATTGCTTCACGCTGCATGCCCTGCTCGATGGATTTGCGGTCCTGATTCATGCCGTCCAGTTGGGCAGCCATTTCCCGGGCCAGACCAAAATCTTCGGTAAGCAGGCATTCGATGCCCAGGCTCATGTCATCCAGACGTCCCGCCGCGTTCAGACGCGGGCCGACGATGAAACCCAGATCGGTGGAGGTGATACGTGCGTGATCGCGCTTGGCCACTTCGAGGATCGCCTTGATCCCCGGTCGCGCACGTCCGGCGCGAATACGCTCCAGACCCTGATGCACCAGGATCCGGTTGTTGGCATCCAGCGGCACCACGTCGGCGACGCTGCCCAGCGCCACCAGATCAAGCAGTTCGCCGATATTCGGCTGCGGCCGGGTTGCGTACCAGCCCAGGCTGCGCAAACGCGCGCGCAAGGCCATCAGCACATAGAAAATCACCCCGACACCCGCCAGTGCCTTGCTCGGGAACTCGCAGCCCGGCTGGTTCGGATTGACGATGGCATCGGCCAGTGGCAGTTCATCACCGGGCAAGTGGTGATCGGTAACCAGTACGTTGAGCCCGGCCTTTTTCGCCGCTGTCACGCCTTCGACGCTGGAAATGCCGTTGTCCACGGTGATCAACAACTGTGGCTGGCGCTCCAGCGCCACCGCGACGATTTCCGGGGTCAGGCCGTAGCCATAGTCGAAGCGGTTGGGCACCAGGTAATCGACATGCGCCGCACCGAGCAGGCGCAAACCCAGGGTGCCGACGGTACTGGCGGTGGCGCCATCGGCGTCGAAGTCACCGACAATGAGGATCCGCTGCCGTTGCTCCAGCGCCACCACCAGCAAATCCACCGCCGCATCAATGCCCTTGAGCTGCTGGAACGGAATCAACCGCGCCAGGCTCTTGTCCAGTTCGGCTTCGGACTGCACGCCCCGCGCCGCGTACAAGCGGGTCAGCAATGGCGGGATATCACCGAGGAACGGCAGGGTGTCGGGCAGCAGGCGAGGTTCGATACGCATGGGGTGACAGGGGCTTCTCTTCAATACACAGGACAAATCCGGATGACGCGGTACAGCGGCGGCGGATCAGCCGCGCTCGCCGGCCAACCACTGCAACTGGACTTCATGCTGACCACGGTCGTCGGTGACGAAGATCGTCCCTTCGCTGATCATCACGTCCCACTTGATAACGCGTGGCATGTCCTTGGCCAGGGTTTCCAGTACGTCTTGAGGCACAGCGGCGATGTTGACGTTTTTCAGGCTTTTCACCGCCGGCACCACTTTGCCTTCCCAGACGCGCAGGCTGCCGTAGGCCAACAGGCTGGTACGTTCGGTGCGGCGCGAACACCAGGTCAGGCGCTCGGCATCCGGCTGGCCGACTTCGATCCAGTGCAGAACGCGGTCGTCCAGGCTTTTTTCCCACAGGGCCGGTTCATCCACTTCTGACAGACCACGGCCAAACGACAGTTGCTCGTTGTACCAGAGGGCGTAGGCCAGCAGGCGCACGGTCATGCGCTCTTCGGTTTCCGAAGGGTGACGGGCGATGGTCTGCTTGACGCTCTCATAGACGCTGCGGTCGAGGTCGGTGAGGTTCAGTTCAAACTTGTAGGTGGTGGACGGCTGGGCCATGAACGGGCTTCTTGAGACGTGGAAAGGCGGCAAGTCTAACCGATGCGACGGGCAATCATCGAATTGATGGCGATCTACCTTGAGCGCCTGACAGTCGGCTATGTTAAAACTCTGTACCCGCTCAGCCCTTTGTCCTACAGGATCCCGTATGTCGTTCACCGCCAAACCGCTCTCAGGTCTGAAAGTCATTGAATTGGGGACCTTGATTGCCGGCCCGTTTGCCTCGCGTATCTGCGCTGAATTCGGCGCCGAAGTGGTCAAGATCGAATCCCCGGACGGCGGCGACCCGCTGCGCAAGTGGCGCAAGTTGTACGAAGGCACCTCGCTGTGGTGGTTCGTGCAGGCGCGCAACAAAAAGTCCCTGACCCTGAACCTGAAACACCCGGACGGTCTGGCGATTCTGAAAAAACTGCTGAGCGAAGCGGACATCCTGATCGAGAACTTCCGCCCGGGCGTGTTGGAGAAGCTCGGCTTAAGCTGGGAAGCCCTGCATGCGTTGAACCCGAAACTGGTCATGGTGCGGCTTTCCGGCTTCGGTCAGACCGGCCCGATGAAAGATCAACCCGGCTTCGGCGCGGTGGGTGAGTCCATGGGCGGCCTGCGTTACATTACCGGGTTCGAAGACCGGCCACCGGTGCGCACCGGCATTTCCATCGGTGACTCGATCGCCGCGCTATGGGGCGTGATCGGCGCGCTGATGGCGTTGCGTCACCGCGAGGTCAATGGCGGCCAGGGCCAGGTGGTCGACGTGGCACTGTATGAAGCGATCTTCGCCATGATGGAAAGTATGGTGCCGGAGTTCGACGTATTCGGTTTCATCCGCGAACGCACCGGCAACATCATGCCCGGTATCACGCCCTCCTCGATTCACACCAGCGCCGACGGCAAGCACGTGCAGATTGGCGCCAATGGCGATGCGATCTTCAAGCGCTTCATGTTGATTATCGGCCGCGACGACCTGGCCAATGACCCGGTGCTGGCCAGCAACGACGGCCGCGACAGTCGTCGCGACGAGCTCTACGGGGTCATCGATCGCTGGGTCAACTCGCTGCCGCTGGACACGGTACTGGAGCTCCTGAACCAGGCCGACGTGCCAGCCAGCCGAATCTTCAGCGCCGAAGACATGTTCAGCGATCCGCAGTACCTGGCACGGGAAATGTTCCTGCAAGCCAAACTGCCGGATGGCAAAGCCTTCAAGATGCCGGGCATTGTGCCGAAACTCTCAGAGACTCCCGGAGATTGTGAATGGGTCGGGCCGCAGTTGGGTGAGCACAACACACAGGTACTCCAGGAACTTGGCTATGACGCGTCGCAGATCACACAGCTGCGCAAGGACGGGGCCATCTGAGCCCAGGCGTCTGATTGCGTGGGCCATTGGTGCATTGCTGGGGGTGCTGCTGATCACAGCCATGCTGCCTTCGGCATTGGCGCAATCCAAGCAAACCCTGGTCTGGCTCAAGCGTGATCTGCCGCCACTGTTCATTTTCGAAGGACCGAAAAAGGGCCAGGGCGTCATCGATCACCTGCTGACCCAGCTGATCGCCGGCATGCCGCAGTACCAGCACAGTGTCATGCGGGTCAATCGCGCGCGTGGCCTGCAAATGCTCCACGAGCAAACCCTCACCTGCGATGCGGCGCTGAACTGGAGCAAGGAACGCGAAGGCTGGATCGCCTTTTCCGTCCCGGTTTTTCGCGCCATGAGCAACGGTCTGGCAATACGGCGCGTGGATCGCGATCTGTTGACGCCCTTCATCGAGGATGGCGAAGTGGATCTGGCGGCCCTGCTGGCCACCGGCAACCTGACACTTGGGGTGGTTGCCGAGCGCAACTATGGCGAGTACCTCGACGCCCTGCTCAAACAGGCGCCACCCAACACCCTGACGCTTCACTACGGCAACGAAGCCCTCGGCAGCCTGCTGCAAATGCAACGCCTGGGGCGCTTGCAGTTGCTGTTGGGCTATCGTCCGGAAATCCGCTACCAGGCCCAGCAACGCGGAATCGCGGAGGATGACTTGCAGTTCTATCCGATTCGCGGCACGGGCAAATACCTGTCCGGCTACATCGGCTGTACGGATACGCCACAGGGCCGGCAAGCCATCGTCGAGATCAACCAACTGCTGCGCGCCCTGCCCCGCGATCATTTGAGCGAGGCCTACGCCGCCTGGCTGGACCCTGAAAGTCGCAGCGAATACCTGGAAGCGTCGCGGGCATTCTTCGAGGAACAAGCCGGCAAGTGACAAACGCCGGACAAAAGAAACCCCGAGAAGTGGGGAGACGACTCGGGGTTAAACGTGGTCTTCACTAGACCCGTAGCAGCAAGCTACAAGCACCGGAGCACAATGCTTGATCCTGCTGTTATAGGGTCTGACTGACCTGGATGCAGGAAGGTTCCCACAAATGACAATTCAATTTCGGCTGGCCATCAGCTTGTCGTGGGCCGCATTGCGCAATGCCGCGATCACACAGGGCTCCAGGCGTCCTTCGGCGATCAGCACATCGCGGTGCAAGCCATCGACCACATCGGTCAATGAGCGCTTGTCGGTCAACTGCGCCTGACTGAACTCACGTTCGACCACCTTGATGCCGCTCGCATTCTTCAATGTCACCCGGCATTCGCCCTGAAGGCCTGACGGGGTCAATGTCACCTGGTACGGGCTCAGAGCCTCACCGAGCAAGAGACTGATACTTTCCATCTCGATCACCACTCAATAGTCCGATAACGAAGTGCCTGGGGCGTGTCTACTAATGACCGCCGGCCCGAGAAGAAAGTTCTGAATGCCGAGTGCAGGCAGACCTGTGTCTCTGGTCGATTGAGCATGCATGGCAAAGATGACAGGGAAAAAACAGAGGTGACGCGTTTGTCGGGAGGGAGCAGCGCACGAGACCTCTGTGGGAGCAAGGCTTGCCCGCGACGGCGATCCTCACGGACGCCATCGCGGCGGTGCGGCGATCCGACAAGCCTTGCTCCCACAGAGAGCGGATGTAGCCTTATTTAGAGTGGCTTGCCGCGATTGCCATGCTGGCTGACGAAGTTCTGCACGGCTTTCAGGTCGTTCGGCAGCACGGTGCAACGCTCATCGCGCTCGAACAGATCGCAAAGGTGAGCAGGCAGTTCGAGTGCCTTGCCTACGCCTGCCTTCTCCACGGCATCCGGGAACTTGACCGGGTGGGCCGTGCCGAGGATGACCATCGGGATGTCCAGGCTGCGGCGGCACTCGCGCGCGGCCTTGACGCCGATAGCAGTGTGCGGATCCAGCACTTCACCGGTCTGCTCGAAGACTTCGGCGATGGTTTCGCAGGTTTGTGCGTCATCCACGGCCAGCGAGTCGAACAGCTTGCGGGCTTCGGTCCAGCGCTCTTGCTCGACGCTGAAACCGCCCCCCTGCTTGAAGCTGTCCATCAGCCCGGCGATCGCCGCGCCGTTGCGACCGTGCAGGTCGAACAGCAGACGCTCGAAATTCGACGAGACCATGATGTCCATGGATGGCGACAGCGTGGCGTGCAGGGTTTCCTTGACGTACTGATTGCCGCTCATGAAGCGGTGCAGGATGTCGTTGCGGTTGGTGGCGACGATCAACTGGTTGATCGGCAGACCCATGTTGCGTGCCAGGTAACCGGCGAAGATGTCGCCGAAGTTGCCGGTCGGTACCGAGAACGCCACCGAACGCGCCGGGCCACCGAGCTGCAGCGCTGCGTGGAAGTAGTAAACGATCTGGGCCATGATCCGCGCCCAGTTGATCGAGTTCACCGCCACCAGACGAGTGCCCTTGAGGAAGCCCTGGTCGGCGAAGCTTGCCTTGACCATTTCCTGGCAGTCGTCGAAGTTGCCTTCGATGGCGATGTTGTGGATGTTCTCACCGAAAATGGTGGTCATCTGCCGGCGCTGCACTTCGGACACACGGTTGTGCGGGTGCAGAATGAAGATGTCGACGTTTTCGCAGTGCTTGCAGCCTTCGATGGCGGCCGAACCGGTGTCACCGGAAGTGGCGCCGACGATCACCACGCGCTCGCCGCGCTTTTCCAGCACGTAGTCGAGCAGGCGGCCGAGCAGTTGCAGGGCGAAGTCCTTGAACGCCAGGGTCGGGCCGTGGAACAGCTCCAGTACCCATTCATTGCCGTTCAGCTGACGCAGCGGTGCGACGGCGCTGTGGGCGAACACACCGTAGGTTTCTTCAAGGATCTTTTTAAAATCGGCATCCGGGATGCTGCCGGTGACGAACGGGCGCATGACGCGGAAAGCCAGCTCGTGATACGGCAGGCCGGCCCAGGAAGCGATTTCTTCCTGGGTGAAACGTGGCAGGTTTTCCGGGACGTACAGACCGCCGTCGGTGGCAAGGCCAGCCAGCAGGACGTCTTCGAAATTCAGGGCCGGTGCCTGGCCGCGGGTACTGATGTAACGCATGACTGACTCCAATGGACAGTGTTCGTAGTGCCGGGCCAGCACGCTGGCCCGGTGAACGATAACGGCTTAGTTCAGGTGCTCGACGCGGATCCGTACGACCGGGCCGACCACGCCCGCCAGGGCTTCCAGGGCGGCGATCGCATCGTTGATGCGCTGTTCCAGCACGCGGTGGGTCAGCAGGATCATTGGCACCAGGCCGTCGTGTTCCTCGACTTCCTTCTGCATGATCGACTCGATGTTGATCCCACGCTCCGACAGGATGCTCGCCACCTGGGCCAGCACGCCTGGATGATCCTTGGCCTGGATGCGCAGGTAGTAGGCGCTTTCGCAGGCTTCGATCGGGAGGATCGGATGGGCCGACAGCGAGTCCGGCTGGAAGGCCAGGTGCGGTACGCGGTTTTCCGGGTCGGAGGTCATGGCGCGAACCACGTCCACCAGGTCGGCGATCACCGACGAAGCGGTCGGCTCCATACCGGCGCCGGCACCGTAGAACAGGGTCGAACCGGCGGCGTCGCCGTTGACCATCACGGCGTTCATCACGCCGTTGACGTTGGCGATCAGGCGATCGGCCGGGATCAGCGTCGGGTGTACGCGCAGTTCGATACCGGCCGCGGTGCTGCGCGCCACGCCCAGGTGCTTGATGCGGTAGCCCAATGCTTCGGCGTAGTTCACGTCAGCGGTGGTCAGTTTGGTGATGCCTTCGGTGTAGGCCTTGTCGAATTGCAGCGGGATACCGAATGCGATGGACGCCAGGATCGTCAGCTTGTGCGCGGCGTCGATGCCTTCGACGTCGAAGGTCGGATCGGCTTCGGCGTAACCCAGTGCCTGGGCCTCGGCCAACACGTCTTCGAAGGTGCGACCCTTCTCGCGCATTTCGGTCAGGATGAAGTTGCCGGTGCCGTTGATGATGCCGGCCACCCAGTTGATGCGGTTGGCGGACAGACCTTCACGGATCGCCTTGATCACCGGAATGCCGCCGGCCACGGCCGCTTCGAACGCAACGATCACGCCCTTCTCGCGAGCCTTGGCGAAAATTTCATTACCGTGAACGGCAATCAGTGCCTTGTTCGCGGTGACCACATGCTTGCCATTCTCGATGGCCTTGAGTACCAGCTCGCGGGCAACGGTATAGCCGCCCATCAGCTCTATGACGATGTCGATCTCAGGGTTCGTGGCCACTTCGAAGACATCGGTGGTAATCGCAATACCGGTCGTTTGGAACTGAGGCTTTGGCGTGCGAATGGCAATTTGCGCCACTTCGATCCCACGCCCGGCACGACGAGCAATTTCCTCGGCGTTGCGCTGAAGTACGTTGAAGGTACCGCCACCGACGGTCCCTAACCCACAGATGCCTACTTTGACCGGTTTCACTGTGAACTCCCCATAAAACGGCCGACTCGAGGCCGGCCGTGAAAACAGCCGCAGGATCGCGGCTCTCTATTGATGGCCCGGCGATGCCGCTGCCGGACCATGATCGTCAAGGCTTGCCCTGACGATGCGAATTACTTCGCGCCCAGTGCCAGTTTGGCGACTTGTGGCGCAGGCTGGTAGCCCGGAATGACCTGACCGTCGGCCAAAACGATGGCCGGCGTACCGTTCACGCCAATCGACTGGCCGAGGGCGAACTGTTTGGAGACCGGGTTATCGCACTTGGCGGCCTTGATTTCCTTGCCGTCGACCATCTGGTCCATGGCGGCTTTCTTGTCCTTGGAGCACCAGACCGCTTGCAGTTGCTCGTCACCCGGCGAACCCAGGCCCTGGCGCGGGAAGGCGACATAGCGCACTTCGATGCCGCGCTTGTTCAGCTCGGGCACTTCGGCGTGCAGCTTGTGGCAGTACGGGCAGGTGGTGTCGGTGAATACGGTGATGTGCGACTTGGTCTCGCCGACGGCCGGATACACCACGGTTTCGGCGAGCGGAATCTCGTTGATCAGCTTGGAGATGCCCAGACGCTCAGTCTTCTCGGTCAGGTTGACCGGCTTGCCGTCTTTGAGCTGGAACATGTAGCCCTGCACCACGTACTGGCCGTCGGCGCTGGCGTACAGCACGCGGCTGCCCTTGAGTTTGACTTCGTACAGTCCCGGCAACGGGCTTGCGGTGATGGTTTCTACCGGCACTTCGAGCTGGAGGTTTTCCAGGCTTTTACGGATGGCTTTGTCGGCCGCGTCATCGGCAACGGCAAAGGTGCTGACCAACGCAATGGCGGCGGCGGCGAAAATCTGGGTCAGACGCATGAGAACTCCTGAAGGCGGACAAATGAGACGATCAGAACGCCGGTACCGGAACACCGGGTCATAATCGCCCATCGTGCAAACCGGCAAAGCCTATCACATAAGGCTCGTGGGGCCGAATGCCGGTGATACAAGGCATTGGAGAATGCTTTTCTGTAGGAGCGAGCCTGCTCGCGATGGCAGTGTGTCAGGCGCCATTAATGCAGGATGTGCCGCCCTCATCGCGAGCAGGCTCGCTCCTACAGGGGTACGCGATCAGCCACGCGGGTGGTGTTTGGCATGCAGGTCCTGCAACCGCGCCCGCGCAACATGGGTATAGATCTGCGTGGTCGACAGGTCGCTGTGGCCGAGCAGCATCTGCACCACCCGCAGGTCGGCGCCATGGTTGAGCAGGTGCGTGGCGAAGGCGTGGCGCAAGGTGTGTGGCGACAGCGACTTGCCGATCCCCGCGACCTTGGCCTGATGCTTGATCCGGTGCCAGAAAGTCTGCCGCGTCATCTGTTCGCCGCGCTGGCTGGGGAACAACACATCGCTGGGGCGCCCGCCGAGCAGCTCGCCCCGGCCATCGCGCAGGTAACGTTCGACCCAGACAATCGCCTCCTCGCCCATCGGCACCAGCCGCTCCTTGCTGCCCTTGCCCATCACCCGCAGCACGCCCTGACGCAGGTTGACCTGCTCCAGGGTCAGACTGATCAGTTCGGTCACCCGAAGGCCGCAGGCGTACAACACTTCGAGCATCGCCCGATCGCGCTGACCAATCGCTTCGCTTAAATCCGGCGCCTTTAATAGTGCCTCCACGTCTGCTTCCGACAGGGATTTGGGCAACGGCCTGCCCAGTTGCGGCATGTCGACGCGAAGGGTCGGATCGACGGCGATCAGCTTTTCCCGCAGCAAATAGCGATAGAAACCCCGCACACCGGAGAGAAATCGCGCCGTGGAGCGAGGCTTGTAGTTTTGCTCCACGCGCCAGGCCAGGTGATCGAGGATCAATTCCCGACCGGCATTGGCCAGTTCCAGGTGTTTTTCCTGCAGCCAACCGTTGAACAGGGCGAGGTCACTGCGATAGGCATCGCGGGTGTTATCGGAAAGACCTTTCTCAAGCCACAGGGCGTCGAGGAACTGG
This sequence comes from Pseudomonas putida, assembly GCF_003228315.1. Classification (NCBI taxonomy): domain Bacteria; kingdom Pseudomonadati; phylum Pseudomonadota; class Gammaproteobacteria; order Pseudomonadales; family Pseudomonadaceae; genus Pseudomonas; species Pseudomonas putida. The sequence continues at coordinate 3,127,661 of NZ_CP029693.1, forward strand.
TCTATCAGGGGATGATCGATGGCAGGCATGGGTACTCAAGTCGCGCAGATTGAAACCTGCGCAGAAAAATCGGCATGGACATTGAAAACGGCCGCTAGTCTTTCATAGCGCGCTATTTCAAGGAACAGGGAACGGTATGAGCGAACAGCAGATTTTGTTGGCTTTAGGGGGAATTGGTGCGGCAGCCCTGGGCTGCCAATGGTTGGCCTGGCGTCTGAAACTGCCGGCGATCCTGTTTCTGCTGCTCACCGGCATTCTGGTCGGGCCTGTATTGCACTTGCTCGACCCCGAGGAAATGTTCGGGCCGTTGTTGATGCCTCTGGTGTCTCTCGCCGTGGCGCTGATCCTGTTTGAAGGCAGCCTGACTCTGCATTTGTCGGAATGGCGTGAAGTCGGCAGCGTGGTCAGACGCCTTGTAACCCTCGGCGCGCTGTCGACCTGGGTGGTCATCGCCCTGGCGACTCACTGGTTGCTGGGGTTCGACTGGATGCTGGCGGCCCTGTTCGGCAGCCTGACCCTGGTCACCGGGCCGACCGTGATTGTGCCGATGCTGCGGGTTGTGCGTCCGAAAGCGTCGATTGCCAGCATTCTGCGCTGGGAGGGCATCGTCATCGACCCCATCGGCGCGCTGTTGGCGGTGGTGGTCTACAGCTTCATCATCGCCAGCGCGCAGGACAGTGGCTTGTCGCAAAGCCTGCTGACCTTTGCCGGAGTCATTCTGTGCGGCAGCCTGTTCGGCATTGCAGGCGGCTGGGTCCTGGGGATGATCATTCGCCGGCATTGGCTGCCGGAGTATCTGCACAACCTGGCGTCCCTGGCTGCGGTGCTGGGTATCTTTATTGCCTCCAGTGAAGTGATGAATGAATCCGGTCTGTTGGCGGTGACCCTGATGGGTATATGGCTGGCCAACATGAAGGGCGTGGATGTACGACACATCCTTCACTTCAAGGAAAACCTCAGCGTCCTGCTGATTTCCGGGTTGTTCATTTTGCTGGCAGCACGATTGGACCTGATCGCCCTGATAGCGCTGGGGCCACTGGTGCTGATTCTGCTGCTGATCATTCAGTTCATTGCACGCCCCTTGAACGTGTTGCTTTGCACGGCAGGCTCGAGCCTGAGCTGGCGCGAGCGGGCGCTGTTGTCGTGGATCGCCCCGCGAGGCATCGTCGCTGCGGCGGTGTCCGCCGTATTCGCCATCCGCCTGGACGAGATCGGTCATGAAGGCGCGCTGTTGCTGGTGCCGCTGACCTTTGCCGTGATCATCGGCACCGTCGTGCTGCAAAGCGCAACCGCACGCCCGCTGGCGCGCATGCTGAAGGTCGCGGAGCCGGCGCCGAGTGGCTTCCTGATCATCGGTGCCAATGGCCCTGCGCGCACCCTCGGCACAGCACTGCAACAACTGGACACCCGCGTTTTGCTGACCGACTCGAGTTGGGAGAACATCCGGGCGGCACGCATGGAAGGATTGCCCACCTATTTCGGCAATCCAGCCTCGCAACATGCCGACGCGCATCTGGATCTGGTGGGGCTTGGTCATTTGCTGGCGCTGTCACCGTCAGGCGAGATGAATACCCTGGCGTTGATGCGGTTTCGACACGACTTCGGCCATCAGCGGATGTTCGGCCTGACCAGCGGCCAGGAGAGTCGCCGCTCCGACAAACACCGGACCAGCCTGGAGCACCGCGCCAATCAGCTGGGCAACGAGGCGCTGACCTATGCCAAGTTCGCCAGTCAATTGAGTCAGGGGGCCGAGCTGTACACCACGACATTGAAAGACGGTTTCGGCTGGGAGGATTACCAGGCATTGCATGGCGATCGCGCGACGTTGCTGTTCATGCGCGATACGGTGGGCTGGGTGCATGTTGTAACACCGGACAGCATGCTTAAACCGTCGGCGGGCTGGACGTTGCTGGCGTTGATTCAGCCTGAGATAGGCACCGCCTGAATTGACGTATCGCGAGCAGGCTCGCTCCCACAGGAAAACTGCAGGCAACAAAAAAGCAGCCCGTAGGCTGCTTTTTTCTGCATCGGAAGCTGGACTTAAGCCAGTTTTTCCTTGATGCGAGCTGCTTTACCCGACAGGTCGCGCAGGTAGTACAGCTTGGCTTTACGTACGTCACCGCGACGCTTGACAGCCATGCTGTCGATTTGCGGGGAGTAGGTCTGGAAAGTACGTTCTACGCCAACACCGTTGGAGATTTTACGAACGGTGAATGCACTGTTCACGCCGCGGTTACGCTTGGCGATAACAACGCCTTCGAACGCTTGCAGACGGGAACGATCGCCTTCCTTCACTTTCACCTGAACGACAATGGTGTCGCCCGGGGCAAAGGCTGGGATCTCTTTGGTCATCTGCTCTGCTTCGAGTGCAAGGATGATTTTGTTGGTCATGCTGTGCTCCTAAGGTAAATCGTCTGATCTACCATCGATACGTTGTTAACTATCGTCCCGCTCGCGGAGATATTCCTCGAGCAGCTTCTTCTCTTCTCCAGAAAGCGAGCGGCTTTCCAGAAGATCGGCGCGTCGTTCATAGGTCCGACCAAGGGACTGCTGTAAACGCCAACGCCGGATGTGCGCGTGATTGCCGCTTAGCAATACGTCGGGAACACGCTGATCCGCATACACCTCCGGTCGGGTGTAGTGCGGGCAATCGAGCAGACCATCCGTAAAGGAATCTTCCTCGGCGGAGTCCGCATGCCCTAAAGCTCCGGGCAGCAGTCGTGTAACCGCATCGATCAGGACCATCGCCGGCAGCTCGCCGCCAGACAGTACATAGTCGCCAATCGACCACTCTTCATCGACATGAGCGTCTATAAAGCGCTCGTCAATGCCTTCATAACGACCGGCAATCAGGATCAATGCATCCAGATTCGCCAGTTCGCGTACCGCCGACTGATTCAGTTGACGGCCTTGGGGGGACAGGTAAATCACCTTCGCTCCCTCCCCGGCGGCTGCCTTGGCCTGAACCAACGCGTCTTCCAGGGGCTTGATCTTCATCACCATGCCCGGACCACCGCCAAATGGGCGATCATCCACAGTGTGATGTCGATCCGTCGTGTAGTCTCGCGGGTTCCAACAGGTGAGCTGCAACAGCCCCTGTTTCACCGCCCGACTGGTGATGCCGTACTCGCTGATGGCGGAGAACATCTCGGGAAACAGACTGATCACTTCTACGCGCAAATTAGCCACGCTTAGAAATCCGCGTCCCAGTCCACCTTCATCTCGCCTGCGACCAGGTCGACGGCCAACACGCATTGCTCGGTATAGGGCAACAGGCGTTCGCGATCATCCAGGCTGCCAGCGCAAGGCTTGACCACCATTACATCGTTCGAGCCGGTCTCCAGCAGGTGATCGATCTTCCCGAACAGTTGTCCGAGGGTGTCGATGACCTTGAGACCTTCCAGCTGGTACCAGTAGTACTCGCCGTCGGTAAGCTCAGGGAACAGGTTGCGCGGCACACAGATCTCATAACCGGCCAGAAGACGAGCTTCTTCACGATCATCAAGACCCTTGAGCTTTGCGACCAGGAATTTGTCATTCCCGCGTCCGCTGACCAGCTCTACCTGCTTTACATGGCCGTCACGCTTTAGCGTCCAGGCTTTGTAGTTCAGCAGGTTTTTGATCGGATCAGTAAAGGAATACACCTTCACTTCGCCGCGAACGCCGTGAACAGAGTAAATCTTGCCGATAACGATCAAATCATCAGCAACAGCTGGCGTCGCGTTCATATTGCTCAGGCCGCAGCCTTGGCAGATTCCTTCAACAACTGAGCAACGCGCTCAGAAGGCTGTGCACCAACGCTCAGCCAGTAGGCTACGCGCTCTTGGTTCACGGACAGACGAACTTCCTGACCACGGGCAACAGGGTTGAAGTAACCAACCTGCTCTTTGTGGGAACCGTCACGCGGGTTGCGGCTGTCGGTTACGGTCAGGTGGTAAAACGGGCGCTTTTTGGAGCCGCCAAGGGCAAGACGGATTGTTAGCATGTGAACATCGTTCCTGTAGTCGGTGCTGCAAATCTAAAGGCACAGCGGGCATGGGTGCCCGAAAGGCCGCATATTCTAAGGAATATCCGGACTTTTGCAAATGACTTTTTCCGGCGGCCTATCGGTCGCCATGCAGATTTGCTATAGAGCCGTCGATGAAAACGGCCGGTCAGCTCCCGCCGAGTGCGGGTTTGCTGTATATCCCGCCTCCCTGCGGGTCTGCGCCGATACGACGACCGGCGCGGATTCTTCAGATCTTGGGCATGCCGCCGCCGGGCAACATACCGCCCATGCCGCGCATCATCTTGGCCATCCCGCCCTTGGCGGAGAATTTCTTCATCATCTTCTGCATCTGCTTGTGCTGCTTGATCAAGCGACCAATGTCCTGCACCTGGGTGCCGGAGCCCATGGCGATACGACGCTTGCGCGAACCGCTGATCATCTCAGGGTCACGGCGCTCGGCCGGGGTCATGGAGTTGATGATGGCTTCCATCTGCTTGAACTGCTTCTCCGCCGCACTCTGGGCATTGCCCATCTGCGCCAGGTTTACGCCGCCCATGTTCGGCAGCTTGTCCATGAGGCCGCCGAGGCCGCCCATGTTCTTCATCTGTTGCAGCTGATCGCGGAAGTCTTCGAGGTCGAAGCCCTTGCCCTTCTTCAGCTTCTTGGCCAGTTTGTCGGCCTTTTCCTTGTCGAGGGTCGCTTCGGCCTGTTCGATCAGGCTGAGCACGTCGCCCATGCCAAGGATGCGCGAGGCAATACGCTCAGGGTGGAACGGGTCAAGCGCTTCGCTCTTCTCGCCCATACCGATGAACTTGATCGGTTTGCCGGTAATGGCGCGGACCGACAGGGCGGCACCGCCACGGGCGTCGCCGTCGACCTTGGTCAGGATCACACCGGTCAGTGGCAGCGCATCACCGAAGGCCTTGGCCGTGTTGGCGGCGTCCTGGCCGGTCATGGCATCGACCACGAACAGGGTTTCAACCGGATTGATCGCAGCGTGCAGGGCCTTGATCTCGCCCATCATCTCTTCATCGATGTGCAGGCGACCGGCGGTATCGACGATGACCACGTCGATGAATTTGAGTTTTGCTTCCTTAATAGCCGCCTGGGCGATGTCGACCGGCTTCTGGCTCAGGTCGGACGGGAAGAAGGTCACACCGATGTCGGTGGCCAGGGTTTCCAGCTGCTTGATCGCCGCCGGACGGTAAACGTCGGCGGACACGACCATCACCGACTTCTTCTTGCGCTCTTTAAGGAAGCGCGCGAGCTTGCCGGCAGTCGTGGTTTTACCGGCGCCCTGCAAACCGGCCATCAGGATCACGGCAGGCGGAACGGCACTCAGGTTCAGGTCTTCGTTGGCCGCGCCCATCAGGCTTTCGAGTTCGGCCTGGACGATTTTCACGAAGGCCTGGCCCGGCGTCAGGCTGCGGGACACTTCGGTGCCGACGGCGCGCTCCTTGACCGAGTTGACGAAGTCCTTGACCACCGGCAAGGCAACGTCGGCCTCAAGCAGCGCCATACGCACTTCGCGCAGGGTGTCTTTGATGTTGTCCTCGGTCAGCTTGGCCTTGCCGGTGACATGGCGCAGCGTCTGCGAGAGGCGGTCGGTTAAGTTTTCAAACATTGCGCGATCCTTTCAGGCCCTGAGTAGACCGGGATAATGGCGGCCCGGACCGGAGGAAACATGTTCTCGGCGAGCCTGCGGCGTGGGCAGGTCGCGGATTATAGCGAAGACTGCGTCTGGCGCACACCCGCCGTCAGCTTGACTGGTCTTTCGTGCCGCGGGGGTTCTATGCCAAACTCAGCGACTTTCGGGCTTGCCTAACAGGATTTATGCTCCCCTTGTCACCCAGTTTGCTCACCACCCTCGCCGCCGCCTGTCTATATGCCGCTGCGACTTTCTATCAAGGCACCCGCCTGGCCAACTGCGCCAAGGCGAACAAGCGCCTGCTGGTCACTCTCGGCGTGCTGGCCGTGCTGGCCCACAGCGCCAGCCTGGTCGCCCACCTCCTGACGCCGATCGGCCTGGGCCTGGACTTCTTCACGGCCGCCAGCCTGATTGCCGCCGCGGTCATTGCCCTGACCCTGATCGCCTGCGCACGGATTCCGGTGGAAAACCTGCTGGTGTTGCTTTTCCCGCTGGGGGCGGCGACCGTGTTGCTCGCGCAGTTCGCCCCCGCCGGCACGGTGCAGGTCATCGACGAGGAGCCGGGCATCCTTGCGCATATCCTGCTGTCGATCCTCGCCTACGGCATGTTCACCATCGCGGTGTTCCAGTCCTTGCTGCTGCTGGTCCAGGACCATCAGCTCAAGCACAAGCACCCCTCCGGTCTGATCAAGAACTTCCCGCCGCTGCAAACCATGGAAAGCCTGCTGTTCGGCTTCCTTTGGGCCGGCTGGTCGCTGTTGTCGATGTCGCTGATTTCCGGCTGGTTGTTCGTGGAGAACCTGTTCGCCCAGCACCTGGTGCACAAGACCCTGCTGGCCTGCCTGGCCTGGGTCGTCTTCAGCGTGCTGCTGTGGGGCCGCAACCGTCTCGGCTGGCGCGGACACAAGGCCATTCGCTGGACCCTCGCCGGTTTCTGCCTGCTGATGCTGGCCTATTTCGGCAGCAAGCTGGTCCGCGAATACATCCTGCACATCTGACGGGCGGCATTAATGGACGACTTGCCCTTAGGGCCGATGCTCGCGGTAGTGGTTGTACTGATTCTATGGTCGGCGCTGTTCACCGCCGTCGAGTCCGCTCACCTGCATCTATTGGCCAAGCGCACGGCATCGCGTTCGAGTGACAAGCCGCTGGCCAGACTCAAGTTCCCGCTCAACGGCCTGATTTTCTGCAATACCCTGTGCCGCACGCTGGTGGTGGTCATCTGCACCCTGCTGGCGATTTTCACTTGGGCTGAAAACGGTCCATGGGCGGCATGCCTCGGTGCAGGCGCGGTTTTGCTGGTGTTTACCGACTATTTGCCACGCACCCTCGCCACTCGCCATCCGGATGCGATCCTGGCCCTGGGCAACCAATTGCTGGCGATACCCCTTAAAATCCTTTACCCCGCCGCCTGGCTGCTCAACGCCATCAGCCAGTTGCTGCTGCGCCCATTCGTGCGCAAGGCCAAAGTGGTGCAGCAAAGCGAAGACGAACCACCGAATGAACGGCACGACGACCAGGAGCCCGCCGTCTGCCGCCCGCACTCGCTGCCCGGCATTCATGCGCTGGACAACATTACCGTCAACGACATTCTGGTGCCGCGCAGTGAAGTCGACGGCATTAACCTCGACGACCCGATCGAGGAAATCATCGAGCAATTGCGCCATAACAAACGCACGCGCCTGCCGGTGTTCCACAGCGATATCAACCAGGTCGAAGCCGTGCTCAACACCCGGCAAATCGGTCATTTGCTGGCCGATGGCAGCCTGACCGTGGAGGCCCTGCTCGCCGCCAGTCGCGAACCCTACTTCGTCCCGGAAAGCACCCCGCTGCAATTGCAATTGCTGAACTTCCACAAGCAGCAGCGTCGCCTGGGCATGGTGGTCGACGAATACGGCGAAGTGCTGGGCATCGTCACCCTGGAAGACATTCTCGAAGAAATCGTCGGCGAGTTCGAAAGCCAGCAGAGCCTGAACAACCCGCACATCCACCCTCAGGCTGACGGACGCCTGGTAGTCGATGGCGCCGCCACTATCCGCGAGCTGAACAAAAGCCTGGGCTGGCACCTGCCCAGCGATGGTCCGAAAACCCTGAACGGCCTGGTGACCGAAGCCCTGGAAACCATTCCCGAGAGCGCGGTCTGCCTGAAGATTGGTCGTTATCGCCTGGAAATACTGCAGACCGAGGACAATCGCGTGACGCGGGTGTTGATCTGGCAGACCAATTCGGCACCCGCCATCGTTACGGCCCGGTAGAAGATCAAGGGATCGCTGCCTCCATCGGCGATTTTTTTGTCCTTGTTGATTCGTTAGCTCCCTTCCTATAATCGCTCCGCTTACCCAAGCCCCTTCTGCACCGTGCTACCCGCACCCCGCTGCAAGCCCACATCCCTGGGTGTTCGACCATAATAATTCGCTCCACAGGAGCACATGACTGTCAGGGATAACCGCATGACGACCAGCACGACTTACAGCGATTCCACACCTGCGCAACCGACAAACTCCGCCGGCCGCGTGGCCACGGCGAGCTTCATCGGCACCGCCATCGAGTTCTACGATTTCTACGTCTATGCCACCGCCGCGGCGCTGGTGATCGGCCCGGTGTTCTTTCCGCAGACTTCCGGCACAGCACAGATGCTGTCGGCCTTCCTGACCTTCGGCATCGCCTTCCTCGCCCGCCCACTGGGTTCGGCGCTGTTCGGTCACTTCGGTGATCGCATTGGCCGCAAATCGACCCTGGTGGCCTCCCTGCTATTGATGGGCGTGTGCACCACGCTGATCGGCGTACTACCGGGTTACGACAGCATCGGCGCCTGGGCGCCCATCCTGCTGTGCGTTTTGCGCTTCGGCCAGGGACTTGGACTGGGCGGCGAATGGGGTGGTGCGGCATTGCTCGCCACCGAGAACGCACCCAAAGGCAAACGCGCCTGGTTCGGCATGTTCCCGCAACTCGGTCCATCCATCGGCTTTCTGGCGGCCAACGGCCTGTTCCTGACGCTGGCAATGGTCCTGAACGACGAACAGTTCCGTTCCTGGGGCTGGCGCATTCCGTTCCTGCTCAGCGCCGCCCTGGTGATGGTCGGCCTGTACGTGCGCCTCAAACTTCACGAAACACCGGTGTTCGCCAATGCGGTGGCCCGCGAGGAACGGGTGAAGGTCCCACTGGTCGAGTTGTTCAGCCAGTACTGGCTGCCGGTATTGCTGGGCGCCGGCGCGATGGTGGTGTGTTACGCCTTGTTCTACATCTCCACCGTGTTCTCCCTCAGCTACGGTGTGGCGACGCTCGGCTACAGCCGCGAAACCTTCCTCGGCCTGCTGTGCTTCGCCGTGCTGTTCATGGCAGCGGCTACGCCCCTGTCGGCCTGGGCCAGCGACCGATTCGGGCGCAAACCGATCCTGATCATCGGTGGCGTACTGGCCATCCTTTCCGGATTCCTCATGGAACCGCTGCTGACCCACGGCACAACCTGGGGTGTGGCGCTGTTCCTGTGCATCGAACTGTTTCTGATGGGCGTCACGTTCGCACCGATGGGTGCGTTGCTGCCGGAGCTGTTCCCGACTCGCGTGCGTTATACCGGCGCATCGGCGGCCTACAACCTGGGCGGGATCGTCGGTGCCTCGGCGGCACCGTTCTTTGCCCAGAAGCTGGTGGCGATGGGCGGCTTGAGTTATGTCGGCGGGTATGTGTCCGCGGCGGCGGTGCTGAGTTTGATTGCCGTGCTGTGCCTGAAGGAAACGCGGCATAACGATTTGAATCGGGTTGCCTGACCCGACGCCATCGCGGGCAAGCCTTGCTCCCACAGGATTGGTTTCGAACCCCAATTATGTGGTCGACCTTAAACCTGTGGGAGCAAGGCTTGCCCGCGAAGGCGTCCTTACAAACAAAACACATCTCCAGCCGGTCGCGAATTTTCCCCCATCCTTGGTCCCCTCGCTCTACGCGTAACACTTTATCCCCGCTATACTCATCGGCTTTTCCTGAATAAATGCCAATAGGGTCCCGCCGCGCATGGATAAGACCTACCAGCCGCACGCCATTGAAACTTCCTGGTACAACACCTGGGAGTCCGAGAATTACTTCGCCCCGCAAGGCGCGGGCGAGTCCTACACCATCATGATCCCGCCGCCGAACGTCACCGGCAGCCTGCATATGGGTCATGGCTTCAACAACGCGATCATGGACGCCCTGATCCGTTTCCGCCGCATGCAGGGTCGCAATACCCTGTGGCAGCCGGGTACCGACCACGCCGGTATCGCCACGCAAATGCTGGTGGAGCGTCAACTCGAAGCCCAGGGCCAGAATCGCCATGATCTGGGCCGCGACAAATTCCTCGAGAAAGTCTGGGAGTGGAAGGATCAGTCCGGCGGCAACATCAGCCGTCAGATCCGCCGCCTCGGTTCGTCCGTGGACTGGAGCCGCGAGCGCTTCACCATGGATGACGGTCTTTCCGAAGCCGTTAAAGAAGCCTTCGTGCGCCTGCACGAAGACGGTCTGATCTACCGCGGCAAGCGCCTGGTCAACTGGGACACCAAGCTGCACACGGCGATTTCCGACCTCGAAGTGGAAAACCACGACGAGAAAGGCTTCCTGTGGAACCTGAAGTACCCGCTGGCCGATGGCGCCAAAACCGCTGAAGGCAACGATTACCTGATCGTCGCGACCACGCGTCCGGAAACCATGCTCGGCGACTCCGCCGTAGCCGTTAACCCGAACGACGAACGCTACCAGGCCCTGATCGGCAAATTCGTCGAGCTGCCGCTGGTCGGCCGCCGCATCCCGATCATCGCCGACGATTACTGCGATCCTGAATTCGGCACCGGCTGCGTGAAAATCACCCCGGCCCACGATTTCAACGACTACGAAGTCGGCAAGCGCCACAACCTGCCGCTGCTGAACATCTTCGACAAGAACGCCAACGTTCTGCCTGCGGTCCAGGCGTTCAACCTCGACGGCACGCTGAACGAGAGCATCGACGGCAAGATCCCGGCCGAATACGCAGGCCTTGAGCGTTTCGAAGCGCGCAAGCAGATCGTCGCCGCCTTCGACGCCGCAGGCCTGTTGGTCAGCGTCAACGATCACGCCCTGAAAGTGCCGAAAGGCGACCGCTCCGGCACCATCATCGAGCCGTGGCTGACCGACCAGTGGTACGTCTCCACCAAGCCGCTGGCCGAGCCTGCGATCGCCGCCGTTGAAGACGGCCGCATCCAGTTCGTGCCCAAGCAGTACGAAAACATGTACTTCTCGTGGATGCGTGACATCCAGGACTGGTGCATCAGCCGTCAGTTGTGGTGGGGCCACCGCATTCCGGCCTGGTACGACGAGTCGGGCAAAGTTTACGTCGGTCGCGACGAAGCCGAAGTGCGCGCCAAGCACAACATCGGTCCTGATGTTGCGCTGCAACAGGACAACGACGTCCTCGACACCTGGTTCAGCTCGGGCCTGTGGACCTTCTCCACCCTGGGCTGGCCGGAAAAGACCGAGTTCCTGAAGAAATTCCACTCCACCGACGTGCTGGTCACTGGCTTCGACATCATTTTCTTCTGGGTCGCCCGGATGATCATGCTGACCATGCACCTGATCAAGAACGAGGACGGCACCCCGCAGGTTCCGTTCAAGACCGTTTACGTGCACGGTCTGGTGCGTGATGGCCAGGGCCAGAAGATGTCCAAGTCCAAGGGCAACGTCCTGGACCCGCTGGACATCATCGACGGTATCGAACTCGAAACCCTCGTGCAGAAGCGCACCTCGGGCCTGATGCAGCCGAAACTGGCGAAGAAGATCGAGAAGGCGACCCGCGAGGAGTTCGCCGAGGGTATCGCCAGCTACGGCACCGACGCCCTGCGCTTCACCTTCTGCTCGCTGGCGTCCACCGGTCGCGACATCAAGTTCGACATGGGCCGCGTCGAAGGCTATCGCAACTTCTGCAACAAGATCTGGAACGCTGCGCGCTACGTGTTGGACAAGGGCGAAGACTGCGGCCAGAACGGCGAAGCCTACGAGCTGTCGCTGGCTGATCGCTGGATCATTTCCCAGCTGCAACGCACCGAAGCCGAAGTGACCCGCCAGCTGGATCAATTCCGTTTCGACCTGGCCGCACAAGCCTTGTACGAGTTCATCTGGAACCAGTATTGCGACTGGTACCTGGAACTCTCCAAGCCTGTGCTGTGGGACGAGAACGCGCCGGTCGAGCGTCAGCGCGGCACCCGTCGCACGCTGGTTCGCGTACTGGAAGTGGCCCTGCGCCTGGCGCACCCGTTCATGCCATTCATCACCGAAGAAATCTGGCAGCGCATCGCGCCGCTGGCCGGTATCGAAGGCAAGACCATCATGCTGCAGCCCTGGCCAGTGGCCAACGAAGCACGCATCGATCAGGCCGCCGAAGACGACATTGAATGGCTCAAGGGCCTGATGCTCGGCACACGCAACATTCGTGGCGAAATGAACATCGGCCCGGGCAAACCGCTGCCGCTGTTCCTGAAGAACGTCAGCGCCGAGGATCAGCGTCGCCTGACCGAAAACGAAGCACTGCTGAAGAAACTGGCACGCCTGGAATCGATCACCGTGTTGGCCGCTGGCGAAGAAGCACCACTGTCCGCCACCGCACTGGTCGGCGAGATGGAAGTGCTGGTGCCAATGGCCGGCCTGATCGACAAGGGTGCGGAACTGGCGCGCCTGGACAAGGAAATCCAGCGCCTGCAAGGCGAAGTGCAACGCGTTGGCGGCAAGCTGTCGAACGCTGGCTTCGTCGATAAGGCACCCGCTGAAGTGATCGAGAAGGAACGCGCCAAACTGGCCGAGGCTGAACAGGCCCTGGGCAAGCTGGCGGAGCAACATGCGCGGATTGCCAGTCTGTAACGGCAAATCGTGATGAAAGAGGGAGGCCCATGTGGTCTCCCTTTTTTATGCCCGCCATTGTCCAAACCCCATAGCCCCTGTAGGAGCAAGGCTTGCCCGCGATGACGCCTTCGAAATCGCCATCGCGGGCAAGCCTTGCTCCTACAGGTCCCCGTGCTGTCATTGTCTGTGGGACAATGCCCGCCACTTTTTGCCATACCTGAATCGACCACGCCCATGAACACCCCTCGTACCCCCAAACCCGCGCGTAAAAAGCCCGACACGAAGACCCAGGCCAAAGCCGTGGAGCCTCGGGAAAAGGCCAGCCTGCACCCGCGCAATCGCCATCAGGGTCGCTACGACTTTCCCGCGCTGATCAAAAGCACGCCGGAATTGGGCAAGTTCGTGATCATCAATCCGTACGGCAAGGAAAGCATCGACTTCGCCAGCCCCGAGGCGGTGCGGGTGTTCAATCGGGCGCTGCTCAAGGCGTTCTACGGTATCGCCCATTGGGACATTCCCGCCGACTACCTGTGCCCACCGGTGCCGGGACGTGCCGACTACGTGCACTTCCTCGCCGACCTGCTGGCCAGCGGCAATGATGGTGTGATCCCCCGTGGCGCCGCCGTGAAGGTGCTGGACGTGGGTACCGGCGCCAACTGCGTGTATCCGCTGATCGGCCATAGCGATTACCGCTGGCATTTCCTCGGCTCCGACATCGACGCCACCGCCATCGCCGCCGCCAAAACCATCATTGCGGCCAACGGCCTGAACAAGGCCATCCAGATTCGCCAGCAAAGCAACCGCAAGCAGATTCTCCTGGGCCTGTTGGAGAGCGATGAACGGTTCGACCTGACGATGTGCAATCCACCGTTCCATTCATCCCTGGAAGAGGCCACCCGTGGCAGCAGCCGCAAATGGCGCGCGCTGGGCAAGGCCGATCCGAAGCGCAAGCTACCGGTACTGAATTTCGGTGGGCAGGCAGCTGAATTGTGGTGCGAGGGCGGCGAGGTGCGCTTCGTCACGCAATTGATCAGCGAGAGCGCACAGGTGGGGCAACAGGTGTTGTGGTTCAGCACCCTGGTGTCGAAAGCCTCGAACCTGCCGGCGATGCAAACCGCACTGAAAAAGGCCGGCGCGCTGGAGAGCCATGTGGTGGAGATGTCACAAGGTCAGAAGCAGAGTCGATTCGTAGCGTGGACCTTCCAGACCCCGGCTCAACAGCAAGTTTGGCGCGAGCGCTGGACGCAAAAATCCCTGTAGGAGCGAGCCTGCTCGCGATGGCGGTGGATCAGCCACCTTCTTTAGTGACCGACATACCGCCATCGCGAGCAGGCTCGCTCCTACAGTTATTTGCTGTGGTGATTGCGGGTAAATCACAGACACAAAAAAACCGTGCCCGGATCGCTCCGGCGCACGGTTTTTTTTCTGCGTCTTACTTGTTCACAGAGTCGGTCAGGGCTTTGGCCACAACCAGCTTGATCACTTTCTTGGCAGGGATTTCGATGGCAGCGCCGGTCGAAGGGTTACGGCCGGTGCGGGCAGGACGCTCAGTCACTTTCAGTTTGCCGATGCCTGGCAGGGTGATTTCGCCGCCGTTTTCCAGCTGATCGGCAACGATTTGGCCCAGTTGGTCCAGAGCGTTACGCGCGGTGGTTTTTGGCGCGTCGATGGCTTCAGCGATGTCGGCGATCAGTTGGTCTTTAGTAAGAGCCATGTAGTGTTCCTTCCCTATCAAATTTCATATGGATTGCAGAGTGCAGTGTCAGCCATCGAGCCCGATCTTCTGGATCTGGCACCCTCGGCGATAACCGCGACGAGTCGGGTTATAGATACCGAAATCAGGGTTTGGTTCGACCTGACATTTGCTGACTGCACGCTTAACGCAGTGACTTCGCGCAAGACCGCGCAAAACTAGCACAGAGACGGGGAAATATCCGCTTCCAGCGACCCGTTTGGTCAGCTTTATTGCTCTAAATCGGGAAAAAACAGCATAAGCGCCGTCGGTCGCCGCGCAATTGCCCTTCGTGCCGCGCCAAAACCAGTGGTTGCGGTACACTTAGCGCTTTTTCGGGGGAGCCCGCCCTCCTCCTTTCAACCAGCCGAGAAGCCCATGCCGATCCGTCATTGCATCGTCCACCTGATCGACAAAAAACCCGACGGCACCCCCGCAGTTCTCCACGCTCGCGATTCTGAGCTGGCCGAGTCCGCCGCCATCGAGAACATGCTTGCCGACCTCAATGAGAGCTACAACGCCAAACAGGGCAAAGCCTGGGGCCTGTTTCATCCGGAGTCCGGCGCCTTCCCCTTCAGCGGCTGGCTGAAGGAATACCTCGAGGGCGGCCAGGACTTCACCGCCTTCAGCCGCGTGGCGGTGGAGCATCTGCAAAAACTGATGGAAGAGTCGAACCTCTCGGTGGGTGGCCATGTGCTGTTCGCGCATTATCAGCAAGGCATGACCGACTACCTGGCCATCGCCCTGCTGCACCACAGCGAAGGCGTGGCAGTGACCGACGAACTGGACGTGACCCCGTCCCGTCACCTGGACCTGGGCCAACTGCATCTGGCAGCGCGCATCAACGTTTCCGAGTGGCAGAACAACAAGCAGTCCAAGCAGTACATTTCGTTCATCAAGGGCAAGAACGGCAAGAAGGTCTCGGAATATTTCCGCGACTTTATCGGCTGCCAGGAAGGCGTGGATGGCCCCGGCGAAACCCGCACCCTGCTCAAGGCCTTCAGTGACTTCGTCGAAAGCGAAGACTTGCCGGAAGACTCCGCCCGGGAAAAAACCAAGACCCTGGTGGATTACGCCAGCAGCCAGGCCAAGCTCGGCGAGCCCATGGGCCTGGAAGAACTGTCGGAGCTGATCGACGAAGAACGCCCGAAAGCCTTCTACGATCACATTCGCAACAAGGACTACGGCCTGTCACCGGAAATCCCGGCCGACAAGCGCACCCTGAACCAGTTCCGCCGCTTCACCGGTCGCGCCGAAGGCTTGTCCATCAGCT
The DNA here is from genome assembly GCF_003228315.1 of Pseudomonas putida. Taxonomy (NCBI): domain Bacteria; kingdom Pseudomonadati; phylum Pseudomonadota; class Gammaproteobacteria; order Pseudomonadales; family Pseudomonadaceae; genus Pseudomonas; species Pseudomonas putida. The sequence goes on from NZ_CP029693.1 coordinate 3,143,139, forward strand.
TCGAAGCGCACCTGCTGGGTTCGAAGATCGAATATGACGAAGAAGCCGGGACCCTGATCATCAAAGGCCTGCCAACGTCACTGACCGATCAGCTCAAGCGTCGCAGCTGATGCTGGGCAATGTGCTGAAGAAATTCCTGCTGATCCTGCTCGTGGTCGTGGTTTATCAGAACTGGGGCAAGATCGAGCGGGTGTTCAACCCGTCGCAAATGGTGTCCGAGCAGACGCAGGCCACGGCCAAAGTCGTGCTCTACAGCACCGAATGGTGCGGCTACTGCAAACTGACCCGGCGCTTTCTCGACCAGAAAGGCATTCCGTACAAGGAATTCGATATCGAGAAAGACGCCGAGGCACGCAAGGCCTATCAGGCGCTGGGCGGCGGCGGGATTCCGTTCATCGATGTGAACGGAACGCTGATTCGCAAGTACGACCCGGATGCGATTCTGGCGGCCCTGAAATAATCCAGTCCCTGTAGGAGCTAGGCTTGCCCGCGATGGCCACGACACGGTGTAACAAGCACACCGAGTTATCGTTCATCGCGGGCAAGCCTTGCTCCTACAGGGTTACCGGGTTTCGATGTGGAAACCGAAACGCGGAAAGTGCACATGCACCACACCGCCACGCGGATCTTCGCGGCGCAGGATCAGCTCCTCGCTACCGGCAAACAACAACTCCCCGGCCACCGGATCTACGCCATAGTCAGTCGCGGCGATCACCACCTGCTGGCCAGCCTTGAATCCATTCGGATCGACAAACTGCTCATCCGGCAATGCGGCGGGTATGGAGTCACGTGCAACCGCCAGCGCCTCTTCCGAGGTCATCTCACTCGACGCGCCATGACCGAAACCCAACACCCGAGCCAACCAGGCCGCCACCGCCGGATAGCTATCCACATAGGGTGCCGTGACCGGTGTGGCCTTGAGGAACCACAGCGGATGCGCCATGGCGAAATCGGCAATCGAGGGTTCACCAAACAGGTAGTCACCCTCCTCGCGCTGCAGCTGTTGCTCCAACCGCGCCATGATCGTGGGCCATTGATGCTTGGCTTGCTCAGCGCTCAACCTGGTAGCGCTGCCGCCACTGAACAGCGCGGCGCGATCCGCCACAAACGCCTTGATCGCCTCCTGCGGCAAGTGGCCAAAACGTGCGGCAATCGATTCCGGCTGAAACACCAGGCTGACTGCGTGCTGGAACACCACCGAATCGGCCCACGCGGCGAAGCTGGCAGCGATCATTTCCTGACCTTCCGGGAAGAACGCCGGCAGGGCCTTTTCCCGCTCCAGCCGGCGAGCGATCAAGGCCGTATCGCAATAGATATCCGCGCCAATCTGCAACACCGGCGTCTTGCGGTAGCCACCGGTCAGCGCCGTCAGGTCGGGTTTTGGCATCACCGGCGAGATCTTCACCGAGCGCCAGGACAGGCCTTTGAAGCCCAACAGCAGGCGGGCCTTTTCGGCAAAGAGGGACGTCGGGTAATGATGAAGAATCAATTCGGACATGCTCGGCTCCGCCGCGCTCAGAAGGGATCACCAGCTTAGCGCGCAATCAATGGACGGAATACGAATCTGCCTGATGGGACCCGATCAGTCAGATTGATAAGCCAGCGGCGGCACTGGCCACCAGACACTCCTTGGCGCTTTTTTTGAGTTTTTTGATCAGCCGCTCCTGACGCAGCGCTTCGCTTTTGTCGCGACACGCTTCGGTGTAGACCAGTGCCATGGCGGGGCTGGAGAGAAAGAAGCGCGCGCCTTTGCCGCTTTGGTGCTTGGCGAAGCGCCGCACGGGATCGTCGCTGATCCCGCAGTAAAGCGAGCCATTGGCCGCGCGTACGAGGTAGACGAACCAGGGTTTGCTCACCGCGGGTTCAACGTCGACAGGGTTTTCGCTTTGGGTGGTCACTTGAGGATCAAGGCTTGAAAGAAACAAACCGCAATATTATCAGCGACCGGCCTGAAATGCCTTCAGCCCCTTCAAGGCCTGCGCGCGCACTGCGTTGCGGACCAGCGGCGTCCAGCCGAGCAGCAAGCCCTTGAAACCCAGGGCCTGACGCGACCAAGCCCACAGATCGAAGCTATCGTGGTGTTCGCAGATCTTGCCGTCGCGAAAAACGAAGCGTGCCTGGATGTCGTTGACCACGACATTGCCGGTCTGACTGAAGAGATAGGTCGCCACCCAATGGGCGCCGCCCGTGCGCTCGTCGCTGCGCACATTGTCGAAGGTCAGGGAAAAATCCTTGGCCCGAGTGGTCAGCATGCGCCACATGTCGCCGGCATCACGGCCACGCAGTTCGCCGAACGCGGGATCGCTGAACACCACATCGTCGGTGTAGCAGGCGGACATGGCTTCGGCGTCGAGTCGCTGAAAGGCCTGGTAGAACCGGGTGATCACGGCGTTGTGAGCTTCACTCATGGGCAGACTCCCTGTTGTGCACAGTGGTATCGAAAGATGGCCTGCACGATAGTCTGCAAATGCGCGCAAGACCACCGGCATTCGTGGGCCGAATGCCAGCAGTGCGGGAGATTCAGATTTTTTCGCTTTGCACCTGAACGTACAGGGCTCGTCCGGCGCCGAGGCCGGCGATGATCGCACCCAGGCCAATCACACCGAAGATCCAGCCCACCGCGTTCCAGCCACCGGTCCAGTCATGCACGATGCCCACCGCGAACGGCCCCATGGACGCCAGGGTGTAACCAAACCCTTGGGCCATGCTCGACAGGTTGGCTGCAACATGGGAGTCCCGTGAGCGCAACACTATCAGAGTCAGCGCCAGGCTAAAGGTTGCGCCCTGCCCCAGACCGAGCAGGATCGCCCAGCCCCACAAGCCTTCGATCGGCGCATACAGGCAACCGAACAGGCCACCGAGGGTCATCACCATCACGATCACGATCGCCGGGCGTTGATCCTTGCCGCGAGTGGCCAGCCAGGGTGCGGCCAGGGAACTGGCCAGTTGCACGATCACCGAACCCGACAGCACGAGGCCAGCCTGGGTCGGCGTGAGGCCTCGACCGATGAGGATCGATGGCAACCAGCCAAACACGATGTACGCCAGGGACGACTGCAGGCCCATATACAAGGTCACCTGCCAGGCCAGTGGGTCGCGCAGCAATCCCCGGACGCGGTAGGCAACGTTGTGCGTGCCGTGCTTCTGGCCAACCTGCGGCAACCAGAACAGCGCCGCGACGAGCGCAGGTATCACCCAGAAACCGAGGCCTAACGTCCAGCTTTTGTCGAAGTGCTCGCTGAGCGGCACGGTCGCGCCCGCCGCCATCGCCGCGCCCAGGCACAGGGCCATGGTGTAAACGCCGGTCATGGTGCCGGCCTGTTTGGCGAAGTCGCGTTTGACGATGCCCGGCAGCAACACACCGATCACACCAATGCTGGCACCGGCCAACACGCTGCCGGCGAACAGGCCGATTTCACCGAAGGAACTGCGCAGGATGATCCCGCCGGCGAGGGTCAGCAGAATGCCCAGCACCACCCGTTCGGCGCCGAAACGTCGGGCCAGAACCGGGGCCAATGGGGCAAACAGTCCCAGGCACAGTACCGGCAGGGTCGTCAGCAAACCGGCTTGCGATGCCGATAATCCAAGGCTTTTCGACACCTCGCTGAGCATCGGCGCCATGCTCGACAGCGCCGGCCGCAAGTTCAGCGCTACCAGAATCAACCCCAGCAGCAACAGCCATGGCCGCCGCAGGACCGGATGGCTTTGCTGGACCTGTTCATCGTCGGCCTCGGCGTCGATCAGCAGTTCTTCGAGCTCCGCCTTGCGTTTGGCTTCGGTGACTTGGCTGTTGCTGCTGGGCATGGCGTTCTCGGTTTCAAGGTTCATTGATCAACTGCCTCGACAAGGCTTTGGCCCGTTCCGGGTCGCGTTGCTCGACGGCTTCGAGCAGTTCGATATGCAGGTCGAACACTTCCTGGCGGCGCGGGGTGATGTTCAGGCAATGGCGCAGTTGCTCGCCGACGACACTGGAGAAATAGCGATACAACTCGCTGAGGGTCGGGTTGTGCGCGGCGTCCACCAGGCGGCGGTGGAACACCAGATCGCAGGCGATGTAGGTATCGAGATCGCCGTGATAGTGACTGCCGCTGACACCCAGCGCCTCGCGCAAGGCCACCAGGTCTTCCTCGGTTCTGCGCAAGGCAGCGAGTCCGATCGCCTCGACCTCAAGGATGTGCCGGGTCTCGCGGGCCTGCTCGAGGGAGCACTGCGACAACACTTTGAGGGTATCCAGTGGATCGACCACCGCCCGCAGGTAACTGCCGTCGCCCTGACGGATTTCGATCAAGCCGGAAAACGCCAGCACCCGCATGGCTTCGCGCACGGTGTTGCGGCTGATGCCCAGTTCGGCGGACAGCTCGGGTTCGGTGGGCAGGCGCTGGCCGACGACCCATACACCTTTATTGATGCGCTGACGCAACTGATCCAGGGCCTGATCGACCAACGATCGTTTCACTAATGGAGAAATGTCTGACATGGAATTCGCCCTTTCATCCAATCATAGGATGAATTTTCTGACATGTTAGTCAACATGATCCAGGACGGCAACCATCCCCGTAGGAGCGAGCATGCTCGCGATGGTCGTTAACGATAACTCTGGGCAACTGACACCCAGCGGCGTTCTTCAGTCCATCGCGAGCATGCTCGCTCCTACAGGGGGGCGTGTGCTTTTTCGGGCAAAAATAAACCCGGAACACAGTCCGGGTTTATTTCACTGCCGAGTTCAGATCAATGCAGGATCTGACTCAAGAACAACTTGGTCCGATCATTTTGCGGATTATCGAAGAAGTCGTTCGGCGCGGCCTGTTCGACGATTTCGCCCTTGTCCATGAAGATCACGCGGTTGGCAACTGTGCGCGCAAAGCCCATTTCGTGGGTGACGCAGAGCATGGTCATGCCGTCTTCGGCCAGGCCGATCATGGTGTCCAGCACCTCTTTCACCATCTCCGGATCGAGTGCCGAAGTCGGCTCATCGAACAGCATGATTTTCGGTTTCATGCACAGTGCGCGGGCAATCGCCACACGCTGTTGCTGACCGCCGGACAGTTGCCCCGGGTACTTGTGCGCCTGCTCCGGAATGCGTACGCGCTCCAGGTAATGCATGGCGATTTCCTCGGCCTTGCGCTTGGGCATCTTGCGCACCCACATCGGCGCCAGGGTGCAGTTCTGCAGGATGGTCAGGTGCGGGAACAGGTTGAAGTGCTGGAACACCATGCCGACTTCACGGCGGATCGCTTCGATCTGCTTGAGGTCGTTGGTCAGCTCTGTGCCATCGACCACGATGCGGCCCTGCTGGTGCTCTTCCAGGCGGTTGAGGCAGCGGATGGTGGTGGACTTGCCGGAACCCGACGGGCCGCACAGGACGATGCGCTCGCCCTGCTTGACGTTGAGGTTGATGTCTTTCAACACGTGGAACTGGCCGTACCACTTGTTCACGCCCTGCATCTGAATAATGCCTTCAGGGTTCACAGGCTGTTTGATTGCTTCGCTCATCGGAAAACTTCCTAAATTAGGTAGCGACTTAGCGCTTGTGGCCTGTGTCCAGCTTGCGTTCCAAATGCATGGAGTAGCGGGACATACCAAAACAGAAAATCCAGAACACCAGGGCGGCGAACACGTAGCCTTCAGTGGCCATGCCCAGCCATTTCGGATCGGCGGCGGCTTGCTTGACGCTGTTGAGCAGGTCGAACAGGCCGATGATGATCACAAGGCTAGTGTCCTTGAACAGCGCGATGAACGTGTTGACGATGCCGGGGATCACCAGCTTCAGGGCTTGCGGCAGAATCACCAGGCCCATGCTGCGCCAGTAGCCCAGGCCCATCGCCGCGGCTGCTTCGTACTGACCTTTTGGAATCGCCTGCAGACCGCCACGCACCACTTCGGCCACGTAGGCCGACTGGAACATGATCACGCCGATCAGCGCCCGCAGCAGTTTGTCGAAGTTCATGCCTTCGGGCAGGAACAGCGGCAGCATCACCGAGGACATGAACAGCACCGTGATCAACGGCACGCCGCGCCAGAACTCGATGAAGGTCACGCAGACCACGCGAATCGCCGGCATGTTCGAACGACGACCCAACGCCAGGACGATACCCAGCGGCAACGCACCGGCAATACCGACGGTGGCGATCACAAGGGTCAGCATCAGGCCGCCCCACTGGCTGGTCGCCACTTGCGTGATGCCGAACACGCCGCCGTGCAACAGGCACCAGGCGATGATCGGGTAGATCACCAGGAAGCTCAGGCCATACACCGCTTTGCGCGGGAAGCGCTTGATGAACAACGGTGCCGCGCCGAGGACCGCCAGCCACACGGTCAGGTCCACGCGCCAGCGCAGTTCCGGCGGGTAGTAGCCGTACATGAACTGGCCGAAACGCTGCTGGATGAACACCCAGCAGGCGCCTTCCTTGGTGCAGTCGGCGCGGGTGGTGCCGACCCAGTTGGCGTCGAGAATCGCCCAGTGAAGGATGGGTGGAACCACCAGGTAGATCAGGTAGAACGCGAACAGGGTCAGCAGGGTGTTGAGCCAGCTGGAGAACATGTTCGCGCGCATCCACGCCACCACGCCGATGCTGCTGCTCGGTGGGGGCATGTCGGGTTTGAATGTATGAGTGCTCATGCGCTTTTCCTTACCGCTCGATCAGCGCAATGCGCTTGTTGTACCAGTTCATCAGCAGGGAAATGCTGATACTGATCGCCAGGTACACGCTCATGGTGATCGCAATCACCTCGATGGCCTGGCCGGTCTGGTTCAGCACGGTCCCGGCGAACAGCGACACCATTTCCGGATAACCGATACCGGCGGCCAGCGAGGAGTTTTTCACCAGGTTCAGGTATTGGCTGGTCAGCGGCGGGATGATCACGCGCAGGGCTTGCGGGATGATCACCTTGCGCAGGGTCGGACCGTTGCGCAGGCCCAGCGAGTGCGCCGCCTCGGTCTGGCCGTGGCTGACCGACTTGATGCCCGAACGCACGATCTCGGCGATGAACGCCGCGGTGTACACGGTCAGGGCCAGGGTCAGGGCCAACAATTCCGGGATCAGCACCCAGCCACCAACGAAGTTGAAACCCTTGAGCACCGGCATTTCCCAGTGCACCGGCGCGCCGAAGATCAGGACGCACAGCGCCGGGATCACCAGGAACATCGCCAGGCCGACCCAGAACTTGTGGAACGGCTCGCCGGTTGCCTCGAAGCGCTTGGTCGCCCAGCGACTCATCAGCACGATGGCGACGATTGCCACGACGATGCTGACCACGAACGGCCAGAAACCGTCGGCCATCAGCGCGGCCGGCATGTTCAGGCCGCGGCTGCTGACGAAGAAGGTATCGCCGAAGTTGTGGCTGTTGCGCGGCCCCGGCATGGTCAGGAACACCGCGAAATACCAGAACAGGATCTGCAGCAGTGGCGGGATGTTACGGAAAACCTCCACATACACGGTCGCCAGTTTGGCGATGATCCAGTTCTTCGACAGGCGGGCCACGCCGATGATGAAGCCGAGGATGGTCGCCAGAACCACGCCGATGAAGCTCACCAGCAAGGTGTTGAGCAGGCCGATGACAAACACGCGGGCATAGCTGTCCGCTTCGGTGTAGTCGATCAGGTGTTGAGCGATGCCGAACCCGGCACTGCGCTCCAGAAAGTCGAAACCGGAGGTAATGCCCCGGTGCTGAAGGTTGGTCTGGGTGTTGTCGAACAGGTACCAGCCCATCGAGACCACCGCGACAATGGTGATGATCTGGAAAAGCCACGCACGCACTTTGGGATCGCTGAGGCTGAGCCTCTGCTTTGGTGCGCCGATTGAATTTTGCATGAAGTGCCCCGGAAATAATGGAACAGAACATCACCCGGCAGTTGGCCTGCCGGGTGATAGAACCATCAGCGCACTGGTGGTGCGTATTGAATGCCGCCGTTGTTCCACAGCGCGTTCAGGCCGCGGTCGATTTCCAGCGGAGTGCTCTTGCCGAGGTTTTTCTCGAACACTTCACCGTAGTTGCCGACCTGCTTGACGATCTGCACAACCCAGTCTTTCTTCACTTTCAGGTCTTTGCCGTATTCACCGTCGGTACCCAGCAGACGAGCGACGTCCGGGTTCTTGGTGGACTTGGCGTCGGCGTCGACAGTCTTGGAAGTCACACCGGCTTCTTCGGCGTTGAGCATGGCGTAGCCAACCCAGCGCACGATGGCCAGCCACTCGTCGTCGCCGTTACGCACGACCGGGCCCAATGGTTCCTTGGAAATGGTTTCCGGCAGAACGACGTAGTCCTTCGGCGCGGCCAGCTTGCTGCGCTGGGCGAACAGCTGGGATTTGTCGGAGGTCAGCACGTCGCAACGACCGGATTCCAGCGACTTGGCGCTTTCATCGGAGGTGTCGAAAGTGATCGGGGTGTATTTCAGGCCGTTGGCGCGGAAGTAGTCCGACACGTTCAGTTCGGTGGTGGTACCGGCCTGGATGCAGATGGTTGCGCCATCCAGTTCCTTGGCACTCTTCACGCCCAGCTTGTTGTTGGCCAGGAAGCCGATGCCGTCGTAGTAGGTGATGAAGCCCGGGAATTTCAGGCCCATGCCGGCGTCACGAGAGCTGGTCATGGTGGTGTTGCGCGACAGGATGTCGATTTCGCCCGACTGCAGCGCGGTGAAGCGCTCTTTGGCGTTCAACTGACTGAACTTGACCTTGGTCGCATCGCCGAATACGGCAGCGGCCACAGCGCGGCAGTAGTCAGCGTCGATACCCACGATCTTGCCGGTGGAGTCCGGAACCGAGAAGCCTGGCAGACCATCGCTGACGCCACACTGCACGAAACCTTTCTTCTGCACTGCATCCAGGGTTGCACCCGCCTGAGCGAACCCGCTGACACCGAGAACTGTTGCTGCAGTCACGATGGCCAGGGTGGATTTCAACATCTTCATTCAAACCTCCAGTTTTGCTCTTGTTGTGTCGGAGCGTGAGTCCTGCCGCACCCTTTTGAGGCGTTGTCGACCCGAGTTGGCTTGTTGTTGGGTCAACCGACGTAGAGACCGTAGCTATGAGTCTAGTAGGAGAAAATCCACATAATGGACAACTCACTTCTCACCAATCGGCCGAACGGGCTGTAGCCCTTTCACGTTCGCGAAGCCCGCAGCGGCCACTGGCGAACATCCATCACCGGATTCCTTGCTATCCCACCGCCACGAATGGCCTGATAGTGTTACCGCCAGATGTGGGATCGTCGTACCAGCTCCCCTATAGCAAGGCCCGTACCACACCGACCGTTTGCGCGAGAAAGCGACAGGTCAATAGCAAAACTTGTAACCTTGCGACATCTTCGTAACTGATCAACCAGACGCGCACTCAAGGCCCGCACTCAATGAGAGCGCACGCACACAATTGGAGCAGACATGACCGAGCCCTTGATTCTTCACCCCGCCAAGGCAGAAGACGCCTGCGTCATCTGGCTGCACGGCCTGGGCGCCGATCGCTATGACTTCCTGCCGGTGGCCGAAGCCCTGCAGGAAAGCCTGACCACCACCCGCTTCGTACTGCCCCAGGCACCGACCCGCGCCGTGACCATCAACGGCGGCTACGAGATGCCGAGCTGGTACGACATATTGGCCATGAGTCCGGCGCGGGCGATCGACCGCGATCAGCTGGAAGCCTCCGCCGACCGCATCATCGAACTGATCGAGCAACAGCGAGCCAGCGGAATAGACGCCTCGAGGATTTTCCTTGCGGGCTTTTCCCAAGGTGGTGCTGTGGTTCTACACACCGCGTTTTTGAAATGGCAGGGTCCATTGGGTGGCGTACTTGCCCTGTCGACCTACGCACCGACCTTCAGTGATGACCTTGAACTGTCCGCCAGCCAACAGCGTATTCCGGTGCTGTCGTTGCACGGCCAGTACGATGACGTGGTGCAAAACTCGATGGGACGGACCGCTTACGAGTACCTCAAGCAACATGGTGTCACCGTGACATGGCAGGAGTACCCAATGGCCCACGAAGTGTTACCCGAGGAAATTCGCGACATCGGAATCTGGCTTGCTGAACGTTTGCGTTAAACGTTTTACCGGCATTTTCCTGTTTAAAAGCGCCCTTTGATCCATCCCCCTACGCCGCGCCCGTTTCTTGCATTACACTGGCCGGCGTACATTCCTTAACCAATTGATGAGATGACCGTGCTCAAAGCACTCAAGAAAATGTTCGGTAAAAGCGAGACTGAGCAACTCGCGCCAGTCCCCAGTGTGCCGTCGCCCTCCCACGGCCATCGCGGTGACGCCAGCCAGGCCGGGCAATCTGCTCCCGCCGCCACACCGAAACGCGAACCTGAACCGGCGCCTGCCACCCCCGTAGCCGAACCGGCCCGCAACGAAACCCCGAAACCTGCCAGGCCGCGTCGCGAACCCAAGCCCAAGGCACCGGTCATTCCATGGAAGCTCGAAGACTTCGTCGTCGAACCCCAGGAAGGCAAGACCCGCTTCCACGATTTCAAACTCGCCCCGGAACTGATGCACGCCATCCAGGACCTGGGCTTTCCTTATTGCACGCCGATCCAGGCTCAGGTGCTGGGCTTCACCCTCGCGGGCAAAGACGCCATCGGCCGCGCCCAGACCGGTACCGGCAAGACCGCGGCGTTCCTGATTTCGATCATCACTCAACTGCTGCAGACCCCGCCGCCGAAAGAGCGCTACATGGGCGAGCCGCGGGCGCTGATCATCGCGCCGACCCGCGAACTGGTGGTGCAGATCGCCAAGGATGCCGCGGACCTGACCAAATACACCGGCCTGAACGTCATGACGTTCGTTGGCGGCATGGACTTCGACAAGCAGCTCAAGTACCTCGAAGCCCGTCACTGCGACATCCTCGTGGCCACGCCGGGCCGTCTGCTGGACTTCAACCAGCGCGGCGACGTGCACCTGGACATGGTCGAAGTGATGGTGCTGGACGAAGCCGACCGCATGCTCGACATGGGCTTCATCCCGCAGGTGCGCCAGATCATTCGCCAGACACCGCCGAAGTCCGAACGCCAGACCCTGCTGTTCTCCGCGACCTTCACCGACGACGTGATGAACCTCGCCAAGCAGTGGACCACCGACCCTGCCATCGTCGAAATCGAAGCCACCAATGTGGCCAGCGACAACGTCGAGCAGCACATCTACGCGGTGGCCGGCGCCGACAAATACAAGCTGCTCTACAACCTGGTCAACGACAACGGTTGGGAACGGGTGATCGTGTTCGCCAACCGAAAGGATGAAGTGCGCCGCATCGAAGAGCGCCTGGTGCGCGACGGCATCAACGCCGCGCAGCTGTCGGGCGACGTGCCGCAACACAAGCGCATCAAGACCCTGGAAGGTTTCCGCGAAGGCAAGATTCGCGTGCTGGTAGCCACCGACGTGGCCGGTCGCGGCATTCACATCGACGGCATCAGCCACGTGATCAACTTCACCCTGCCGGAAGTACCGGACGACTACGTGCACCGCATCGGCCGTACCGGTCGCGCGGGCGCTGACGGCGTGTCCATCAGCTTTGCCGGTGAAGACGACTCCTACCAGCTGCCGTCCATCGAGGCGATGCTGGGCAAGAAGATCAACTGTGAAACGCCACCCACGCACCTGCTGCGTGCGGTGGAGCGCAAGCGTCCATAACGGACCCGATGTGAAAAGAGGCGCAGCCGGAAACGGACTGCGCTTTTTTTTTGCCCGGCTATTTATCGGCAAGCGCTTGCGAGACAGAACTAAAAGTCCATAATAGACAAATTAGTTTATTCGCCGCTCCCGGAGCCGACCATGTCCAGCACCCCCTACGTGATCACCCAACCTCAGGCCCGCGAGCTATTGGCCCAGGTCGACGTGCCGCAGATCCTGCGCAAACTGTTCCGCGACCTGGCCGCCGGGCAAGCGGTACAACCTGCGCAGCAACTGGTCGAGTTTCCACAGGGCGCTGGCGACTTCATCAACTACTTGGGTGTACTGGCTGAAGATGGCGTGTACGGGGTCAAGACCTCGCCGTACATCGTGCGTGAACAGGGGCCGCTGGTCACCGCCTGGACCTTGCTGATGTCGATGCAGACCGGCCAGCCGCTAATGTTGTGCGATGCGGGCGAGTTGACCACCGCGCGCACCGCCGCGACCACCGCCGTGGCCGTCGATGCCCTGGCGCCGCTGAAAGCGTCTCGCCTGGCGATCATCGGCAGCGGCAAAGTGGCCCAGGCCCACGTGCATTACGTGAAGGGCCTGCGCGACTGGCAGAGCATCAGTCTGTACTCGCCGGGCCTGCGCGAAAGCAGCGCCGAGGAACAGGCCCACATCACAAGCCTCGACCCGCGCATGACCATCGCCGACAGTCGCGAGGCCGCGATGGCCGACGCCGATGTGATCATGCTGTGCACCTCGTCCGCCGGCCCGGTGATCGATCCGTCCACCTTGAGCAAACCGGCGCTGATCAGCTCCATCAGCACCAACGCCCCGCGCGCCCATGAAGTACCGCCCCGGAGCCTCAACGACATGCAGGTGTTCTGCGACTATCGCCTGACCACCCCAGGCTCGGCCGGTGAAATGTTGATCGCCGGCGAACAGCATGGCTGGAATTCGAGCGCCATCGTCGGCGACCTGCCCGACCTGCTCAGCGAAAAAGTGCAGCGTCCGGTCTACGACCGCCACGTGTTCTTCCGCTCGATCGGCCTGGGCCTGGAAGACATTGCGCTGGCCAATGCCATCTATCGCCTTCAGCACTAACGCCTCCCCTGTAGGAGCGAGCCTGCTCGCGAAACCGGTTCTTCATTCAACATTGATGTTGACTGACACACCGCCATCGCGAGCAGGCTCGCTCCTACAAAGGCATCATCTACATTGGTATTTGCGCTCTAAAGGAGACGTTCATGAGCCAGGCAGACTTCATCATCATCGGCGGCGGGATTGCCGGCGCTTCCACCGGTTTCTGGCTATCGCAGCACGGGCGCGTAGTCGTGCTCGAGCGCGAGTCCCATCCGGCCTATCACTCCACCGGACGCTCGGCGGCCCTGTTCACCGCAGCCTATGGCACCCCGCAGGTGCGTGCACTGACCCTGGCCAGCCGTGACTTTTTCGACGCCCCGCCCGAGGGCTTCTGCGAGCACCCGCTGCTGACCCCGCGCGGCGAAATGACCGTGGACTTCACCGGTGATCCGGATGAACTGAACAGCCAGTACCAGAGCGCAAAGTCCACGGTGCCGGAGATGCAACTGCTCAGCGCCGACGAAGCCTTTGAGCGCATGCCGATCCTGCGCCGGGAAAAAGTCCATGGCGCGCTGTACGACCCCACCGCCAGCGACATCGACACCGACGCCCTGCATCAGGGTTACCTGCGCGGTATCCGCCGCAATAAAAGCGAAGTGCATACCGACTGCGAAGTCCTGAGCCTGGCCCGCGATGCCGAGGGCCTGTGGCAAGTCAAAACCTCCACCGGAACCTTCAGCGCGCCGATCATCATCAACGCCGCCGGTGCCTGGGCCGACAAGATCGGTGAAATGGCCGGCGCCCGACCGCTGGGCCTGCAACCCAAGCGCCGCGCGGCGTTCATCTTCGCCGGCCCCGAGGGTGTGGATATCCACCATTGGCCGATGCTGGTCAGCCTCGATGAGTCCTTCTACATGAAGCCCGACGCCGGCATGTTCCTCGGCTCGCCGGCCAACGCCGACCCGGTCGAACCCCACGACGTGCAGCCTGAAGAGCTGGACATCGCCATGGGCATTTACCAGATCGAAGAAGCCACCACCCTGACCATCCGCCGTCCGACCCGCACCTGGGCCGGCCTGCGCAGCTTCGTCAGCGACGGCGACCTGCTGTCCGGTTTCGATCAGCAGGTGCCCGGCTTGTTCTGGGTCGCGGCGCAAGGCGGCTACGGCATCCAGACTTCGCCGGCCATGGGCCAGGCCAGCGCCGCTCTGGTGCGTGGCGAAGCCCTGCCCGAGCAACTGGTACGCTTCGGCCTGAGCCGCGAGATGCTCTCCCCTGCCCGCCTGGGTTGATTATCCCCCCGCGTGACGTGTCGACACGATTGCGTCACACTTTCAGAGCCCCGTTATCCGGGGCGCTGAAGCTGCCCGGAGCCCGCCGTATGAACGCCCCCGAAAAAGACCCGTACCAGAGCGATGTATCCCTGGATAACTTCCGGGCGATCGCCGATGCCATCGCCACGTTGTTTTTCCCTCACGCCGAAGTGGTGTTGCACGACCTGCGCACGCAAAAGGTCGATTACATCGCCAACAACCTCTCCAAGCGCGAAATCGGGGACGACTCCTCGCTGGAAGACATGCTCAGCGAAGAGGTCAGTGAACGAAACATCGGGCCGTACGAAAAGCTCAATTGGGATGGTCAGAAGATTCGCAGCGTCAGCACCGTACTGCGCGACGGCGAAGGTCATCCACTGGGCGTGCTGTGCATCAACCTGAATATTTCGCTGTTCGAGAACGCCAAGGCCGCGCTGGACCTGTTCCTCTCGCCAACCAAACTGATCCCGCAACCGGACTCACTGTTTCGCGACGACTGGCAGGAGCGGATCAACACCTTTCTCCACGCCTGGCTGCGCGAGCGGCAACTGAGCCTGAACCTGCTGACCCGTGATCACAAACGGGAACTGGTGCTGGCACTGCATGCGGAAGGGGCATTCAAGGGCAAAAGCTCGTCGAACTACGTGGCCAACGTGCTGAACATGGGGCGGGCGACGGTGTACAAGCATTTGAAGGAATTGAAGGGCTGAGCCTTTGGATTTCCATAGACGGGTCCGGCCTCATCGCGAGCAAGCTTTGCTCCCACAGGTTTTATGCCGCTCACAAAACCTGTGGGAGCAAAGCTTGCTCGCGATGGCGGTTGATCAATCGCCGTAGATATCAGACTTGAAATACTTCTCGGAAATCTTCTGATACTCGCCATTGGCGCGAATACCATCAATGGCCGAATTCAACTGGCTCACCAACTCGGTATTGCCCTTGCGCACTGCAATCCCGGCGCCCTCGCCCACGTACTTCGGATCCTTCAACTCAGGCCCGACAAAGGCATAGCCCTTGCCGCGCGGCATCGACAAAAAGTCATTGAGCGGGATGGTGTCGGCAAATACCGCGTCCAGACGGCCGGCCGCCAGGTCCATGTAGATCTCTTCATTGTTGCCGTAGCGCTTGACGACGACGCCCTTGGGTTCGAACACCTCGGTGGCGTAACGGTCGGTGGTGGTCGCACGCTGCACGCCGACGGTCTTGCCCTTGAGGCTGGCGTACTGGTCGTCCACCACCGCGCCTTCCTTCATCACCAGGCGCGAAGAGGTGAAGTAGTACTTGTGGGTGAAGTCCACCGACTTCTTGCGATCGTCGTTGATGGTCATGGACGACAGCGCCATGTCGATTTTCTTCACCTTCAGGGAAGGAATCAGACCGTCGAACTCACCTTCGACCCACACGCACTTGACCTTCATCTCGGCGCACAGGGCATTGCCGATGTCGTAGTCGAACCCGACGATCTCGCCCTTGTCGGTCTTGGAAGCAAACGGTGGATAAGCGGCCTCGATACCGATACGCAAGGTTTTCTCGGCGGCATACAGGCTGGAGCACGCCAACAGGCTCAGGGCCAGACCGGTGATGAGGGGGAACTTCTTCATATTCGTTCTCTCGCGGGTTGTTGTTGGTTTGGCAAGACAGAAGAAAAAGCGAAAACGGGGGAAAGGCCTTTTTTTGTACTTATAAATCCATATTGGACTTTTATGTATAAGGCGTCAATGAGGCAAATGCAGCCCGTGCCGGCCGATGGTCGGGTGGTGAGTTTTCAAGATATTTGGTGATGCAGATGACGCCATCGCGGGCAAGCCTTGCTCCCACAGGTTTTGAGTTGTTCCAAAAATAGGGAACGACGCAAATCCTGTAGGAGCAAGGCTTGCCCGCGATGGCTTACTTGAGAGCGATACAGGCCTTACTGCTTCCAGCGATCCGCCGCCGCATGATCACTGTCACGCCCTTCAACCCAACGCGGCCCATCGCTGGTGTTCTCTTTCTTCCAGAACGGCGCGCGGGTTTTCAGGTAGTCCATCACGAAGGCGCAGGCATCGAAGGCGGCCTGACGGTGGGCGCTGGCGGCACCCACGAATACGATCGGCTCGCCCGGCTCCAGGGCGCCGATGCGATGCAACACTTCCAGTTTGAGCAACGGCCAGCGCTGCTCGGCCTCGGTGGCGATCTTGCCGAGGGCTTTTTCAGTCATGCCCGGATAGTGTTCGAGAAACATCCCGGCCACATCGAGGCCGTCATTGAAATCACGCACGTAGCCGACAAAACTCACCACCGCGCCGACGCCGACATTGGCGGCGTGCATGGCGTTGACTTCGGCCCCTGGATCGAACGGCTCGGGCTGCACACGGATCGCCATGGTTCAGCCCCCGGTCACGGTCGGAAAAAAAGCCACTTCATCGCCATCGACCACCGGCTCGTCGAGCTGGCACAGGTCTTCGTTGCGCGCGCACATCAGGTTCTGCTCGCTCAGCACCTCGGCACCCTCTCGCCGGGCCAGCAGCGCCCGCACGTCGTCGACGGTGGCGAACGGGCCTTCGACCCTCACCGAATCCACACCCAGGGCTTCACGGTAACGGGCAAAAAACTTCACGGTGACGTTCATGGCTGCTCCGCCTGGAAATGGCCGCTCTTGCCGCCGAGCTTTTCCAGCAGCTTGACGCTTTCGATGGTCATGCCGCGATCCACGGCCTTGCACATGTCATAGATGGTCAGGGCCGCGACGCTGGCGGCGGTGAGGGCTTCCATTTCCACTCCGGTCTGTCCGGACAACTTGCAGCGCGCCACGATGCGCACGCTGTCGTCACCTTCGGCACTAAGCTCGACCTTGACCCCGGTCAGCATCAGCGGATGGCACAGCGGAATCAGATCACTGGTTTTCTTCGCCGCCTGAATGCCGGCAATGCGCGCCACGGCAAACACATCACCCTTGGGGTGACCGCCGCTGACGATCATCTGCAGGGTTTCGGGCAGCATGCGCACCAGCGCTTGGGCCGTCGCTTCACGGAACGTCACGTCTTTATCGGTGACGTCGACCATGTTGGCGCGACCTTGGGAATCGAGATGAGTCAGCACGGGATTACTCCTGATCAGGAGCGTCGATTGTAAACCTGCGGGTCAATTTTCCGCACGCGCGATTATCGGGTCACACATCCCCCTGTAGGAGCGAGCCTGCTCGCGAAAAACGTCCAGACAACACGGGCATCCAGACAGCACGCGTTATCGTTGACGTCCATCGCGAGCAGGCTCGCTCCTACAAGGGTTTTATGTCGGGCACAAAAAACCGGGCGGTTTTGAGGCCGCCCGGTTCTGATGAAGCAGTTACAGATGCGATTCGGCGTATTCGGCCAGAATCGAACGAGGCACCCCTTGCAGGGTGATGTGCACGCCGTTCGGGAAGTCCTTGAAGCGTTCGGTCAGGTACGTAAGCCCGGAGCTGGTCGCGGACAGGTAAGGGGTGTCGATCTGCGCCAGGTTGCCCAGGCACACCACTTTGGAACCGGCGCCGGCACGGGTGATGATGGTTTTCATCTGGTGCGGTGTCAGGTTCTGGCATTCATCGATCAGGATCAAACTCTGCTGGAAGCTTCGGCCCCGGATGTAGTTGAGGGATTTGAACTGCAACGGCACCTTGCTGAGGATGTAGTCGACGCTGCCATGGGTGCTTTCGTCATCCATGTGCAAGGCTTCGAGGTTGTCGGTGATCGCGCCCAGCCAGGGCTCCATTTTTTCCGCCTCGGTGCCGGGCAAAAAGCCGATCTCCTGGTCCAGGCCCTGCACGCTGCGGGTAGCGATGATACGGCGATAACGCTTGCTGACCATGGTCTGCTCGATCGCCGCAGCCAGGGCCAGGATGGTTTTACCGGAGCCGGCGGCACCGGACAGGTTCACCAGGTGGATGTCCGGATCGAGCAAGGCGAACAGCGCCAGGCTCTGGTAGATGTCACGGGGCTTCAGGCCCCAGGCTTCCTGGTGCAGCAGCGGTTCCTGGTGCAGGTCGAGAATCAGCAGCTGGTCATTTTCGATCTCCTTGATCCAGCCGACAAAGCCCTGCTCGTCGATGATGAACTCGTTGACATGCACCGCCGGCAGGTTGTCGATCAGCTTCACCTGATGCCAGGTGCGACCGTGACCCTGACGGGTTTCAACCTTGCTCACCAGATCCCAGAACGAACCCTTCATCTCGTGATAGCCGTTGGGCAGCAACGAGACGTCGTCTACCAGTTGGTCAGTGCTGTAGTCCTCGGCCGAGATCCCGCAGGCACGGGCCTTGAGGCGCATGTTGATGTCTTTGGTGACCAGTACCACCGACTTCTTCAGATGCCGGGCCTGCAGGTCGATCAACTGGTTGATGATGATGTTGTCGTTCAGGTGCTCGGGCAGAATGATGTTCGGCTCGGTGCGCTTGCTCATCAGAATTGACAGCAAACCTTTCGGGCCACTCTTGCCCCGCTGGATCGGCACGCCCTGTTCCACATCCTCGGGCGTGGCATCGCCCAGGGTCTTGTCGATCAGCCGAATGGCCTGGCGGCATTCGGCGGCAACGCTGTGATGCCCGCTCTTGAGCTTGTCCAGCTCTTCGAGCACGGTCATCGGGATGGCGACGTGGTGTTCTTCGAAATTGAGCAGCGCGTTTGGATCGTGAATCAATACGTTGGTATCGAGTACATAAAGGATTGGCTGGTTGGAAGAAGAGCTACGTCCGTGATCATCCATACTCGGTCACCTTTGTCAGAGCCAGTGGACGCAATACCTGGGCGGTGCTGCGCCTCGAAGTGGCCGCCGAGCTCACCTACGGAGACTTAAGTGACTGCAAACAAACGGGTCTTGGAAGACGCCACCTGTGTTGCAGGTTTCGGCGGTCTGTCTTCGTAATACTCCAAAACACATGACAGAAAAAAGCACTTTGACGCTTTTTTGAAGTTTATTTTTCAGAGTGACGAAAAGCGCTTGGCGGACTGCCACCATCCGTTTACAGTCGGAAATCAACCTGTTGCAAAATCTCTCCAAAAATCGCCTCTCGCCCAGTGTTTACGGGCCTTCCCTGATTTTCCCGTCACTTTATTGAAACCCGCTCTGACAATCTTCCCAACCGATGCCGCTTTGCGACGTCTGTGTCAGCAGCCAGGGCAATGCCGTTTTCACCCCCTCCTGCTTCGCATTGAAATTGATCACGCCATGACGCCACAGCAGCATCAGGGTCAGCACCCGCTGTGCGCTCTGCGGGCCCTTGAGTTTGCCAGCGCCGTCCTGGGCATCGATGTCCCACAACGCCACCTGCAAGCCCTGGGACTTGAAGAACGTCCCGGCGTCCGGCCGTCGCTGGCCATCGGGCGGGCGGAACAGCGGCACATAGTTTTCCGGCAGTTTGCCTTTGACCAACTCGACACTGCGGCGCACCGAGTCCTGCCAATCCTGCCAATGGCTGTGGGAGCGGAACTCCCAGCCCTGAACCCCGACGCACTGGGTTGAATAGGCCGATTGCAAGCTGGCGACCGAACCCTGCGCCAGACGCGCCTGGATGTCCTTGCCGAGCACGAAGAAGGTGCCGCTCAGGTTCGCCTTGCGCAGGTACTCGGCCACCCAGTCGGTGTTGTCCGGTGCGGCATTCGCGGCGCTGTCGAAAGTCAGCAGGAACAACCGATCGTGCATGTCATCGCCATTGCGCTCGTAGTCGCCGAATTGATCGATTTCACTAGCGGTTTGCGGAAACAGCGCCGCCTTGCGCAGTTGCTCGTCCAGATACTGGGTATGGAACAACCGGCTCGGCTCGGCCCATTTGATGTAGTAGCTGTCTTCGCCGACCTGAAATTTACCGGCTTGCTCGCGCAGGGTCGGCATGTCCTCCACCAGAAAACAGAAGGACGCATCCTGGTCGCAGCTCTGCTGGGCAAAATTGAAGCTGCTCAGCAAGCGTTGCCACATACGCTCACGAACACGGTTGACCGATTCCATATTGACCGTGCGCAGGCCCAGGCGCTGGGCCAATGCGGGCTCGTCCAGGGCTTCGCTGGCCAGCAGTACCCGGGAGAACATGAGGATTTCGGCGCGCGATGCCACGTCGAACAACGTCGGGCTGCCGAGTTTTTCCGGCCAGGTGCCGCGATCGAGTGTCGCCACCTCATTCGGCGCCGCCATGGCACCCAGGCTCAGCAGCCAGGCCGTGAATAGAAAAGCGATACGCAATGGGATGTCTCCATAACAAAACCCGGGCGGCACTATAGCTGATCCACTCCACATTCCTGCAGCAACACAGATCCCCCTGTAGGAGCGAGCCTGCTCGCGATAGCAATATTTCAGGCACCACCTTTGTTGAATGTCATATCGCAATCGCGAGCAGGCTCGCTCCTACAGGGTTTTGTGCAAGGCCACCGGCCATCACCTATTACCCCTATAGCTGGAGTCAACAAGGACAACCCCCTAGAATCGCCCCCACGATTAAAGGAGACGACTTCATGCTGATGGTGATTTCACCCGCCAAGACCCTCGATTACGAAACACCGCCGGCGACCCAGCGCTTTACCCAGCCGCAGTACCTCGACCATTCCCAGGAGCTGATCCTGCAATTGCGCGATCTGACGCCCGCACAGATCAGCGAGTTGATGCACGTCTCCGACAAGATCGGCGGCCTGAACGCCGCGCGTTTCGGCAGCTGGACGCCGGCATTCACTCCGGAAAACGCCAAACAGGCATTGCTGGCGTTCAAGGGCGATGTGTACACCGGGCTGAATGCGCAGACTTTCAGCGAAGCCGATTTCGATTACGCCCAGCAACATCTACGCATGCTCTCGGGCCTCTACGGCCTGCTGCGCCCGCTGGACCTGATGCAGCCTTACCGACTGGAAATGGGCACCAAACTGGCCAACGCCCGTGGCAAGGACCTGTATGCCTTCTGGGGTACGCGCATCAGCGAATGGCTGAACGAAGCCCTGGCCGATCAAGGTGATGACGTGCTGCTGAACCTGGCCTCCAACGAGTACTTCTCGGCGGTCAAACGCAGCGCCCTGAACGCGCGCATCATCAATACCGAATTCAAGGACCTGAAAAACGGCCAGTACAAGATCATCAGCTTCTACGCGAAAAAGGCCCGGGGCCTGATGAGCCGCTTTGTCATTGAAGAACGCATCAATAATCCCGACACCCTCAAACAGTTCGACGTGCAGGGCTATCGTTTCTGCGCCGAGCAATCCAAACCGGACAACCTGGTTTTCCTGCGCGATCACGCGCCCGAGTAATTCCGGCAACCGGCGCAGGAGCGGAAAATCCGACCTGCGCCGCTCTGTTGATACCGCTATATACCCCGCCAAATTAGCCATTTTTATGGCGCCATAAATATGCCAGTCAAATTTCTAACTTTAGTTTCATTCGACTTCGATCATTTTTTTCAGTAGTGGCACTGAAAATTTTTATCGGTAGTGGCAAATAACTATCCCCTCTGATAATCCGCCTATATATAAAGGGCGAAACGGCAAGTGCTATCAATTTGAGAGCAGTGCCATCTTTCTCAATATTTCAAGAAATTTCAGATTTCGTGATGAGCGGATCGGAACTATGTCCAAATGCACCGCTCATACCACCGGTAACGATATTCTCGGAGATTGTGCGAGATAACTTACGCAGAACAGAGATACATGTAGCGAGGTTGTCACACCAACTTGCGCAGACTAATCCCTGATTTGGACAACACACGATGGACAGGAGATAACCGATGACGACTATCCCCTGCCGGGCCACGGCAGCGCCCCTATAGCGTGCTCACCTGAGCGCCCAACCGCTTGATATTGCTGGCTTTGTGCCTGACATCGAGCGCGCATGACCCATGCACGGATATCTTCAAAAAAGTACACCGACTGCATTACAGGGCAAGTCATAACAATAAGTCCCGGTTACGCACACCTTGAGTGAACTTATTTAGACACTCGTAACTTATATGCCATAACACGGCGTTGTTGCGCCTGCACGCCGCACTTTCGAGTGCACTTTAAACGCTGAACACCATGAACTATGGCCATCTAATGGCTTGAAGTTATTACAGGCTTGATAATAGAGAGGTAATTGCGATGCGCATCAGCATATTTGGTTTGGGTTACGTGGGCGCAGTCTGTGCCGGCTGCCTGTCTGCACGGGGTCATGACGTCGTTGGCGTCGATGTTGCCAAAGACAAGATCGATATGATCAACGCGGGCAAATCGCCAATCGTTGAACCGGGCCTGGGCGAACTTCTGGCGCAAGGTATTCAAACCGGTCGCCTGCGTGGCACCACCAACTTCTCCGAAGCGATTCGCGACACTGACCTGTCGATGATCTGCGTGGGTACGCCGAGCAAGAAAAACGGCGACCTGGAACTGAACTACATCGAAGCCGTTTGCCGCGAAATCGGCTTTGTCCTGCGCGACAAGACCACCCGCCACACCATCGTCGTGCGCAGCACCGTGTTGCCGGGCACCGTGGCCAACGTGGTCATCCCGATTCTCGAAGACTGCTCCGGCAAGAAAGCCGGTGTCGATTTCGGTGTCGCGGTGAACCCTGAGTTCCTGCGTGAAAGCACCGCCATCGCCGACTACGACCAGCCGCCAATGACCGTGATCGGTGAGTTCGACAAGGCCTCGGGCGACGTTCTGCAATCGCTGTACGAAGAGCTCGACGCGCCGATCATCCGCAAGGACATCGCCGTTGCCGAAATGATCAAGTACACCTGCAACGTCTGGCACGCCGCCAAGGTGACCTTCGCCAACGAGATCGGCAACATCGCCAAGGCTGTCGGCGTCGATGGCCGTGAAGTGATGGACGTGGTCTGCCAGGACAAGACCCTGAACCTGTCCCAGTACTACATGCGCCCGGGCTTCGCCTTCGGCGGTTCCTGCCTGCCAAAGGACGTGCGTGCCCTGACCTACCGCGCCAGCTCCCTGGACGTGGAAGCCCCGCTGCTCAACTCGCTGATGCGCAGCAACGAGTCCCAGGTGCAGAACGCCTTCGACATCGTTTCCAGCCACGACAAACGCAAAGTCGCCCTGCTGGGCCTGAGCTTCAAGGCCGGCACCGATGACCTGCGTGAAAGCCCGCTGGTCGACCTGGCGGAAATGCTGATCGGCAAGGGCTACGACCTGAGCATCTACGACAGCAACGTCGAATACGCCCGTGTTCACGGCGCGAACAAGGACTACATCGAGTCGAAGATCCCTCACGTCTCCTCCCTGCTCAACGCCGACTTCGACGACGTGATCAACAACTCAGACGTGATCATCCTGGGCAACCGTGACGAGAAGTTCCGCGCCCTGGTGCAGGACGTCCCGCATGGCAAGCAAGTGATCGACCTGGTGGGCTTCATGTCTCAGGCCACCAGCGCGACAAGCCGCGCCGAAGGCATTTGCTGGTAAGGCACAAAGCTGCGCGTGGCCGCGAACCGACTTCGTGGCAACACGCACTGACTGTGTGAACCCTTTGTAGGAGCTGACGAGTGAAACGAGGCTGCGATCTTTACCCGGGCCGCTTGAGTCTCGAGTGAACCGGCAAAGATCAAAAGATCGCAGCCTGCGGCAGCTCCTACAGGGATTCTGGCGTTATCCAAATCAGGTGGCGCCGGTTTTCACAAATCTGCCTTAACCCAATCGGGCCCCGCCCGAGATCGAAACGGATCAGATTATGCTCAGGCTAAAGCACGGCCTGCTCCAGGCCGCCGGTTGGCTGTTTTACTTAAGTTTGTTGATGGGCCTCGCCGTGGCGTTGCCCGTGTCCACGTTCGACCCCGAGTCGAAGGACTTCATTTTCCTGATCGGTATCGTCGGCATCTGGCGCTACTCGATGG
Organism: Pseudomonas putida; assembly: GCF_003228315.1. Lineage (NCBI taxonomy): Bacteria > Pseudomonadati > Pseudomonadota > Gammaproteobacteria > Pseudomonadales > Pseudomonadaceae > Pseudomonas > Pseudomonas putida. The sequence goes on from NZ_CP029693.1 coordinate 3,166,945, forward strand.
GGGCCACGCACTTTCTGCGCGGCATGCTGTTTCTGTACGTGGTCTACCCGCACCTGCGGCGCAAAGTGCGCAAGCTGGGCAAGGCGGCGGACCCGTCCCACGTATTTTTGATGGTCACCAGCTTCCGTATCGATGCGCTGACCACCGCGCAGGTCTACAGCTCGGTGATTCGCGAAGCCATCGACTGCGAACTGCCGACCACCGTGGTCTGCTCCATCGTGGAAATGTCCGATGAGCTGCTGGTCAAGAGCCTGTGGAAGCGGATGAACCCGCCGGCCCGGGTCAAGCTCGACTTCGTGCGCATTCCCGGCACCGGCAAGCGCGATGGCCTGGCCTATGGCTTCCGCGCCATCTCCCGTCACCTGCCGGACGACCGCGCCGTGGTGGCCGTGATCGATGGCGACACCGTGCTCGGCGAAGGCGTGGTGCGCAAGACCGTGCCGTGGTTCCAGCTGTTCGGCAACGTTGGCGGCCTGACCACCAACGAGTTCTGCGAAGTGCGCGGCGGCTACATCATGAGCGAATGGCACAAGCTGCGTTTCGCCCAGCGTCACATCAACATGTGCTCGATGGCCCTGTCCAAGCGCGTGCTGACCATGACCGGGCGGATGTCGGTGTTCCGCGCCACCGTGGTCACCAACCCGGAATTCATCGCCGACGTGGAAAGCGACTCGCTGCAACACTGGCGCCTGGGTCGTTTCAAATTCCTGACCGGTGACGACAAGTCCAGCTGGTTCAGCCTGATGCGCCTGGGCTACGACACCTTCTACGTGCCCGATGCCGCGATCAATACCGTGGAGCACCCGCCGGAAAAGAGCTTCATCAAGGCCAGTCGCAAGCTGATGTTCCGCTGGTACGGCAACAACCTGCGTCAGAACTCCCGCGCCCTGGGCCTGGGGATCAAGCGCCTCGGTGCGTTCACTTCGGTGGTGCTGTTCGATCAGCGCGTATCGATGTGGACCTCCCTGCTGGGCCTGACCGTGGCGCTGATCGCCAGCTTCAAGTACGGCACCGCGTTCATCCTGGTGTACCTGCTGTGGATCGGCATCACCCGCCTGATCCTGACCCTGTTGCTGTCCTGCTCCGGCCACCGGATCGGCCCGGCCTACCCGGCGATTCTCTATTACAACCAGATCGTCGGCGCGCTGGTGAAGATCTACGTGTTCTTCCGCCTCGACCAACAGTCCTGGACTCGCCAACCCACTTCTCTGTCCCGTGATCTCGCCAGCTTTCAACGTTGGTTCAACACCTGGTCGTCTCGGACCATGACCTTCTCCGCCGGCAGCATTTTCGTCGCCGTGCTGCTGATGATGGTCTGAACGCCCCCTTTTTGAATTAACCAGGAAAACGCCCTTATGAATACCGCCGTCAACGCCAACGTAGTGCACGAATCCGAAGCCCAGCGCCAACACGCCCGGGTCAAAATCCCGGCCAAGCTGCGTTTCTTCGGTCCCGACCGTACGCCGGTCGAAGCCCGCGTGATCGACCTGTCCGCCGGTGGCCTGGCCTTCAATGCCGGGCAACTGCCACTGAACATCGGCGACAAGTACAAGGCCCGCCTGCAATTCGTCATCGATAACCTCGGCCTGGCCATGGACGTCGAATTGCAGGTGCGCTCCTACGACCGCCAGACCGGCCGCACCGGCTGCCAGTTCCAGAACCTGGAACCGCAAGACATCTCGACCCTGCGTCACCTGATCACTTCGCACCTGGCCGGCGACATCGTCACCATCGGCGAAGTGCTGGCGACCCTGCAGCGCGACAACTTCACCAAGGCGCGCAAAAACAAGGATGGCGGCCATGGCATGAGCGCTTTCGGACGCATGAAAGCCGTGACCTTCAGCCTGGGGATTTTCGTCGTCGGCCTGGCCGCGTTCGGGTTCATTTTCAAATCGGTGTACGGCATGTACTTCGTCAGCCATGCCCAGGCCGGCCTGGTCAGCGTGGCGGGCGTGAACATCACCATGCCTCGCGATGGCACCGTACAGAGCCTGATCAAAGCCGACGGCGTCGCCGCCAAGGGCGCCCCGCTGGCGACCTTCAGCACCAGCATGCTCGACGTGCTCAAGGGTCACCTGGATGACGATCAACTGGCACCGGCCAAGGTCGAGGAACTGTTCGGCAAGCAAATGACCGGCACCCTGACTTCGCCGTGCGATTGCACCGTGGGCCAGCAACTGGTCGCCAACGGTCAGTACGCCAGCAAGGGCGACGTGATCTTCCAGTTGGTGCCGCGCAACACCGAAGCCAATGTCGAAGCACGCTTCTCCTACCGTCAATTCGGCGACGTGCTGCCAGGCACCGCCGTGCGCTTCCAGATCGCCGGTGAAGACAAGACCCGCACCGGCAAGATCGTCAGCAGCACCAGCCTGAAAAGCGAAGACCTGTCCTCCGACATCCGCGTCCTGATACAGCCGGACGAAGCCCTGGACAGCACCCTCGCCGGCCGCCCAGTGGAAGTGAACAGCGACCGTGGCCCGAACCTGAACTGGCTGATCGACAAAGCCATGGCAGCTGGTCTGTAACCGGAGGACATGCCTGTGACGACTCCTATCCTCAACACACCGCCGACCCTGTGGGAGCGAGCCTGCTCGCGATGGGATCAGCGCGGTTTGTCTGATGCACCGCAGCGTCTGCATCGCGAGCAGGCTCGCTCCTACAATGGATTTGCGGTGTGTGCGCTGGCACTGGCAGTGAGCCTCAGCGGCTGCGCCGGCCTGCCCGACCAGCGCCTGGCCAACGAAGCCCTCAAGCGTGGCGACACCGCCACCGCCGCGGCTAACTACCAGCAACTGGCGGACCTGGGCTACAGCGAAGCCCAGGTCGGTCTGGCCGACATTCAAGTCGACAGCCGCGATCCGGCGCAAATGAAACAGGCCGAGGCGACGTATCGCGCTGCGGCTAGCGTTTCGCCGAGAGCACAAGCACGTCTGGGCCGCCTGCTGGTGGCCAAGCCCGGCGCTACCGAAGCCGAACATCTGGAAGCCGAAGGCCTGCTGAAAAAGGCCTCCGCCGCTGGTGAAGGCAACACCCTGATCCCGTTGGCGATGCTGTACCTGCAATACCCGCACAGCTTCCCCAACATCGACGCGCAGAAGCAGATCAGCCAATGGCGCGCCGAAGGCAAGCCGGAAGCGGGCCTGGCGCAAGTGCTGCTGTATCGCACCCAGGGCACCTACGACCAGCACCTGGATGACGTGGAGAAAATCTGCAAGGCCGCGCTCAACACCACCGACATCTGCTACGTCGAACTGGCCACGGTCTATCAGAAAAAGGCCCAGCCAGAGCAACAGGCCGAGCTGATCAAGCAGCTGCAGGCCGCGCACAGTCGCGGCACCGTTTCCGCTCAGCGAGTGGACAGCGTCGCCCGTGTGCTGGCCGATCCGACCCTGGGCCAGACCGACGAAAAAACCGCGCAGTCGCTGCTCGAGCCCATTGCTCCCGGCTACCCGGCGTCGTGGGTCACCCTCGCGCAACTGATCTACGACTTCCCCGAACTGGGCGACGTCGACCAGATGATGAAGTACCTGGACAACGGCCGCGCCGCCGACCAGCCCCGCGCCGAGCTGCTGCTGGGCAAGCTCTACTACGAAGGCAAGATGGTCCCGGCCGACGCCAAGGTCGCCGAAGAACACTTCCAGAAAGCCGTCGGCCGCGAAGTCGCCGCCGATTACTACCTCGGCCAGATCTATCGCCGAGGCTATCTGGGCAAGGTCTATCCGCAAAAGGCTCTCGACCACCTGCTGACCGCTGCGCGCAACGGCCAGAACAGCGCCGACTTTGCGATCGCTCAGTTGTTCTCCCAGGGCAAAGGCACCAAGCCTGACCCGCTGAACGCCTACGTGTTCAGCCAGCTCGCCAAAGCCCAGAACACCCCGCAAGCCACCGAGCTTGCCCAAACACTCGAAGCCCAACTGCCGCCTGCGCAAATGGCCGAGGCCCAACGCCTGTTGAAACAGGAACAGTCCGTTCGTGGTGCCTTGAGCCAGAACACTCCGCAACTGCAGGCCCTGCAAGAAGACGGCGAGGAAGCCCTATGAAGTTGAATCCATTCATGAAGGCCGGCATCGGCCTGACGTTCGCATTGATCTGGTCGTGCCCGACATTGGCGGCGATGACTGAAGCACCGAAGAACTTCGGCCTTGAAGTGAAAATCACCGGCCAGTCCGAAGACGACCGCGACCTGGGCACCGCCCCTGGCGGTGACGTCAACGGTGTCGGCCTTGACCTGCGCCCTTGGGTGTATGGCGAAAGCGGCGCGTGGAGCGCCTACGCCATGGGCCAGGCGGTGACGTCCACCGACATCATCGAGACCGACACCCTGCAGCAGTCCGATGGCGCCGAGACCAACGACAACGGTGATCGCCAAACCAAGAAAAACTACCTGGCCATGCGCGAGTTCTGGGTCGGCTACAGCGGCTTCACGCCCTACCCCGGCGAGATCCTCAAGTTCGGTCGCCAGCGCCTGCGCAACGACGACGGCCAATGGCGCGACACCAACATCGAAGCCCTGAACTGGACCTTCGACACCACCCTGCTGCGGGCCAACGCCGGTGTCGCCGAACGCTTCAGCGAATACCGCACCGACTTGAAGGAACTGGCGCCGAAAGACAAGGACCGCCTGCACGCCTACGCCGATGCCGCCTACCAGTGGACACCGGGCAACTGGGTCGGCATTCGCGGTCATCACACCCATGACAACGGCAAGCTCGACTACCCGCAGCCGGGTGTACCGGCCGATACCCTGGACAAGAAGCAGAACGGTGACATCAGCTGGCTGGGTCTCACCGCCGACAGCGACGCCTACAACTGGCGCAACACCAACCAGGTCAATTACTGGGGCAGCATCACCGGCATGAGCGGCGATACCGACACGGTCAACCCACTCAATGCCGACGGCACTCGTCCAGCCGAAGCCAAGCGCGGTCAAGACCTCAACGGTTGGGCTACCGATATCGGCGTGCGCCTGCGCCTCGATCCGCAATGGCAAGTGGGTGCCGCCTATGCCCGCGCCAGCGCCGAGTACGAACAGAACGGCCTGGAAAGCAACCGCTCGAACTACACCGGTACCCGCTCGCGGGTTCATCGTTTCGGCGAAGCCTTCCGTGGCGAAATGAACAACCTGCAAACCGCCACCCTGTTCGGTTCGTGGATGCTCAACGACGAGTACGACGCCAGCCTGATCTACCACAAGTTCTGGCGCGTGGACGGCAACAAGCCGGTGGGCAGCAACGGCATCAATGCCGTCGAAAACAACACCGACGACGTGACCGGCGCAGTGCTGTCGAGCACTTCGCTGCCGCTCAACGATGGTGAAAAAGACATGGGTCAGGAAATGGACCTGGTGGTCACCAAGTACTTCAAGCAAGGCCTGTTGCCGGCGGCATTGAGCCAGTCGATCGACGAGCCTTCGGCCCTGGTGCGCTTCCGTGGCGGTGTGTTCAAGCCGGGTGATGCCTATGGCAAAGAAGTCGATTCGTACATGCACCGCGCGTTCATCGACGTGATCTGGCGCTTCTGATGCACATTGCGAAGGGAGTCTCCCGGATGAACCATCAAGCCTCTAAGGGCTCGATCAGCCTGCTGGCCGGCGCGATGCTGCTGGCCAGCGCCGCTGCCTTCGCCAATGTGGAGCCGGCAGCCAAGCCAGCCACCATGGCCAAGGAACTGCAGCAGGCCAAGACCTACACCGTCAGCAGCGCACCGACCGCGCCGCTGGAACTGGCTACGCCGAAACTGCCGGACCTCTCGGGCTACACCGCCGAGGCTGTCGCCGCGAAAATCGTGCGCAGCAAGGCCGGCAAGGTCAGCGTGCGCCGGATGATGCAGGAAGACGCCCTGAAGGACTTCATCGGCGGCGACAACAAGATGGCCGAATGGGTGGTGCGCCAACACGGCATCCCCCAGGCGATCTTCGTCGACGACGGCTACATGAACCTCAAGGACCTGGCGAAGAAGCAGCCCAAGTACCTCATCGAAACCGCGCCCGGCGTGTACCTGGCGAAGTTGCCGATCGTGGTCGGCCGTCACGGCATCCTCGAAATCGACAAGCAGACCCAGGAACTGCGCCTGTCCCAGGAGGCCGGTTCGTTCCTGGTCAACGACGGCCAGCTGTTCGTGCGTGACACCAAAATCACCGGCTGGCGCGAGAAGGACAACGGCCCGGCCACGTTCAACTCGCCCAAGGAATTCCGCCCGTTCCTGCTGGCCTGGGGTGGTACCGAGACCTACATCGCCAACAGCAAGATGGCCAGCTTCGGCTACGCCAACAGTAAGTCTTACGGCGTGAGTATTTCCCAGTACACGCCGAACATGGCCAAGGTGCTCAAGCGCCCTGAACCGACCGGCTGGATCATCGGTTCCGAGTTCTCGGACATGTGGTACGGCTTCTACTGCTACGAAACCAGCAACTTCGTGGTCAAGGGCAACACCTACAAGGACAACATCGTCTACGGCATCGACCCCCACGACCGTTCCCACGGCCTGATCATTGCCGAGAACACCGTGCACGGGACCAAGAAGAAGCACGGGATCATCATTTCCCGTGAGGTGAACGACAGCTTCATCTTCAACAACCGCACCTTCGACAACAAGCTGTCCGGCATCGTGATCGACCGTAATAGCGTGAACAACCTGATCGCCCACAACGAGGTCTACCAGAACCACACCGACGGCATCACCCTCTACGAGAGTGCCGACAACCTGTTGTGGGGCAACAAGGTGCTGAGCAACCGTCGCCACGGCATCCGCATTCGTAACAGCGTGAACATTCGCCTGTACGAAAACGTCGCCATGGCCAACGGCCTGACCGGCGTCTACGGCCACATCAAGGACCTCACCGATACCGACCGTGACATCAAGCTCGACCCGTTCGACGCCCAGGTGTCGCTGATCGTGGTCGGCGGTGAACTGGCGGCCAACGGCAGCGGCCCGCTGTCCATCGACTCGCCGTTGAGCGTGGAGCTGTATCGCGTGTCCATGCTCGCCCCGACCAAATCCAGCGGCATCAGCTTCTCGGGGATTCTCGGCGAGCGCCAGGATGAAATTCTCGACCTGCTGGTGCGCCAGCAGAAAGCCGTGCTGATCGACCCTGTCGAACGCCAGACCGAAATGCGGGACTGAGGATAATTTTATGCACCCACACCTGATCAAATTACTCAGCCTGTCGGCCCTGACCGCCGGCATTCTCGCCGCCAGCACCGGTGCGCGCGCCGAAGAAGTGCAAGCGCCAAAATTCAGCGCCGAACCGTGCTGCAGCCTGTGCCCGGCCGCCCATGACGCGAAGAACTACACCACCCGCTACCAGCAGAACTTCACCACGCTGGTGCAGGCCCAGGGCGACTGGCTGTTCCGTACTCAGGAAGATTTGCGTACTGAGTTCGATACCACCCCTGCCGGCTACAAACGCATGAAGCAACTGCACGATGCGTTCAAGAGCAAAGGCGTGGAACTGGTGGTTGTGTATCAACCGACCCGTGGCCTGGTGAACCGCAACAAGTTGAATCCGGCAGAAAAAGCCAGCTTCGATTTCGACAAGGCGCTGCGCAACTACAAGACCATGCTCGGCCGTTTCGCCGCCATGGGTTACGTGGTGCCGGACCTGTCGCCGCTGACCAACGAGTCGCTGCCCGACACCCTGCCGGCCCACGATTTCTACTTCCGCGGCGACCAACACTGGACGCCGTACGGCGCCCAGCGCACAGCAAAAATCGTCGCCGAAAAGGTCAAGCAGATCCCGGCCTTCGCCGACATTCCCAAGCGTGAATTCGAGACCCACAAGTCGGGTCGCATGGGCAAGACCGGAACATTGCACAACATGGCCGGTCAACTCTGTGGCACCAGCTACGCGATCCAGTACATGGATCAATTCACCACCGAGCCCAAGGGTGAGGCAGGCGATGGCGATCTGTTCGGCGATTCCGGCAACCCGCAGATCACCCTGGTCGGCACCTCCCACAGTGGCAAGAACTACAACTTCGCCGGTTTCCTCGAAGAGGCCATCGGCGCCGACATTCTCAATGTGGCGTTCCCCGGCGGCGGCCTGGAAGGTTCGATGCTGCAATACCTGGGCAGCGACGAGTTCCAGAAGAACCCGCCGAAGATTCTCATCTGGGAATTCTCGCCCCTCTACCGCCTGGACCAGGAAACCATCTACCGCCAGATGATGGCGCTGCTGGACAACGGTTGCGAAGGCAAGGATGCACAGATGTCCGGCAGCACCACCCTGAAGCCGGGCAAGAACGAACTGCTGGTCAACAGCAAAAACCTGAACCTGCAAAACAGCAGTCACCAGGTCGACATCCGCTTCGCCGACACCTCGGTGAAAACCCTGCAAGCCACCCTCTGGTACATGAACGGGCGCCACGAGGACATCAAGATCGAAAAACCGGAAACCTCCGAAACCGACGGGCGTTTCGCCTTCGAGTTGCGCACGGACGAAGACTGGGCCTCGCAGAATCTGCTGGCCGTCGAAGTCCAGGGCCCTGAACAAGCCGGTGCCGCGCCGCAGAAAGTCGAAGCGAAAATCTGCAAACGCAACGTATTCCCCGGCGCCGAGCAGCGTACTGCTTCGGTCGGGCAATGAGGTCTGCCATGCGAAATCCGAAACTTGCAACACTGACGCTGCTCAGCCTGGCGATGTTCGCCGGCGCGACACAAGCGGCGGCGCCACTGCGTCCGCCCCAGGGTTACTTCGCGCCGATCGAGAAAGTCAAAACCGGCGACAGCGGCGAAGGCTGCGATGCCATGCCGACGCCTTACACAGGCTCCCTGCAATTTCGCAGCAAGTACGAAGGCTCGGACAAGGCCCGCGCGACCCTGAACGTGCAATCGGAAAAAGCCTTCCGCGACAGCACCGCCGACATCACCAAGATCGAGCGCGGCACCAGCAAGCGGGTGATGCAGTTCATGCGCGACGGTCGCCCGGAACAGCTGGAGTGCACGCTCAATTGGTTGACCGCCTGGGCCAAGGCCGATGCGCTGATGTCCAAGGACTTCAACCACACCGGCAAGTCGATGCGCAAATGGGCGCTGGGCAGCATGGCGTCTGCGTACGTTCGCCTGAAGTTTTCCGACTCCCATCCACTGGCCAACCATCAACAGGAGTCGCAACTGATCGAAGCATGGTTCAGCAAGATGGCCGATCAGGTGGTCAGCGACTGGGACAACCTGCCGCTGGACAAGACCAACAACCACTCGTACTGGGCCGCCTGGTCGGTGATGGCAACCTCCGTCGCCACCAACCGTCGCGACCTGTTCGATTGGGCGGTGAAGGAATACAAGGTCGGCGCCAACCAGATCGACGCCGACGGCTACCTGCCCAACGAACTCAAGCGCCAGCAACGGGCGCTGGCCTACCACAACTACGCCCTGCCGCCGCTGGCGATGATCGCCAGTTTCGCCCAGGTCAACGGTGTGGATCTGCGCCAGGAAAACAACGGCGCGCTGAAACGCCTGGGTGACCGCGTGCTCGCCGGGGTCAAAGACCCGGATGAGTTCGAACAGAAGAACGGCAAGAAACAGGACATGACCGACCTGAAGGAAGACATGAAATTCGCCTGGCTCGAACCGTTCTGCACGCTCTACACCTGCTCGGCGGATGTGCTTGAGAAGAAGCACAAGATGCAGCCGTTCAAGACCTTCCGCCTGGGGGGTGACCTGACCCGTGTCTACGACCCGGCCAACGAGAAGGGCAATAAAGGTTCTTGAGAACAGACATAGAACCTGTAGGAGCGAGCCTGCTCGCGATCGCGGTCTGAGATCCAACATCGATGTCGACTGACAGGGCCTCATCGCGAGCAGGCTCGCTCCTACAGGGGCGGTGTCGGGATTGAGTTTTGTGTGTTTGCCCCCCGGTTTTCTGTGGGGGGTTTGGGGGGGCCGTTGGCCCTTGACTGTTGGTTAAACAAGGAGAGATCGGGATGGTTTTTTCATCCAACGTGTTCCTGTTTTTGTTCTTGCCGATCTTTCTCGGCTTGTACTACCTGAGCGGGCAACGCTATCGCAATCTGCTGCTGCTGATCGCCAGCTACGTGTTCTATGCCTGGTGGCGTGTGGACTTCCTGGCGCTGTTCGCCGCCGTCACATTGTGGAACTACTGGATCGGCCTGCGCGTCGGTGCCGCCGGGGTCAAGACCAAGCCGGCGCAGCGCTGGCTGTTGCTGGGCGTGGCTGTCGACCTGTGCATCCTCGGCTACTTCAAGTACGCCAACTTCGGCGTCGACAGCATCAACGCGATGATGACGTCGGTCGGTCTTGAACCGTTCATCCTGACCCACGTGCTGTTGCCGATCGGGATCTCGTTCTACATCTTTGAGTCCATCAGCTACATCATCGACGTCTACCGTGGCGACACCCCGGCGACCCGCAACCTGATCGACTTCGCGGCGTTCGTGGCGATCTTCCCGCACCTGATCGCAGGTCCGGTATTGCGTTTCCGCGACCTGGCCGATCAGTTCAACAACCGCACCCACACCCTCGACAAGTTCTCCGAGGGCTGCACGCGGTTCATGCAGGGTTTCATCAAGAAAGTCTTCATCGCCGATACCCTGGCGGTGGTGGCCGACCATTGCTTCGCCCTGCAAAACCCGACCACGGGCGATGCCTGGCTCGGCGCCCTGGCGTACACCGCGCAACTGTATTTCGACTTCTCCGGTTACAGCGACATGGCCATCGGCCTGGGCCTGATGATGGGTTTCCGCTTCATGGAAAACTTCAAGCAGCCCTACGTCAGCCAGTCGATCACCGAGTTCTGGCGGCGCTGGCACATCAGCCTGTCGACCTGGCTGCGTGACTACCTGTACATCACTCTGGGCGGCAACCGCAAAGGCACGTTGATGACCTATCGCAACCTGTTCCTGACCATGTTGCTCGGTGGTCTGTGGCACGGCGCGAACATCACCTACATCGTCTGGGGTGCGTGGCACGGCATGTGGCTGGCAATTGAAAAAGCCATCGGCCTGAACACCACGCCACGCAGTTTCAACCCGATTCGCTGGGCGCTGACCTTCCTGCTGGTGGTGATGGGCTGGGTGATCTTCCGTGCGGAAAACCTGCACGTCGCCGGGCGCATGTACGGCGCGATGTTCAGCTTCGGCGACTGGTCGCTGTCGGAACTCAACCAGGCCAGCCTCACCGGCCTGCAAGTGGCGACCCTGATCGTGGCCTACGTGACCCTGGCGTTCTTCGGCCTGCGTGATTTCTACACCAATCAGCCGCCGGTCAAGACCAAGCCTGAAGTGAATGTCGATGTCGACGGCCCGGCCGCTGCAACCAGCGGCACGATCAAGGCCGTGCCTGGGGATAACCCGGCCAGCATCCACCAGCCTGGCTACACCGTCGGCGTCGAAGCCCAGGTGCAACCGGCCTACTGGAGCGCTGACTGGTCGCGCTACGTGATGCGTGCCCTGGTGTTGCTGCTGTTCATCGCCTCGATTCTCAAACTCTCGGCGCAAAGCTTCTCGCCGTTCCTTTACTTCCAGTTCTGAGGGATCTGACCATGACCCGCTCATTACGCATCTTCTACATCGCCCTGTTTCTGGTGACGCTGCTGGCCCTGGGCCTGTGGTCGGTCCGCAGCTTCCTGGGCTTCAGTACCAACGCCGACGCGACGGTGCTCAACGGCCGCTGGACCAAGGCGGTGGAGACCCACTACGACGACGAGTTCCCGATCAAGCGCCTGGGTACCAACCTCTGGGCGGCGCTGGATTTCAAACTGTTCAACGAAGGTCGTCCGGGCGTGGTGCTCGGTCGCGACCAGTGGTTGTACAGCGATGAAGAATTCCATCCGGTGGTCAACGAAGAGCTGAACCTGCAAGGCAACTACGCGCTGGTCGAAGGCGTGCGCCAGACCCTGAAAGCCAAAGGCGTGCAACTGGTGATGGCGGTGGTACCGGCCAAGGTGCGCCTGTACCCGGAACACCTCGGCGAGGTGAAACCGGCGAGCATTCACGCCAACCTCTACCAGGACTTCCACAAGCGCCTGGCCGCCGACCGGATCCCGGCGCCTGACCTGCTGGGCCCGCTGCAAGCGGCCAAGAACGACGGCAAGCAAGTGTTTCTGCGCACCGACACCCACTGGACCCCGGAAGGCGCCGAGATCGCCGCCAACCGCCTGGCGAAAACCATCGCCGACAAATTCCCGCTGAGCGGCGAACCGCAGAACTTCGTCACCGAGCCTGCGGAAAAAGTTACCCACAAGGGCGACCTGCGTCTGTTCCTGCCGCTGGACCCGCTGTTCGAAAACCTGATGCCGGCGCAAGAACCTTTGCAAAAGCGCAACACCGTGGCCGCCGGCGATCAACCTGCCGGTGACGACGCTTTGTTCGCCAACACTGAAGTCCCGGTAGCGCTGATCGGCACCAGCTACAGCGCCAACCCCAACTGGAACTTCGTCGGCGCGCTCAAACAAGCCCTGCGCAGCGACGTGGTCAATTACGCCGAAGACGGCCACGGCCCGATCCTGCCGATGCTCAGTTACCTCAAAAGCGACGCTTTCAAGAACAGCCCGCCCCAGGTGCTGATCTGGGAGTTCCCTGAACGATATCTGCCTGTGAACAACGAAATCGGCGACGCCGACCCGCAGTGGGTCGCAGAGCTTAAACAAGCCGGCGCGCGCCAACAAAACGTAGCTGTAAACACTAAATCCGAGACGCCCGACCGGGCGCAAAACTGAAAGAGAGAGGTATCCCCATGACTTTCAAGACTACTCCTCGTCGTCTCGCCAAGACCTTTGCTTTGGTTGCTGGTATGAGTGTGCTCTCGATGCAGGCCTTCGCCGGCGGCGACGCGGCGCTGTACGGCCCGACCGCCCCGAAAGGCTCGACCTTCGTGCGCATCTACAACGCCAGCAACGCCGAAGTCAGCGCCACCGTCGGCAGCACCAACCTGAGCGATGTCGCACCGCTGTCGAGCAGTGATTTCAGCTTCATGCCGGGTGGTGATTACAGTGCCAAGGTCGGCAGCCAGTCCCTGCCGGTGAAACTGGCCGGCGACCACTATTACACCCTGGTCAACAACGCCAGCGGCGCGCCGCAACTGATCGAAGAGCCGCCGTTCAAGAACAAACAGAAATCCCTGGTCCGTCTGCAGAACCTCAGCGACAAATCACTGACCCTGAAGACCGCCGACGGCAAGACCGACGTGGTGCCGAACGTGGCCGCCAAGGGCCGTGGCGAACGTGAAATCAACCCGGTGAAAGTCAGCCTGGCGCTTTATGACGGCGCAACCAAAGTCGGCGACGTGAAACCGGTCGCCCTGGAGCGCGGTGAAGCCGCCGTGCTGTACGTCACCGGCAGCGGCAGCAGCCTGTCGCCAGTCTGGGTAAAACGCCCGGTGTCGACGCGCTAAACATTTTTCCGGATTGACCACGCTCCTGTAGGAGCACGGCTTGCCGGCGATGGGGCCTTTGAGATCGCCATCGCGGGCAAGCCTTGCTCCTACAGGGACCGAGGTGTCAGTTGGGACACGAAACAAAAACAAGAGTGAAACGACACATCGTTCGTCGCTCTAACCAAACGATTTGCAAGGAGTAACACCATGATTCCAGTGATCTTGTCCGGTGGTAGCGGTTCACGTCTTTGGCCGCTTTCGCGCAAGCAATTCCCGAAACAGTTCCTGGCCCTGACCGGCGAGCACACCTTGTTCCAGCAAACCCTGGAGCGCCTGGTGTTCGAAGGCATGGACACGCCGATCGTGGTCTGCAACAAAGACCACCGCTTCATCGTCAACGAGCAACTGGCCGCCCGCAAACTGGAAACCCAGCGCATCCTGATGGAACCGTTCGGCCGCAACACCGCGCCGGCGGTGGCCCTGACCGCGATGATGCTGGTCAATGAAGGCCGTGACGAGTTGATGCTGGTGCTGCCCGCCGACCACGTACTGGAAGATCAGAAAGCCCTGCAACGTGCCCTGGCCCTTGCCACCGTCGCCGCCGAAAACGGCGAAATGGTGCTGTTCGGCGTCCCGGCCACCAAACCGGAAACCGGCTACGGCTACATCAAGTCGACCAACGATTCGCTGCTGCCTGAAGGCGTCAGCCGCGTCTCCCACTTCGTGGAAAAACCCGACGTGAAGCGCGCCACCGAATACGTCCAGTCCGGCGGTTACTTCTGGAACAGCGGCATGTTCCTGTTCCGCGCCAGCCGCTTCCTGGAAGAACTGAAAAAGCATGACCCGGACATCTACGACACCTGCCTGCTGACCCTGGAACGCAGCGAGCAGGACGCCGATTCCGTCACCTTCGACGAAGCCACCTTCGCCTGCTGCCCGGACAACTCCATCGACTACTCGGTGATGGAAAAGACCCAGCGTGCCTGCGTCGTGCCGCTGACCGCCGGCTGGAGCGATGTCGGCTGCTGGTCGTCGCTGTGGGAAGTGAATGCAAAAGACGCCAATGGCAACGTCACCAAGGGTGATGTGGTGGTTCAGGACAGCCGCAACTGCATGATCCACGGCAACGGCAAACTGGTGTCGGTGATCGGCCTGGAAAACATCGTGGTCGTGGAAACCAAGGACGCCATGATGATTGCGCACAAGGACAAGGTCCAAGGCGTGAAACAGATGGTCAACACCCTCAACGAACAGGGCCGCAGCGAAACCCAGAACCACTGCGAAGTCTACCGTCCGTGGGGTTCCTACGATTCGGTGGACATGGGCGGGCGCTTCCAGGTCAAGCACATCTCGGTCAAGCCGGGCGCGTGCCTGTCGCTGCAGATGCACCACCACCGCGCCGAGCACTGGATCGTCGTCAGCGGCACCGCTGAGGTGACCTGCGACGAAAACGTGTTCCTGCTGACCGAAAACCAGTCGACCTACATCCCGATCGCTTCGGTTCACCGCCTGCGCAATCCGGGCAAGATCCCGCTGGAAATCATCGAAGTGCAATCGGGCAGCTACCTGGGCGAGGACGATATCGAGCGGTTTGAAGACATCTACGGCCGCACCACCCCGATCGAGCGTGGCGTGTCGGTGAAGACCATCGCGCAATAAGCTTCTGTAGACCTTGAGCCCCTGACCGGCCTGCTGCGTTCCCTATCCGCAGTGGGTTGGCCGGGGGCTTTTTTTGTGATCGTTCCCACGCTCTGCGTGGGAATGCAGCCGGGGACGCTCTGCGTCCCATTGGAACGCAGAGCGTCCCTTGAGGCATTCCCACGCGGAGCGTGGGAACGATCAATCAAGCCCATCGCCAATCGCCATCGCGCTTAGGTAGGATGACCCTCTCTAATCCCGAGGTCTGCACCCCATGCTCATCGGCATCCTGCTGGTCATCACCTGGGTGATCCTGTTGCTGCGCTATCCGGCCAAGGCCTTGCCGGTTTCCCTGGCCGCCGCCGTCGGCCTGGGCGTCGTCGCCACTTGGGTGGTCTGGTTGGATCACCGTGAACTCAAGCAGCTGCAGCGCCTGGAACTGCGCATCAGCTACACGCCGCAGCAGTGCCCCGCCGACCGCCCGCTGAAACTCACCCTGAAGAACGGCAACGATGTACCGCTGACCGAACTGCGCTGGCGCGTGGCCGCCTATGCACCGGGCGACACCGTCAACCTGGCCGACAATCAGTACACCGCCCCACGCTACCGTGGCCCCGGCGAATTGCAGGCCGGCGACAACTGGGAAGACTGTTTGCCGCTGCCACCCCTGCGCCCCGGCTACCGCCCGGACACCCTGGAGTTTCGCGCCGAGCGTTTGCAGGGTAGCTTCTCCGATTGAGTTTTCCCCACCCCACTGATTGCACAAGGACCGCGCCATGCCCGTTGCGTTGATTACCGGTTGTTCCAGCGGCATCGGCCGCGCCCTCGCCGATGCGTTCAAGGTGGCCGGCTATAAAGTCTGGGCCAGTGCCCGCAAGCCTGAAGATGTGGCCGTGCTGGCCGCCGCCGGTTTCACGGCCGTGCAACTGGACGTCAACGACACCCAGGCGCTCGATCAGTTGAGCGAACGAATCAACCGGGAACATGGTGGCCTCGACATACTGATCAACAACGCCGGCTACGGCGCCATGGGGCCGTTGCTCGATGGCGGCGTACCGGCGATGCAGCGCCAGTTCGAAACCAATGTCTTCTCCATCATTGGGGTTACCCGCGCCCTGTTCCCGGTGTTGCGCCGGGCGAAAGGGATCGTGGTCAACGTCGGCAGCGTGTCCGGCGTGCTGGTCACACCTTTCGCCGGTGCCTACTGTGCCTCCAAGGCTGCCGTGCATGCCTTGAGCGACGCCTTGCGCATGGAACTGGCGCCGTTTGGCGTGCGGGTCATGGAAGTGCAGCCAGGCGCCATCGCCTCAAGCTTTGCGAAAAATGCCGGCCATGAAGCCGAGCAACTGATCAGTGAACAATCGCCCTGGTTCCCCCTGCGCGAAGGCATTCGTGCGCGGGCCAAGGCATCCCAGGACAACTCGACGCCCGCCAGTGAGTTCGCTGCCGGGTTGCTCAAGGCCGTGCAGCAAAGCAAGCCACCACGACTGATTCGCCTGGGCAATGGCAGCCGCGCGCTGCCGTTGCTGGCGGGGTTGGTACCCAAAGGGTTGCTGGAATCGGCGTTGATGAAGCGGTTCGGGTTGCGGGGGCAGCTCTGACACCGCGCCGACCCAATCGCGAGCAGGCTCGCTCCTACAGTTGGAATGCATTCCCCTGTAGGAGCGAGCCTGCTCGCGAAGACGCCAGTACAGACACCACAGAATTACAGGAACCAACATGACCGATTTCACCGACTACTTCGACGAAGTGATCCAGGCCCACGTCGCCATCGAAAAATGGCTGGCCGAGGAGCAGGATCCATCCGAACTCGATCACCTGCTAAGCCGTTTCTCGCCACAGTTTTCCATGGTCTCGCCTCTGGGCCGGGTACTGGACTTCGACGCGCTGAACGAACTGTTCACCCTGGCAGGCGGCAAGAAGCTCGGCTTTCGCATCGAACTCAGCGAGCTGCGCGGCATCGCGCTGCATGAAGCTGGCGCGACCGTCAGCTACCGCGAACAACAGACCGACGCCACCGGCCTGCATTCGGATCGCCGCTCGACCGTGGTGTTCGAGAAGGTGCAAGGCAGGATCCTTTGGCGGCATTTGCAGGAGACGTTTTGCTGAGCACTGCAATCACCCGCCCCCTGTAGGAGCGAGCCTGCTCGCGATGAACGACAGAACACCACGGGGCGTCAGGTTTCCAGCGTTATCGTTGACGTCCATCGCGAGCAGGCTCGCTCCTACAGGGGGCAGGGTTAAATCGGTTTTACCACCACCGTGCAAGTAATCCCCGCCGCCAACAGCACCCCTTCCGGCACTTCATCGATGTGAATCCGCACCGGCACTCGCTGCGCCAGGCGCACCCAGTTGAACGTCGGGTTCACGTCGGCAATCAGCTCGCGGCTTTCCGGGTTGTCGCGGTCGTAGATGCCTCGGGAAATGCTTTCCACATGGCCCTTGAGCACTTCGCCGCTCATCAGTTGCATGTCGGCCTGATCGCCCACCTTCACATGGGGCAGTTTGGTTTCTTCGAAGAAGCCGTAGACCCAGAACGAGTTCATGTCGACCACGGCCATTTTCGCCTCGCCGATACGCGCATAGTCGCCACGATGAACATTCAGGTTGGTCACGTAACCGTCCACCGCCGCCCGAACTTCAGTGCGTTTCAGGTTGAGTTCGGCAGCTTCCAGTTGCGCCTGGGCCTGTTGATAGTCGGCCAGCGCCGAGTCGGCGATGTTGCTGGCGTCGTCGCGGTTTTCCTTGGAGATCACCAGGTTGTCCAGGTCCGCGCGGCGATGGGCGTTGACCTTGCGCATCTCCCAGGTGGCCTTGCGCGAGGCCACCAGCGACTGCGCCTGCTTTACCGCCAGACGATAGTGCTCGGGGTCGATCTGCATCAGCAGGTCGCCCTTCTTCACCAACTGGTTGTCGCGCACCGGCACGTTTACCACTTCGCCGGTCACGTCGGCGGCGACGTTGATGATGTCGGCGCGCACACGGCCGTCACGGGTCCACGGAGTTTCCATGTAGTGCACCCAGAGGGTGCGACCGATCCAAATCGCCAGGGCCAATACCAACAGCGTGGCGAGCAGGCTGAAAAACTTTTTCATCGTGGGTGCTCTCAACGGTAGACCGTCAGCGCCATGGCGCCGAACAGACAGATAAACAGACTCAGGCGCAGCAGCGCCGGGTGCCAGAAGAAGCGGTACAAATCGAAGCCGGAGAGGAACCGGTCCAGCCCCCAGGCCAGCACGGCGGCGATCAGAAACATCAGGGTCACGGTCGGCATGTACACGCCGTGGAAGGCGATTTCACGGGGCATGTGCAAGTCCTTGGGGCTTGGCAGCTTGGGCGTAGTTGGACAGCGGTGATTGCGGATCCAGCAGCGAGGTGCGGATGAAGTGCAGGTAGCTCTTCACCCGGCGCAGCGCCGAGGTATCGAAGTGCGGGGCGAAAGGCTCATCGGTGGCCTGCACGCGGCTGATCGCATGATCGACCGCCACCAGGGCGCGCTCCAGATTGCTTTGCCCCGGTTGCAGGAACAGCCGCACCAGCGCACGGCCCATCACGCGGATCGACTGGCGCCAGGGCTGGGATTCGGCATAGGCCGGATGCACCGGCAGCGTCGCTTGCTCCTTGCGCAGTTCGATGATCGCGTGCCCCACCTCCAGCACCACGAACATCCAGCGCAGCAAATTGCGTTGCACCTGCGGCTGTCCTGCCGCAAAGCCGTAGGCCTGATGCACCAGGTCGCGGGTGCGGCTTTCAAAACTCGACGCCAGGCCCTTGAGCTTGCCGCTGATGGCGTACACCACCTGCCCACGCAGATCCTGCTCCAGCCGGCGCCACAACCAGCGGCTGTTGGGCGGCAGAATGATTGCCCCCGCCGCCGCGCACACCAGCATGCCGATCACCATGGCGATGTAGTCGTTGATGAAGGTGTAGGGGTTGTAGACCGTGAGGTTGTCCGGCACCGAACCGATGCTGAAGAAGATCAGCAACCCGACCCCGACCCCGGCGTATTGCGGCCGCGAGGCGAGGAACGCGCCGAGCACGAACACCGGTGCGAGCACCACGCACAGCAACGGAAAACCATCGATCCACGGGTAGATGAAAAACATCTCGGCGAAACCGATCAGCGCCCCGAGGAAGGTGCCGCAGGCCATCTGAAATGACATGCGTTTGGGGTTCGGCGTGGCGGCGGACAGGCCCACGGTGGCGGCGGCCACAAGTGTCATGGTCGCCCCGCTCGGCCAGGCGGTGGCCACCCAATAGCTGCCCAGCACCAGCAGGATGAACGACGCCCGAATGCCCGAAGCGGCAGCCGCCAGCCAGTTGGTTTGCGGGGTGAACGGCTCATCCCACTGTTCGCGTTCATGGCTGTGATCGGCCAGCGAGGCGTGGGTCTGTGCATAGCTGTGCAAGTCGTCGACGAAGCGATAGAGCAGTTCGTAGGCGGTGTGGAAATCCAGTAGTTCAGCGTCGCTCGGCTGGCTCGCCTGAAAGGTCGCCCGCAGGCTGCGCACCCGCGCCGGCAAGCCTGTCTTGTAAGCTGTAAGCGCTGTAACCAATCGCGCCGCGTCGGCGTTGGTCAAGGCACGACCGCTGTAGCCATCGAGCAATTCGGCCAAATCCTGCAAGCCCGGCTTGATCGCCGCTTCCACATGGTCGGCACCATTGCTGCGCAGGCGTTCGAGCAACTGATGCAAGGCATTGAAGCGGGTGCTGATGCTCATGAACTCGCTGTTCAGCCGGCTGAGTCGACCGTTACGCCGGCGCATGTGCGGGTCTTCGAACACGGTGACGCTGCGCAGGCTTTCCAGGCCCACCGCTTCGGCGATGAAGCGCACGTTGCCGGCTTCGAATGCCTCCTGCTTGCTGCGCCCGCGCAAGCCGTCGGTGACGAACAGGGCGAACACACCGAAGCGCTGGTACAAAGCATTGCGCATGGCAGCGCTGGAGGTTTGCGGCAGGATCGCGGCGCTGACCAGGGTCGAGCAAAGAATGCCCAGGGAAATTTCCAGCACCCGCCAGACCGCCGCCATGAACGCGCCGTCGGGATGGGCCAGCGCCGGCAAGCCGACCATCGCCGCGGTGTAACCGGCCAGCACAAAACCGTAGGCGCGGAAGTTGCGAGAGCGTGCCGCACCGGCCGTGCAGATACCCACCCAGATCGCCAGCGCGCCGAGGAACAGCTCGGTGTTCTGCGCAAACAAGGCGATCAATGCCACCATCACCGTCGACCCGGCCAGGGTGCCGAGGAAGCGGTAAAAACTCTTGGCGAACACCTGGCCGCTTTGCGGCTGCATGACGATGAATACAGTGATCATCGCCGTGCGCGGCTGCGGCAACTCCAGGCGCATGGCCAGCCACAGCGTGAGGAAGGCGGCGATCAGCACCTTGAAGATATAGACCCAGGTCACGCCATCGCTGCGTGCCCAGTCGAAGAAGCCTCGGCGCCATTCGAGGGAGTACAGCCAGCGCAGCGGGGCGGGCAAAGGCGTCATGAAAACGTGCTCATTGGGTATGGGGCCAGACTCGAAACCTGTGGGAGCGAGCTTGCTCGCGATTGCGGTCTGATATTCAACATTGATGGCGACTGACATGCCCTCATCGCGAGCAGGCTCGCTCCTACAGGGTTTGTGTTCAACGCAGGAGGACCGGGGTTTTCGGCGCGGCGGTCTGGCTGTCTTTCGGCACGTCGTTACCTGCACCGAGCCCGCCGCCGAGCGCCGTCACCAGCTCGGCATGGGCACTCAACCGCGCCGCCTGCACCTGCTGCTGCACCTGCTGCTGCTTGAACAACAGGGTCTGGGCATTGAGCACGTTGAGGTAGTCGGTGAGCCCGCGCTGGTAGGCGATCATCGCGATGTCGTAGGTCTTCTGCGCCGTGGCCACCGACTCGGCGGCGAAAGCTTGCTGCTTGTCCATCGACTCGCGACGAATCAACTGGTCTGAG
The DNA here is from genome assembly GCF_003228315.1 of Pseudomonas putida. Classification (NCBI taxonomy): domain Bacteria; kingdom Pseudomonadati; phylum Pseudomonadota; class Gammaproteobacteria; order Pseudomonadales; family Pseudomonadaceae; genus Pseudomonas; species Pseudomonas putida. The sequence goes on from NZ_CP029693.1 coordinate 3,187,856, forward strand.
ATGTTCTTCAGCGCGTTGACCAGCGTCTGGTTGTATTTGGCCACGGCCATGTCATACCCGGCCGAGGCTTCGCCCAACTCGCCGCGCAAGCGGCCGCCATCGAAGATCGGCAGGGAAATCGCCGGGCCCACGCTGTAGTTGAGTTTCTTGCCGGTCAGGAACTCCAGCGCTCCGCCGCCGGTGGCCATGTAGCCCAGGCTGCCCACCAGATCGACGTTGGGATAGAAACCGGCATGGGCCACATCGATACCCCGGGCCTGCGCCGCCACTTGCCAGCGACTGGCGACCACGTCCGGGCGTTGGCCGAGCAATTGCGCGGGCAGCGAGGACGGCAGCTTCACGGGCGCGCCAAGCGACAGGGTCGGCCGCTGCAATTGCGCGCCCTCCCCCGGCCCTTTGCCTGCCAGGGCGGCCAGTTGGTTGCGGCTCAGGGCGATTTCTTCGTCCAGCGCGTCGATCTGACGATGGGTTTCCGGCAGTGGCGTCTCGGCCTGACTGACTTCGAAATGGGTGCCGATGCCGCCGTTCAGGCGCTTTTGCGCCAGATCGAGGATTTGCTGTTGCTGCTTGAGGGTCGCTTCGACAATGTCGCGCTGCGCGTAATGCAACGAGAGTTCGATGTAGACGCGCACGATGTTGTTCTGCAACTCGAGCTGGGCCTGGCGTGCTTCGGCGACAGTCATGTGGGCCAAGTCCACCGCGCGCTCGGTGTTGTTGCTTTCGCGTCCCCAGAGGTCGAGGGCGTAGCTGAAGCCCAGCGCCGCGTTGTTGTCCCAGGTGGTGCTGTTGGCCAGATCACCGGGGCCGTAGAACTGATCCGTGGGCCAGTTGTGGCGCTTGAGGGTGGACTCGCCGTTGATCTGCAGCGATTCGGCAGATTCGGCAACGCCGGCCATGGCCTTGGCCTGGCGCACCCGCGCGGCGGCCATGGCCAGGCTCGGGCTGCCTTGCACGGCGAGGTCGATCCAGCGGTTCAGTTGCGGGTCGCCATAAGCCTGCCACCATTGCGCGGTGGGCCAGTGCGCATCCTGGGCTGCGCTCTGGATGGCTTCGTCGGTGGCCAGTGAATTGGCCTCCAGCGCCTTGCCCTGCGGGGCAATACCTCCGGTTCCGATGCAGCCGCTGATTGCCAGGGTTAAAGCCAGAATACTGAGCGGCGAAAGCGCTCTGCTGATGCGACGCGGCACTGCTGCGATTTCCTGAAATGAGGGAGGCTCCTGTAGGAGCAAAGCTTGCTCGCGATGACGGTCTGTCAGCCGACGATGATGTTGCCTGACCCGACGCTTTCGCGAGCAAGCTTTGCTCCTACAGGGATCGGCGCAATTCTAGGGGTGGGTATTGCAGGCGATAAGCTGGGATTCCTGTGAATCTTTGTTACCGTTAACGCGATAATCCCTTGGTCGGGGTCTCAGACCCTGAAACTTCGTGTCACAATTTGCCATCGAACCCGAGAGCACCCCATGGACACATTGCAAAACATGCGCGCCTTCAGTTACGTGGCCGAGGCCGGCAGCTTCACCGCCGCCGCCGTGCAACTGGACACCACCACCGCCAACGTCTCGCGCGCGGTCTCCAATCTGGAAGCCCACCTGCAAACCCGTCTGCTCAACCGAACGACCCGACGCATCGCCCTGACCGAGGCCGGCAAGCGCTATCTGCTGCGCTGCGAACAGATCCTCGCCTACGTCGAGGAAGCGGAAGCCGAGGCCAGCGACGCCCACGCGCGCCCGGCCGGGCAACTGAAAGTGCACACCATGACCGGTATCGGCCAGCACTTCGTCATCGACGCCATCGCCCGCTACCGCAAGACCCACCCGGACGTGACCTTCGACCTGACCCTGGCCAACCGCGTCCCGGACCTGCTGGACGAGGGCTACGACGTGTCCATCGTGCTCGCCAGCGAACTGCCGGACTCGGGCTTCGTCTCCCAGCGCCTGGGCATCACCTACAGCATCGTTTGTGCCTCCCCGGCCTACGTCAAAGCCAATGGCTGCGCACAGAAGCCGAGCGACCTGCTCAATCACAACTGCCTGCGCCTGGTGAGCCCGGTCATTCCTCTGGAAAAGTGGGCGTTCGACGGCCCCGATGGCCAGGAAATGGTCACCATCAACAGTTCGCCGTTTTTGGTGAACTCCGCCGATGCGATGAAAACCGCGATCATCAGCGGCATGGGCGTTGGCGTGCTGCCGCTGTACGCGGCGATCGACGGCCTGCGCAACGGCTCGCTGGTACGGATGATGCCCAAGTACCGCTCGCAGGAATTGAACCTGTACGCGATCTACCCGTCCCGGCAGTACCTGGATGCGAAGATCAAGACCTGGGTGGAATACCTGCGCGGATCGCTGCCGGAGCTTTTGGCGGCGCATCAGGCGGAGTTGGCGGCTTATGAGTTGAGCGGAAGCCTAGCGGGGGCTCGGCTGGCGAATTGATCGCCTGAGCCTTTGTAGGAGCAAAGCTTGCTCGCGATAGCGGTGTATCAGGCGCCATCATTATTGGCTGGGCCGACGTCATCGCGAGCAAGCTTTGCTCCCACAGGTGCCGGCCCAGAGGTCGCCAAGTCAAAGCGTGTACGAAACTGACAGCGCCGTCAGTTAGCCGTCACCTTCCTGACCGCCAAACAGGTTTATAAAGGAAGATACAATTTTCCCGATCCCCTGCCCTGGCGCTTCCCTCGCATGCGAATCCAGCACAAACCCGTCCTGCTCGTCGCCCTTCTGATTCTCCTGGCAGCGCTGGGCCTGTGGTATGCCACCAAGCCCGCCAAGGCCCGGCTCGCGGCACCCAGCGCCATCCCCGTGCGGGTGGTGGCGGTCACGGAAAAAGACGTCCCTCGCTACGTCAGCGGCATCGGCTCGGTGCTGTCGCTGCACAGCGTCGTGGTCCGTCCGCAGATCGACGGCATTCTGACCAAAATCATGGTCAAGGAAGGTCAGTTGGTGAACAAAGGCGACCTGCTGGCGACCATTGACGACCGCACCATCCGCGCCAACCTCGACCAGGCCCGTGCGCAACTGGGCCAGAGCCAGGCGCAGTTGCAAGTGGCGCTGGTCAACCTCAAGCGCTACAAGCTGCTGAGCGTCGACGACGGCGTATCGAAACAGACGTACGACCAGCAACAGGCGCTGGTCAATCAGCTCAAGGCCACCGCCGAAGGCAACCAGGCCTCGATTGATGCGGCTCAGGTGCAGCTTTCCTACACGCAGATTCGCTCCCCGGTGACCGGCCGCGTCGGCATTCGCACGGTGGATGAAGGCAACTTCCTGCGCATGGCTGATGCTCAGGGCCTGTTCACCGTGACCCAGATCGACCCGATCGCCGTCGAGTTCTCCCTGCCGCAACAGATGCTGCCGACCCTGCAAGGCCTGATCAACGACCCACAACGCGCCAGGGTCAAGGCCTACATCGGCGCCGACACCGACGGTGAAACCGGCAACCTGCTGGGCGAAGGCCACCTGACCCTGATCGATAACCAGATCAACGCCAACACCGGGACCATCCGCGCCAAGGCCGAATTCGACAACGCCGGGCAAAAGCTCTGGCCGGGCCTGCTGGTGACGGTAAAGATTCAGACGGCTCTGGATAAGGATGCCTTGGTCGTACCGCCCACCGTCGTACAGCGCGGCCTCGATCAGCCTTTCGTTTACCGGGTCCAGGGCGACAAGGTGGAAACAGTGCCGGTCGAGATGGTTTACCAGAGCAGCGGCCAGAACATCATCAAGGGCGTGAAACCCGGTGACGTGCTGGTCAGCGACGGCCAGTCGCGGCTCAAGCCCGGTTCCACCGTTCAGGTGCTGACCGAGCCTGCACAAGTGGTGCAATCGGAGGCCGAGCAATGAAAGGCCACGGTTCGGTATCCGCCTGGTGCATCGACCATCCGGTCGCCACGGTACTGCTGACATTTGCCCTGGTGCTGCTGGGTGTCATCGCCTTCCCGCGCCTGCCGGTGGCGCCACTGCCCGAAGCGGAATTCCCGACCATCCAGGTGGCGGCGCAACTACCTGGCGCCAGCCCGGAAACCATGGCCTCTTCAGTGGCCACGCCCCTTGAGGTGCAATTCAGCGCCATCCCCGGCGTGACCCAGATGACGTCGAGCAGTGCCCTGGGCTCGACCAACCTGACCCTGCAATTCACCCTCGACAAGAGCATCGACACCGCCGCCCAGGAAGTGCAGGCGGCGATCAACACCGCCGCCGGCAAGCTGCCCAAGGACATGCCGAACCTGCCGACCTGGCGCAAGGTCAACCCGGCCGACAGCCCGGTATTGATCCTCAGCGTCAACTCGTCGCTGATGCCCGGCCCGGAACTCAGTGACCTCACGGAAACCCTGTTGTCCCGTCAGATCAGTCAGATCGACGGTGTAGGCCAGGTCAACATCACCGGCCAGCAACGTCCGGCGATTCGCGTTCAGGTCTCGGCGGACAAACTCGCGACCATCGGCCTGACGCTGGCGGACATTCGCCTGGCGATCCAGCAGACCAGCCTCAACCTGGCCAAGGGCGCGCTGTACGGCGAGTCGAGCATTTCGACGCTGTCGACCAACGACCAACTGTTCCATCCCGAGGACTACAGCCAACTGATCGTTTCCTACAAGGACGGGGCACCGGTCCATCTCAAGGACGTGGCCAAAGTGGTCAACGGTTCGGAAGATGCCTACGTCCAGGCCTGGGCTGGCACGCAGCCGGGGGTCAACCTGGTGATCTTCCGCCAACCGGGGGCCAACATCGTCGAGACCGTGGACCGCATCCAGGCGGCGCTGCCGGGCCTGACGGCGATGCTGCCGGCCTCGGTCCAGGTCAAGACACTGATCGACCGCACCCAGACCATCCGCGCCTCGCTGCATGAAGTGGAAATTACCCTGCTGATCGCGATCATGCTGGTGGTGGCGGTGATGGCGCTGTTCCTGCGCCAGTTGTCGGCGACCCTGATTGTGTCGGCGGTGCTCGGCGTTTCGCTGGTCGCCAGTTTCGCCCTGATGTACGTCATGGGCTTCAGCCTGAACAACCTGACGCTGGTGGCGATCGTGGTGGCCGTGGGGTTCGTGGTCGACGATGCGATTGTGGTGGTGGAGAACATTCACCGGCATCTGGAGGCCGGCGACGGCATGCGCGAGGCCGCGATCAAAGGCGCTGGGGAAATCGGCTTCACCGTGGTGTCGATCAGTTTCTCGCTGGTGGCGGCGTTCATTCCGCTGCTGTTCATGGGCGGTGTGGTCGGGCGTCTGTTCAAGGAATTCGCCCTGACGGCCACCTCGACCATTCTGATTTCGGTGGTGGTCTCGCTGACACTGGCGCCCACCCTGGCGGCGCTGTTCATGCGCGCCCCGGTGCATGACGCCCATGGCAAAAAAGGCTTTGGCGAGCGCCTGTTGGACCTTTATGAAAAAGGCCTGCGCCGTGCCCTTCTCCATCAGAAACTGATGCTCGTCATCTTCGGCCTGTCGGTGGCGCTGGCCGTTGGCGGATATGTGTTCATCCCCAAGGGTTTCTTCCCGGTGCAGGACACCGGTTTCGTCCTCGGCACCACCGAAGCGGCTGCCGATATTTCCTACGGCGACATGGTGAAAAAACACCTGGCGATGGCCGAAATCGTCGCCGCCGATCCCGCGGTCGAGGCGTTTTCGCACTCGGTCGGCGTATCGGGCAGCAATCAGACCATCGCCAACGGCCGTTTCTGGATCGCCCTGAAAAAACGTGGCGATCGTGATGTCTCCGCCAGCGAGTTCATCGACCGGATTCGCCCGCAACTGATGAAAGTCCCGGGCATCGTCCTGTACTTGCGCGCCGGCCAGGACATCAACCTCAGTTCCGGCCCGAGCCGTGCCCAGTACCAGTACGTGCTCAAGAGCAACGACGGCGCCGTGCTGAGCACCTGGACCCAGCGCCTGACGGAAAAACTGCGCGGCAACCCGGCGTTCCGCGACGTGTCCAACGACTTGCAACTGGGCGGCAGCATCACCCACATCAGCATCGACCGCAGCGCCGCGGCCCGCTTCGGCCTGACCGCCAGCGATGTCGACGAAGCGCTGTACGATGCCTTCGGCCAACGGCAAATCAACGAATTCCAGACCCAGGTCAACCAGTACAACGTGATCCTGGAGCTGGACACCAAACAGCGCGGCAAGGCGGAAAGCCTCAATTACTTCTACCTGCGCTCGCCACTGAGCGGCGAGATGGTGCCGCTGTCGGCGCTGGCGCGGTTCGATGCGCCCACCGTCGGCCCGCTGTCCATCGCCCATGACGGCATGTTCCCGGCCGCCAACCTGTCGTTCAACCTGGCGCCCGGCGTGGCCTTGGGCGATGCGGTGATCATGCTCAATCAGGCCAAGGCCGACATCGGCATGCCGGTGGCGATCAGCGGCAATTTCCAGGGCGCTGCACAGGCCTTCCAGAGTTCGCTGGCCAGCCAGCCCTGGCTGATTCTTGCGGCGCTGGTGGCGGTGTACATCATTCTCGGTGTGCTCTATGAGAGCTTCGTCCATCCGCTGACCATCATCTCGACCCTGCCTGCGGCGGGGCTTGGGGCGGTGATCATGCTCTGGGCCTGCGGCCAGGACTTTTCGATCATGGCGCTGATCGGCCTGGTGCTGCTGATCGGTATCGTCAAGAAAAACGGCATCCTGATGATCGACTTCGCCCTGGAAGCGCAGCGCAAAGGCGGCTTGCCACCGGAAGAAGCGATCTTCCAGGCCTGCCTCACGCGGTTCCGGCCGATCATCATGACCACCCTCGCCGCCCTGCTTGGCGCGCTGCCACTGATGCTGGGCTACGGCACTGGCGCCGAACTGCGCCAACCCCTGGGGATCGCGGTGGTAGGCGGTTTGCTGGTGAGCCAGATGCTGACGTTGTTCACCACGCCGGTCATATACTTATGGCTGGAGCGGCTATTCCACAGACCCAAAAAAGCGGCGCCCGTAGCGGCGCTGGCGACCACAGACTGAGGCGGGGTCATGCGCGTTCTGATTATCGAAGACGAGGAAAAAACCGCGGACTACCTGCACCGCGGCCTGACGGAACAGGGCTACACCGTGGACCTGGCCCGCGACGGCGTGGAAGGCCTGCACCTGGCGCTGGAAAGCGACTACGCGGTGATCGTCCTCGACGTGATGCTGCCGGGCCTCGACGGCTTCGGCGTACTGCGCGCCCTGCGTGCGCGCAAGCAAACCCCGGTGATCATGCTCACCGCCCGCGAGCGGGTCGAAGACCGCATCAAGGGCCTGCGCGACGGTGCCGATGATTACCTGGGCAAACCCTTCTCCTTCCTTGAACTGGTGGCGCGCCTGCAGGCGCTGACCCGCCGTAGCGGCGGCCACGAACCGGTGCAGGTGAGCATCGCCGACCTGTGGATAGATTTGATCAGCCGCAAGGCCACCCGCGCTGGCACCCGCCTGGACCTGACCGCCAAGGAGTTCTCGCTGCTCAGCGTGCTCGCGCGCCGCCAGGGTGAAATCCTCTCGAAAACGGCGATTGCCGAAATGGTCTGGGATATCAATTTCGACAGCGACGCCAATGTCGTCGAGGTCGCGATCAAGCGTCTTCGGGCCAAGCTCGACGGGCCGTTCGATGAAAAGCTGCTGCACACGATCCGTGGCATGGGTTATGTGCTGGAGAGCCGTGGTGTCCAGTAACTCCATCGCGCTGCGCCTGAGCGGGATGTTCACGCTGGTCGCGCTAGTGGTGTTCCTGTTGATCGGCTGGGCGCTGTACCAGCAGGTCGATAAGGGCTTGGGCCTGCTGCCCGAAGCGGAGCTGGACGCGCGCTACAGCGTGCTCGAATCCACGGTCGGCCGTTACGGTACGCCGGAGCATTGGGTCAAGATCAACAACAAGCTCAAACTGCTGGGCGAGGAAGACAAGCGCATCAGCTTCTGGATCACCAGCGGCGATCCGCATTACGAATACGGCAACCTGACACCGCAGATCCGCGCCTTTGCCGAAGGGCCGCTGGGCATGCGTGACATGAAGTTGCCTGACCAGCCCTACCCGTTGAAAGTGCTGGTCAGCCAGTTCCCAGCCAAGGACGAGCGTCCGCCACTGCGTTTCATGATCGGCATCGACACCGAGACCTTTTATCAGACTCAGCATCAGTTGCTGATCGCCTTGATCAGCCTGGCGATTGTCGGCGTGCTACTGGCTTCGGCCTTGGGTTACTGGGTGGCGCGGATCGGTCTGAAGCCTTTGATCAAGCTGTCCCAGGAAGCCCAGCGCCTGGCGCCGCCGTTACGTTCGGGGCGCTTGCGAATGTCGTCGCTGCCGCCGGAGCTGAACCAGTTCGTCAACTCGTTCAATGCCACGCTGGAACGGGTCGAGCAGGCTTACTCACGGCTGGAATCCTTCAACGCCGATGTCGCCCATGAACTGCGCTCGCCACTGACCAACCTGATCGGCCAGACCCAGGTGGCGCTGACCCGTGGACGCTCGGCGGAGCACTATTTCGAGGTCCTGCAATCGAACCTCGAAGAGCTGGAACGACTGCGTTCGATCATCAACGACATGCTGTTCCTCGCCAGCGCGGACCAGGGCAGCAAGGCCACCAAACTCACCTCCACGTCCCTGGCCGACGAGGTGGCGACGACCCTGGAGTACCTGGATTTCATCCTTGAGGATGCTCAGGTTCAGGTGCAGGTCAGCGGTGACGCGCAAGTGCAGATCGAAATCGCGCATCTGCGCCGGGCGTTGATCAATCTGCTGAACAATGCGGTGCAGCACACCGAGCCGGGGCAGGTGATTCAGGTGCGGATCGAAACCCAAGGACATCAGGTCAGTATCGGTGTTGCCAACCCGGGTTCGCCGATTGCCCGCGAGCACCTGTCACGTTTGTTCGAACGCTTTTATCGGGTCGATGCCTCGCGCAGCAACAGCGGCCACAATCATGGGCTGGGGCTGGCGATCGTCAAGGCGATTGCGTTGATGCACGGCGGGGATGTGTTTGTGCGCAGTGACCATGGGATGAATACCTTTGGCATCCATCTACCGGTTTGAGCCTGCCTTTTGTGGGAGCGAGCTTGCTCGCGATGAGGTCTTACATTGATCGTTCCCACGCTCCGCGTGGGAATGCAGCCCGGGACGCTCCGCGTCCCATTCAAAGCCGAACGCAGAGCGTCCGTTGAGGCATTCCCACGCAGAGCGTGGGAACGATCCGTGAGTAACTTTTGCTTTTTGCGTAACAGTCCTTTCATGAATCCGCTCTTTTTCCCATCGCCCGACATCCTTATCTTTGCTCGCACCAAACAGCACTTGCCAAGCAAGAAGGTTTTTAAAGATGTCCAACAGTATGGGTATTGCCAGCGCTTTCGTTTTGACCGCCTTGATCGGTTCTCCTTTCGCCATGGCTGAAGAGTCGCAGGCATTCGTGGCGCAGAACACCGCACGCGCCGCGGCTTACGAGGAACACCAGAACGAGATGACGGCCAAGGCGCAGCAAGCCACTCAGGCTCCGCAAGCCTCCAGCGCCCAGTCCAGTGCCGAGGCTCTGAAAGACAGCTGATCCACGTACATCGCACCTGTTTCTCCTGACATTTTCATTGGCTCTTTCCCATGAAAAATTGTCCACCAGGCCGCTCCCGTCAGCGGCCTTTTTTTGTCTGTTATTACTGTCGGCGCAATGATTCACCTCTCCTGTAGGAGCGAGCCTGCTCGCGATGGTCGTCAACGCTGACGCTGGAAGCCTGACACCCCGCGGCGCGCCGTCCTCCATCGCGAGCAGGCTCGCTCCTACAGAAATGGGGGTATGGGACTACGCTTACTCAGTCACTCCCGCAGACATCAGCCCCATGACCGTACGCCGTACCCCACATCGCTCAGTCAGCCCCGGTCGGCCCGAGCTCCTGGTGATCCTCGGTAGCAGCCTGACCGTCATCGCGATTCTCGCCATCGTCACCTTTCTGCTGATCCGCGAACACGCCAACGCCCAACAGGCAGCGACGCGCAGTGCGACCACCATCGCCCAATTGATCGACGCCGATGTGCTGCGCACGGTCGAGCTCTATGACCTGACCCTGCAAGGCCTGATTGCCGCCTCGCAACGGGATGATCTCAAGCAAGTGTCGGCGCAGATCCGCCAACTGGTACTGTTCGACCGCTCCGCCACGGCACGCTACAAGAGCGACATCCTGTTACTGGACAAGCATGGCGAGGTGCTCGCCGACTCCTCATTGATCGAACCCAAACCGGGCAACTTTGCCGATCGGGAATATTTCCTCGCCCACGCCTTCAACCGCGACGTCGGCCTGTTCATCAGCCGCCCGTACAAGACTCGCTGCGACTGCGAGTTCAACGACGAATGGCAGATGAGTTTCAGCCGGCGTATTTCCTCCGAGAGCGGTGAGTTTTTGGGGGTTGCGGTGGCCTCGATGCGCCTTGAGTACTTCGAACAGCTATTCAACAGCCTGGACATTGGCACCGACAGTACCCTGGCGATCATCAATGACGATGGCCTGCTGCTGGCTCAGAAGCCTTTTCTGCAAGGCAGCTCGATCGGCAAAAGCTACGCTGGCCGGCCCAATGTCGTGCGCATGTTGCGCGAGCGTAGCGGCAGCTTTGACAGTGTCTCGAGCGTTGACCACAGGCAGCGCCTGTACACCTTCAGCCGGGTCGGCAACCTGCCGTTGACGGTGATCGTCGCCTTGTCCGGTGATGAGGTATTCGCGGCCTGGAAGCGCACCGCGATTGTGATCAGTGGCGCCACCGGGGTGCTGTGCCTGGCGTTGCTGTGGCTGACCTGGCTGCTGTGCCGCGAGCTGCGCCTGCGCCACTGCATCGAGAAGGAATTGGAGCAGCTGGCCGCCACCGATGCCCTGACCGGCGTGGCCAATCGCCGGACCCTGGATCAGACCCTGCGCCACGAGTGGTTCCGTGCACAACGTTCCGGCAAGCCGATATCGGTGTTGATGATCGATGCCGATCACTTCAAGGCCTTCAATGATCGCCACGGGCATCCGGCTGGCGACGAGGCCTTGCGCTCGCTGGCCGAGGTCATTCGCACCAACGTACATCGCCCGACCGACCTGGTCGCCCGCTACGGCGGTGAAGAGTTTTCGGTGATTCTGGCGGAAACTGACAATGATGGCGCAAGGCAGATCGCCGAACGTATCCGCGAACAGGTGGAACAGTTGCCATCGGTGGCAGGCGATGAGCAGCCGATGACTGTCAGTATCGGGATCAGCACCTGGACCACCGCCAGTGACATCAGCCTGGAGCAGTTGCTGTTTGCGGCGGACAAGGCGTTGTATCAGGCCAAGGACGGGGGACGGAATCGGGTGGTGAGTGGTGCCTGAAAAAGCAAAAGATCGCAGGCTTCGGCAGCTCCTGCATTGGAATACGTATCCTGTAGGAGCTGCCGAAGGCTGCGATCTTTTTCGATTCACCATAAAAAAAGGCCACCCGAAGGTAGCCTTTAAAAAACTAGAGAGGTTTTTTACTTACACGGCCGCAACAGGGCGCATGTAAGAAATCGGTGCAGTGCTGGCGTCTTCAAAGGTCACGACTTCCCAGGCATCTGTCTGCTCAATCAACTTGCGCAGCAGCTGGTTGTTCAGTGCGTGGCCGGACTTGAAGCCCTTGAACTCACCAATCAGGCTATTGCCCAGCAGGTAGAGGTCACCAATTGCATCGAGGATTTTGTGCTTCACGAATTCGTCTTCATAGCGAAGGCCGTCTTCGTTCAGTACGCCATCCGAATCGACCACGATCGCGTTTTCAACGCTGCCGCCGAGTGCGAGGTTGTGCTTGCGCAGGTACTCGATGTCACTCATGAAACCAAAGGTACGGGCGCGGCTGACTTCTTTTACGAACGAAGTGCTGGAAAAGTCCACGCTTGCACTTTGGGTGCGGTTACGGAAAACCGGGTGATCGAAATCGATCTCGAAACTCACCTTGAACCCTTCGAAAGGGACGAAAGTGGCGCGCTTGTCGCCGTCTTCCACTGTCACTTCCCGCAGGATACGGATGAACTTCTTGGCTGCGTCCTGTTCTTCCAGGCCAGCCGATTGAATCAGAAATACGAAGGGTCCAGCGCTACCATCCATGATCGGGACTTCGGACGCGGAGAGCTCGACGTAGGCGTTATCGATGCCCAGGCCAGCCATGGCCGAAAGCAAGTGCTCAACCGTATCCACTTTCACGTCACCGTTGACCAGCGTCGTCGACATGGTTGTCTCGCCGACGTTGGCTGCACGAGCCGGGATCTCGACCACAGGATCGAGGTCGGCACGGCGAAAGACGATTCCGGTGTCGATCGGTGCGGGCTTGAGGGTCAGGTATACCTTCTCCCCGGAATGCAGGCCTACACCTGTGGCACGGATAATATTTTTCAGTGTGCGTTGTTTAATCATGGCTTGGGCCGCTTCAGCGCAATTTGCGAACTGGTATCAACAAAGGCTGGCGATGATAGCAGACCATGCCTTTGCTGAACACCAATCACCTTCATAGCCCTGATACATTTCATCAATCGGCCTGACGACGCAGGAAAGCCGGGATGTCCAGGTAGTCCAGATCATCCTGCGGATTCATCTTCGCGGCAGCCGCAGCACCGGCCTGAGCCTGGTTGCGCATGACGGTCGGACGGTCCAGGTCACGGTAGTTCACCGCTGGAGCTTCCTGACGAACAGGGGCCTGTTGTTGTGGCTGTGGAGCCATGGTGGTGTGAACGGTGTTGTCGATGACCTTCACAGGCTTCTCGATCTTCGCGCCCAGACCGGTCGCAACCACAGTGACGTGCAGCTCATCGCGCATGTCCGGATCGATAACGGTACCGACCTTGACCATGGCGTGCTCGGAAGCGAAGGCTTCGATGATGCTACCCACGTCGGAGTACTCACCCAGGGACAGGTCAGGACCGGCGGTGATGTTCACCAGGATGCCGCGTGCGCCTTGCAGGTTCACGTCTTCGAGCAGCGGGTTGCGGATGGCCGCTTCGGTGGCTTCGCGTGCACGGTTCGGACCGCTGGCGCAGCCGGTACCCATCATCGCCATGCCCATTTCGCTCATCACGGTGCGTACGTCGGCAAAGTCGACGTTGATCATGCCCGGACGCTTGATGATGTCGGAGATACCGCGAACGGCACCAGCCAGTACATCGTCAGCCTTGGCGAACGCGGACAGCAGGCTTGCGTCCTTGCCGAGGATGGTCAGCAGCTTCTCGTTGGGAATGGTGATCAGCGAGTCGACGCTTTCGGACAGCAGACGAATGCCTTCGTCGGCCAGTTGCATGCGCTTGCGGCCTTCGAACGGGAAAGGACGGGTCACCACCGCAACGGTGAGGATGCCCAGTTCCTTGGCCACTTCGGCGATGATCGGCGCAGCACCGGTACCGGTACCGCCGCCCATACCAGTGGTGATGAACACCATGTTGGTGCCCTGCAGGACTTCGGCGATGCGCTCACGGTCTTCGAGAGCGGCCTGACGACCTACTTCAGGGTTGGCGCCAGCGCCCAGACCTTTGGTCACGCCGGTACCCAATTGCAGGATGGTCCGCGCGCTGATGCTCTTCAGCGCCTGGGCATCAGTGTTGGCGCAGATGAATTCGACGCCTTCAATGTTGCTCTTGACCATGTGATTCACGGCGTTGCCGCCGCCACCGCCTACACCGATAACTTTAATGACCGGGCTTGCGGGGATGTTGTCTACGAGTTCGAACATTTTCCCTCTCCTTTACGTTCTCTAGTTTTTTCGCCTACTGCTTTTGTTGCGGTACTGCGGTGCTGCGGTAAATCAGAAATTGCCCTGGACCCAGCTCTTGATGCGATCGAGCAAGGCGCCTTTCGGCTCTTCGCTGCTGTAGTTGTCGCGGCTGCCAATACCCGAGAACGAAATGCCATCGGATTGCTTCTGCAGGCCGTACATCAACAGGCCAACGCCAGTGGAATAAATCGGGTTGCGTACTACGTCATCCAGACCGTTCACGCCATGAGGTACGCCCAGGCGTACCGGCATGTGGAAGATTTCCTCGGCCAGTTCGGTGGCGCCTTCCATCTTCGCGGTACCACCGGTGAGCACGATGCCGGCCGGGATCAGGTCTTCGTAACCGCTGCGACGCAGTTCGGCCTGGATCAGCGTGAACAGTTCGTCGTAACGCGGCTCGACCACCTCGGCCAGGGCCTGGCGGGACAGTTCGCGCGGTGGACGGTCGCCAACGCTTGGCACCTTGATGGTTTCGCCGGCGCCGGCCAGCTTGGCCAGGGCGCAGGCGTAGCGGATCTTGATTTCCTCGGCGTACTGGGTCGGGGTACGCAACGCCATCGCGATGTCGTTGGTGACCTGATCGCCGGCAATCGGGATCACGGCGGTGTGACGGATCGCACCCTCGGTGAAGATCGCGATGTCGGTGGTGCCGCCGCCGATGTCGACCAGGCACACGCCCAGCTCTTTTTCGTCGTCGGTCAGTACCGAGTAGGCGGACGCCAGTTGCTCGAGAATGATGTCGTCGATTTCCAGGCCGCAGCGGCGCACGCATTTTTCAATGTTCTGTGCGGCGTTGACGGCGCAGGTGACCACGTGGACCTTGGCTTCCAGACGCACGCCGGACATGCCCAAGGGCTCGCGAACGCCTTCCTGGTTATCGATCACGTAATCCTGCGGCAGGGTGTGCAGCACGCGCTGGTCAGCCGGAATCGCCACGGCCTGTGCGGCGTCGAGGACGCGCTCGAGGTCGGCGGAGCTGACTTCGCGATCACGAATCGCCACGATGCCGTGGGAGTTCAGGCTGCGGATGTGATTGCCGGCCACGCCAACGAACGCGGAGTGGATGCGGCAACCGGCCATCAGCTGCGCTTCTTCGATGGCGCGCTGGATCGACTGCACGGTGGACTCGATGTTCACCACCACGCCTTTCTTCAGGCCACGGGACGGGTGCGTACCGATCCCGACGATATTCAGCGTGCCGTTATCCTCGACCTCGCCTACCAGCGCCACCACTTTGGAGGTGCCGATATCGAGACCGACGATCATTTTGCCGCTTTGCACGTTTGCCATGGGTCCTGCCTCTTCTCAATTCTTCGCGACAGCGGGTTGGGCTGCCGGGGGCGCTACAGGTTCCCGCCAGCCAACAGCGAGGCCGTTGGCGTAGCGCAGATCGATGCGCGCAATGTTCGTAATCTGTTCTTTAAGCGTCTTGTCGTAGATGGCAATGAAGCGGCGCATCTTTTCCACCAGGTTGCCGCGTCCAAGCAGCAGCTCGATGCCAGGGCCCGCGCTGCCGGGGCCGGTGGTCAGGAACCAACTGCCTCGTTCACGCAACTCCAAACGTGCGATGGAGAAGCCCAGTGGCCTGAGCATCTGACTCAGCACCTGATATTGCTGCATCACCTGCTGCTGAGCCCGTTGTGGGCCGAACAGCTGCGGCAGGTGTTCGTAATTGGCCAGCTCACGCGGGGTGAATGCCTGACCCTGGTTGTTCAACAGCGATTCATCACCCCAGCGAGCCACCGGCAGTTGCTCTTCCAGGCGAATCATCACCTGATCCGGCCAGACCCGCCGAACTTCGGCGTGGGCGATCCATGGCATCTGTTCCAGCTCGGTGCGCATGCTCTCAAGGTCGATGGTGAAGAAGCTCGACGCCACGTACGGAGCGATCCGCTGCTGCACCGCCTGCTGGCTGATGTAACTCAAGTCGCCCTGGACATTGATCTTGGTGATCGGCCGGTCGGCGTACGGCAGCAAACGCTGTGCGCCTTCATAGGTACCGAACCCCAACACAACCAGCAGAACCGGCCAGAACAGACTTTTCAGAAAACCGAAATTGGCTTTCGGCAGGCGCACGGACATCGGCTCTTTGGCCACCATTCGGCTCGCACCTCGCGGCACCGGCTTGCGGCCGGGTGCGGGTGGCTGATGTCTCAACTGTGCGCCTTGCATGGTCTTAACCTCGCGGCTCTTGCTTGCTGGCAGCATTGCGGCCAACGCTCTCGGCCAGAATGGCCAGAACCAGTTGCTGGAAATCCAGGCCGGCGGCACGGGCCGCCATCGGCACCAGGCTGTGATCGGTCATGCCGGGCGCCGTGTTGACTTCCAGGAACCAGAACTGCCCGTCGGCATCCTGCATTACGTCCGCCCTGCCCCAACCGGCAATACCCAGCGCCTCACAGGCTTTCGCCGTGAGATCCATGAGTTCCTTTTCCTTGGCACTGTCCAGCCCGCACGGAATGCGGTACTGGGTATCGTTGGCGATGTACTTGGCGTCGTAGTCGTAGAAGCTGTGGGTCGTGCCCAGGGCAATCGGAGGCAACACCTGGTCACGCAGGGTGGCGATGGTGAACTCCGGACCTTGAATCCATTGCTCGACCAACACTTGCGAATCGTAGGTACTGGCCGCTTTCCAGGCGTCGATCAATTCGGACGCGGAAGTCACTTTGGCCATACCGATACTTGAACCTTCATGGGCCGGTTTGACGATCAAAGGGAAGCCCAGTTCCGCAGCCGCGGAAATACAATCGGACTCGCTGCTGAGTACAGCGTGACGTGGCGTCGGAATACCCAGGCTGTGCCAGACCTGTTTGGTGCGCAGTTTGTCCATGGCCAGCGCCGAAGCGAGGATGCCGCTGCCGGTGTATGGAATGCCCAGGCATTCGAGCAGGCCCTGCATGCTGCCGTCTTCACCACCACGACCGTGGAGAATGATGAAGGCGCGATCGATTTTTTCGTTCAGCAAACGCTGCAGCAGGTCGTCACCGACGTCGAGACCGAACGCATCCACGCCGGCACTTTTCAGCGCGTCGAGGACAGCGTTGCCCGATTTCAGGGACACTTCGCGCTCGGCACTCTTGCCGCCGAACAGCACGGCGACGCGGCCGAAATCCTTCGGCGCGACAGTGGAGACGAGGTTGGCGTAGGCAGCAGTCATTTCAACTTCCCCTCGACCGGCGCAGCCACGGCGCCGGTGAACAACGGACTCTTCAACAGGCTCGGGGCGAGGCCGCCAACGTCACCGGCACCCTGGCACAGCAGGATGTCGCCGGCACGCAGCAGCGGCTTGACCAGTGGCGCCAGGTCGATTCCGCGCTCGATGTAGATCGGGTCGAGCTGACCGCGCTGGCGGATGCTGTTGCACAGCTTGCGGCTGTCGGCACCCGGAATCGGCTCTTCGCCGGCCGGATAGACTTCCATCAGCAGCAGGACGTTGGCATCGGCCAGTACATTGACGAAATCGTCGTACAGGTCGCGTGTGCGGCTGTAACGGTGCGGCTGGTAGACCATCACCAGACGACGCTCCGGCCAGCCACCGCGCACGGCCTTGATCACTGCCGCGACTTCGGTCGGGTGGTGACCGTAGTCGTCGACCAGCATCACGTTGCCGCCTTCGACCGGCAGTTCGCCGTAGACCTGGAAGCGTCGGCCAACGCCCTGGAACCCGGACAGGCCCTGGACGATGGCTTCATCACTGACGCCCTCGTCAGTAGCGATGCAAATGGTCGCCAATGCGTTGAGCACGTTGTGGTTGCCCGGCATGTTCACCGAAACATCCAGCGGCTCACGATCCGGACGCAGTACGGTAAAGAAGGTCTGCATGCCCTGCTGGCGCACGTTGATGGCGCGCACGTCGCAGTCTTCGCCAAAACCGTAGGTGACGGTCGGACGCTTGACCTGCGGCAGGATTTCACGCACGACAGGATCGTCCAGGCAGACCACGGCCAGGCCATAGAACGGCAGGTTGTGGAGGAATTCGACGAAGGTTTTCTTCAGCTTGTTGAAGTCACCGTCGTAGGTCGCCATGTGATCGGCGTCGATGTTGGTGACCACGGCCACCAGCGGCTGCAAGTGCAGGAAGCTGGCATCGCTTTCGTCGGCCTCGGCGATCAGGTAACGGCTGGTACCGAGCTGGGCGTTGGTGCCCGCGGCATTCAGACGGCCACCGATGACGAAGGTCGGATCCAGGCCACCGGCGGCGAATACCGAAGCGATGAGGCTGGTAGTAGTGGTTTTGCCGTGGGTACCGGCGACGGCGATACCATGACGATAGCGCATCAGCTCGGCCAGCATTTCGGCGCGCGGCACCACAGGGATGCGGCGTTCCAGCGCGGTGGCAACTTCCGGATTGGAGGTGTTCACGGCACTCGATACCACCAGCACGTCGGCAGCAGCGGCGTTTTCGGCACGGTGGCCGATGAAAATCTGCGCACCGAAGGATTCCAGGCGCTCGGTTACCAGCGAAGCCTTGAGGTCGGAACCGGACACTTCATAGCCCAGGTTCAGCAGCACTTCGGCAATCCCGCACATACCCACACCGCCGATTCCGACGAAGTGGATGCGGCGGATGCGGCGCATTTCCGGTTGTGGCATGGCTTTCTGATTCTCAACCATGGGCCACCTCCAGGCAGGTATCGACCACGTTACGGGTGGCATCGGGTTTGGCCAGGCGGCGGGCGG
Source organism: Pseudomonas putida (assembly GCF_003228315.1). Classification (NCBI taxonomy): domain Bacteria; kingdom Pseudomonadati; phylum Pseudomonadota; class Gammaproteobacteria; order Pseudomonadales; family Pseudomonadaceae; genus Pseudomonas; species Pseudomonas putida. The sequence continues at coordinate 3,206,212 of NZ_CP029693.1, forward strand.
CAGTGGCCATATCGTTCAGTCGTTGCGGTTGCATCAGGACCTCTGTCAGGCGAGCGGCAAGATCCGCTGCACCGGTCGTTCTTTGCGGCATCAGGAAGGCAGCGCCCTCACGGGCCAAATAGTCGGCGTTGCGGGTCTGGTGATCGTCGATCGCATGGGGCAAGGGCACCAGCATCGAGGGCAGACCGGCGGCAGCCAGTTCACTGATGGTCAGCGCACCTGCGCGACACACCACCAGATCGGCCCAGCCATAGGCTTGGGCCATGTCTTTGATAAAGGGCTGCACCTGCGCTTCCACGCCAGCCGCGCGATAGCGCTCTGCAGTCACTTCATCGTGATTTTTGCCGGCCTGATGGAACACTTCCGGGCGCAGGTCGGGCGCGACTTGCGACAGGGCTTCAGGCAGCAACTTGTTTAACGGCTCTGCCCCCAGGCTTCCGCCCAGGATCAGCAAACGCGCCTTGCGACCGCCCAGGGCGGGCCGCGGTGTTTCAAGGAACAGCTCGGTGCGCACCGGGTTACCGGTGGTCCGTCGGCTGCTCGACAGGGTAAAGGTGTCGGGGAACGCTTCACAGACTCGGGCGGCCAACGGCACCAGCAACCGATTGGCGGTACCGGCCACCGCGTTCTGCTCGTGAACGATCACCGGTACGCCGGCCAGTTTGGCGGCAACTCCGCCGGGACCGGTCACATAACCACCAAATCCGACCACACAGACCGGCTGCAAGCGGCGAATGATCGCCCGTGCCTGCCAGACCGATTTGAGCAACATGAACGGTGCCTTGAGCAGCGACAATTTGCCCTTGCCACGCAGGCCGCTGGCGTTGATCCGGTGCAATTCAATCCCGGCCATTGGCACCAGTTCGTTCTCGATGCCGCGCGGCGTGCCGAGCCAGTGCACGGTATAGCCGCGCGCCTGGAACTCGCGGGCACAAGCCAGCGCCGGGAACACATGACCACCGGTGCCGCCTGCCATGATCAATACATTAGCGCCCATGGTTCGGCTCCTCGGCGAAGTCGCTCTCATGGAATTCCATCTCTTCGCTGCCCAGGTGGGTTCGACTCTCCCACTCGATGCGCAGCAACAAGCCAAGACAGGCACAGCAGATCACCAGCGAACTGCCGCCATAACTGAGGAACGGCAAGGTCAGGCCCTTGGTCGGCAGCAGGCCGACGTTCACGCCGATGTTGATCAGGAATTGACCGATCCACAGGAAAGAAAGGCCATAGGCGACGTAGGCGGCGAAGAACTGCTTGGCTTTTTCTGCCCACAGGCCGATGTACATGCCGCGAATACAGACGAAAACGAACAGCGCGACCGTGCACAGGGAGCCCACGGCGCCCAGTTCTTCGGCCAGCACGGAGAATACGAAGTCGGTGTGGGCTTCCGGCAGATAGAACTGCTTCTGCACGCTGTTGCCCAGGCCAACGCCCAGCCACTCGCCGCGACCGAAGGCGATCAACGCCTGGGACAACTGATAACCGGCACCAAACTGATCGGCCCAAGGGTCGGCAAAGTTGGTCAGGCGCGCCATTCGATAGGGCTGCATCTGAATCAACAACACAACCGCGCCGACCGCCAGCACCACCATCAGGGAAAAACGGAACAGCCCCACGCCGCCGAGGAACAGCATCGCCGCCGCCGCGCCCATCATTACAACGGTGGCGCCGAAGTCAGGCTCCATCAGCAACAGACCGGCCATTGGCAGCAGCACGATGAACGGCTTGAAAAAGCCCATCCAGCTCTCACGCACTTCCTTCTGACGGCGCACCAGGTAACCGGCGAGGTAAATCACCACGAACACCTTGGCGATTTCGGAAGGCTGCACGTTGAAGAAGCTGAAGCCGATCCAGCGCATCGAACCGTTCACCTCACGGCCGATTCCCGGGATGATCACCATTACCAGCAGACCGAAGGCACCGATCAGCATCATCCAGCCCATGCGTTGCCAGGTGGCGATCGGAATCATCATCGTGACGATGCAGGCGCCCAGGCCCAGCACCACGTAGATCAAATGGCGAATCATGTAATACAGGGGGCTGCCCGACTGCACCGCCGCCACTTCGGTCGATGCCGAGGCAATCATGATCAGGCCCAGGCCAAGCAGCGCCAGGCAACCGGCGAGCATCGGGAAGTCGAGATCGATACCGCGCCCGGTAATCAGCGGCGATGGAAACGGCTTGATGATGCCCTTCAGACTCATGCCAATTCCTCCACGGCCTGGACGAACTGGTGACCACGGTCTTCGTAGTTCTTGAACATGTCGAAGCTGGCACAGGCCGGCGACAGCAGCACCACGTCACCTGGCTGGGCGGCGGCCCGGCATTGTTCCACGGCGTCGATCAGGGAGCCTGCGCGAATCAGCGGAACAGCGTCGCCAATGGCCTCGCCGATCTTGTCGGAATCACGGCCCATCAAAATGACGGCGCGACAGTTAGCTGCCACCGGACCACGCAGATCCTTGAATTCGGCACCCTTGCCGTCGCCACCGGCGATCAGCACGATCTTGCCGTCGATGTCCGCGCCCAGGCCTTCGATGGCAGCCAGGGCGGCGCCGACGTTGGTGGCCTTGGAGTCGTTGTAATAGCCCACGCCATCCAGGTCGCGAACCCACTGGCAACGGTGTTCAAGCCCGGCGAAGTTGCGCAGGGCCGAGAGCATGGCATCGAATGGCAGGCCGACCGCGTGACCGAGGGCCAGCGCCGCCAGGGCGTTGGACTGGTTATGGGCACCGCGAATCTTCAGCTCGCGTACGGGCATCAGGTTCTGGAATTCGAAGGCCAGGTACTTTTCGCCGTCTTCTTCGCGAAGACCGAAGGCCTTGAAGTCAGGCTTGGTCAAACCGAAGGTCCAGCAAGGCTGGTTCTCGCCCATCAGCGGACGGCTGAGGGCATCCTGACGGTTGACCACGAATTGCTTCGCGCCACGGAAGATCCGGTGCTTGGCCAAGTGGTAGGCCGGCAGACCGCTGTAGCGGTCCATGTGGTCTTCACTGATGTTGAGCACGGTCGCCACTTCGGCGTTGAGCTGGTCGGTGGTTTCCAGCTGGAAACTCGACAACTCCATGACGTAAAGCTCGACGTCATCGCGCAGCAGGTCCAGCGCCGGCGTACCAAGATTGCCGCCGACAGCGACACGCTTGCCGGCCGCAGTCGCCATTTCGCCGACCAGGGTAGTGACGGTGCTCTTCGCGTTGGAACCGCTGATGGCCACGATCGGCGCCTTCGCGTTGCGCGCGAACAGCTCGATGTCGCCGGACAATTTCACGCCACGGGCGGCGGCAGCCTGCAGGGCCGGAGTCGCCAGCGCCAGGCCAGGGCTCACGTAGAGTTCGTCGGCACGGCACAGGAATTCGACATCCAGCTCGCCACAACGCACTTCCACGTGCGGATAGTCACGCTTGAGCGTGGCCAGTTCCGGTGGATTTTCCCGCGTATCGGCCACGGCAAACGCCACGCCCCGGTTCGCCAGGAAGCGAACCAGGGACATGCCGCTCTTGCCGAGGCCGACAACGATGCGGAAGTGGTCAGAAGCGATCAGAGACACGGGTTTCTACCTCAGCTTCAGTGTGGCAAGGCCGATCAGCACGAGAATCACGGTGATGATCCAGAAACGGACGATCACGCGCGGCTCGGGCCAGCCCTTGAGTTCAAAGTGGTGGTGAATCGGCGCCATGCGGAATACGCGGCGACCGGTCAGCTTAAAGGAGGCAACCTGAATGACCACTGACAGGGTTTCCATCACGAACACGCCGCCCATGATGAACAGAACGATTTCCTGACGGACGATCACGGCGATGGTGCCCAGCGCTGCGCCCAGTGCCAGTGCGCCAACGTCACCCATGAAGACTTGTGCCGGGTAGGTGTTGAACCACAGGAAGCCCAGGCCAGCACCAATCAGTGCGCCGCAGAACACGATCAGTTCACCCGCGCCCGGTACGTAAGGGATGAGCAGGTATTCGGCGAATTTCACGTTACCCGACAAGTAGCAGAAGATCCCCAAACCACCGCCGACCATCACGGTCGGCATGATCGCCAGGCCGTCGAGGCCGTCGGTCAGGTTGACGGCGTTGCTCGAGCCGACGATCACGAAATAGGTCAGCACGATGAAACTCGCGCCCAGCGGGATGCTGTAGTCCTTGAGCATCGGCAGGATCAGGGTGGTTTCCACCGGCGTGGCGGCAGTCATATAAAGGAAGATCGCTGCGCCCAGGCCGAACACCGACTGCCAGAAATACTTCCAGCGGCTCGGCAGGCCACGGGAGTTCTTCTCGATCACCTTGCGATAGTCATCGACCCAGCCGATGGCACCGAACAGCAGGGTCACCAGCAAGACGACCCAGACATAACGATTGCTCAGGTCAGCCCACAGCAGGGTGCTGACGCCGATCGAAGACAGGATAAGTGCGCCGCCCATGGTCGGGGTGCCGGACTTGGACAGGTGTGATTGCGGACCATCGTTGCGAACGGCCTGGCCGATCTGACGGTTCTGCAGGGTGCGGATCATCCACGGGCCATAGCACAGCGACAAAACCAGCGCGGTCAGTACACCGAGAATCCCGCGCAGGGTCAGGTACTGGAAGACCGCGAAGCCTTTGTAGAACTGTTGCAGATACTCCGCTAGCAGCAGCAGCATTAATGTTTCTCCAGACTGGTCCCGCACAAGGCGGCAACGATGTTTTCCATCGCAGCGCTGCGCGAGCCCTTGATCAAAATGGTGGTGTTTGTGTCTTGCTCGGTGCCCAGCGCCTTGATCAGCTCAGCCTGCGTGCTGAAATGAAAGGCTTGTGGACCGAAGGCGTTGACGGCGTGAAGCATGTTTGGCCCGACGGCGTAAAGCGCAGAAACCTTGCCACGGGCGTAAGCGCCCACGTCGCGGTGCCCCTGCTCCGCCCAATCGCCCAATTCGCCGATATCCCCGAGCACCAGGACGGTGCGGCCGGAAAAGCCGGCGAGTATATCAACGGCGGCGCACATGGAGGTGGGGTTCGCGTTGTAAGTGTCATCGATCACGCGCATGCCATTGCTGGCCAGTTGCGCGACGGTGCGCCCCTTGACCGGCTGCACCGCGCCGAGGCCGGTGGCGATACCAAATAGCGATACGCCCAGCGCATGGGCAGCGGCCGCAGCGGCCATGGCGTTGGCGACGTTATGAGTACCGAGCAGGTTCAGTTGAACATGCTCCACACCCTCAGGGGTGTGCAGGTTGAATGCCGGGCATCCACGCGCGTCCGTGCTCAGGTCGCTGGCGTGGAAGTCCGCACGGCTATTGGTCAACGCGAAGGTCAGCACCTTGCGACCGGCCGCGCGCTTCTTCCAGATCTCGAATGCCTTGTCGTCGAGATTGAGAACCGCGACGCCATCAGCGGCCAGCCCTTCGATGATCTCGCCCTTGGCTTCGACGATTTTTTCCGGGCCGCCGAACTCGCCAACGTGAGCGGTGCCGGCGTTGTTGAGAATGGCCACGTGAGGCTTGGTCATGCCGACGGTATAGGCAATCTCGCCCAGACGCGAAGCACCCAACTCGATCACTGCAGCGGTATGCTCCGGCGCCAGTTCGAGCAAGGTAAGTGGAACGCCGAGATCGTTGTTCAAGTTGCCACGGGTAGCCAACACCGACCCGCGGGTCCGCAGGATGCTCGCGAGCATTTCCTTGACCGTGGTCTTGCCGCTGGAGCCGGTAATGGCGGCAACTGGTTGGGTGAACGCCGCACGGTTCAGCGCACCGAGTTGCCCCAGCGCCTGACGGGTATCGCCTACCAGCAATTGCGGCAGGGTGCTGTCGGCGACTTCACGCTCGACCAATGCCGCAACGGCGCCCTTGGCTGCCACTTCGTTCAGATAGTCGTGACCATCGAAACGCGGACCGGTCAGGGCGATGAACAACTGACCCGGCTTGATCGCGCGACTGTCGATGCTGACACCGTCGAAGGTGGCATCCGTACTGATCAATCGGCCATTGAGCGCGCTGGTCAACTCACTGAGTTTCAGAGCCTTAAGCATGGGCCACCTCCCAGGCAGTCAAGGCATGATCGGCCTCGACCAGATCGGAGAAGGCGTGGCGCACGCCGTTGATTTCCTGATAGTCCTCGTGACCTTTGCCCGCGAGCACGATCACGTCATCCGCCGAAGCTTCAGCGATCAACTGGGCAATCGCCTTGCCACGACCGGCCACGAAGGTGACCTTATCCACAGCCACAAAACCGGCGCGGATGTCATCGAAAATGATTGCCGGGTCTTCGGTACGCGGGTTGTCGTCAGTCACCAGGACGCCGTCTGCCAAACGCTCCACCACTTCAGCCATCAACGGACGCTTGCCCCGATCACGATCACCACCACAACCGAACAGGCACAACAAACGGCCTTTGACGTGGGGGCGCAGAGCGGTGAGGACTTTTTCCAGAGCATCCGGGGTGTGGGCGTAATCGACCACCACTAGCGGTTGGGTGCCGCCACCCAGGCGCTGCATGCGACCGGCCGGGCCTTCGAGTTTCGGCAACGTCTTGAGAATTTCGTCGAGGGGGTAGTCAAGGCCCAGCAGGGCACCGACGGCCGCCAGCACGTTGCTCAAGTTGAAACGACCGAGCAAGGTGCTGCGCAAATGGTGCTCGCCCTGCGGCGTGACCAGCGTGGCACGCACGCCTTCGTCGTCGAACTGTGCTTCGCGGCAATAGAGGTAGGCACTGCAGTCGAGCAGGCTGTAGGTGATCAGCCGCGACTCGCGTTTTTCGGCGGCCAGTTGCCGGCCGAAATCGTCATCGAGGTTCACCACGCGACATTTCAAATCGTTCCAGGCGAACAGCTTGGCCTTGGCCTCGCCATAGGCTTGCATGGTGCCGTGGTAATCCAGGTGATCCCGGGACAGGTTGGTCATCACCGCCACGTCGAATGCCAGCGCGGTGACCCGGCCCTGATCCAGGCCATGGGAGGAGACTTCCATGGCAACGGCCTTGGCGCCGGCCTTTTTCAGATCGCCCAGGGTCGCCTGCATGGCAATCGGATTCGGCGTGGTGTGCAGGCCGCTCTCCAGCGCGCCGTAGAAACCAGAGCCAAGGGTGCCAACGATGCCGCAATGCTGGCCAAGAAGGTCAAGCGCCTGGGCGACCAGTTGGGTCACGCTGGTTTTGCCGTTGGTGCCGGTCACGCCGACAAGATTCAGGTGGTGGCTGGGTTCGCCATAAAAGCGGCCGGCGATATCCGACAACTGCGCAGCCAGGCCCTTGACCGGAATCAGTGGCACTTCGGTGATCGGCAACACGGTGGCGCCTTCTACTTCGTAAGCCACGGCAGCAGCACCGCGTTGCAATGCATCGGCAATATGCGCGCGACCATCGAACTTGCCGCCTGGCACGGCGAGGAACAGATCACCTGCGCGAACGTTGCGACTGTCCAGCGCCAATTCACGGATCAACAGATCGTGGCCGGCGTGGGGGAAGATTTTATTCAGACTTAATGACATCAGCCGCGCCCTCCATTGGCTTTCAGCGGAACGACCGGGGTGGCGTTGACTTGTTGAACCGGTGGCAGGTTGTCCGGGGTGATGTTCATCAGGCGCAGGGTGCCCGACATCACGCGGCTGAACACCGGAGCCGACACCAGACCACCGAAGTAACCGGCCTTGGTCGGCTCATCGATGACCACCACGATGGCGTAACGTGGATCGTTCATCGGACCGAAACCGGCGAACAGCGAGCGGTAGGAGTTCTCTGCGTAGCCCTTGGTGCCCACCGAGGTCTTGCGTGCAGTACCGGATTTACCACCGACGTGATACGCAGGCACCTGCGCACGGAACACACCGCGCGGAGCTTCGATCACCTGCTGCAGCATGCCGTGCATGGTTTTGGCCACGGCTTCCGGCAGTACTTGGGTGGTTTGTGGCGGCTTGTCGGTTTTGATCAGAGTCAGCGGCGCAAGGCGACCGTTGTTGGCCAGCGCGGAGAAGGCGTGAACCAGTTGGATCGCCGTCACCGAAACACCGTAGCCGTAGGACAGCGTGGCCGTTTCGGCCTTGCGCCACTCGCGGTAGTTCGGGAGGTTGCCGACACGTTCACCCGGGAAGCCGAGGCCGGTATCCTGGCCGAGGCCGAGCTTTTGTGCGAGGCGGAAAATGGTTTCGCCACCGATATCGAACGCGACCTTACTCATGCCAACGTTACTGGAATTGATCAGAATGCCGGTCATGTCCAGCACCGGACCTTCGGTCTTGGACACGTCCTTGATGGTGTATTTGCCAATCTGCAGAGAGCCCGGATACACCTCGACAGTGTCACTTGGCTTCCAGCGCCCGGTTTCGATCGCGGCGCTCATGGAGATCGCCTTCATGGTCGAACCCGGTTCGAACACGTCGATCATCGCGCGGTTACGCATCATCGCCGGCTGCAGGTTGCGACGGTTGTTCGGGTTGTAGGTCGGCTGGTTGACCATGGCCAGGATTTCACCGGTCTTCACGTCCATGATCACCAGACTGCCGGCCTTGGCGCCGTTCTCGATGATCGCGTTGCGCAATTCGCGGTTGGCCAGGTATTGCAGGCGCAGGTCAATGGACAACGCCAAGGGCTTTCCGGCCTTGGCGTTCTTGGTGACCTGGACATCCTTGATCAGCCGGCCACGCCGGTCCTTGATGACCTGTCGCTTGCCGGGAACCCCGGCCAGCCATTCGTCATAGGCCAGTTCGACACCTTCACGACCGTGATCATCGATATCGGTAAAACCGACCATATGCGCGGTGACTTCACCGGCCGGATAGAAGCGGCGGAATTCTTCAATGCCGTAGACGCCCGGTACTTTCAGGTCGAGCACAGCCTGGCCCTGCTCAGGCGTCAGGCCGCGGACCAGATAAATGAATTCTTTATTGGCCTGAGCTTCGAGACGCTCGGCCAAGGCTTTCGGGTCCTGTCCCAGCGCCGCGGCCAGTGCGGGCCACTTTTCCTTGGCCAGCTGCATTTCCTTGGCGTTGGCCCACAGGGTGGTCACTGGCGTACTGACGGCCAACGGCTCGCCGTTACGGTCGGTGATCAGACCACGGTGAGCCGGAATGGGAATATGACGCACGCTGCGCGCATCGCCCTGACCCTTGAGGAAATCACGGTCGACGACTTGCAGGTCGATGATGCGCCAGGCGATCGCCGCCACCATCACGCCGAGCAAACCCAGCACCAGACGGAACCGCCAGGGAAAGAGAGCGCCTTCGAGTTTCATCATGGCGCCACCATCTGTACTTCTGCGGCACCGGGAATGCGCATTTTCAGCTGCTCGGTGGCCAGTACTTCGATTCGGCTATGAGCCGTCCAGGTACTTTGTTCAAGAATCAGCCGACCCCACTCGGCCTGCGCCTTGTCGCGCACGCTCAATTCGTTGTACAGCGAGTTCAGCAACTGACGGTTCCAGTGCGCGCTATAGGACACGCCGATGGCAGACACGAGCACGCCGAGAAACAGCAGCAGCATGAAAAAGCTTCCGCCGGGCAATGGCTTGGCGAAAAGCTTGCTCACCGCAGTTTCTCCGCGACACGCATGACTGCGCTACGGGAACGAGGGTTGGCCTTGAGTTCGGCATCGGAGGCCGTCTGCGCTTTGCCGTGGACTTTGATTTTCGGTTCGAAGGCGACATGCCGAACCGGCAGGTTGCGCGGCAGGTTGTCGGCTTCACCTTTAACCAGCTTGCGCATGAACAATTTGACGATGCGGTCTTCCAGCGAGTGGAAGCTGATCACCACCAGACGACCGCCGACTTCCAGGCAATCCAGAGCGGCTTCAAGACCGGCTTCCAGATCACCCAGTTCGTTGTTGACGTGAATACGCAGGCCCTGAAATGCGCGAGTCGCTGGGTTCTTGCCCTTTTCCCAGGACGGGTTGGCGACTTTCAACACTTCAGCCAGGTCAGCGGTGCGCTCGAACGGTTTGATATCGCGACGCTCGACCACCGCACGGGCCATGCGCCCGGAAAAACGCTCTTCGCCGTATTCCTTGAATACACGGGCAATTTCTTCCGCAGGCGCGGTGTTCACGAACTCCGCCGCGCTGATCCCGCGGGACGGGTCCATGCGCATGTCCAGCGGGCCATCGCTGAGGAAGCTGAAGCCGCGTTCAGGGTCATCGAGCTGAGGCGAAGACACACCGAGGTCGAGCAGAATGCCGCTGACCTTGCCGTGCAGGCCACGCTCGACAACTTCGGATCCGAGTTCGGCAAAGCTGCGCTGCACAACGACAAAGCGGCCGTCTTCGGCCGCTAGCGTCTGCCCGGTGGCAATCGCTTGAGGGTCTTTGTCGAATCCGAGGAGTCGACCATCCGGACCGAGCCGGCTGAGGATCAACCGACTGTGCCCACCGCGTCCGAACGTGCCGTCCAGATAGCAGCCATCAGGACGTACGGCGAGAGCCTCCACGGCTTCGTCAAGCAGTACGGTGATGTGGTTAAAGCCGCTATCAATAGTCACAGGATCAAATCACGCAGTTCATCAGGCATGGCGCCTGGTTGTTGAATAGCAGCCAGGTCAGCGGCAGAAACCGCATTCCAGGCATCCTCGTCCCACAATTGGAACTTGTTCAGTTGGCCTACCAACATCGCGCGCTTATCCAACTTGGCATATTCACGAAGACGCGGCGGAACCAGAAAACGACCACTGCCATCGAGCTCGAGGTCGACGGCGTTACCGATCAATAAACGTTGCAGGCGGCGGTTTTCTTCGCGAAGCGAAGGCAGTGCGCGCAGTTTGGTTTCAATAATTTCCCACTCATCGAGGGGGTAAACACACAAACACGGATCAACGGCATCAATCGTGACAATCAACTGACCGGAACTACGCGAATCGAGCTCGTCACGGTACCGACTCGGCATGGCGAGACGGCCCTTTGCATCGAGACTGATTGCATTGGCTCCGCGAAACACGTCAGCGTTTCTCCAAATGTTAGCGTTTTACGCTCAAAAAACCCACTTCATGCCACTTTCCGCCACTTGTGCACACTATAGGAATGCGCCCACTGCACCGTCAAGGCGCGGATTAAAGGAAAACCCTTACAGAACTGAGATTTAGGAGCATAAAAGGAAGGGACACGAGAATCCGGCAGATGAAACTGCCCGATAACTTGAATCAGCACAGAGGGCTGCGTTCGGAAGTTAAAGTAATTTATTAAGAGTAAGATTTTTTCGGTATTACGAAAGTGCTTATGCCGACGATTCTGAAAGGAGGGAAATTGCTATCACAGGCACCCTGCTCAATGATTTAAGCAGAGGAAAGAAAAAGGTGGAGAGTCGATCTGTAAGCCGGGTTCTGTCTTGAACAGTCATTCGTCTACGATGGCCATCACTGGACACCTTTAGCAACCTACCCGGTCCCAGCGCGGGCCACGCCTTGGGACCCTATTTGGTCTTGCTCCAAGTGGGGTTTACCTAGCCACGAACTGTTGCCAGACGTGCGGTGCGCTCTTACCGCACCTTTTCACCCTTACCGGCGCCGAAGCGCTTAGGCGGTTATTTTCTGTGGCACTTTCCGTAGGCTCACGCCTCCCAGGCGTTACCTGGCACTTCGCCCTATGGAGCCCGGACTTTCCTCCCCCCCCTAATTTTCATAGAGGGCAGCGACTGTCCGATCGACTCTCCGCCGCGCAGGTTAACGGCAGAGCGCCCGAAGAACAAGCGCTAAAAGCCTTTGGCCATGCCTTTGCGTCGGGTTTTTACTCACCCTTCTGTTTATCCAGCGCCACCTGATAGAGAACATTCTTGCGCTCACCGGTAATTTGCGCCGCCAACGCGGCGGCACGCTTGAGCGGCATTTCCTCGAGCAACAGATTGAGAACGCGCATCGCCTCGCTGCTGACCGCATCTTCGCTCTCGGGCACCGACCAGCCCGCCACCAGCACCACGCATTCGCCACGCTGCTGATTCGAGTCCGACTCGACGAACTGGCGCAATTCGGCCAGTGGCAAACCCTTGAGTGTTTCGAAGGTTTTAGTCAGTTCACGAGCCAGCAACGCGGGGCGGTCGGCTCCGAATACCAGTTCCATGTCCTGCAGGCATTCAAGGATACGGTGCGGGGCTTCGTAAAAGATCAGCGTGCGTGGCTCTTCCTTTATTGCCTCAAGACGCGCGCGCCTTCCCACGGCCTTGGCCGGCAGGAAACCTTCAAAGATAAAGCGATCGGACGGCAACCCGGCAGCCGATAATGCGGCGATCAGGGCACAGGCGCCCGGAACCGGCACCACATTGATCCCCGCGGCGCGAGCCTGGCGCACCAAGTGATAACCCGGGTCGGAAATCAGTGGCGTCCCCGCATCTGAGATCAGCGCTACATCATCTCCCGCCAGCAGACGGGTAATGAAACGACTGCCTTCGTCACGCTCATTGTGTTCATGGCAAGCCGCCAACGGCGTGGAAATGCCGAAGTGTTGCATCAAACGCTGGGAATGACGGGTATCTTCCGCAGCGATCAACGCTACCTCACGCAAGATTTTCAGCGCGCGCGCACTGATGTCATCCAGGTTGCCGATGGGCGTCGCCACCACATAAAGCGAGCCCGCAGCGGAATTCAAAGCACCTGGAGCAGTCAAAGCGCACACCTCATGATCGATAAAGCCGCCATTGTAGCGCGTAGCGGCACTCACGACAGACGCGGGTAACACCCGGTTTTGCCGTGGTTTGTGGCGCAGCGCAACATTTACACCAGCTAAATTGATCGATTCACGCCAGTAACATCGCACCCCGGCCAGCGCTTGGGTACAATTCCACGCTAATTTGATCGAGTATCAGGAACGCTTACATGATCGCTTGCCTGCGGCTGTTCACTGCCCTCTGCCTTGCTGCCCTGCTGGCTGCTTGCGCCAGCTCGCCCTCCTCCAGCCTTGGCGAACTCCCACGGACCCCGGATGCCAGTATCGAGCAACTGCTTGAGAAAGCCGCCCAGAGCAAATCGCCGGAAGATGCGGCCCTGCTGCGCCTGAGCGCAGCAGACCTGGCTTATCGTCAAGGCAACGCCGCGCAATCGGCGCAAATTCTGCAGCAGGTGCCCGTGGAGCAACTCAAGCCTGGCCAACAGGTGTTTGCCAGCACACTGGCAGCCGAACTGGCGATGACCCGCAATCAGCCGAAAGCTGCCTTGACAGCCTTGAGCCATCCAAGCATGCAGCGCCTCGGAGAATTGCCGCAGGAGCAGCAAGTCCGCACCGGCACCGTTCGCGCCCGCGCCCTGGAAGCTGACGGTCAGACCCTGGCTGCCGCAAAGGAGCGCATCTTCATTGCGCCAATGCTTAGCGGCGAAGCTGCCAGCAAAAACCACGAAGCAATCTGGGCATTGATCGCCTCGCTGCCGACCGAACAACTGCAACCAAACACCTCTGATGACCTCGGCGGCTGGATGGGGCTGGCCCTGGCGGTCAAGTCTGCCGGCACCGTGGAACAACAACAGGCCGCCATCGACAACTGGCGCAAGCAGAATCCGAAGCACCCCGCCGCCATTCAGTTGCCGCTGCCACTGACCAAACTCAACGAACTGGCCAGCCAGCCCCTGAGCAAAATCGCCCTGCTCCTGCCACAGGACGGCCCGCTCGCCTCGGTTGGCAAGGCATTGCGCGAAGGTTTCATGGCCGCTCACTACCAGGCGCAACAAGCCGGACAGAAACCGCCAGCCATCGAGTTCTATGACAGCTCGAAGCTCACCTCCCTCGACGAGTTTTATCGCAAGGCCCAGGCCGATGGCGTGCAATTGGTCGTCGGTCCGCTGGAGAAGCCACTGGTCAAACAGCTGAGCGCTCGCCCGCAACTGCCGATCACCACCCTGGCACTGAACTACAGCGAAGGCGCACAAGGTCCGGCGCAACTGTTCCAGTTCGGTCTTGCCGCGGAAGACGAAGCCCGCGAAGTGTCTCGTCGCGCCCGTGCCGACGGCCTGCATCGCGCCGCCATCATGGTCCCGAAAGGTGAGTGGGGCGACCGCGTACTGCGCGCATTCAGCCAGGACTGGCAAGCCAACGGCGGCACAATCGTCGCCACCGAGCGCGTCGACCAGCCGGTGCAATTGGCCCAGCAGATTGCCGATATGTTCCAGTTGCGCCAGAGCGAAGGTCGCGCCAAGAGCCTGCAGAGCACAGTAGGCTCACAGGTTGCCGCCCAGCCATCTCGCCGTCAGGACATCGAGTTCATCTTCCTGGCCGCCACGCCACAACAGGCGCAACAGATCAAACCGACCCTGAACTTTCAGTACGCGGGAGACGTTCCGGTCTACGCCACGTCCCACGTGTTCAGCGCCAGCGGCGATGTGAACCAGTACAACGACATGAATGGCATCCGCTTCTGCGAAACTCCATGGCTGCTGGACGCCAATGACCCGCTGCGCAAGCAGGTCACCGCACAATGGCCACAAGCTGCCAGCAGCCTCGGCCGCCTGTATGCCATGGGTGTCGACGCCTATCGCCTGGCACCTCGCCTGGGTCAACTCAAGGCCCTGCCGGATAGCCGCATTGAAGGCCAGTCGGGCAGCCTGGGCATGTCGCAGAACCAGCGCGTTGTGCGCCAACTGCCATGGGCAGAGTTCGTAAACGGCCAGGTTCAGCGCCTGCCGGACACCTCTCGCTGATGCCCGACGGGTCACGCCAGCAAAGCGGTAAAGATGCCGAGCGCCACGCGCTCGAGCATCTTCAACAACAGGGTCTGCGCCTGCTGGCGCAGAACTGGTTGTGTAAACGCGGCGAGCTTGATCTGGTCATGCTAGATGGCGATACAGTAGTATTCGTTGAAGTTCGTTACAGAAAAAACACTCAATGGGGTGGCGCGCTCGATAGCATCGATGAGCGCAAACGGCAAAAACTGATTTTTGCCGCGCAGTATTTTCTTCAGCGCGAATCGCGCTGGGCCAACTCCCCTTGCCGTTTCGATGTGGTTGCCATTGATAGCGACCTCGATCAGCTGAACTGGTTACAAAATGCCTTCGACAGCTGATCACTTGCACCCCGAACCGGAAAACGCCCAACACTTTTGCTCTTTGCTTTGCGGGCTGCACATTTTCGTGCCGAACAGCCGCGCTCATTAAGGTCACACAGATGGACATGCAATCCCGAATTCGCCAGCTTTTTCAGGCCAGTATCGACACCAAGCAACAGGCGATGGAAGTACTTGCACCGCACATCGAGCAAGCCAGCCAGGTCATGGTCAACGCCCTGCTCAACGAAGGCAAAATGCTGTCCTGCGGCAACGGCGGCTCCGCCGGTGACGCCCAGCATTTTTCCTCCGAACTGCTCAACCGCTTCGAGCGTGAGCGCCCGAGCCTGCCCGCCATCGCGCTGACCACTGACAGTTCGACGATCACCTCGATCGCCAACGACTACAGCTACAACGAAGTCTTCTCCAAGCAGATACGAGCCCTTGGCCAGCCAGGTGATGTTCTGCTGGCTATTTCCACCAGTGGTAACTCGGCGAACATTATTCAAGCGATCCAGGCCGCACATGATCGCGAAATGATTGTCGTAGCATTGACCGGTCGCGATGGCGGCGGCATGGCGTCATTGCTATTGCCCGAGGACGTGGAGATTCGCGTGCCCGCCAATGTCACCGCTCGTATCCAGGAAGTCCACCTGCTGGCGATCCATTGCCTTTGCGACTTGATCGACAGCCAATTGTTCGGGAGTGAAGAATGACCCCTAATCGCCTCGGCCTACTGGCCCTGACTTTGTGCCTCGGCATCAGCGGCTGCACCTCGGTGGTTAATGCCAGCCGCGAAGCACCGATTGAAGACGACCGTGGCACCCGCACCTTCGGCAGCAAGATCGATGACTCCCTTATCGACACCAAGGTCGGCGTGAACGTTGCCAAGGCCGACCCAGCCCTGGATAACGATTCGCACATTGTGGTCACCAGCTTCAACGGTGTCGTACTGCTCGCCGGCCAAACCCCTCGCGCCGACCTCAAGGCCAAGGCCGAACAGGCCGCTGCCGCCGTTCAGCGGGTAAAGACCGTCCACAACGAACTGCAGATCCTGCCACCCTCCTCACTGCTGGCTCGCCAGAACGACACCTGGCTGACCACCAAGATCAAAACCCAGATGCTCACCGATCCGAACATCCCGGGCTCACGGATCAAGGTCGTGACGGAGAACGGCATCGTTTATCTGCTGGGCCTGCTGACCAAACAGGAAGCTGCGCAGGCGACCAATCTGGTGCAAGGTGTATCCGGCGTGCAGAAGATCGTTAAGCTGTTTGAGTACATCGACTGATAAACACCGCTTCTGCAGGCAATAAAAAAGGCGACCCTTGAAGGTCGCCTTTTTTTATTTCACCACTTTCAGACTGGGGCGACCGCTGGGACGCGGAGGCTCGCTATCGGGTGGCGGAATGTCGTCATCCGGTTCGATCTCGTCTTCATCACCCATTGGCGACTCCAGATCGAACACCATGCCCTGGCCATTCTCCCGGGCGTAAATACCCAGGATCGATGCGATAGGCACATACAGCGTATGCGGCACGCCTCCGAAGCGGCCTTCGAAACTCACCGCTTCGTTATCCATGTGCAGATGACGCACGGCTTGGGGCGATACGTTCAGGACAATTTGCCCATCACTGGCAAACCCCTGCGGCACTTGAACCGATGGATACTCGGAGTTCACAAGGATGTGCGGGGTACAGTCATTGTCCACAATCCACTCGTAGAGCGCGCGGACCAGATATGGTCGACTGGAGTTCATAGCGGCTCCTTAAGCCTTAGCGCATGTCGCGTTCGACACCAGACAGACTTGCCTGGAAAGCCTCACGCGCAAACTGGCGCTCCATGTAATCAAGCAGCGGCTTGGCAGGCCGCGGCAGTTCGATACCCAGAATCGGCAATCGCCAGAGTATTGGCAATAGGCAGCAATCCACCAGGCTTTGTTCCTCACTGAGGAAAAACGGCTTGTCAGCGAACAACGGCGACACGCCAGTCAGACTTTCGCGCAGCTCCTTGCGCGCCACGGCGCGAGCCGCGTCCTTGGTCCGCGAATCCAGAATCAGATCCACCAGACCACACCAGTCCCGCTGAATACGGTGCATCAGCAGTCGGCTATTGGCACGCGCCACCGGGTACACCGGCAGCAGCGGCGGGTGCGGATAGCGCTCATCCAGGTATTCCATTACCACCGTGGACTCCCACAGCGCCAGGTCCCGATCAACCAGGGTAGGCAAGCTGCCATAAGGGTTCACTTCGATCAGTTTAGGTGGCTGGCGACCAGCCTCCACGTAGATGATCTCGGCGCTGACACCCTTCTCTGCCAGTACGATTCGCACTCGGTGGGAATAGTGGTCGGCGGGGTCGGAGTAGCAGGCCAACCGATTGGTCACGCCCATGGCGATCCTCCTCGCTTGTAAAAATGATCGAAAGCGGAAAAACGAACGCGCCCAGAGGGCGCCTCCCGTAACGCCTGGCAAGCCAGATTCGTTACACCTTCAGAGGCGCCCTTGGGCGCGCGCGATTAACAGCAATAGCTTGAAGCTTTATCAGTGCACGTCTTTCCAGTATTCACGCTTGAGCAAGTATGCGAATACGAAGAAGAACGCCAGGTACAGCAATACATAGGTACCAATGCGCTGATGTTGCAGCTTAACCGGGTTAGCCGAGTAAGCCAGGAAGGTTACCAGATTCTTGACCTTCTCATCGAACTGCTCTTCGGTCAAAGAACCACTCTTCGGCACGATCGTCAGCTGATCGCATGCCTCGTGGGTCAACGGCGTACCGGTCAACGGGTCAAATTGCTTCTTGCCGTCTTCGACGATCTGGACTTGTTTGCAACCGACAACCTGGCGACCTTGCAAACCGACCAGGACGTTAGGCATACCGACGTTCGGGAAGACCTTGTTGTTCACCCCCCAAGGGCGCGATGGGTCTTCATAGAACGACTTCAGGTAACCGTAAAGCCAATCAGTACCACGAACACGAGCTACCAGGGTCAGATCGGGTGGTGCCGCACCGAACCAGGTCTTGGCGTCAGCCGGCTGCATGCCGATGCTCATGTGATCGCCAATCTTGGCGCCGGTGAACACCAGCTTCTCCAGCATCAGTTCATGAGGAATACCCAGGTCATCGGCGACACGCTCATAGCGCTGGAACTTGGCGCTATGGCAACCCATGCAATAGTTGGCAAACGTGCGCGCACCATCCTGCATGGCAGCTTTGTCGGATACGTCGATGTCGACTTTTTCCAGTTCAGGACCGCCGTGTTCAGCAGCGAAAGCAAACACTGGCAGTGCCGCAAGCATCAATACCGCAAATAGTTTTTTCATCAGCCAGTCACCCTTTCCGGAACCGGTTTGGTCTTCTCGAGCCGGGTATAGAACGGCATCAGAATGAAGTAAGCGAAATACAGGAAGGTACATACCTGCGACAGCAACGTACGCTCAGGGGTAGGCGCCAATACGCCCAGAACACCCAGGATCACGAACGAAATGCAGAATACCCAGAGCCAGATCTTGCTCAGCCAGCCTTTGTAGCGCATCGACTTGACCGGGCTGCGATCCAGCCACGGCAGCACGAACAGCACTGCGATGGCCGCACCCATGGCGATAACACCGAAGAGCTTGTCCGGAACCGCACGCAAAATCGCGTAGAACGGGGTGAAGTACCAGACCGGAGCGATGTGCTCAGGGGTCTTGAAGGCGTTCGCCACTTCAAAGTTCGGCTTCTCGAGGAAGTAACCGCCCATTTCCGGGAAGAAGAACACGATCGAACAGAAGATGAACAGGAACACCACCACGCCGACGATATCCTTCACGGTGTAGTACGGGTGGAAGGCAATGCCGTCCAGCGGTACGCCGTTTTCATCCTTGTGCTTCTTGATGTCCACACCGTCCGGGTTGTTCGAGCCCACTTCGTGCAGCGCCAGAATGTGCAGTACCACCAGACCGAGAATCACGATCGGCAACGCAACCACATGCAGGGCGAAGAAGCGGTTCAGGGTAATACCGGAAATCAGGTAGTCACCACGGATCCACTGGGTCAGGTCGTTGCCGATGACCGGGATCGCACCGAACAGCGAGATGATCACCTGGGCGCCCCAGTAGGACATCTGGCCCCACGGCAGCAGGTAACCCATGAAGGCTTCAGCCATCAGCGCCAGGTAGATCAGCATGCCGAAGACCCACACCAACTCGCGCGGTTTCTGGTACGAACCGTAGAGCAAGCCACGGAACATGTGCAGATAGACCACGATGAAGAACGCCGAAGCGCCGGTGGAGTGCAGAAGACGCAGGATCGAGCCGTACTCGACATCGCGCATGATGTATTCGACGGAAGCGAACGCTTCTTCCGCCGACGGGGTGTAGCTCATGGTCAGCCAGACACCAGTGACGATCTGGTTGACCAGCACCAGCAAAGCCAGGGAGCCGAAGAAGTAGAAGAAGTTGAAGTTTTTTGGCGCGTAATATTTGCTGAGATGGTCTTCCCACATTTTGGTCGCGGGAAAGCGCGCATCAACCCAATCCATGAACTTGCTCATCACGCGTTCTCCTTATCGACACCAATGACAATGATTTCATCGGTCTCATAGGAATGCGGGGGAACTGGCAGGTTCAAAGGCGCGGGTTGTGCCTTGTAGACGCGGCCAGCCAGGTCGTAGTGGGAGCCGTGGCAGGGGCAGAAATAACCACCTACCCAGTCCTTGCCCAGATCTGCGGGGGCGACTTCGGGACGGAATGTCGGCGAGCAACCCAGGTGCGTGCAGATACCGATCAGCAGCAGAACCTCAGGTTTGATCGAACGGGTTTCCGGATCAACATAGGTCGGTTGAGTCGAGTTCTTGGAGGTAGGATCAGACAGTTGACCCTCGATCTTCTTCAGATTCCCCAGGATTTCCGGTGTACGGCGGACGATGAATACCGGCTGGCCACGCCATTCAGCAATCATCTGCTGGCCTGGCTCGACTTTGCTGACATTCACTTTCACCGGTGCCCCTGCGGCTTTCGCCTTGGCACTGGGAAACCATGACCCCACGAACGGGACCGCAGCCCCCACCGCTCCTGCAGCACCCACCACGGATGTGGCTGCTACCAAGAAGCGACGCCGGCCTGCATTCACGCCGTCATTGCTCATTCAGTCCTCTCCCATCAGCTTTGTGGCCTGTTAAATCAGGCATCTACTAAATAAATCTATGTACTTATAAAAATTTTGCCGAATGGTAATGAAAACCCCCAATTCTGACAAGGTAATTACCGGGAGCTACCCCCCTCAAGCCTTGTAGTATAGGGCGTCTACGGATGTGGCAAGTTGTCACAGAGCAATTCTTTTATAAATCGCAGACACAAAAAAACGCCCAGCTCCGTGAGGAAACTGGGCGTTCTTTTTTGAACGTGGAAGCGAATTAACGCTTCGAGTACTGCGGACGCTTACGCGCTTTACGCAGACCAACTTTCTTACGTTCAACTTCACGTGCATCGCGGGTTACGAAGCCAGCTTTACGCAGCGAGCTGCGCAGAGTTTCGTCGTAGTCCATCAGGGCGCGAGTGATACCGTGGCGGATTGCGCCAGCCTGGCCACTTACACCACCGCCGATCACGGTGACGTAGATGTCGAATTTCTCGACAGTCTCGGTCAGCTCCAGCGGCTGACGAACTACCATGCGGGCAGTTTCGCGGCCGAAGAAGGTATCCAGCGAACGGTTGTTGATGGAGATTTTACCAGTGCCCGGACGCAGGAAAACGCGTGCGGTTGCGGTCTTGCGACGGCCAGTGCCGTAATTTTGAGTCGCCGACATAATGAACTATTCCGTTAAATCTTCAGTTCTTGGGGCTGCTGAGCAGTATGAGGGTGTGCAGCGCCCGCATAGACTTTCAGCTTACGGTACATGTCGCGACCCAGCGGGTTCTTAGGCAGCATGCCTTTCACCGCGGTCTCGATCACGCGCTCAGGGGCCTTGGCGATCAGCTTTTCAAAGTTGATCGACTTGATGCCGCCCGGGAAACCGGAGTGGGAGTAGTACATTTTGTCGCTGGTTTTAGCGCCAGTAACACGGATCTGCTCGGCATTGATCACGACGATGTAGTCGCCGGTGTCAACGTGAGGAGTGTACTCAGGCTTGTGCTTGCCACGCAGACGGCTGGCGATTTCGGTGGCCAGACGACCCAGGGTCTGACCAGCAGCGTCGACGACAAACCAGTCGCGCTTTACTGTTTCCGGTTTAGCAGTAAAAGTTTTCATTCTTTATAGCCTCAGGGGCCGCCTGTAAATAAGACGGCGGATCTTACTGAATAGTGCGTACTTTGACAAGTCAAAGGCAGCCGGATACAGACGCTTTCGGGGGCTCGGGTCGGCGCGTCCGTTCAACGGCAAGATTCTTCGGCGGCGGCGCATCACTTCCACTGCAGAAAGAGGTGCGCAATTATGCAGATTGCGAAAAATAATTCAACCTGCTTTTATGCTTGTTTTGCCCAAGGAGCTCCCCGATGGAGTATCGCCAGTTAGGCCGGACCAACCTGAACGTGAGTGCACTCTGCCTCGGCACCATGACCTGGGGCGAGCAAAACAGCGAAGCTGAAGCCTTCGCCCAGATTGAGCGGGCCAAGAGCGCCGGGATCAATTTCATCGATACCGCCGAGATGTACCCGGTGCCACCCAAGGCCGAAACCTACGCCACCACCGAACGCTACATCGGCAATTACTTCAAGAGCCGCGGCGATCGCGCCGACTGGATACTGGCCAGCAAGATCGCCGGCCCCGGCAACACCATCGACTACATCCGCGACAAGAACCTGCGCCACAACCGCCAGCACATCACCGAAGCCGTGGATGGCAGCCTCAAGCGCCTGCAGACCGACTACATCGACCTCTACCAACTGCACTGGCCCGAGCGCAGCACCAATTTCTTCGGACAACTGGGCTACAAGCACAAGATCGAAGCCAACCTGACACCACTGGAAGACACCCTCGAAGCGCTCGATGAGCAGGTCAAGGCCGGCAAGATCCGCCACATCGGCCTGTCCAACGAAACGCCGTGGGGCACCATGCGCTTCCTCGCCCTGGCCGAAGCCCGTGGCTGGCCGCGCGCGGTATCGATCCAGAACCCCTATAACCTGCTCAATCGCAGCTTCGAAGTCGGCCTGGCGGAAATCGCCATTCGCGAACAATGCGGATTGCTCGCCTATTCGCCGCTGGCGTTCGGTTTTCTGTCAGGCAAGTACGAAGGTGGTGCCCGTCCACCGAAAGGCCGCCTGAGCCTCTACAGCCGCTTCAGCCGCTATTTCAACCCGCAGTCGGAAGCAGCGTGCAGCCGCTACGTGGCGCTGGCGCGCGAGCACGGCCTTGATCCGGCACAAATGGCCTTGGCCTTCGTGACGCAGCAGCCGTTCGTCACCAGCAACATCATCGGCGCGACAACGCTGGAGCAACTGGACAGCAACATTGCCAGTTTTGATCTGAAACTGTCGGATGAAGTGCTGGAAGGGATCGAGGCGATTCACAAGGATCATCCGAATCCTGCGCCTTGATTGACTCATCTCTCCATTCGCGAGCAGGCTCGCTCCCACAGGGATTGCACTGTACCCGTGGGAGCGAGCCTGCTCGCGATGGCGGCATAACAGTCACAGCAGATCAAAGCGACCGCGCAATAATCTCCTTCATGATCTCATTGGTCCCGGCATAGATCCGCTGCACCCGCGCATCCGCCCACGCCCGGGCGACCGGGTATTCCCACATGAAGCCGTATCCGCCATGCAACTGCACGCACTCATCGAGAACCTTGCATTGCAGGTCGGTTCCCCAGTACTTGGCCATCGCCGCCGTGGGCACGTCGAGCTTGCCTTGCAGATGCAGTTCCATGCAGCGGTCGACGAAGACCCGGCCGATCTGGATTTCAGTCGCCATCTCCGCCAGCTTGAATCGCGTGTTCTGGAAGTCGGCAATCGATTTGCCGAACGCCTTGCGCTCACGGGTGTAATCCAGCGTCCACTCCAGCGCCGCTTCGGCTGACGCCAGCCCACCAATCGCCACGGTCAGACGCTCCTGCGGCAATTCCTGCATCAGATAGGCAAAACCCATCCCTGCCTGCCCCAACAGATTTTCCTTGGGCACCCGGACATCCTGGAAAAACAGCTCCGATGTATCCTGAGCCTTCATGCCAACCTTCTCCAGGCGCTTGCCCTTGTCGAAGCCCGGCGTATCGGCTTCCACCAGAAACAGGCTGGTGCCCTTCGCGCCCGCCTTCGGATCAGTCTTGGCCACGACAATCACCAGGTCAGCGAGATAACCGTTGGTGATGAAGGTTTTCGAGCCGTTGATCACATATTCGTCGCCGTCCAGCACTGCCGTGGTCTTGACCCCTTGCAGGTCCGAACCGGCGCCCGGCTCGGTCATGGCGATAGCGCTGACCATCTCCCCGGAAACCAGTTTCGGCAGGTATTTTTGTTTCAGCATTTCACTGCCGTAATGCAGGATGTACGGCGCCACGATGTCCGAATGCAGGGAGAAACCGATGCCGGTCAGCCCCAGCCGCCCCACTTCTTCGATCACCACCGCACTGTAAAGAAAGTCCGCCCCCAAGCCGCCGTACTCTTCCGGCAGATGCGAGCACAACATCCCCGCCTCCCCCGCCTTGTTCCAGAGTTTGCGGTCGATATAGCCCTGTTTTTCCCATTGCCCATGGAACGGCACCGCCTCTTTTTCCAGAAAGGTTCGCACGCTGTCACGGAAGAGTTCGTGCTCGGAACTGAACAAGGTTCTGGGAATCATGCGGCACCTGTCGTTAGTTTTTAGAAGAGGTAGGCCTTCAGAGACTAAGCCCCGTGTCCGATACAGGACACTGGACACATCCGACAAAAAATAAGACGATCCAGCCGTCTGGTGACCACTTTCCCCTATAAAAATAAAGTTGAATTATGTCTAACCAAGCCTCCACGCCCCTGCGGCGCGTCAGCATCCTGGCCTTCGACCGGGTTTTCGCTTCCACCCTCATGCAAGCCAAGGATTTCTTCCACCTCGCCAGTCTGCGCTACGGCAAACAGCTGGGCCACGGCCTGGTACCGGCCTTCGAAACCCGCCTGGTCAGCCCCGACGGCAAACCTGTGCAAAGTTTCAGCAATGTGCTCATGCCAGTGGACGGCGGGCTGGAAAATGCCGACATCATCGTCATTCCCGCATTCTGGGACGACTTCGAAAACCTCTGCCAACGCTACCCTCAAGTCCTGCCCTGGCTGCGCCAGCAACATGCACGCGGCGCCGTACTCGTTGGCGAGGCCACCGGAGTCTTCTGGCTGGCCGAGGCCGGGTTGCTCGACGGCAAGGAAGCGACCACTTACTGGCGCTTCTTCAATGCCTTCGCCGAACGCTTCCCGCGGGTCTACCTCAACCAGGACAAGCACCTGACCGACGCCGATAACCTCTACTGCGCGGGCGGCACCACCTCGGCATGCGACCTGTACATCTACCTGATCGAACGCTTCTGCGGCGCCAATGTGTCCCAGGCAGTGGCCCGGGACATTCTCTACGAGGTGCAGCGCAGCTACTCGCCAGGAAGAATCGGCTTCGGCGGCCAGAAACTGCATCAGGACGTGATCATCCTGCAGATCCAGCACTGGCTCGAAGAGCACTTCGCCGACAAATTCCGCTTCGAAGACGTCGCCCGCGAGCACGGCATGAGCATCCGCAACTTCATGCGCCGCTTCCAGACCGCCACCGGCGACAAGCCGCTGCACTACCTGCAACGCCTGCGCATCGAAACCGCCAAGGGCCTGCTGTCCGGCAGCCGCAAGAGCATCAAGACCATCAGCTATGAAGTTGGCTACGACGACGCCAGCTTCTTTGCCCGACTGTTCCGGCAGCACACTGAGTTGTCGCCGAACCAGTATCGGCAGCAGTTTCAGCAAGCGGCGTAGATTCCAGAATCAACACAATTTCAATGGAGGAGCGAGCCTGCTCGCGATGACGTCGGCACATCCAGCTTTAATGTGACTGACCCGGCACTATCGCGAGCAGGCTCGCTCCTACAGAGATCCCGGTAAGCCATTAGCGAAAAAAAAGGCCTGCAATCGCAGGCCTTTTCATTTTCCGAACCGCTCTACGGCTTATGCGCCCGAGACAGGAATTCGTGGGATTGCATTTCCAGCAGGCGGCTGAGGGTGCGCTGGAACTCGAACGTCAGGCGGCCACCGGTGTAGAGGTCTTTGAGCTCTACTTCGGCAGAAATGATCAGTTTCACGTTACGGTCGTAGAACTCGTCGACCATGTTGATGAAACGACGGGCGATGTCGTCGGTGGTGACGCTCATCTGCTCGACACCGCTAAGCAACACGGCGTGGAAGATCTTGCCCAGTTCGATGTAGTCGTTCTGGCTGCGTGGGCCATCGCACAGTTCGCGGAAGTCGAACCAGGCCACGTCATCACAGGTGCGCAGGGCGCGGATTTCGCGGTTTTCGATCATCAGCACGTCGTTCTCGACTGCTGCAGTGCATTCCGGCGTCAGCGCACGGAAACTCTTGCGCAGGCTTTCGTGGGCGGCTTCGTCCAGCGGGAAGTGGAACAGTTCCGCTTGTTCGAGATGGCGCAGACGGTAATCGACGCCACTGTCGACGTTGACGATATCGGTGTGCTGCTTGATCAGCGCGATGGCCGGCAGGAAACGCGCACGTTGCAGGCCGTCCTTGTACAAGCCGTCCGGCACGATGTTCGAAGTCGCGACCAGGCTCACGCCGTTCTTGAACAGCTCTTCCATCAGGGTGCCAAGGATCATGGCGTCGGTGATGTCGGAAACGAAGAACTCATCGAAACAGATCACCCGGGTCTCGGCGGCGAAACGCTTGGCGATGATGGTCAGCGGGTTTTTCTCGCCGCCCAGGGTTTTCATTTCTTCGTGCACGCGCTTCATGAAGCGGTGGAAGTGTGTACGGGTCTTTTCCTTGAACGGCAGCGCCTCAAAGAAGGTGTCGACCAGGTAAGTCTTGCCGCGACCTACGCCGCCCCAGAAATACAGGCCCTTGACCGGCGTCTGATCCTTCTTGCCAAACAGTTTGCCCAGCAGGCCTGGTTTGTTCTGCTCGGCCGCGACCAGATCGTCGTACAGGCGCTGCAAATGACGCACAGCCGTTTCCTGCGCAGCGTCATGGAAGAACTCCGGGCGTTTCAGATCAGCTTGATATCGTTCTAGGGGCGTCATAATTCGTTAGCAAGGCAACAAAAACGGGCCGTCACTTTAGCGATGGCCCGTGGGAATGGCAATCAACCCTTGGTCGGGTCGAGCCGTTGATTATTCCTGAATCGGCGTCAGCGCAATGCGCAGGGCGTCGATCGCACCGTCGCGCGCGGCGCTGTCAGCGAAAGCCGGGCTATCGCCGACGCACTCGCCTTCCAGCCAGACGCTGAAGCTCAAGTCTTCGCTACGCACGTCCAATGGCTGGCCCGATTGCAGTTGCTTGGTCACCTGCCCGGCGGTTTTACCGTCAGCGAAGTTGCGCGATAGCAGCAGTTGTTCACCATCGGCTGCCAGCAGGCGGAAGCGGAAGCTGCCGTCGTCTTCGCGGAAGCTGACGAAACGCGCGGCTTTCGCAGCTTTCTTCTTGGTGGTCGCCGCCACTTGTGTCTGAGCGACGAAGGAGCGCAAGCCCACCGCTTCACGCAGCTCGTGAAGGAACGGCGTCGCCACCGCACGGGCCTTTTTCGCACCGTGCTGCAGGATGTCTTCCAGGTCCGCCGGGCGCTCGATCAGTTGTTGATAACGCTCACGGGACTCGCCCAGTTCGTTGTCCAGCAACTGGAACAGGCGGTTCTTCGCCTCGCCCCAACCCAGGCCCTGCAGCAGTTCGCTACGGAACTCGTCGGCTTGCGCGGGGGTAGCAAAGGCCTGGAACAGGGTGAACAGGTGCGAATTGTCTGGATCTTTCGCTTCGCCCGGGGCACGGGAGTCGGTGACGATCCGCGAAATCGCGTCCTTCATCTCTTTGGCGCTGCTGAACAGCGGGATGGTGTTGTCGTAGCTCTTCGACATCTTGCGACCGTCGAGGCCCGGCAACGTCGCCACACTTTCCTCGATCAGCGCCTCGGGCATGGTGAAGAACTCCTTGCCCTGGCCGAACAGGTGATTGAAGCGTTGACCGATGTCACGGGCCATTTCCACGTGCTGGATCTGGTCGCGACCGACCGGCACCTTGTGCGCGTTGAACATCAGAATGTCCGCGGCCATCAGCACCGGGTAGCTGTACAGGCCCATGGTGATACCGGCATCCGGGTCTTCACCGGTCTCGACGTTCTTGTCCACCGAAGCCTTGTAGGCGTGGGCGCGGTTGAGCAGGCCCTTGGCGGCGACGCAGGTCAGCAGCCAGGTCAGCTCGGGAATCTCCGGGATGTCGGACTGGCGGTAGAAGGTCACGCGATCCACATCCAGGCCACCGGCCAGCCAGGTCGCGGCGATTTCCAGACGCGAACGCTGAATGCGCAGCGGGTCATCGCATTTGATCAGGGCGTGATAGTCGGCCAGGAAGTAGAACGAATCGGCATTGCTGTCACGGCTGGCGACGATCGCCGGGCGGATGGCGCCAGCGTAGTTGCCCAGGTGCGGCGTGCCGGTGGTGGTAATGCCGGTGAGGATACGGGTACGAGTCGTCATGGGTAATCGCTTGTCAGACTGCAATCAATTCGAAAGACGCGGCAGGATAAGATCCTTGAGATCGGTCAGCTTGCCATGAAAGAAGTGCCCGCATTCTGCCACTTTCAGCAGCTCATGGGGACGTTCCAGTTGTTCGGACCAGTCGTAGACGACTTGCGGGTCGATGACTTCGTCGGTTTCCGGCTGAATCAGGGTCAGTTCGCCCTGCTGCGGCAGTTGATCCTGATCGCCCAGGCGCATGACCGCTGGTGCGACCATGAACAGGTGCTTGATCTGCTCGCCTCTGGCTTCCAGGCGTCCGCCGAGGCTGGCGGCGACAAAACCGCCGAAGGAGAAGCCGAACAGGGTCAGGGGCAGATCCGGGTGCTTTTGCCGAAACCATGCCGCTGCGGCCTGGGCATCGTCGACTTCGCCCGTGCCCATGTCATGAGTGCCTTCGCTGGCGCCGACGCCACGGTAGTTGAAGCGCAGGGTGATCAGGCCGGCATCGCGGGCGGTACGCTGCAGGGTCGAGACCACTTTATTGAGCATGGTGCCGCCCTGCACCGGGTTCGGGTGGCAGATCAGCGCAATACCGCGCGGTTGCTCGTTATCCAGATAGAGGGCTTCCAGCTGCCCAACAGGGCCATCAATCACTACAGGGGTTTCACGCATCAGCAAGGAAGGAACTCCGTGACCTCGAATCAGGTCGACTCGTCTAGCAAATTGTCTGCGACTGTCCATTGCGAGTGAATCGCGGTATACAGCGCAGGTTCGAGCCGTTAACGTAAAGCAAAGCCGTTTATAGAGGAAGGACTCGTGGAACACTCGCTCTTAGTTTGGTTGTTGCCGACTCTTGCCCTGGTTGTGGGTGTCGCCATTGGATTCCTGATCGCTCGCCTTGCGCCGAATGCCGCGCCTAGCAGCACGCAACGTCAGCTGGACGATATTCAGGAACGCTTCGACAGTTATCAGAACGAAGTGGTGACCCACTTCAACAGCACTGCGACACTGGTCAAGAAACTGACTCAGAGCTATCAGGAAGTGCAGGATCATCTCGCCGAGGGCGCCAACCGCCTGGCCCTGGACGAGCAGACCCGCCAACGCTTGCTGGCCTCCCTGCACGCCGATGCGACGCAGGCTCCACGGGAACGCCTGACGCCACCGCGCAGTCAGGAACCACCGCGCGACTACGCACCTAAAGCCCCGAACGCCCCGGGCATGCTCGATGAGCATTATGGTCTGAAGAAGTAAGCAAATTCAGGCGAAAAAAAACCGCCCGAGCCATTAAGGATCGGGCGGTTTTTTTATGTCTGGGGTTCAGTCAGACAATTATGGGTATTGCTGAACGTTGCCCTGCTGCTGGGCACCATACTGCTGCCCCGGAATCGCCTTGAGGTTGACCTCTACACGACGGTTCTGTGCACGGCCATTGACGTCGGCGTTGCTGGCAACCGGGCTATCCGGACCGGCGCCACGGGCGCTCAGGTTGGTGCCACTCACACCTTGCGAGGTCAGGTAAGTCGCGACGCTCTGGGCCCGACGCTGGGACAGGTCCATGTTGTGCTGGCGGCTGCCGGTGCTGTCGGTGTAGCCGACGATTTCGATCTGGTTCTGGTTGAATTCCTTCAGCGAGCCGGCCAGGTTGTTCAGCGGCTGGTAGAAGCTTGGAGCGATGTTCGCCGAATCGGTGGCGAAAGTGATGTTGCCCGGCATGATCAGCTTGATCTGATCGCCCTGGCGCTGCACTTCAACGCCGGTGTTGGCCATGCTGGCGCGCAGTTTCTTCTCCTGCTGGTCAGCGTAGTAGCCGTAACCGGCGGCGGAAGCACCGACCACTGCGGCACCGATCAGCGCGCCCTTGCCACGGTTATCGTGGTTGATGGCGGCACCGGCCAGTGCACCGGCCAAGGCACCGAGGCCACCGTACTTGGCGGTTTTGCTCATGCCTTGCGAGCCACCATCAGCCTGCCCCTGACTTCCGTCATATGGGTTGGGCGATGCACAACCGGACAACAGCGCCACGGCAGTAGCAACAATAATCAAACGACGGGTGGTGAACATGAAGAGCTCCTACTTTTTGCATTCTGTGGTGCAAAGGACGTAAGCATCGAACCTTTGCGGGCGTTGGATCATTTCGCCCGGGGAAAATTCCGCTTGTTACAAATCAGGCCCGAACGAACGGGTTCTCACGCATTTCATCGCCCAAGCGGGTGTCAGGGCCATGCCCGGCCACCACGATTGCCTCCTCATCGAGGGTATACAGGCGCTGCTTGATCGAACGCACGATCGTCCCCTGATCGCCACCCCACAAATCCGTACGCCCGACTCCGCGACGGAACAAGGTGTCGCCGGCAATCAGCAGTTTAGCTTCCGAAAACCAGAAGCTCATGGAACCCGGCGTATGCCCTGGCGTGTGCAGGGCAACGCCGCAGCCACAAGCCAGTTCTTCATCGTCGGCCAACCAGCGATCCGGTGATGGCACTGGCGTGTAGGGCACGCCGAACATCTGGCATTGCATTTCCAGATTGTCCCAGAGGAACTGATCTTCCTTGTGCAAATGCAGGGTTGCGCCGGTTTTCTCCTTCAACTGACCGGAAGCCAGGAAGTGATCGAGATGCGCGTGGGTGTGGATGATGCTGACCAGCTTCAGGCCCAGTGCTTCAAGCCGGGCAAGGATCAGTTCGTGATTGCCGCCCGGATCAACGACGATGGCCTTTTTCGTGAGCGGATCGCCGATGATCGTGCAGTTGCACTGCAACGGGCCGACGGGGAAGGTTTCTCGGATAAGGGAAGGTTGCTGGGACATCGGGGCCTGCTCGATAAACGGGACGAGCGATTTTCGCACACTTGAGTATCGAGGGATTTACCGGGCGATGTAACGTGAAAGTTCCTTAACCCAAAACCCCCAGTTCCTTCGCCCGCGCCACCGCCTGTGTCCGCCGCTCGACGCCAAGCTTGCTGTTGATATGGCTGGCGTGGGTCTTGACCGTGTGCAGGGAAATGAACAGCTGGTCGCTGATTTCCTGATTCGAGCAACCCTGTGCGATCAGGCGCAGGACTGCCAGTTCCCGGGTACTCAGTTGCTCGGAAACAGGAGCGACCTCCAGGGCAGAACGCGCAGATTGTGCCGGAAGTTTATCGACGAGGTCCTGGGCAACGGTCGTCAACGCGCCGCATGGCAACTGCCCGCGAAGCCAGTCGGGATGTTCAGCCAGCAACCTGTCGAAGGGTTGCAGAATGCCGCCGGCGGCAGCGTCCAGTGCGTGCCCCAATGCCTTGCGTGCCTCGGGCTCACGCCCGGCGCCGAGCAATAGCGAGACTTTTTGCGTCAATGCCATCGCGCTCAACATCTGCCGACCGGTTTGCTGGCCGTGCTCGAGCAGCGCATTCAAGCGTCCTTCGGCCAGCATGGGTTGCCCTTGAATCACTTCCAGCAAGGCTTGCTGCAACTCGATGTGCAACGGCAACTGCGGGTGGAATTCCGGTGGTGCGGCCGGGTGTTCTCCGTTGTAGGTCTGCCCCAGTCGCGCCAGCCAGGCTTCCGCCAGATCGATGCGCCCCTGGGCCAGCCACAGCTCGCATTTGACCAGGGTGATCATTGCCAGATAGTAAATCGGCGGCACGTCCCAGATGTGCATCAGTCGCTCGGCTTCGGCCAGCTCGGCAAAGGCCTTGGCGAACTCCCCGCTGCTGCCTTCGAGCCGGGCAATCACGCAATGGCCGATCAGCACACTGATATCGCGACAGGCCCGCGCTTCGCTCAAGCCGACCTGCAAGCGCTGGCGCGCGGCGTGCGGTTGCAGGCGCAGCGCCAGCAGAAAACCCTCGTACAACGTCAACCGTGCGCGAACGGCATACAGGCGTTGCGGTGACAGCCCTTGCAGGCGACGCAGCCCCTGCCGGACTTCATCCATGGCGCGAAGGATCTCCCCTCGCGCTTGCAGCACCCGCGCGCGGTCGTAATGGGTCAGCGCTTCGAACAACGGGTTGCCGACACGTTGTGCCAGCTCCAGGGAATCACGGTTCAACTGGCGTGCACGCCACAAGTCACCGTCGGCAATCGCCAGATTGGACAGCGTGGACAGGCACATCAAACGCTGGCCATAGCGTTTGGCGGGCAGGCTCTCCAGCGCTTCGGTGCAATAGCGCAGCGTGAGTTCACGATTGCCGCGCCCGCGGGCGATGATCCCGCTAAGGGCCAGCCATTGGGCCAGCATCGACTTTTGCGCAGTGGCCGATGGCGCCGGCAGGAAACGGCTCAAATGCGCGGCCAATTCCTCAGCAGCGTCCAGCTGACAGGCCAACCCCAACGCCCAGCTGTAGAGCACGATCAGCCGTGGCGTGCTGATCAGCAGGCTGTCAGGCAAGTCCATTTTCCAGCGCAGCAACATGCCGACATTCTGCTCGGCCAGCAGTTGCTCTTCCGAAAGGTTTTGCACCAGGTTCGCCGCGACATCCAGATGTCCGGCGCGCAATGCCTGCTCTACCGCCTCGTCAAGCAAACCCTGAGCATTGAACCAGCGGCAGGCACGCAAGTGCAGGCTCGCAGCCGGCACCATCGACTGGACGGCAGGCCGCGAACGCAACAGATCGGAAAACAGATGGTGATAGCGATACCAGTGACCATGCTCATCCAGCGGCACCAGAAACACCTGATGAGCCGCCAGGAAGCGCAGGATTTCAGCGCTGTCGTGGGCATCGCGAACGGCGTCGCACAGTTCGCTGCAGAAACGCTCCTGGGGCGCGGTGTCGTAGAGGAAAGCTTGCACTTCGGCGGGCAGGCAATCGATGACTTCTTCAAGCAGGTAGTCGCGGATCAGCCCTTCCCCACCGTGAAGCGTCTGGGGCAGTGCGCCATGAGTGCCGGCTTCCGACGCTGCCAGCAGCCAGAAACGCAATCCGGCGACCCAGCCTTCACTGCGTTGGATCAGCGCTTCCAGCGCCTCGCCACGCAGGGAGCTGCTGTGGCGATCGAGCAAGCTCAGGGCTTCGTCATGGGTCAGACGCAGGTCCTGTTCATGCAACTCCAGCAACTGCCGCGACAGGCGCAGGCGCGCCAGATGCCAGTCAGGTCGCTGACGGCTGGTGACCATCACCAGTAAACCGTCGGGAAGGTGATTGAGGAAAAACTGCAGGCAACG
Source organism: Pseudomonas putida (assembly GCF_003228315.1). Classification (NCBI taxonomy): domain Bacteria; kingdom Pseudomonadati; phylum Pseudomonadota; class Gammaproteobacteria; order Pseudomonadales; family Pseudomonadaceae; genus Pseudomonas; species Pseudomonas putida. The sequence goes on from NZ_CP029693.1 coordinate 3,238,867, forward strand.
ATCGAGTACCGGCCCCTGGGCCAGATGATAGTCATCGAGCACCAGTAACAGCGGCGTTGCTGTCGACAGCTGCACGGCCAGTTCATCGAGCAATCCGTCGAGCCATTCCTCGAAGGCAAAAGGCTGATGGCGCTGGCGCATTTTCAGCAGCCCCAGGGACTGCCTGCCCAATTGCGGGTAAAAGTCCTGCAGGCCCTCGAGCAGCCGTTCGAGGAAGCGGCCAGGATCACTGTCCCGTGGACTCAACCCCAGCCACAAGCTCTGCCAATGACCCGGCAGCGACTGGCAGAACTCCACCGCCAACGAGCTCTTGCCGAACCCCGCTGGCGCACTCACCAATAGCAGCCGGCCATCGAGCCCCGCGCTCAGACGTTCGCAAAGCCGCGGACGCAGCACATGACCATCGGGCAATGGCGGTCGATAAAAACGCCCGTCCAACGCCGCGATAGCGATGCTTGCAGGACCTGGTGGTGGGGACAGATCAGTCATGGCCGGCTCTTGTTGAATTGCAGGTGGCGGCGTTGCAGATGTCCGCAGACTAGCGGTAAACGATGAGGGAATGAAGATAATTGCTACAAATGGCTACAAAAAGACTACGAACAAAATTATCTCCGCCTGTAACGCAACGTTGTTCACGGAAAGATCGCCATAAAAAAACGCCCCGAACCAGTCGGGGCGTTTCAGAGGATGCGGCCTCGGTTTACTGACGCTTAACGAATGCCATCCTGACGCAGGGCGTTCGGGGTGAAGTCCGCGGTGGTCGCGGTGAAGCCGAAGTCATATGCCGACTTCTCTTCGTTCTTCATGCCCAGTGCCAGATAGCGACCCGACTGCAGGTCGTACAGGGCTTCCAGGGTGTACCACGGCACCTGAACGTTGTAGTAAGGCTGGGCATGAGCTTCCGCCACGCGCCAGAGCTGGTTGCGACCGTCGTAGTGGTCGATCACCGCCGCTTGCCAGGTGTCTTCGTCGATGTAGAAGTCACGCTTGGCGTAGATGTGGCGCTGACCTTCCTTCAAAGTCGCCACCACGTGCCAGACGCGACGCAACTCGTAACGGGCCAGATCCTGGTTGATGTGACCTGCCTTGATGATGTCGGCGTACTTGAGCTTCGGATCGTCGAGCTTGTAAGCGTCGGAGGCGATGTACATCTCTTTCTTGCCTTCCAGCTTCCAGTCGTAACGATCCGGCGCACCGTTGTACATGTCGAGGTTGTCGGAAGTGCGCAGACCGTCGGCGGCTGTACCCGGGCCGTCATAGGACACTTGCGGTGCACGACGCACACGACGCTGACCGGCGTTGTAGACCCACGCCGAACGCGGCTCGGCGACCTGGTCGAGGGTTTCGTGCACTAGCAGCACACCACCGGCCAGACGTGCCGGCGCGGTCACTTTCTGCTTGAAGTAGAACAGGATGTTGCCCGGGTTCTTCGGATCGTAATCCTTCATCTTGTCGCGGAACACGAACTGGTCCTGGAAGTACACCAGGCTGAACGAGCCGTTGGCCTGCGGCGTGGCCTGAGTGACCAGTCGAGTCACGCTGCCGCCGCGATAGCGGGTGATGTGGTTCCAGATCACCTCGACACCGCTTTTCGGAATCGGAAACGGTACGGCGGTCTCGAAGTTCTTCAGCCCGTTGCCACCGGATACCAGCTCTGTGTTGGTGGCGTTTTTCTTGATGGCGGCGAACACGTCATCCGGCACGGTCGCACCGCGATGGGACGGGTAGACCGGCATCTTGTAGGTGTCCGGGTAGCGCTTGAACATCGCGTACTGGCCAGGTGCGAGCTTGTCCTTGTACTGCTCGACGTTCTGCGCCGTGATGGTGAACAACGGCTTTTCACTGGCGAACGGATCGGACAGGAAGCCCTTGCTGTCGACGGTGCCGGCATTCTTCGGCAGCGGTTTCCAGGCCGGGATCGAACCGTCGGCGTTACCCGCCATTTCCGCGCCCATCGGGGTCAGGCTCTTGCCCAGCTTGTCCGCTTCGGCCGCCGGGACTGCCGCCATTACGCTGGTCGCCAGCAGCGAAAGTCCCAGAACACCGGCGTGGAACAGACTTTTTGTAATTTTCATGTGTGTACTCGTCCTGAAAATACAGTGCTTAGAAGTTCACGCCGAAGCTGAGCGCAACGAAGTCGCGGTCATCCACGGTGGTGTACTTGCCGTCGAAGAAGTTGGTGTACGCCAGGCTTGCGGTGTAGGTGTTCTGGTACTCGGCGTCGACACCCAGGCTGACCGCCTTGCGGCCTTCCTCGAAGTTGCCGCCAGGGCCAGGGGAGTAACCTTCCACGTCGTGGGACCAGGCCACGTTCGGCTTGAGGTTCACACCGGCGAACACGTCGTTGTATTCCCAGATCGCACGAGCGCGATAACCCCAGGAAGTCGGTGTAGTGAAGCCTTCGTCGGTGCAATTGCGGCTGAGGTTGTTGGTCGGTGTACCTGGACCTGCACCGTTGATCGTGCTCTGGTTGAGCGCGATACAAGTGTTCTGGCCACCGGTCGCCGGCAGTTCGCCAGGACCGAATACCGGGTCACGGCCATAACGGACGTCGGAGGTGCTTTCCAGGCCGCCTACGTGGGTTACGCCCACTTCGCCCACCAGGGTCAGACGCTCGGCGCCCATGACCTGATCGAAGAAGTGCGTCAGGGTAGTCTGGAACTGGGTGACTTCCTTGCGGCGATAGCCGTGCAGATCCGAACCTGGTGGGGCGGAGAGCAACGACGCATTGGTCAGTGCGCCGCCCAGAGGACGTACACCGGCGAACAGAATGTCGGTGGTGTTGAGTTGTACCGGCGCGTTTGGACGGTAGCTGATCTCACCGCTCCACGCCGTGCCGGTAGGCAGGGTGGTGGAGAAGCTCAAGCCGTAGAGGCGGATGTCTTCCGGGTATTCGATGAAATAGCTCGAGTTACCCGCGACAATCAGCGGCGCCAACGCCTGCAACTGCGCCGGCAGAGCCCTTACCCCGGCAAAAGTCGATGCTGGAGCACCCGTGGCGCTGAAGACCGGCGCACGGCTGTGGTAGTTCATGAAGTAGGCACCGAACTCGGTGTCCAGCGGATCGAACATGTACTTGAGGGACGCGCCCCATTGGCCGCTATCCCGCGCATCGCGGTCCGGACCACGGCGCACCAGCACACCTTCGTTGTCGACGTCGACACCCAAGCGGGTCAGAGTCGGCAGGGCCGCTGCCGGAATGGTCGAGCGTTTGTTCAACACGCGCAGGTTGCCATCGCAACCGTCGGCGACGATGTCGGGCTGGGAGAAGAAGGTGCCGCAGTTGTCGACGACGGTCTGGTCCCATTCGAGCTGATAGAAGGCGTCGGCCGACAGGTTGTCGGTCAGGCTCTGGGACACATAGAACATGTTGACCGGAATCAGGCCCTCCTTGATCTCGGCGCCTGGACGGCGGAACGCGGACACGTCGATCGGGTTGATCGAGTTGATACCGCCACCGATAAAGGTACTTTCACCCCAGCTGACGACCTGCTTGCCCAGTCGCACGGAACCGGGTTTATCGGCGATGGCATAGTTGTGATAAACGAAGGCGTCGAGAAGTTCGCTACCGGCGGACTTGGCGCCTTCCTTGCGGTTGTCGTCGCTGATGTCCTTGAATGGACGGCTTTCGTCCTTGAGTTCGAAGTCGTACCAGTATTTGCCACGGACGAAGACGCCGGTGTCGCCATACTTCAACTCAAGGTCATGGATGCCCTTGAAGATCTTCGAGAAGGTTTCACCGCTCTTGAAGTTCAGGTGACCGTCATCGGAAGTCTGGGACAGGCCACGGCCGCCGTTGTTGACACCGATGAGGTTCTTGTTGGCGTTCTCAGTAGACCAACTGGCACCGATCGACAGGGACGAGTCGAATTGACCTTCAATTTCTCCGATGTTGAAACTGACGCCGAATGCGGGTCCGGCGAGCGTAGAGGCAAGGCTGACGGCCAAGGGCAGTTTAGCCCGGCGCCAGAACTGGTTTACTGATGTCATCGACGCTTCTCCATGTGCATTTTATTGTTATGGCAGTGAGCACTTTTAAAAACGCTTGGAGGACAGGGAGCCAAGGCATCCCAAAGTCATTCCAAAGTTGCATCGCCCCGGTTTGTGCGTTTGCTCCGTTCTTAAAAATCCTTGAGCGGACTATAGCCAGCAGGTAGTAGTGCTTGATCCCTCTAAAGTGTGATTTGCACCTGCCAGGCACTCTGGAACAGTCCTTTGCCAGGCCGACACCCGTCGGCACGGCAAGGATGGCTGAAAATACGGATTTGACAAGCCAAGCGCTTGCTTGGTGGGGCTGGCGCGCCCTTTCGGGCACGCCGCGGGAGGATTAAAGCGTCGAGAGGAAGGTGCTGTTGGTGGCTTGCCATTCGCTGATGTCGAGGCGAATTTTCTTCTTGTCGAGCTTGCCGACACTGGTCTTGGGAATTTCAGTAACAAGGGCAATCTGACTCGGGATCGCCCATTTGCTCAGGTGTCCCAACTCCACGAAAGGCTTGAGATGTTCCTTGAGTTCCCGGGCCCCGACCACATGGCCTTCACGCACGACCAGCAAGGCAAACGGGCGCTCGCCCCACTGTGGATCGGCAATTCCCACCACTGCTACTTCGCGTACCGCCACGTGTCGACTGATCAGGTCTTCGAGGTCCAGAGAGGAGATCCATTCACCCCCCGTCTTGATCACGTCCTTGATCCGGTCGCGAATATCGATCACACCCATGCTGTCCAGCGTGGCGACGTCACCGGTGTGCAGCCATCCGCCCGCCCAGAGCTCAGCGCCTTTCTGCGGTTCGTTGAAATAACCCTCGGTAAGCCACGGCGCACGCAGCACCAGTTCGCCCTGGGTCTCGCCATCCGCCGGAAGGAAATTGCCGTCGGTATCGACGATTGCAGCCTCCACCAATGGTCCCGGTACGCCAGCCTTGATCCGGTAGGTGGTGCGCTCGTCTTCGCTGCCGGCCATCAATTCGTCGTTGAGGTGCGCGCACGAGACCAGCGGCCCGGTTTCCGACATGCCGTAAGCCGCCGTCAGCTGAATGCCCTTGGCCTTGGCCGCTTCGTAGAGCGCACGATTGAGCGCACTGCCGCCAATGACGATTTTCCAGCCGCCGAAATCGATGTTTTGCGCCGCCTTGGCGTTGAGGACCATTTGCAGGATGGTCGGCACGCAGTGGGAAAACGAGACCTTCTCCTTGCGCCACAACTCGACCAGGAACTCCGGATCGTAGCGCCCCGGATAAACCTGCTTGAGCCCCAGCATGGTCGCCACATACGGCAGCCCCCAGGCATGCACGTGGAACATCGGGGTGATCGGCATGTACACGTCATTGGTGCCGAGCAGGCGCACGCTGTCGATGGCGCCCATGATGGTCGACACGCCCATCGTATGCAGGACCAGTTGCCGATGGGTGAAGTACACACCCTTGGGATTACCGGTGGTGCCCGTGGTGTAGAAAGTGGTTGCGACCGAATTTTCGTCGAAGTCCTGAAAGTCGTACTGCGGGCTCGCGGCGGCCAGCAACTGCTCGTACTCGCCGATCAGGTTCGGCAGGTCGGCGGTCTTTTCCGGCAGGTCGGTCAGCAGCAGGGTTTTCTCGACCGTGGTCAGGTGCCCTGCAATTGCCTTGTACAGGCCCACGAACTCGCTGTTGACCAGCACGTAGCGGTCCTCGGCGTGATTCATGGTGTAGAGGATCTGCTCCGGTGACAGGCGCACATTGATGGTGTGGATCACTGCACCAATCATCGGAATGGCGAACATGCACTCCAGATAGCGATGGCTGTCCCAATCCATGACCGCGACCGTGTCCCCGGGTTTGACCCCGGCCGCCGTCAGCACATTGGCCAGGCGCGCGACACGTTCGATCAGTGTCGGATAGCTGTAGCGCAACTGGTCGCGGTAAACGATTTCGCGGGTTTTCTCATATCGTGTCCCGGACATCAGCAACCGTTTGATCAGCAGCGGATACTGGTAAGCGCCTTCGGCTGGGGGGATAACACGTGTCTGCAACATAAGAACCCCTTTTTCTGACTGCACGGTCGTGGCTGAAAGCAAGCACTGTAGTGCGCCTTTTCGCCGGCCAAATCAGCCAAAGGAATGATTTGCAGAGCCGCATAAATGCTAGCCTTGCGCCATTATCACTTACGTTTCAAACACAACGTTGTGATGGATGGCACAATGTCTTTCGTGCGAGCCTATGTATCCTTTGCGAAACAATGGCCCATCGACCTGTCAGCCGTCTGGTTTCAAGGCATTTCTCGTCAACAGCGATCGGTACTGCAAACCACAATGAACGATAACGCGACACCTCTTGCCGGTTCCGCCAAATCGCAAGCGCCCCTGGTTTCCATCGTGGCGCCTTGCTACAACGCGGAAAAGTATCTGGAGGAGGCCATCCAAAGCATCTTTGCCCAGGACTATCCGAACTTCGAAGTGATCATTGTCGACGATGGGTCGAGCGACAACAGCGTCGCCATGCTCAAGCAACTGCAGAAAACCCATGACTTCCAGCTCTACACGCAACCCAACCAGGGGGTCAGTGCGGCGCTCAATCATGGTTTGCAGTATGCCAAGGGAGAATACGTCTCGACGCCCGATCTGGACGACATCATGCTCCCGCAGTCACTGCGCATAAGAGCCGATTACCTGGATAAACATCCGAATGTCGGCTGCGTGGGCGCACTGATCATTTACATGGACAGCGATGGCAAGACCATCAAGCAGCAACAGCGCGACAAGATCCATGTGTATGACTTCGATCAGATTTTAAGCGGAGCCATCGTAATCGGTGCACCCGCCGCGCTCTATCGCATGAGTGCGATGCGCAGTGCCGGTTTCTACGCACCGCACCTGCGGGTCCAGGACTTCCAGATGACCTTGCGCATTGCCCGGCTCGGTTACGAAATCCATGAATTGCCGGTCTGTGTGACCCGCTATCGGCGGCACGCCAATAACCTGTCGAAAAAGTACAAAGTGCTGCTCCAGGCGGACCTTGAGGCCATCGAGCCGTACATGAGTCATCCTGCCTATCAGAGTGCCCGTGCCCATCTGGTGAACAAGGCCCTTAAGTACGCGGTTGTCGAAGACAAGAAAGAGGCCTGGAAACTGCTGCGCTCCATCCCCTGGCGCCACATGAACGGAACCACCTTCAGGCGTTTCAAGCGACTAGTCCTGAAACGTTAGATACGCCCGCTGACCGCTCTCTTTTCCCCCGTTTTCCAGGCTTGCCAATGAAATTCCTAGAAAAACTCAAAGAACGAAAAACCAGAAAACATCTCAAGCGCCTGGAAAAACTGCAAAGGGCACCGGAAAAAATCCGCTTGCGCTACCCCCGCTACGAGATCGGTGTGGGCACCTATGGCATCCCGGAGGTCATGGAGTTCGGTGACGATACGATTCTGAAAGTCGGCTCCTACACTTCGATCGCCGAAGGCGTAAAGATCCTGTTGGGCGGCGGGCATCGCACCGACTGGGTCAGCACCTACCCCTTTCCCCTGATGATTGATGAAGCCCGGGACATTCCCGGCGCCAGCCCGACCAAGGGCGATGTGGTAATCGGCAGCGATTGCTGGATCTGCGCCGACGTCATGATCCTGTCCGGCGTGACTATCGGCCATGGTGCCGTCGTGGCGGCAGGTGCCGTCGTGACCCGCGACGTCGAGCCCTACGCAATCGTCGGCGGCAACCCCTGCCGCCACATCCGCTGGCGCTTTGAAGAAGACGTGCGCCGTGAGTTGCTGGCATGCGCGTGGTGGGACTGGCCCATGGAAGAGGTCAAGGTCGCGTCGCGGATTTTATGCAGCAGCGATATGGAGGGCTTTCTGGAGTACGCCCGCCAGCGTCAGGCGTCGAAGGCCGTCGCCCACTGATCGTGTGGCTGCGACGGGATACGCCGCAGCCATTTCAACCAGACTCAATGCATCTCGGTAAACGCGAGCTTCACACCGATGGCGATCAACACCGCACCCATGGTCCGGTCAAACCAGTGCCCCATTCGAGCAAAACCTGCGCGCACGCGCTGCTGGCTGAACAGCATCGCCACCAGGCAAAACCAGGTTGCCGTCGCTGCCGCGAGGTAGATCCCGTAACCGGCCTGCACCATCAGCGGGGTGTGCGGGTTGATGACCACGGTGAACAACGACAGGAAGAACAGCGTGGCCTTCGGGTTGAGACCGTTGGTCACGAAGCCTGCGGTGAAGGCGCCGCGCGCCGTACGCTCACCCGCCTCTTTGTGCAGATTGTCCGCCACCGGCTTGGCCGGCTGTGCACGCAATGCCTTGAAGCCGATGTACAGCAGGTAAGCGGCGGCGGCCCATTTGAGCGCGTTGAACAGCATGATCGATTGCGACACGATCAGACCGATACCCAGCAGCGAATACCCCACATGCAGGAAAATCGCCGTACCAACGCCCAGTGCCGTCCAGGTGCCGGCTCGACGCCCATGGGTCACGCTTTCACGCACCACCACGGCAAAATCCGGGCCCGGGCTGGCCACCGCCAGCAGGTGAATCAGGGCAACGGTCAAGAATTCTGTCCAATACATGAGGGCTCCTTCAGGCCAAGCGTAACTATTTATTTCATCTGATAGGCTGGGCAGATTACGCCTTCAGTCCATTGCACAAAAGGTACAGTTGATGACGAACAACCGCCGCGCCGTTTTCCTCGATCACCCGTCCCTGGATCTTGGCGATCTGGATCTCGACCCACTGCGCGGGTGCTTCAGCGAATTGAAGTTATTCGCCCAGACACTGCCCGATCAGGTGATCGAACACCTCAAGGGCGCCACCGTCGCCATCACCAACAAGATCATGATCGACGCTGCCGCCATTGCCGCCAGCCCTGATCTGAAGCTGATCCTGATCACCGCCACCGGCACCAACAACGTCGACCTCGCCGCCGCCCGCGCCCATGGCATCACCGTGTGCAACTGCCAGGGCTATGGCACACCGTCCGTGGCGCAACACACCATCATGCTGTTGCTCAACCTGGCAACACGCCTGGGCGACTATCAGAAAGCTGTCGGTGAAGGTCGCTGGCAGCAAGCCAAACAGTTCTGCCTGCTCGACTACCCGATCGTCGAACTGGAGGGCAAAACCCTGGGCCTGCTGGGCCACGGAGAACTGGGCGGCGCCGTCGCGCGACTGGCAGAAGCGTTCGGCATGCGCGTATTGCTGGGTCAGATTCCGGGGCGCCCTGCCCGACCCGACCGCCTGCCGCTGGATCAATTGCTGCCGCAGATCGATGCGCTGACCCTGCACTGCCCCCTCAACGAACACACCCGGCACTTCATCGGCGCCCGTGAACTGGCCTCGATGAAACCCGGTGCATTCGTGGTCAACACCGCCCGTGGCGGCCTGATCGATGAGCAAGCGCTGGCCGATGCCTTGCGCAACGGTCACCTGGGCGGCGCCGCCACCGACGTGCTGAGCGTGGAGCCTCCGGTCAACGGCAATCCGTTGCTGGCCAACGACATCCCGCGCCTGATCGTCACCCCGCACAACGCCTGGGGCAGCCGCGAAGCTCGCCAGCGGATCGTGGGCCAGGTCACCGAAAACGCCTTGGGCTATTTCAGCGGTAAGGCATTGCGAGTCGTCAGTTGATAAACTGCGGCACTTTTTTTCACAGGAGCAGTTATGGATCCGCGCAGTGAAGTACTGCTTCGTCAGGCTGAATTATTCCAGGGCGCCGTGCTGCTCGCCGGCTTGCCCGCCGATGACTTGCTCGGCCGCCTGCCCGCCGCGCGCGGTTGGTGCTGGCATGCCGGCGACCAGGCCGCGCTGGATGCACGCTTTGAAGGGCGTAGCGATTTTGGTGTGAACGTGCCGGCATTCGAATTTGAAGCCGCCGTAGTGTTTCTGCCCAAGGCCAAGGATCTGACCGACTACATCCTCAACGCCGTCGCCTCGCGACTGGAAGGTCGCGAGGTGTTTCTGGTCGGGGAGAAAAAAAGCGGCATCGAAGGCGCAGCCAAGCAACTGAACCCGTTCGGCAAGCCGCGCAAGCTCGACAGCGCACGTCATTGCCAGCTCTGGCAGGTCACCGTGGCCAATGCTCCGCCAGCCAAACCGCTGGAAAGCCTGGCCCAGGAATACGAACTGCCACTGGCCGAAGGCCCGCTCAAGGTCATCAGCCTGCCGGGCGTGTTCAGCCATGGCCGACTGGATCGCGGCAGCGCGCTGTTGCTGGAGCATCTGGACAAACTGCCGGGCGGGCACTTGCTGGACTTCGGCTGTGGAGCCGGCGTGTTGGGCGCTGCGGTAAAACGTCGCTACCCACACAATCAGGTGACGATGCTGGATGTCGACGCATTTGCCGCCGCCAGCAGCCGTTTGACCCTGGCAGCCAACGGCCTGGAAGCCGAGGTGATCACCGGTGATGGCATCGACGCCGCCCCCATGGGTTTGAGTGCGATCCTGAGCAATCCGCCGTTCCATGTCGGGGTTCACACCGACTATTACGCGACGGAGAACTTGCTGCGAAAAGCGGCCAAACATCTGAAAAACGGCGGCGAACTTCGCCTGGTTGCCAACAGCTTCCTGAAGTACCAGCCGTTGATCGAAGAGCATCTGGGCCCGTGCGCAATCAAGGCCGAAGGACAGGGCTTTCGAATCTACCGGGCCAAGCGCGGGTAGAAATTTCTGCTTGCACGATGGGTTTTGCCTAGGCAGAATCCGCTCCGTCCTAGGGGAGTAGTCTCCCACGAGCGCCATGCTCGTCCGGCGTGCGTCAACATACTTGGTCCTCAGACCATGGCGCACGCGACCCAAGCGACCGCATCAGACGGATCGCAGGGTTTGACAAGACCTATGACACGAACACCTTACCCGGGGCGGGAAGGCTGTACGTGTCATAGCCGTGTCGACCCGCCCCTTAGGAAAACCCCTGATGCTGGATTCATTACTCGTTCCCACCGCAATCGTTGCCTTGGCCGAAATCGGCGACAAGACGCAACTGCTCGCGCTCATTCTCGCTGCCCGTTTCCGTAAACCCTGGCCGATCATCGCCGGCATCGTTGCCGCGACCCTGGCCAACCACGCGGCAGCCGGTGCGGTAGGTGCCTGGGTCGGCAGCTTCTTCTCGGACACGTTATTGCACTGGATCCTCGCGGCGAGCTTTGCGGCCACCGCACTGTGGACCCTGGTGCCGGACAAGATGGATGACGACGAAGCCAGCACCGCCCGCAAGTTCGGACCGTTCCTGACGACGCTGATTGCGTTCTTCCTGGCGGAAATCGGTGACAAGACCCAGATCGCGACCGTGATGCTCGCGGCGCAGTATCCAGAGTTGTGGCTGGTGATCATCGGCACCACCGCCGGCATGCTGATTGCCAACGTTCCGGTGGTTCTGGCGGGTAACTTCGCTGCGGACAAATTGCCACTGGCGCTGATTCGCCGGCTGGCGGCTTCGGCGTTCTTCATCCTGGCAATTGTCGCGGTGTACAAGGCGATGCAGAGCAGTGGGTGGGTTTGACGTGACAGGTCAATAGACCGCGTCATCGTTCATCGCGAGCAGGCTCGCTCCCACCTATGATCTTCAGCGAACACAAAATCCGCGAACAATGAAGATCCACTGTGGGAGCGAGCTTGCTCGCGATGGCGGCATCAGCCGCGCTACAGGACTACTTCTTTGCCTTCTCGTAAAGCGGCATCACCTTCGGAATCGCCGCCTGCAACGAAGCCGTCCGGCTACTGGAAGACGGGTGAGTGCTCATGAACTCCGGTGGCGCGCCTTCGCTGGCCTTGCTCATCTTGCCCCACAGACTGATCGCGGCGTTCGGGTTGTAGCCGGCGCGTGCGGCCAGTTCGAGCCCAATCAAATCCGCTTCGTTTTCGTTTTCACGACTATTGGGCAAGGTCATGCCGTAATTGGCGACCGCATCCGCCAATGCCAGGCTGTCCTGGCCGAGGCCCAACAATGCGCCGGCGCCCTGCTTGGCCATTTCGATCCCGTAAGCCTTGGACATCGCTTCACGACCGTGCTCGCGCAAGGCGTGGGCGATTTCATGCCCCATGACCGCGGCGATTTCATCGTCGGTCAGTTGCAGCTTGTCGATCAGCCCGGTGTAGAAAATGATCTTGCCGCCAGGCCCGCAGTTGGCATTGAGCTCGTCGCTCTTGATCAGATTGACTTCCCACTTCCACTGGGCCGCATCAGGACGGAATGTCGGCGCCTGGGCAATCAGCCGATCGGCAATCGCCTGGACCCGCTTGGCATCGCTGCTGGTCTTGTCCAGCACGCCCTGATTGGTCGCCTCGCCCACCGTCTTTTGATAGGACTGGGCGTACATCTGGTTGACCTCCTGCTCAGACAACATGCTGAACATGTACTGCTTGCGCTCCACGCCGACGGCGCCAGCGCTGGTGGTATTGACCGACTGGCATCCGCCGAGCAGCAGACTGGCGCTCAGGCCACACAACACCAATGTCTTGTTCATCAATTAACTCCCTGAAAAACCTGACCGTTATCCTAGGCGTGTAAATGTATCGACGCCAGATACAACCTGACTTACATCGCAGCTAAGACGCAGAATTCGGACAAAGCTCTCGCCAGCGCAGTAAAAAACTCACAAACCCGGCAAACCCGTGTCGTTTACGAACCGCGACGATCCATTTGCGACATCCACCCTGCAAAAAGCAATGATTTCGACTTGGGCCGCTCATGCCCTTCGAATCCCCTGCCGATATTGCTCCGCAGATGACCTATTGCGTGCGGAGCACCCATGAAATTCAAGTCGATCCAGTTTTCCGTGGCAGCCCTGGCGGGCGCCATCGTTCTCAGTGTGGTGGCAGCGCTGGTGGTCTACGCGCTGTTTTCCGGTGCCCGGACGCAAGACATGGTCCAGGAGCGGACCCAGGCTCAATTCGAGCAGGTCATCGAACAGCGCCTGACCTCCCTGGCACAGACCCAGGTCAGCCAGATCCAGCGTGAACTCGAAGCGCCACTGCTGATCGCCGGCGGCCTGGTGCGTGTGAACACCCTGATCGGTACCAAGGGTGCCGACGGCCAGCCGGCGCTGACCTTGAGCCGCGAGCAGTTGATCGGCCTGATCAAGGAAAACGTCGCCAAAAACCCGAAAATCCTCGGCACCTACATCGGCTGGGAAAAAGACGCGCTGGACCACAACGACGCCGCCTACATCGGCACCCAAGTGGTCGGCATCGACGCCAAGGACGGACGCTTCCTGCCCTGGTGGTTCCGCAACGCGGATGGCAGCCTGGGCCAGGACAAACTGGTGGACGTGGATGACCAGAAAACCCTGTCCACCGGGGTGCGCGCCAGCGAGTACTACCTGTGCTCCAAGGAAACCAAAAAATCCTGCGTGATCGATCCGGCGCCCTACAAGGTCGGCGACAAGATCGTCATGCTTGCCTCCTTCATCGAACCGATCATGCTCAACGGCGCTTTCCAGGGCATTGTCGGCGCCGACCTGTCGGTGAACTTCATCCAGGAAATGCTCCTGGGTGCCAACCAGAAACTCTACGGTGGCGCCGGCGAAATGGCCCTGATCGGCGGTAACGGCCGGATCGTTGCCTACACCAAGGATCCGAGCAAGTTCGGCGAGAAAGTCAGCGACATCCTCGACAGCCAGCAGATTGCCAACATGGCCAATCTCAAGCGCGGCGAAGTCACCTACACCGTCGACAAGGCCCAGGGCCGCATCGAGTTGTACCTGCCCTTCGGTATCGGCCAGACCGATGCCCGCTGGACCATGATGCTGCAATTGCCGCTGAACGCGGTGATGGCCGACTTGCAAAAGCTGCAGGCTGATCTGAACACCCAGCGCAAATCCGACACCTTCGGCATGGCCATGGTCGGCCTGCTGATCGCCGGCCTCGGCTTGCTGGTGATCTGGCTGGTCGGCCACGGCATTGCCCGCCCGCTGAAGCAGATGGTCGCCATGCTCGACGACATCGCTCAAGGCGAAGGCGACCTGACCCGCCGCCTGAGCAGTGATCGCGCCGACGAACTGGGCTCGATCGCCAAGGGCTTCAACACCTTCCTGGCCAAGCTGCAGGCAATGATCACCCAGGTGGTGACGTCGGTGCAGAGTGTCAGCGACTCATCCGAACACACCGCCGATATCGCCATCCGCACCAACACCGGCGTGCACAAGCAAATGGCCGAGATCGACCAGGTGGCCACCGCCGTGCAGGAAATGACCGCTACCGCCCAGGACGTGGCGCGCAACGCGACGCAGGCCGCGCAAGCCGCCAGCCATGCCGACCAGGCGGCCAGCCAGGGCAAACAGATTGTCCATGACACGTCCAATTCCATTGGCGCACTGGCGGTGGAAATCGGTCGCGCGGTGGGCGTGGTGCAGACCCTGGCCAAGGACAGCGAGAACATCAATGCGATCCTCACCGCCATCCGCGGGATTGCCGAACAGACCAACCTGCTGGCGCTGAACGCGGCCATCGAGGCGGCGCGGGCCGGTGAACAGGGGCGTGGTTTTGCGGTGGTGGCCGATGAAGTGCGCAACCTGGCGCAGAAGACCCAGGGCGCTACCGAAGAAATCCAGACCATGATTCAGCAGCTGCAGCAAGGCACGCGGGACGTGGTGCGGGTGATGGAGGACAGCCAGCACCGTACCGATGAAAGCGTGCAGCACGCGGCCAAAGCGGCTGAAGCGCTGGAAACCATCACCCAGGCGGTGTCGGTGATCAATGACATGAACACCCAGATCGCCAGTGCCGCCGAGGAACAAAGCGCGGTGGCGGACGACATCAACCGCAACGTGATCAACATCGGTCAGGTGGCTAATGAAGTGGCGGGTGGCGCGGATGAATCGAGTGCGGCCAGTGCGGACTTGACCAAGCTGGCTGAGCAGCAACGGCGGTTGATCAATCAGTTCAAGGTTTAATCATCGAGGAAGGTCCTGCGGACCTTATCGCGGGCAAGCCTTGCTCCCACAGGATTGCGTCTGGCCCCCCATTGGGAATTGCCTCAATCCCGTAGGAGCAAAGCTTGCTCGCGATGGGGCCGGTACAAACACCCCATTAACCCGGGGTCAAACACTCCGGCCCATTGAGCTTCGGATCATTGACCATGTTCGCCAGCACCCGCTCGCGCAATGCGGCGGGCTCACTGGCCAACAGGGCCTGCAAGGTGTGCAACGGCGTTTGCGGATCGAGCCAGGCCGCCTGCCCCGTCGCATCCAGAATCAACGGCCGACGCTGACTGGCTGCCGGCTGGGTGATCACCGCCGTGCTCAGCCACACCTGCTCCTGCACCGGATAAGCCTCCCAGATGGCCGCGAAAAACAGCGACGAGCCCTCCCCCGGCGTCAGCCAGTACGGGCGTTTGCGCGTGCCGCCACGCCATTCGTAGAAACCGTTGGCCGGCAACAGGCAACGGCGCAAGCGCAGGGCTTCGCGAAACATCGGTTGCTCGGCCACGGTTTCGGCCCGGGCGTGGGCCGGGGTGCGCGACATATCGGTCAGCCACGGTGGTGTAAGCCCCCAGCGCGCACGCGCGAGATTGCGTTGCCCGTTTTCGCCGGCACGCAGGATCAACACCGAATCATTGGGGGAAATGTTCCACTGGGCCTGCTGATCGGCAGGGAAGCCAGGCAGGGCGGCAAAGGCGGGATTCCAGCGAAACAGGGCATAACGTCCACACATGGCGCAGCACAACTCTTGATCGAACGAACGGCCAGCCTAACAGACCAGCGTGCCCGGAAAGCTCTCCGGTTCATCACCGGGGAGCGGCAGCGCGGCATTGTACGCGCTGATCAGCTCGCGGGCGTATTCGGCCTGATCGTTGTCCACCGCCAGGCCCAGCAGTCCGAAAATCGGCAACTCGCCGCTGGCACCGACCAGGTCGCGTCCCACCAGATGCGCCTCGATGCCCTCGCTGGCGAGCATGCCTTGCAGCAATTCGCCTTCCATCAGGTTTTCCGGTTCGTAGATTCGCTGCATATAAACCTTCAATCGTTCTCGCTGAAGACTTCGAGATGCCATTCATCTTCGTGAACCTGCAACACAAAGGTTATCGGCCGACAGCACACCTGACAGTCTTCAATATAGGTCTGATCCCCACCGGACAGGTCCAGCGTGGTTTCGACTTCCTCACCACAATACGGACATTCATAACTTGCAGTCTCCAGCATCGCGGTCTCCCGAGTGACTTGTGCGTATAATCGCCGGTCTATTTGCAGGGCTATTTTTGTCTGACTACTTTTTCAGACCGCGCCCTGCCGGTTTTCGATCAGAACCTTTACTTACCCTAGCCGTTTCTAACAAGAGAGCATGATGGGCGAATTCGATGCCATCCGACCTTACGACGACAGCGAAGTCCCGGCAGTGCTGGCACGACTGCTCGGCGACAAGGCGTTTCTAGATATCCTCACCCACTTCCGCTTTCCGCGTTTTGCCGGTGCCCTGGGCTGGGCGCTCAAACCTCTTATAGCTCATCGTCTGCGTCGTGAGTTCGCCGGTATCACGTCGGTGGCGACCTTGCAGGACAAAGTCGAGCATTACGTCGACCACACCATCGAGCGCGCCACCGACGGGGTGACCTACACCGGTGTCGAGCAGTTCAAGTCCGGCAGCGCCTATCTGTTCATCGCCAACCACCGCGATATCGTGATGGACCCGGCCTTCGTCAACTACGCCGTGTATCACGCCGGCCTGCCGACGCCGCGTATCGCCATCGGCGACAACCTGCTGCAAAAGCCCTTCGTCAGCGACCTGATGCGCCTGAACAAGAGCTTTATCGTGCACCGCTCGATCACCGGCCGCCGCGAGAAAATGGCGGCTTATCAGTTGCTGTCGGCCTACATCAACCATTCGATCCGCAACGATTGCGCGTCCATCTGGATCGCCCAGGCCGAAGGCCGTGCCAAGGACGGCGACGACCGCACCGAGTCGGCGATCCTCAAGATGTTCCACATGAGCCGCAAGGACGAGCCGTTCGGCGAGGTCATCCGTTCGCTGAACCTGACGCCGGTGTCGATCAGCTATGAATACGACCCGTGCGACCAGGCCAAGGCCCGCGAACTCTACATCCGCGCCACCACCGGCACCTACACCAAGGCGCCGGGCGAGGACGATGTGAGCATTGCCAAGGGCATCACTGGCTACAAGGGCCGGGTTCACGTGAACTTTGCAGCGCCCATCACTGAGCTGTATGAAGACACCAAGCAATTGGCGGTCGAGATGGACAAGCAGATTCTGGGCGGCTATCGCCTGTTCCCGGTGCACTACCTGGCTTATGCACAGTGGAAAGACGCCGACCCGCAGTTGCAGGTGCCAAACGCCGCCGAACTGTTCGCGACCGACGAATTGGCCAAGGCCCGGGAACAATGGCAGCAACGCCTGGATGCCTGCCCTGAAGAACATCGCCCCTACCTGGTGCTGCAATATGCGACGCCGGTGCGCAATCAGTATCGGGTCAAGGCCGGGTTGCCGCTGTAACCCCGCATACAACAACGGCGCCTTCGGGCGCCGTTTTCATTAAACCTGTGTGCTGATCCACGACACCAGCAGCGCCAGCCCCATGCAGGCAAAGCCGAAGACGTAGAAAAAGCGATTCATGCGCAGGGTCGCCCAGTCCAGCGCAGGTTCTTCACCGGAACCATTCTGGCGCTGCGCCTGGAGACTGGCCATGGCGCGTTGCTCGCGACGACGGGTGGCATGCAGCAACCATCCGCCCGGGAATGCGAACAGCAAAGCCAGCAGATTGATCAATTTGGCGGGATGGGCGGTAAACAGCGTCATCAAGTGCAGCGACATCACAAGCCTCAAGCAAAACAGGTAGGGCAGACGCCGAGCGACGACCGCGGCCGGGATTCTACCGAATGCCTTTGGGCCTGCCCTCTCTTTCCGACAATTAGCTGATGATTACCCTGGTTTATCTGCCAGAACGCGGACTCCTTCACTGCTCGGTGCATACGCACCTGCTCAGCAGGCATGAAAAAGCCCGGGACCATTGCTGGTACCGGGCTTTTTCGCATCCGGCGAAAGATTATTCGCCGAGAATCTGACCTATCGTCGGATCCTTGAACAGACGGGTCAACGCATCGCTCAGCACGTCACTGACCAGCTTGGTGTTGGTTTCCTGGTTCGGCGCCATGCCGAAACGCTGGTCCAGGGATGAGCCATAACGGCCGCTGTAACGACGGTTGGCGTTCTGCACGTCGGAACGGAAGGTCGCGCCGATGGTTGCCTCGGTCACGTACATGCCTTCTTTAGGCGACTGGTACTTCAGTTCGGCCAGAGTGACGGTCAACTGCGGTGCGTTCATCGCATTGGCGGTCGGGGTGAAACCCAACAGGCGAACGGCGGCTTCGGCCTGGGCCTGCAGCTTTGGCAGGATCTGCGCGCCCTGTACGGTAATCGCGCTGGTCTCCGGGTACAGACCGCCACGGGTGCCCAGGGTTGGCGACGGACGTCCGTCCACCACACGCACCACCACTGGCTGACCATGACCTACCGGTGCCAGTTGCGCCGTCAGTTTCGGTTCCGGGCTCAGTTGTTGCGGACTGTGGGCGCAGCCGACCAGCGTCAAGCTGGTCACAGTGATCAAACCGAACAACAGGCGTTGCAACATGCTCTTCTCTCCATAATCAGGCACAAAAACAGGCCGGCAGTATAGCGGTGCGCCACTGCAGCGAACCAGCGTCGCACGGTGATTACTGAAATCTCTGACACATCCGCCGGACCGGGGTTCCTGTCACAGATTTTTCACCGGCCTTTCACCGGCGCGTCACGACAGTCTGACAATCTAGGCAGCAATCAGCCAAAAGGTCATTTGCCATGCGCTTTCTCGTCTCGCTGTTCGCGCCACGCCCATTGCACCGCTGCTTCGCCCTGCTCGATCACAACGGCCATTGCCAGGCATTCAAGCAATGCAGCCTGCAGCCCATGGGCGACGGATGGGTCGAAATCGAGGAAATCCGCCTCAACTGGCTGCACCAGCCCCTGCCCGCCAGCGCCCGCATCACCGAGCATCAGTCCCGCCCACGGGTACGACAACTGTTGACCACCTGACCAGACGCCTAATAAAAGTCGTTAAACACGCCCATTTCCCTGCATTTCTTAGATACAATCTCCCCCCGATTATAAGGACGTCTCCTGATCGGGCCTCGCAACACCGTCAATGCTCCGGTATTGGCAATCCGCACCGCCCACAGAGAGCCGCCCACACAGATCGAGTGAAGCTGGCGCGCTTGCTGTTCCTCTGGCAAAACCACCACTTTGCGCGAATCTGCAGAGCTGTCATTACGCTCGGTCACTGAGCTGTTTGCCCGATTTGCCCGTCATGTACTCCCTGGCGGCCAACCCTGCGGGCACAGTGCCAGGCTGGGACAGCCCTTTTTGAGGTTCACGTCTTCAAAAGAGCGTGAAAAAAACGGGTTTTCACAACTTCACAAGAGTGTGGCGAGCAAATGAATAGTTTTGCGTTTGGATATGCACCATTAGCGTCTACAACAGCCCGACGACACAGGACCGAGTACTCCTCGAATACCGGGGCCTGAAGCCTGTCCGCTACGGATTTGGTTGCACGAACGGATGTATCGACCATAAGTCGAATTGCCAGTCGCCCGTTGAAATGAGTTCATATGGACTCTGATTAGACCCGGCAGGCAGCGTCCGTCGAAGTTGCAAAAAATTGCGAAGATTCGGACATGGCGATCCTGCCATGAGTTTGAGGGGCATCACTGACTCGCCCCGGAACACCTGGCAGCCATGCCGTCAATTTGGTGCTGCAGATTTTGGAGACGCGTTAAATGGCGCATAACGAAGCAGTCGACGTAGTACTGGTAGGGGCCGGCATCATGAGCGCCACCCTGGCCGTACTGCTCAAAGAGCTCGACCCCGCGATCAAGCTGGAAGTCGTCGAGCTGATGGATTCCGGTGCCGCGGAGAGTTCCAACCCGTGGAACAACGCCGGTACCGGTCACGCCGGCCTGTGCGAGCTGAACTACACGCCGCAGTCTGCCGATGGCAAAGTCGACATCAAGAAAGCCGTGCACATCAACACCCAGTTCGAGGTGTCGAAGCAGTTCTGGTCGTACCTGACCAAAAAAGGCACCTTCGGTTCGTGCAAATCCTTCATCAGTCCGGTGCCGCACCTGAGCTTCGTCCAGGGCGACAAAGGCGTGTCGTTCCTCAAGGAACGCTTCAAGTTGCTGAGCAAGCACCACGCCTTCTCCGACATGGAGTACACCGAAGACAAGGCCAAGATGGCCGAGTGGATGCCGCTGATGATGCCAGGTCGGGCGAAGGATGAAGTCCTCGCCGCCACCCGCGTGATCAATGGTACCGACGTCAACTTCGGCGCCCTGACCAACCAGTTGCTCAAGCACCTGACCAGCGCCCCCGATGCGCAGGTCAAGTACTGCAAGCGCGTGACCGGCCTGAAACGCAACAAGAGCGGCGGCTGGACCGTCAGCATCAAGGACGTCAACAGCGGCAACAGCCGTGAAGTCGATGCCAAATTCGTCTTCCTCGGCGCTGGCGGTGCGGCATTGCCGCTGCTGCAGGCTTCGGGCATTGAAGAGAGCAAGGGCTTCGGCGGTTTCCCGATCAGCGGCCAGTGGCTGCGCTGCGACAACCCGGAAGTGGTCAAGCACCACCAGGCCAAGGTTTACAGCCAGGCTGCGGTGGGTTCGCCACCGATGTCCGTGCCGCACCTGGACACCCGCGTCGTCGACGGCAAGAAGTCCCTGCTGTTCGGGCCGTACGCCGGTTTCACCACCAAGTTCCTCAAGCATGGTTCCTTCATGGACCTGCCGATGTCGGTTCGCGCCGGCAACATCGGCCCGATGCTGGCGGTGGCGAAAAACAACATGGACCTGACCAAGTACCTGGTCAGCGAAGTGATGCAATCGATGGAGCAGCGCCTGGACTCCCTGCGCCGCTTCTACCCGGAAGCCAAAGCCGAAGACTGGCGCCTGGAAGTGGCCGGCCAACGGGTGCAGATCATCAAGAAAGACCCGAAAAAAGGCGGCATCCTGCAATTCGGTACCGAACTGGTCGCGGCCAAGGACGGCTCTCTTGCCGCCCTGCTCGGCGCTTCGCCAGGTGCATCGGTGACCGTTTCGATCATGCTGGAACTGATCGAAAAATGCTTCCCGGGCAAAGCTTCCGGCGAATGGGCTGCCAAACTAGCGGAAATCTTCCCGGCTCGCGAAAAAGTCCTGGAAACCGACGCTGCGCTGTATCGCAAGATCAACACGCAGAACAACGTCGCCCTGGAACTGGTTGAAGCCAGCAGCGAAACCGAAAGCTACGCTTGATCCGGCCCCAATAAAAAACGCCCCGCCCTCATTGAGGGCGGGGCGTTTTTTTATGCCTTCGGATTAACCGCGAGCCTTTTCGATCAGCTCGATGTATTCCGGCGCGTTGCGCTGATCCTGGATCAGGGCAACGAAGTCATTGCCGTGCTCGTCCTTGCCGTTCACGTCATAACCGGCCTCGATGAAGAACGTCAGGAAACGTTCGAAATCGTCGATGCGCAAGCCACGGTAGGCCTTGATCAGTTTGTGCAACGAAGGCGAAGTGGCGTCGACCGGTTCGAAATTGAGGAACAACTTGATCTGCTCATCGCCGATTTCGTCACCAATCACTTGTTTCTTATCTTTACGCATTGCCGGCTCCAGCTCGCAGACATTTCACGGGGCGGGCAGTTTACCCCCGCGCGGGCCCGGCACTCAACGCGGACGAACGCTGCCGGTGTGCAGATCGGCCCAGATATGGCCGTTGGCGTAGCTGAGGAACTGGCAATACACGGTGTCATTGCGCAGCAGATCGATGATCACTCGATACTGAGCCAACGGGTAGTAAAGCGTCAGGGTCTTGCTCTGGTCGTCGTAGACCGGCTTTTTCAGGCTTTTGCTTTCGCCATCGAAATTGACCAGCACCTGGCTGATCGTCGCGCCCTTGTTCAGGGATTTGCCCTTGAGGCGGATCAACAGTGGAGAAGTGACCGGGATAGGTTGCTGGTTGGACTGACGCTGGCTGCCGACCACCACCGAATACTCGGTAACCTGCAACAACTGTTGTTGCTCGGGCTCCGCGTCACGCAGGGTCAGGTCATCCGGGGGCAGGAATTGAGCGTGCATCGGTGCCGGGGCGGCGGCCAGGGGCAGGCTGAGGGTCAGCAACAGGGCGGCGCAGCAGCGGATCAGATGGCTCATGGCGGGCTCCGGAAACGGGGCCGAGCACTCTACCACGCGCGTCCTCCCCTGTAGGAGCGAGCCTGCTCGCGATGGTCGTCAACGATGACGCGGAAAACCTGATACCACGTGGTGTTCTCAGGTCCATCGCGAGCAGGCTCGCTCCTACAGAGGTGGTGTACAAAATCAATCGAACTGCGCGCGCATCCAGGCCTGGTATTCGGCGACACCCGGCTCGCCCTCACGGGGCGCCCAATGTGCCAGCTCACCTTCACCGACCGGCCGATAAGGGCCTGCCTTGCACTCGAACATCAGGCTGTCGGCTTCCAATACCACCAGACCGTGGAACACCCCGGTCGGCAGATCCACGCCGACACAGTCGCCACCGGCCTGCAGGATCTGCTTTTTCACCACTGCGCCGGACTCGTCAAAAATCAACAGCCCAAGGCGCCCCTTGAGGACCAGCAAGGTTTCAGCCTTGTTTTCCCCCAGGTGACGATGAGGCGGGATATAGGTGCCCGGTTGCAGACCGACCGCCATGCGATGACAGGCCTCTTCCATCTGGTGGAAGTTGTGGTGCTGGCGCCCACGCGGATTGGCCCCGGCTTTCTCGGCCAATTCAGTGAACAGCGTTTGATCAAGAAAGCTCGGTGTGGCCATTGCTTACATTCCTTTAACGGCAAAAATTCCGTTGGCGTTGCGCCAGTAACCTTTGTAGTCCATGCCGTAACCGAAGATGTAGCGGTCGATGCACGGCAAACCGACGAAATCGGCCTTCAGGTCCGGGCGAGCCTTGCGGTCGTGGTCCTTGTCGATCAGGACGGCGGTGTGCACTTTACGTGCGCCGGCGTGTTTGCAGAAGTCGATGATTGCGCCCAGGGTGTGACCTTCATCGAGGATGTCGTCGATGATCAGCACGTCACGGTCGATAAACGAGATTTCCGGCTTGGCTTTCCAGAACAGCTCGCCGCCGCTCGTTTCGTTGCGATAGCGGGTGGCGTGCAGGTAGGACGATTCCAGCGGGAAGTTCAGATGGGTCAGCAGCTTGCCGGAGAAAATCAGCCCGCCGTTCATCACACAGAACACCACCGGGTTGCTGTCCGCCAGTTGATCGTTGATTTGCGCACCGACGCGGGCGATGGCCGCCTCGACTTCAGCTTCGGTGTACAGGCAGTCAGCCTCTCGCATGATTTGACGGATATGCTCGAGATTAGCGGACATGGCGCTCTCCAGGGGAATGAGGGGGAGGGTCGATTTCGGAAAAGCGGGCAAAGGTACGCATCCCGAACGGCCAGATCAAGCGTTTGTGGACTAACGTACTCTATGTCTATAGGACATCAACCTCGGATAGATTAATCTAGGCCGGTTTTTTTGCCCGCCGCCGGAGCCTTTTCCCATGCCCATCCTCGAGATCCGCCATCCGCTGATCCGTCACAAACTAGGCCTTATGCGCCGCGCAGACATCAGCACCAAGAATTTCCGTGAGCTCGCTCAGGAAGTCGGCGCCCTGCTCACTTATGAAGCCACCAAAGACCTGCCGCTGGAAACCTACGATATCGAAGGTTGGTGCGGCACCGTGTCGGTGGAAAAAATCGCCGGCAAGAAGATTACCGTGGTGCCGATCCTGCGTGCCGGTATCGGCATGCTCGAAGGCGTGTTGAGCCTGATCCCGGGCGCCAAGGTCAGCGCCGTGGGCGTAGCCCGCAACGAGGAAACCCTCGAAGCCCACACCTACCTTGAGAAACTGGTCCCGGAAATCGACGAGCGCCTGGCCATGATCATCGACCCGATGCTCGCCACCGGCGGTTCGATGGTCGCCACCATCGATCTGTTGAAGAAAGCCGGCTGCAAGGACATCCGCGCCATGGTGCTGGTCGCCGCGCCGGAAGGCATTGCCGTGGTCGAGAAGGCACATCCGGACGTGACCATCTACACCGCCTCCATCGATCAGAAACTCAACGAACACGGTTACATCATCCCGGGCCTGGGCGATGCCGGTGACAAGATCTTCGGCACCAAGCAGAAGGACGCGTGACCATGCAGGATGAGTTCAACGATCCGCTCTGGCGCACGGTGCTGTCTGGCGCGCAGATGCTGTTCGTGGCTTTTGGCGCCCTGGTGCTGATGCCACTGATCACGGGCCTGGACCCGAACGTGGCGCTGTTTACCGCAGGTCTGGGGACGATTCTGTTCCAGATCGTCACCGGGCGTCAGGTGCCGGTGTTTTTGGCGTCGAGCTTTGCCTTCATCACTCCGATCATTCTCGCCAAGGGCCAGTTCGGCCTGGCGGCGACCATGGGCGGCGTGATGGCGGCCGGCTTCGTCTATACCTTCCTCGGCCTGGCCGTGAAGATCAAAGGCACCGGCTTCATCGACCGCCTGCTGCCGCCCGTGGTGATTGGCCCGGTGATCATCTCCATCGGCCTGGCCATGGCGCCGATCGCCGCCAACATGGCGATGGGCAAGGCCGGCGACGGTTCCGAGCTGATTCATTACCAGACGGCCATGATGATCTCGATGCCAGCGCTGCTGACCACCCTGATCGTCGCGGTGTTCGGCAAAGGCATTTTCCGCCTGGTACCGATCATCTCCGGCGTGCTTGTGGGTTTTGGCATGTCGTTCTATTTCGGCGTGGTCGACACCGCGAAGATTGCAATGGCACCGTGGTTCGCCATCCCGAACTTCACTGCACCGGAATTCAACTGGCAGGCGATCCTGTTCATCGTTCCGGTGGCACTGGCGCCGGCCATCGAGCACATCGGCGGCGTGATTGCGGTGGGCAGCGTGACCGGTCGCGACTACCTGAAGAAGCCAGGCCTGCATCGCACCCTGCTCGGTGACGGCATCGCCACCACCGCAGCCGGCCTGTTCGGCGGCCCGCCCAACACCACCTATGCCGAAGTGACTGGCGCGGTGATGCTGACCAAGAACTACAACCCGAAAATCATGACCTGGGCGGCGATCTTCGCCATCAGCCTGGCGTTCATCGGCAAATTCGGCGCGTTGCTGCAGAGCATTCCGGTGCCGGTGATGGGCGGGATTCTGTGCCTGTTGTTCGGTTCGATCGCGGCGGTGGGCATGAACACGCTGATTCGCCACAAGATCGACCTGGGCGAAGCGCGCAATCTGGTGATCGTCTCGGTAACCCTGGTGTTCGGGATTGGTGGCGTACTCGTCGGCACCGGTACCGGTCCGGACGATTTCGGCCTCAAAGGCATCGCGCTGTGCGCGGTGGTGGCGATTGCGCTGAACCTGATCCTGCCGGGCAATGACAGCTGGAAGCACAAGAAGGCGGATGAGCCGCTGATTTAATTGGCCTTCAGTACGCCATCGCGGGCAAGCCTTGCTCCTACAGGTTTTATGTCGACCTCACCATTGTGAAACGACGCGAAACCTGTGGGAGCAAGGCTTGCCCGCGATGCTTTTAAAGGGTCAAAGGCGCCCTTTCGCACAACGTGCTCAATGCCCGCGCCCACCGCGGATCATCATTGAGGCACGGCACCAACACCAACTCCTCCCCTCCCGCCTCGCGGAACTGCTCCAACCCGCGATCGCCGATTTCTTCCAGGGTCTCGATGCAGTCAGCCACGAAGGCAGGGCACATCACCAACACCTTCTTTACACCGCTTTTAGCCAGCTCATCGAGGCGCGCTTCGGTATAGGGCTCGATCCATTTGGCGCGTCCCAGGCGCGACTGGAAGGACACCGACCACTTGCCGTCCGGCAGGCCCATGCGCTTGGCAAACTCCCTGGCGGTGCGCAGGCACTGGCCGCGATAACAGGTGGCAACCACTTGCGGCGGCGCACCGGCGCAGCAGTCGCCTTCGCCGTCGAAGCGATGGCCCGGATTGAGTTTGGTCAGGTGTCGTTCCGGCAATCCGTGGAAGCTCAGCAACAAGTGATCGTAATCCTGTTGCAGGTAAGGACTGGCCGTTGCCACGAGGGCGTCGAGGTATTCCGGCTGATCGTAGAACGGCTGGAGCACTGACAGTTGCAGATCGAGTTTCTTGTCGCGCACAACCCGCCTGGCTTCCTCGATCACAGTGGTCGTGGTGCTGTCGGCGAACTGTGGATAAAGCGGTGCCAGGGTGATGCGCTTGTGCCCTTGGGCGACCAGCTTCAACAGGGCGGACTCAATGGACGGCTCGCCGTAACGCATCGCCAGTTCAACCGGACCGTGATGCCATTGCGAGCTCATGGCCTGTTGCAGGCGTCGGCTTAGCACCACCAGCGGCGAGCCCTCCTCCCACCAGATCGAGGCATAGGCGTGGGCCGACTGTTCCGGGCGCTTGATCAGGATCAATGACACCAGCAAACGCCGCACCGGCCATGGCAGGTCGATCACGTAGGGATCCATCAGAAACTGATTGAGGTAGCTGCGCACATCCGCCACCGAGGTGGAGGCCGGTGAGCCCAGGTTGACCAGGAGCAACGCGTGATCGGTCATGCAACGTCCTATTTCAGAGGCGGCTGGACAGATCATCCAGGGCCGCGCGCAAATCAGTGAACTGGAAAGTGAAACCTGCCTTGAGCAAGCGAGCCGGCATGGCTCGCTGACCACCCAACAACAGCAACGACAATTCGCCCAACCCGACCTTCAGCGCAATCGCCGGCATCGGCATGAACGCCGGACGGTGCAGCACGCTACCGAGGGTTTTGGCAAACTCGCGATTGCGCGCCGGCTTCGGTGCGCAGGCATTATAGGGACCGCTGGCTTCATTGCGATGCAGAAGAAAATCGATCAGGGCGATTTGATCGTCGATATGGATCCACGGCATCCACTGCCGACCATTGCCAATCGGCCCGCCCAGCCCCAGTTTGAACGGCAATAACAGCCGCGACAAAAAGCCGCCCTCGGCCGACAGCACCAGCCCGGTGCGGATGAGTATCACGCGAATGCCCAAGGCTTCGGCACGCTGGGCCGTTTCCTCCCAGGCAATACACAACTGACTGGCGAAATCGTCGATTACCGGTGGCGACGCCTCAGTCAGTTCACGCTCGCCGCCATCGCCATACCAGCCCACGGCGGAACCGGAAATCATCAGCCGTGGTTTCTGCTCCCGGCTTTCGAGCCAGGCCAGCAGAGTTTCCGTCAGGGTAATGCGACTGCTCCATAACAACGCTTTGCGCTTGTGCGTCCATGGACGATCGGCGATCGGTGCGCCGGCGAGATTGACGATGGCATCGACAGGCTCCTGCCCCACTTCCTCCAGTCGAGCGATTCCCCGCACTTGAGCACCACAGATTTTCGCCACTTTGACCGGCGTGCGACTCCACACAGTCAGCCGATGCCCCTGACTCAACCAGTGCCGACAGAGCTGACGTCCTATCAAACCAGTACCGCCGGTCAGCAATATGTGCATGACTTCTTCCTCGCGTGGCGTTTTACCTTGATCACTAGTCTATTTTTATAAGCAAGGGATCTTTGATATCGGGCAGCCTCTGTGTTTAACAATAGGTCAAGCTGTCGGAACGAGAACGCGAGAAGTTGTACCTAATAACAAAATTGTACAGGTTTTAACCCCCGCGTAGTCTGTACAGAAAGAAAGGTAAACGAGGCCCTTATGACTGTACCTATCGCAATCATCGGCACCGGCATTGCCGGGCTCTCAGCCGCTCAAGCCCTGACGGACGCAGGGCATGTCGTGCAGCTTTTTGACAAAAGCCGCGGCAGTGGCGGGCGCATGTCGAGCAAGCGCAGCGATGCGGGTGCCCTGGACATGGGGGCGCAATACTTCACCGCGCGCGACCGCCGCTTCGTCACTGAAGTCCAGCGCTGGCAAGCCAACGGCTGGGTCGCCGAGTGGACGCCGCAGCTGTACACCTACCACGGTGGCCGGCTCGATCTGTCGCCGGACGAACAGACGCGCTGGGTCGGTACGCCGCGCATGAGCGCGATCACCCGCGCCCTGCTCGGCGATCTCGAAGTGCATTTCGCCTGCCGGATCACCGAGGTGTATCGCGGTGAAGAACACTGGCATCTGCAGGACGCCGAAGGCTTTACCCACGGCCCCTTCAGTCACGTCGTGATCGCCACGCCCGCCCCGCAGGCAACCGCGCTGCTGGCCTCGGCGCCGAAGCTCGCCGGTGCCGCCGCCGGGGTGAAAATGGACCCGACCTGGGCCGTTGCCCTGGCGTTCGAAACCCCGTTGGAAACGCCCATGGAAGGTTGCTTCCTGCAAGACAGCCCGCTCGACTGGCTGGCGCGCAATCGTAGCAAACCCGGGCGCGACAACACCCTGGACACTTGGGTACTGCACGCCACCAGCGCCTGGAGCCGCCAGCACATCGATCTGCCGAAAGAGGCCGTGATCGAGCAATTGCACGGAGCCTTCGCCGAACTGCTGCACAGCGCCATGCCCGCGCCGACCTTCAGCCTCGCCCACCGCTGGCTCTACGCCCGCCCCAACAGCAATCACGAATGGGGCACCCTGGCCGATGCCGATCTGGGCCTGTATGCGTGTGGTGACTGGTGTCTGTCGGGGCGGGTGGAGGGTGCATGGCTCAGCGGCCAGGAGGCTGCCCGCCGTTTGCATGAGCATTTGCAGTAACCCTCTGTAGGGGCTGCCGAAGGCCGCTCCTACATAAACTTGTACAAAAAATTTGACTTGCACACCTTTGAATCTATGATGAACCCAAGTTGTACAGATACCAAAAGCTGTACAGGTTTTGATTCCGAGGTGCTTCCATGCCCCTGCCCGCCACCAAACCGAAAATCGCCATCAGCGCCTGCCTGATGGGCGCCGAGGTGCGCTACAACGGTGGACACAAGGCATCACGACTGTGCCGCCAAACACTTTCCGACTACTTCGATTTCGTGCCGGTCTGCCCGGAAGTGGCCATCGGCCTGGGCATTCCCCGTGAACCGATCCGGCTGGTGGGTGATGTGGACCAGCCCCAGGCAATCGGTACGGTCACTCCCCAGCTCAACGTCACCCGGCCACTGGCCGAATACGGCCAACACATGGCGGTGGAACTGGACGATATCTGCGGCTACATCTTCATGCAGCAGTCACCATCCTGTGGACTGGAGCGGGTCAAGGTCTACCACGCTAACGGCGCACTGCTGGACCGTGGCGGCCAGGGCATCTACGCCCGGGCCTTTTGCGCGTCGCGTCCCGATTTGCCGGTGGAGGAAGACGGACGGCTGAACGACCCGGTCCTGCGGGAAAACTTCCTCACCCGCGTATTCGCTTTCCACGCCTGGCAGCAACTGCTGCAAGAAGGTTTGAGCCGTCGCGGCCTCACCGACTTTCATTCGCGCTACAAGTACCTGCTGATGGCGCATAACCCGGTGCAATACAAAACACTGGGCAACCTGCTGGGCAACATGGGCCGCACTGATCCACGAACACTGGGTCCGCGTTACTTCAGCGAACTGATGACAGCCCTGAAACGCTGCGCCACGCGAGGCACGCACACCAACGTCCTGCAACACCTCAGCGGTTATCTGAAACAGGCGATCAGCGCCGAGGATAAACAGGAAGTGCAGCACGTCATTGGCCAGTATCGTCACGGCATCGTGCCGCTGGTGGTGCCGCTGACGCTGCTCAAGCATCACTTTCGCCAACACCCTGATCCCTACATTGCGCAGCAGGTCTACCTGCAGCCGCACCCGGAAAACCTCAGTTTGCGAAACGCCATTTGATGAACGCCCGACCCGACAGCAGCGCCAGCGAAGACCTGGGCGCGGACTTTCGCAAAGCCCTCGACGAAGGCTGGCTTCCTATTCGAGAAGTGGCCCGTAAGACGGGGGTGAACGCCATCACCCTGCGCGCCTGGGAACGCCGCTATGGCTTGATCGTGCCGCAGCGCACGCCCAAGGGGCACCGGCTGTTCTCGGCCGAACATGTGCAACGCATCCTGACTATTCTGACCTGGCTCAATCGTGGTGTCGCCGTCAGCCAGGTCAAGCCATTGCTCGACACTCCGCAGGCCATCAGCGGCCCCGTGGAAAACGATTGGCAACGGTTGCGCCAGACTCTTTTGCAAGCGGTTACGCATCTGGCCGAGCGCACCCTGGACGACACCATCAACCAGAACATCGCGCTGTACCCGCCGCGAACCTTGTGCGAGCACCTGCTGATGCCCTTGCTGGCGGATCTGGAGCAACGCTGGCAAGGCCAGTTTGGCGCCCAGGTGGAGCGCGTATTTTTTTATTCCTGGCTACGCAGCAAATTCGGCGCGCGCATCTACCATAACAACCGCCAGCTAAACACTTCGCCCCTGTTATTGATCAATCACTCGGACCTGCCACTGGAACCGCATCTGTGGCTCACCGCCTGGCTGATCAGCAGCGCCGATTGTCCGGTGCAAGTGTTCGACTGGCCGCTGCCCGCCGGAGAACTGGCGCTGGCGGTGGACCATCTGCAACCCCGGGGCGTGCTGCTGTATTCCAGCAAAGCCATGAACCTTGCGCAGTTGACGAAACTTTTGAATGGCGTCAACTGCCCAAAAATGATCGCCGGACCAACGGTGTGCATCCACCACGCCGAGTTGTCCGAAAGAACTGCCGTGATTGCTGAGTTGTACCTGGCCCAAGACCCGTTGCTGGCACACCAGGCACTCATTCGGCACGGGTTGATTTGATATGGACGTCTGCATGCAATTGATCTGGCTGCGCTGCGACTTGCGCGTAAACGACAACACCGCCCTCTCGGCCGCCGCCGCGGCAGGCCCCTGCGTGGCGGTGTATCTGTTGAGCCCCGGGCAATGGCTGGAACACGACGATGCGCCGTGCAAAGTGGACTTCTGGCTACGCAATCTGGCGCATCTGAGCCAGGCGCTGGGCGAGCTGAACATTCCCCTGTTGATCCGCTCGGCCGACCACTGGGATCAGGCGCCAGAGGTACTGCTGGAGTTGTGCCGGCAACTGAAGATCGACGCCGTGCATTTCAACGAGGAATACGGCATCCACGAAAGCCAGCGCGACACGGCAGTGACCGACACGCTGCAAGGCGAAGGTATTGCCGTTCACCGTTATCTCGATCAACTGCTGTTCCGGCCTGGCAGCGTGCTGACCAAAACCGGCACGTACTTCCAGGTTTTCAGTCAGTTTCGCAAGGTCTGTTACGAACGCCTGCACCATTCCTTGCCCGGTCTGGTTAAAGCACCCAGAGCGCAAAAGCCGGTGAAGGTTGCCAGCGACGAGATCCCGACCCGGATCGAGGGCTTTGCCCCTCCCACCGAGCACCTGCGCCGGATGTGGCCCGCCGGCGAGGTTGAAGCAAGACGGCGCCTCGACAGTTTCACAGACGCCCAGATCGACCACTACCAGGCCGAGCGGGACTTCCCGGCCAAACCCGGCACCAGCCAACTGTCGGCCTATCTCGCCACCGGCGTGATTTCCCCGCGCCAGTGCCTGCACGCGGCATTGCAGAGCAATCAGGGGGAGTTTGAAAGCGGCAAGGTCGGCGCGGTGACCTGGATCAATGAACTGCTGTGGCGCGAGTTCTACAAACACATCCTGGTGGGCTACCCAAGGGTGTCCCGCCACCGTGCATTCCGCCCGGAAACCGAAGCCCTGGCCTGGCGCGATGCGCCTGATGAGCTTGCCGCCTGGCAGGAGGCCCGCACCGGCCTGCCGATTATTGACGCGGCCATGCGTCAGTTGCTGGAAACCGGCTGGATGCACAATCGCCTGCGCATGATTGTGGCCATGTTCCTGACCAAAAACCTGCTGATCGACTGGCGCGAAGGCGAGCGCTTTTTCATGCGTCACCTGATTGATGGCGACCTGGCCGCCAATAATGGCGGCTGGCAATGGAGTTCATCGACCGGCACCGACTCAGCGCCTTACTTCCGCATATTCAACCCGTTGAGCCAGTCGGAAAAATTCGACGCTCAAGGCGTGTTCATCAAGGCATGGCTGCCGGAACTGGCGGGGCTGAACAAAAAAGAAGTCCATAACCCGGATGTCGGTGGCCTCTTCGGGGTCGCGGATTACCCGCCGCCGATTGTCGATCTGCATGCCTCCCGTGCCCGAGCCCTCGCCGCGTTCAAGAACCTGCCGCCACGTCAGAGCGCCGGAGGTGAACATGGATACTAATTGGCGACTCGCCGGGTTACTGTTTTTGGAATTTTTATCGATATGGGATCGGGGCAACCCTCGATCGAGAAGGAGCACGGGATGAGCCTTACGCCCCCACGACGATATTGGCTGACAGGCGCAAGTAATGGCCTGGGCGCCTCGCTGGCTGAAGAAATACTGAAAACCGGTGCCCATCTGGCCGTCACTTCACGTTCGCTGGCGCCTTTGAAAGTCTTGTCTCAACGGTATCCGGGGCAAGTGCTGGTGCTGGCTGGCGATATGACCGACAGTCAGACCGTGCGCGAGACCGGCGAGCAGATTGCCGAGATCTGGGGATCCCTGGATACGTTGATTCTCAATGCCGGCACCTGCGAATACGTGGATGCCAAACAGTTCGATGCCTCGATCGTCGAACATGTTGTACGCACCAACCTGCTTGCCAGCAGCTATTGCGTCGAAGCTGCGTTGCCGCTGTTGCGCGCCGGAACTGCACCGCACTTGGTCGGCCTGGCCAGCCCGGTCACCTACCTGCCGCTCCCGCGAGCGGAGGCTTATGGCAACTCCAGAGCCGGCTTGCGCTACCTGTTCGAGTCCATGCGCCTGGACGTTGCATCAGATGGAGTCGAAGTCACCGTGGTCAGCCCCGGCGCTCCCGACACCCCGCCAGCTGCCAAAAAAGACCCATCGGCCCCTTTCCTCTGGCCGGCCGCCAAAGCCGCACGCTACATCTTTGAAAAACTCAAAAACCGCCCGTTGGAAATTCACTTTGCAGGGACGACTGTCGCCGAGCTGTGGCCGATGGCGAAATTGCCGTGCAAGACAGAACTGACTATCGGCAAAAGCATGGTGCGCAGCAGTCCACCGATCATGGACTCACCGTGAGTAGCGCCATAAAGGCACGCGCCTGAGCGTCCGTCAGAGCGTTCACACACTGTCGACGGCGTGCCTTACACTGCGCGCCATGAAAACCATTCCCCATCTGCAAATTGCCGAGCCGGCCGTGACGTGTTCGACCTGCGCGGCTTGCTGCTGCCAGCTCGAAGTGATGCTGATCACCGATACGGGCGTGCCCGAGCGCTATGTCGATACCGATGAGTGGGGCGGGGAAGTCATGCTGCGCCTGGATGACGGCTGGTGTGCCGCGCTGGATCGCGACACGATGATGTGCACCATCTATGAAAAACGCCCGCTGATCTGTCGGGAGTTCGAAATGGGCGCGCCAGAATGCCTTGAAGAACGCGAGGGGATTTCGACGGCGTATCGCTGAAATCCATCACGCAGCCCCCCTGTAGGAGCGAGCCTGCTCGCGATGGACTTCAGGACGCCGCGGGGTCTCAGATTCCCAGCGTTATCGTTGACGACCATCGCGAGCAGGCTCGCTCTTACAAGGGCCAGCGTTACAACGGCATTGTGTAATGCAACGCGTAACTTTCTACACCGTCGTTGCTGTCGCTGAGTCCGGCATTGGAGTAGTGCGTTGCACGGATGCCAACTTCATGACCGCCGGCAAAACGCAGTCCAAAGCCGAACCGGTCTTCGAACTGGAAAGCACCGCCGATATTGTTGTCTTCAAGTCTGGTGTGAGAGAACACTGCCACGCCAATCCCTGCCTCGATGTAGGGTTTGACACTCTGTCCGGCAAACTCATAAACGAATACCGGGGAGAAGG
Source organism: Pseudomonas putida (assembly GCF_003228315.1). Lineage (NCBI taxonomy): Bacteria > Pseudomonadati > Pseudomonadota > Gammaproteobacteria > Pseudomonadales > Pseudomonadaceae > Pseudomonas > Pseudomonas putida. The sequence goes on from NZ_CP029693.1 coordinate 3,272,684, forward strand.
ACAGGCTGTTATTGCTGGAGGTCTTGTCACCTTCCCAATAGGTATAAGCGCCGCTCCAATAGCCGGTCAGTCGACCGACATCGCTCTGCCACCAACTCTTGTCCCAATCGAATTGCATGCCCAGTCGATAAGTCATGGTCGAATCACTGGTTTGACCGACCCCGAACTCCACCCCTGCCGCCTGTGCCGTAAAACTTTGCCCCATCAATGCAGCCGCAATCGCGGCCAAGCAGAATAGTCGCTTCATAGAAACATCCTTTTCCGAACGATTTCGTTTGGTTTTATTGTTGCTTGACGCTCACAGCTATAGAAGTCGACGGTAAATCAGAAGTTCACCTCTTTTTTAGTTGCCCCCAACTACCTTTCAAAGCTTCGCACAACACCGCCGTTATGCCACAGGATCGGCAATATATTTGTGAAATGTTCGGGATCGGCGCTGCTCCAGAATTGCGCCGCTTGCGCAGGCCCTTCGGCGAGCAGTTCGCGCTCGGCCAGCAAGCGTTGAAGTTGCCGTGCAACAGCGGCGCCGGTGTCGATCAGGCTGATGTCATCAGGGATCATCTGCTTGAGCAGTGGCTTGAGAAAAGGGTAATGGGTGCAGCCAAGAATGATGGTATCGGCGCCTGCGGCAAGTAGCGGCCGTACGTAGTGTTCCAGTAACTGGCGCAAGGCCGGGCTGTGCAGATCACCACTCTCGATGAGTTCTACCAGCCCGGGACAAGGCTGGGTGATGACCTGCACATCGTTGGCGAAACGGTCGAGCAGCGCCGCAAAGCGGGCACTCTGCAGCGTGCCTGTCGTCGCCAGCACACCGACCACGCCACTGCGGGTGGCGGCCGCGGCCGGCTTGACCGCGGGCTCCATGCCGACGATGGGCCACTGGGGATAGTCGCGTCGCAGGTTGGCCACGCCCGCCACCGTTGCGGTGTTGCAGGCCAGCACCAGCGCCTTGGCACCCTGCTGCTGGAAAAAATCGGCGATGACGCTGCAACGCTGCTGGATGAATTCCGGGGTTTTCTCGCCGTAGGGAATGTTCCCGCAATCGGCAACGTACAAAAGCGATTCGTTGGGCAGCAAGCGCTGGATTTCGGCCAGCACCGATAGCCCGCCGACTCCGGAATCGAACACGCCAATCGGCGCTTCACGCATGCGTTGGCCCACAGACCGTGCAGCCCGGATCCCGCTTGACTCGCAACTCACGGAAACGCGAGCCCAGTGCATCGATCAGCAACAAGCGCCCCACCAGCGGCTCGCCGAATCCGGCCAGCAACTTCAGCGCTTCGAGCGCCTGCAAACTGCCCACCAGGCCTACCAGCGGGCCGACCACACCGGCCTCACTGCAGGTCAATTCGGCCTCGCTGCCGTGCCCGTACAAACAGTGATAACACGGACTTTCCGGGCGGCGCGGGTCGAACACCGACAACTGCCCTTCCAGGCGAATCGCCGCGCCGCTGACCAGTGGTTTGCCCGCCGCTACGCAAGCGGCATTGACCGCTTCACGAGTGGAAAAGTTGTCGGAACAGTCGAGGACCAGATCCACGCCGGCCACGACCGCCGCCAGCGAGTCTTCATCCAGCGCGGCGCGATGGGCGACCAGCCGGACCTCGGGATTGATTGCTGTCAGGCGCTTGATCGCCGAATCGACTTTGGTCGCGCCGACGCTGTCGGTGTCGTGAATGATCTGGCGTTGCAGATTGGTCAGGTCGACCGTATCGAAGTCCGCCAGGTGCAATTCGCCAACACCTGCCGCCGCGAGATACAGCGCCACCGGAGCGCCGAGACCACCAAGGCCGACGATCAGCACGCGGCTGTCCTTGAGCCGCAACTGACCGTCGATGTCGATGTGCGCCAACAGGATCTGTCGGCTGTAACGCAGCAACTCCTGATCATTCAGCACGGCAGGCGCCCCAGACTGATGCGTTGGTGGCCGCCCAGGTCGGTGCGGCTGTGGACTTCTTCAAAGCCGCGGGTCAGCAGCAGGTCGCGCACGGCTTCGGCCTGATCGTAACCGTGTTCGAGCATCAACCAGCCGCCGGCCTCCAGATGATCCGGCGCCTGGGCAACGATCAACCGCAGATCGTCGAGCCCGTCGACACCCGCCACCAAGGCGCTGGCCGGTTCGAAACGCACATCACCTTCGACCAGATGCGGATCCGCCGCGGCGATGTAGGGCGGGTTGCTGATGATCAACTCAAAACGCTGGCCTTGCAGCGCACTGAACCAATGGCTGCTCAGTACTGTGGCGTTGGTCAGATTCAGGCGTTGGCGGTTGCGCTCGGCCAGGGCCACGGCTTCCAGCACGCGGTCCACGGCAGTGACCTTCCACGCCGGACGCTCGCTGGCCAGAGCGAGAGCAATGGCACCGCTTCCGGTGCCGAGGTCCAATACTTTTGCGGGCGTGGCCGGCAGCAATTCGAGTGCGGCCTCCACCAGCAATTCGGTGTCGGGGCGCGGGATCAGCGTGTGCGGCGCAACTTCCAGGTCAAGCTTCCAGAAACCTTGCTGACCCAGGATGTAGGCCACTGGCTCACCGCTGCGACGACGCTGCAGATAGCTGGTGAAGGTCAATGCCGCTTCACTCGGGACGATACGTTCCGGCCACGTGTGCAAAAAACTGCGGGACTTGCCCAACGCCGCCGCCAGCAACAACTCGGCATCCAGACGCGCCGTGGGCGAGTCAGGCAAATCGGCGGCACGCAACAGACTGGCGATGATCGTCATTTACTCACCTATCGCTGCCAGTTGATCGGCCTGATATTCGGCCAGCAGCGGCTCGATTACGGCTTCCACACCGCCGGCGAGGATTTCGTCGAGGGAGTACAGGGTCAGGTTGACCCGGTGATCGGTCACGCGACCCTGGGCAAAGTTGTAGGTACGGATACGCTCGGAACGGTCACCGGAGCCCACCAGCAACTTGCGCTCGCTGGCGATGGCATTGGCGGCGGCGCTGGTCTGCTGATCGTTGAGCTTGGCCGACAGCCAGGCCATCGCCCGCGCACGGTTCTTGTGCTGCGAACGTTCCTCCTGGCACTCGACCACGATGCCGGACGGCAAGTGGGTGATGCGGATCGCCGAGTCGGTCTTGTTGACGTGCTGACCGCCGGCACCGGAAGAACGGTAGGTATCGATCCGCAGGTCCGCCGGGTTGATCTCGATCGCTTCCTGCTCGTCCGGCTCAGGCAGAACAGCCACGGTGCAGGCGGATGTATGGATTCGCCCCTGGGACTCGGTCGCCGGAACGCGCTGTACGCGATGGGCGCCGGACTCGAATTTCAACTTGCCGTAGACATTCTCGCCTTCGACCCGGGCGATGACCTCTTTGTAGCCGCCGTGCTCACCCTCGTTTTCCGAGAGGATTTCCACGCGCCAGCCACGACGCTCGGCGTAGCGTGAATACATGCGGAACAGGTCGCCGGAGAAAATCGCCGCCTCGTCACCACCGGTGCCGGCGCGGATTTCGAGGAACACATTGCGTCCGTCGTTCGGATCCTTGGGCAGCAACATGCGTTGCAGGCTGGCTTCCAGTTCGACCAGTTGCTCCTTGGCTTCGCGGACTTCTTCCACGGCCATCTCGCGCATGTCCGGGTCGCTGTCCTTGAGCAGTGCCTGCGCACCTTCGAGGTCGCCCTGCACTTTGACCAACTGTTTATAGGTTTCGACAATCGGCTCGACTTCCGCGTACTCCTTGGAATAGGTGCGGAATTTGGCCTGATCGGAAATGACTTCGCCGTCGCCCAGCAAGGCGGTCAATTCTTCGAAACGATCCTGGAGGACATCCAGCTTATTGAGCAGTGACGCTTTCATTGCGGTTTCTTTTCCGAAAAGCTTTCCGATGAGCCCTCATTGAGGGCAAAGAGTTCCTGGGCCATCGCCAGCGCATCGAGGCGCCCTTCGGCAGAGAGCTTTTTCAGTTGCACGCTCGGGGCGTGCAACAGTTTGTTGGTCAGGCCTCGGGCCAGTTGCACCAGCACCTCTTCGGCGCTGCCGCCATTGGCCAGCAGGCGCTGGGCCTTTTGCAGTTCTTCGTCGCGCAAGCGCTCGCTCTGTTGACGATACGCCTTGAGCACGTCCACCGCCGCCAGTTCGCGCAGGCGGACCATGAAATCCTCGGCACCGACCGAGACCATCTCTTCCGCGGCCTGCGCGGCGCCCTGACGGCTCTTGAGGTTCTCGGCGACCACTTCGTGGAGATCGTCGACGCTATAGAGGTAAACGTCGTCCAACTCGCCGACTTCAGGTTCGATATCGCGAGGAACGGCGATATCCACCATGAAGATCGGCTTGTGCTTGCGCAGCTTCAGGGCACTTTCCACGGCACCCTTGCCGAGAATTGGCAATTGGCTGGCGGTCGAACTGATCACGATGTCGCTGCGCACCAGTTCCGCTGGAATGTCGGACAACAGCACGGCATGCGCACCGAACTGTTCGGCCAGGGTGCTGGCGCGCTCCAGCGTGCGGTTGGCCACGACGATGCGTTTGACCCCGAGGTCATGCAGGTGGCGGGCGACCAGGGTGATGGTCTCGCCGGCGCCGATCAGCAAAGCCTGGCTGCGTTGCAGGTCGCTGAAAATCTGTTTCGCCAGGCTGACCGCGGCAAACGCCACGGAGACCGGGTTTTCACCGATGGCGGTGTCGGTACGCACTTGCTTGGCGGCGTTGAACGTGGCCTGGAACAGCCGCCCGAGCAAAGGCCCGATGGTACCGGCCTCGCGGGCCACAGCGTAGGCCGATTTCATCTGGCCGAGAATCTGCGGTTCGCCCAGCACCAGCGAGTCGAGCCCGGAAGCGACGCGCATCATGTGACGAACTGCCGCATCATCTTCGTGCACATAACTGCTCGCGCGCAGCTCTTCGAGGCTCAATTGATGATATTCGGCCAGCCAGCGCAGCACGATATCGGCCGACAGGTGATCCTGTTCTATATAGAGTTCGCTGCGATTGCAGGTGGAGAGGATCGCAGCTTCGCGGCTGTCGGTGAGTCGGCAGAGCTGCTGCAAGGCCTCAACCAGCTGCTCAGGGGTAAAGGCCACGCGCTCGCGGACGTCTACTGAAGCAGTCTTATGGTTAATACCGAGTGCGAGGAAGGCCATTCAAAGTCGCTGATGGTGACGTGAAGCCGGCAATTGTCCTACTTCGAAAGAGTCAGGACAACTACTCGATATCTATAGCTTTGGTAGAGATTGCCGACGATTGCGAGCCGTTCTCGTTTGTACGACCGCGGCACTCCTGCCTCAATCCGCGAATCCGGTAAATTGCCGGGCCGGTTATGTTTGACCGAAAGCTTGTGTCATGATGATCCGACCGCAGGTTAGTCGTCCTCTTCCTATATGAATAGATCTTCCGCGTTGCTCCTCGCTTTTGTCTTCCTCACCGGCTGTCAGGCCCTGGCCCCGACGTCGTCGGACGGCACCTCGACGGCCGAAGACAGCACCCCGGCACCTGAAAAGCCCAAGGTTTACAGCTCGTTCAGCGAAGACACGGTCTTTAGTCTGTTGAGCGCCGAACTGGCAGGCCAGCGCAATCGCTTTGACATTGCTCTGGACAACTACGTGACCCAGGCGATCAACACCCAGGATCCGGGCGTTTCCGAACGTGCATTTCGCATTGCCGAATACCTGGGTGCCGACCAGCCTGCCCTGGACACTGCGCTGATCTGGGCCAAAAACGCCCCGGATGACCTGGAAGCTCAACGCGCTGCTGCGGTGCAACTGGCGCGGGCCGGGCGCTATGACGACTCCATGGTCTATATGGAGAAGGTTCTGCAAGGCAAGGGCGACACCCATTTCGATTTCCTCGCCCTGTCCGCGGCTGACACCGACCAGGACACCCGCAACGGCTTGATGAAGAGCTTCGACCGTTTATTGCAGCGCCATCCGAACAACGGCCAGCTGATCTTCGGCAAAGCCTTGCTGCTGCAACAGGACGGCGACTCCCGAGGCGCGCTGACCCTTCTGGAAAACAATCCGCCGGATGACGGTGAAATAGCACCGATTCTGCTGCGTGCACGCCTGCTGCAATCCCTGGGTCGCAGTGATGAAGCCCTGCCGCTGCTGCAAAAAAGCATCAAGAAGTACCCGGACGACAAGCGCTTGCGCCTGACCTACGCCCGTATGCTGGTTGAACAGGACCGCATGGATGACGCCAAGGCCGAGTTCTCCAGCCTCGTCCAGCAGTACCCGGATGACGACGAGTTGCGTTATTCCCTGGCACTGGTCTGCCTGGAAGCCAAGGCCTGGGATGAAGCCAAAGGCTACCTCGAGGACCTTATCGCCCGGGAAAGCCATGTCGACTCGGCACACCTGAACCTCGGCCGTATCGCCGAAGAGCGTAACGACCCACAGGGCGCGTTGATCGAGTACGGCAAGGTCGGTCCGGGCAACGACTATCTGCCGGCACAGTTGCGCCAGGCCGACATCCTGATGAATAACGGCAAGACTGCCGAAGCCCAAAGCAAGCTGGCGGCCCAGCGCGATGAACAACCGGATTACGCGATCCAGCTTTACCTGATCGAAGCCGAAACCCTGGCCGCCAACAAACAGGGCGACAAGGCCTGGCAGGTTCTGCAAAAGGCGCTGCAGCAGTACCCGGATGATCCGAACCTGCTGTACACCCGAGCCATGCAAGCGGAAAAACGTAACGACCTTGCGCAGATGGAAAAAGACCTGCGCCTGATCATCAAGCGCGATCCGGACAACGCGATGGCACTTAACGCCCTCGGTTATACCTTGTCCGATCGCACGACCCGTTATGCCGAGGCCAAGGCCCTGATCGAGCAGGCACACCAGATCAATCCGGAAGACCCGGCGGTGCTCGACAGCCTCGGCTGGGTGAATTTCCGCCTGGGTAATCTTGATGAAGCGGAGCGCTTGCTGCGCCAGGCCCTGGACCGTTTCCCGGATCAGGAAGTCGCCGCGCACCTCGGTGAAGTCCTGTGGGCCAGCGGCAAACAGCGCGAAGCCCGGCAAATCTGGGACAAGTTCCTCAAGGCACAACCCGACAGCCCTATCCTGCGCAGCACCATCAAGCGCCTGACCGGTTCAGAGACTCTTTAAGATTATGTTTTTGCGTCACATCATCGCCTTCAGCTTCATCGCCCTGCTCGCCGGTTGCGCGGGTTTCGGTGCCCGCGAATCAGTCGAGGGCCACGGCAACCCTGCTCAATGGCGCGAACACAAAGAGCAACTGACCAACCTTGATGGCTGGCAGATCGACGGCAAGATCGGCATCCGCGCGCCGAAAGACTCGGGCAGCGGCACGCTGTTCTGGCTGCAGCGCCAGGATTACTACGACATCCGTCTCTCCGGGCCTTTGGGTCGCGGCGCTGCTCGGCTGACCGGCCGCCCGGGTAAAGTGTCGCTGGAAGTCGCCAACCAGGGACGCTATGAAGCGCCGACGCCGGATGCCTTGCTCGAAGAACAGCTGGGCTGGAAGCTGCCGGTTTCCAACCTGGCCTGGTGGGTCCGCGGCCTTCCGGCGCCGGACAGCAAAAGCCGTTTGACCCTGGACGGCGACAGTCGCCTGGCCAGCCTCGAACAGGACGGCTGGCAGGTTGAATACACGGCCTACACAGAGCAAAACGGCTACTGGCTGCCCGAGCGAATCAAGCTGCACGGCAGTGACCTTGATGTCACGCTGGTGATCAAGACCTGGCAGCCGCGCAAGCTGGGGATATGACATGCCGACCGCTCGCCTGACCCTGCCCGCCCCGGCCAAACTCAATCTGATGCTGCACATTCTTGGTCGCCGTGAAGACGGCTACCACGAACTGCAGACGCTGTTTCAGTTTCTCGATTACGGCGACGAACTCACCTTTGCCCTGCGCGAAGACGGGGTGATTCAACTGCATACCGAGTTCGAAGGCGTCCCTCACGACAGCAATCTGATCGTGAAGGCGGCGAGAAAACTTCAGGAACAATCGGGCTGCACGCTCGGTATTGATATCTGGATCGATAAAGTCCTGCCCATGGGCGGCGGGATCGGTGGCGGCAGCTCGAATGCCGCGACGACCTTGCTGGGCCTCAATCATCTCTGGCAACTGGACTGGAATGAAGACCAACTGGCCGCGCTGGGCCTGACGCTGGGGGCCGACGTTCCGGTTTTCGTTCGTGGTCATGCGGCTTTTGCCGAAGGCGTGGGGGAGAAACTGACCCCGGTTGAGCCCGAAGAACCCTGGTACGTCGTACTGGTGCCGCAAGTCTCTGTAAGCACAGCAGAAATTTTTTCCGATCCGTTGTTGACACGTAACACGCCGCCCATTAAAGTGCGCCCCGTTCCCGAGGGAAACAGTCGAAACGACTGCTTGCCGGTGGTATCAAGACGTTATCCAGAAGTACGTAACGCCTTGAATTTGTTAGGTAAATTTACCGAAGCAAAACTCACCGGAACTGGAAGTTGTGTGTTTGGGGGCTTCCCAAGCAAAGCTGAAGCTGATAAAGTCTCGGCCCTTCTTACAGAGACCCTTACAGGTTTTGTAGCAAAAGGAAGCAACGTTTCGATGTTGCATCGCAAGCTTCAAAGTCTGCTCTAAAGGAACCGAGTACCGGGTACTCGTTGCAACAGATACAGGGGCGTCGCCAAGCGGTAAGGCAGCAGGTTTTGATCCTGCCATGCGTTGGTTCGAATCCAGCCGCCCCTGCCATTTTCCTATACTCATCCAGGTATACCCTCAGCCTTCAGGTACTGCGCGTGTCCAAGATGATGGTCTTTACGGGGAACGCTAACCCCGATCTGGCTCGGCGTGTCGTACGTCAGCTGCATATCCCTCTCGGTGACATCTCTGTCGGTAAATTCTCCGACGGCGAAATTACAGCCGAGATCAATGAAAACGTTCGCGGTAAAGACGTCTTCATTATTCAGCCGACTTGCGCTCCGACCAACGATAACCTGATGGAACTGGTAGTGATGGCTGATGCCTTCCGCCGCTCCTCGGCTACTCGTATCACTGCTGTTATTCCTTACTTTGGTTATGCCCGTCAGGATCGCCGTCCGCGTTCCGCACGTGTGGCTATCAGCGCGAAAGTCGTTGCTGACATGCTCACCGTAGTCGGCATCGACCGTGTTCTCACGGTTGATCTGCATGCTGACCAGATTCAGGGCTTCTTCGATATTCCGGTAGATAACATCTACGGCTCCCCGGTTCTGGTGGATGACATCGAAGATCAGCGCTTCGAAAACCTGATGATCGTGTCCCCGGACATTGGCGGCGTCGTGCGTGCACGTGCCGTTGCCAAATCCCTGGGCGTGGATCTCGGGATCATCGACAAACGCCGTGAGAAAGCCAATCACTCTGAAGTGATGCATATCATCGGTGATGTCGAAGGGCGTACCTGCATCCTGGTCGATGACATGGTCGATACCGCCGGCACCCTGTGCCACGCGGCCAAGGCCTTGAAAGAGCATGGCGCTGCCAAGGTTTTCGCCTACTGCACGCACCCTGTGCTGTCGGGTCGGGCGATCGAAAACATTGAAAATTCCGTGCTGGACGAGCTGGTGGTGACCAACACCATCCCGCTGTCCGCTGCAGCACAAGCCTGTGCGCGTATCCGTCAACTGGATATCGCACCGGTAGTTGCCGAGGCGGTCCGCCGCATCAGCAATGAAGAATCGATCAGCGCGATGTTCCGCTAAGGGCCCTGCCCTTCTCGAACACCCCGTTGACGAAAAGCGCCCCGCCCCGGCATCCCTGCCGGGGCGGGGCTTTTTTGCCCATACCGTGCCTGGCGCTGGTCGCAAACGCCTGCCGGTGATGGCTATTTTGGAGATACAAAATGACTGAATTTACTCTGAACGCTCAAGCGCGTACTGACCTGGGGAAAGGTGCGAGCCGCCGCCTGCGTCACGCTCTGAACATCCCTGCCGTTGTATACGGTGGCAACAAGCCTGCTGAATCCGTGACCATCCTGGCCAAGGAAATCGCCAAGCTGTTCGAAAACGAAGCAGCTTTCAGCCACGTTATCGAGCTGAACGTCGACGGCACCAAGCAGAACGTTGTTGTTAAAGCGATGCAGCGTCACCCAGCCAAGCAATTCATCATGCACGCTGACTTCGTGCGCGTTGTTGCTGGCCAGAAACTGACCGCTAAAGTACCGGTTCACTTCATCAACGAAGAAGCTCCGGTCAAGAAAGGCGGCGAGATCTCCCACGTTGTGAACGAGATCGAAGTTTCCTGCGAAGCCAAGGATCTGCCTGAATTCATCGAAGTCGACCTGGCTAACGCCGAAGTCGGCGCGATCATTCACCTGTCCGACCTCAAAGCCCCTAAAGGCGTTGAGTTCGTTGCTCTGGCACACGGCGATGACAAGGCAGTTGCCAACGTCCACGCTCCACGTGTTGCTCCAGAAGCTGCAGAAGGCGCTGCAGAGTAATTTCACTCTGTACGCCGGAGTGAAGGAAACATCGCGGACTGGAACGTAGCGAGAAAGCGGGCGGGAACGCGGAGTTTACATTCATGGTAAATGAGCATTTTTCGTCCACTTTCGCCGCTTGCACTGCTCGCGGCGATGTTATCCACCACTTCAAGGAAGGGCCCCTATCGTGACTGCCATAAAACTGATCGTTGGCCTGGGTAATCCAGGCGCCGAATACGAACAGACCCGGCATAACGCAGGGGCCCTTTTTGTTGAGCGCATCGCGAACGCACAAGGCGTAAACCTTGTGGCGGACCGCAAATATTTCGGCCTGACCGGGCGCTTTTCGCATCAGGGTCAGGATGTTCGTCTGTTGATTCCCACCACCTACATGAACCGCAGCGGCCAGGCCGTGGCGGCACTCGCCGGTTTCTTCCGCATCAAGCCCGAAGAAATCCTGGTGGCGCATGACGAACTCGACCTGCCTCCGGGCGTTGCCAAACTCAAGGTTGGCGGCGGCCATGGCGGTCACAACGGGTTGCGCGACATCATTGCGCAATTGGGCAATCAGAATACGTTCCACCGCTTGCGACTTGGCATTGGCCATCCGGGCGTAGCCAGTATGGTTTCAAACTTCGTCCTGGGTCGTGCGCCACGCGCCGAACAGGAAAAACTCGATGCCAGCATCGACTTTGCCCTCGGCGTGCTGCCGGATATCCTCGCCGGTGAATGGAACCGCGCGATGAAAAACCTGCACAGCCAGAAGGCCTGACTCTTACCCGAGGGGAAACACCATGGGATTCAATTGCGGCATCGTCGGCCTGCCTAACGTCGGCAAGTCCACCCTGTTCAACGCCCTGACCAAATCCGGTATCGCGGCCGAGAACTTCCCCTTCTGCACCATCGAGCCCAACAGCGGTATCGTGCCGATGCCGGATTCGCGCCTGGATGCCCTGGCAGCCATCGTCAATCCAAAGCGCATCCTGCCGACCACCATGGAATTCGTCGACATCGCCGGCCTGGTTGCCGGTGCATCGAAAGGTGAAGGCCTGGGTAACAAGTTCCTGGCCAACATCCGCGAAACCGACGCCATCGCTCACGTGGTCCGCTGCTTCGAAGACGAGAACGTGATTCACGTCTCCAACAGCGTCGACCCGAAACGCGACATCGAAATCATCGACCTGGAACTGATCTTCGCCGACCTGGACAGCTGCGAGAAGCAACTGCAGAAAGTCGCGCGCAACGCCAAGGGCGGTGACAAGGACGCAGTGGTCCAGAAAGGTCTGCTGGAGCAACTGATTGCTCACTTCACCGAAGGCAAACCGGCGCGCAGCCTGATGAAGAACATGAGCACCGACGAGAAAGCGGTGATCAAGGGCTTCCACCTGCTGACCACCAAGCCGGTCATGTACATCGCCAACGTGGCTGAAGACGGCTTCGAGAACAACCCGCACCTGGACGTGGTCAAGGCCATCGCCGAAGAAGAAGGCGCCGTGGTTGTTCCGGTCTGCAACAAGATCGAAGCGGAAATCGCCGAACTGGATGACGGCGAAGAAAAAGACATGTTCCTCGAAGCCCTGGGCCTTGAAGAACCAGGTCTGAACCGCGTGATCCGTGCCGGTTACGAAATGCTGCACCTGCAGACCTACTTCACCGCCGGTGTCGAAGAAGTCCGCGCCTGGACCGTCCGCGTCGGTGCCACCGCACCACAAGCCGCTGGCGTGATCCACACCGACTTCGAAAAAGGCTTCATCCGCGCCGAAGTGATCGCCTACAACGACTTCATCCAGTACAAGGGTGAAGCCGGTGCCAAGGAAGCCGGCAAATGGCGCCTGGAAGGCAAGGACTACATCGTTAAAGATGGCGACGTGATGCACTTCCGCTTCAACGTGTAAGACACACCGCCCACAAAAAAGCCGCGTTTGATACGCGGCTTTTTTGTGCCTGAAATATTCGCTAGCCACACCACCGATCAACTGTAGGAGCGAGCCTGCTCGCGATGGTGTGTCAGTCAGCACTTTGTTATCTGATACACCATCGCGAGCAGGCTCGCTCCTACAGTGGATGGATTTGATCAGGCCTTTTTGGTACGCGGCAGGAAGATTGCCAGCACACCCAGCAACGGCAAGAACGAGCACAGGAAGTACACATATTCGATCCCGTGAATATCCGCCAGATGCCCCAGCAGTGCCGCCCCGATCCCGCCGAAGCCGAACATCAACCCGAAGAACACCCCGGCAATCATCCCCACATTGCCCGGCACCAGTTCCTGGGCATACACCACGATGGCCGAGAACGCCGACGCCAGAATGAAGCCGATGACCACGCTGAGAATGCTGGTCCAGAACAGGTCGACATGGGGCAAGACCAGGGTAAAAGGTGCCACGCCGAGGATCGAGAACCAGATCACCGCCTTGCGCCCGATCCTGTCGCCGATCGGCCCGCCAAAGAAGGTCCCCGCCGCGACCGCGCCGAGAAACAGGAACAGGTGCAGCTGTGAACTGGCCACCGAGAGGTCGAACTTTTCGATCAGGTAGAAGGTGAAGTAGCTGGTGAAACTGGCCATGTAGAAGTACTTGGAAAACACCAGCAGCCCCAGCACCACCAGCGCGCTGATCACCCGCCCACGAGACAGGCCGTGAGTCGCCGCCTGGCCCTTTTTGAGCTTGAACAGGCTCAAGTGATTGGCGTACCAGCGGCTGATCCGATAGAGCACGAACAGCGCGAACACAGCAAACAACCCGAACCAGGCCACATGCCCCTGGCCGTAAGGAATGATGATCGCCGCGGCCAGCAATGGACCGAAGGCCGAGCCCGCATTACCGCCGACCTGGAAGGTCGATTGCGCCAGCCCGAAACGCCCGCCAGAGGCCAGCCGCGCGACCCGGGATGCTTCCGGGTGAAAAGTCGAGGAACCGATGCCGATCAGCCCCGCCGCCAGCAGAATCAACGGGAAACTGCCCACCACCGACATCATCAGAATGCCGATCAACGTGCAGACCGTACCGGCCGGTAGCAGCCACGGCTTGGGATGGCGGTCGGTGTGATAACCCACCCAGGGTTGCAGCAGCGAGGCGGTCAATTGAAAGGTCAGCGTGATCAGGCCGACCTGAGTAAAGGTCAGGCCGTAACTGGCCTTGAGCATCGGATAGATCGACGGCAGTACCGATTGAATCAAGTCGTTGATCAAGTGCGCCAGCGCCACCGCGCCAATGATCCGCATGACCAGAGGACTGCTTTGTGAACTGGCAGGCGCCGACGTAGCGGCGGATTGGGCATTGCTGATAGCCATGGGGATTTCCGGACAACAGAGGGTGCACACAGGCAGGTGCGTCAATGTGCCATTTTTCCGTGCATCAACGCCATCCCCTTAGCCTGCTAACGACTTGGATGTTCATTGACAGAGCGTTGATAGCCCTTAGCCATGGTCTGAATCTTGCCTTGCTTCTCCACTTCAACGCGGCCCCCTTACAAAGGGGACCGAGAATGGGAAGTTTCGCCACAGAGTCGGCCTACAGAGCTGACGAGGGTGACTTTTCGAGGCCTTTTAAAGGGCACGGGTCGAGAGCGCCGTCTCTCGATGCACGCCAATGGTGCGTGGTGTCCGGGGGAGTCATGGGCATGCAGGCTTTTTTATCACCGGGGATCGGGCTGCTGGGGCGTTTCGGCTTCGCACGTAAATTCCAGCTGCTGTTTCTGCTATTCATCCTGCCGCTGGCCGGCAGCCTGTGGATGATCGGCCAGGACTATCGCGACAAATTGAATCTGATCTCCGGCGAACGTGCCGGAGTTCGTCAGCTGCTGGCCCTCGATGCGCTGGATAATTTGCTGTCCGCTCAACGGGATCGCGCAGCGCGCTGGCGTGCCACTGAAACCAATCGGCAGCCGACGCCGGCCACCCTCTCCGCCATGGCCGCGTTCGATGCGGTTCAACCTGCCGTCGCCCAGGCCACTGCTGATCTAAACAACACGCTGCAAGTGGAAGGCGCCGAGGGCGAAACCCTGGTCCGCTTTCAAGCGCTGCAAAAAGCCCTCGAAGGTCTGGACTCCAAGAGCCTGAGCAGCGTCGGCTGGTGGCCGGACGGCTATGACCGCTTCACGGGCGCCTTGAGTGCCCTGCAAGCCCTGCGCGAGCAGATCGCAATGGACAATCGCCTGACGCTGGCGCCATGGCTGGAAACCTGGTTGCTGACACAGATCTCCACCCAGCACGCGCCGGATCTGATCGAGCGGGTCGGTCGTCTTGCAGCCGTCGGCCAGGCGTCGGTGGTGTCCGGTCAATTCACCCTGCAAAGTCGCCTGCAACTTCGCGACCTGCGCAGCCGTATCGGTGACGCCCGCGAACAGTTGGTGAAAACCGCCGGCCTGCTCGAAGCGCGCCTGCCCACCGCGCTGCAAGCCTGGGCCCGGCAGTATGAGGAGAGCCTCAAGCGCCTTGATGGCGGACTGAATGTCCTTGATGACGGTGTGTTCGGCGGCAGCATCACTCTCAAGCCGGAAGATTTCGAGCGCAACATGGATACCCTGCTCTCGGACCTTGCGACACTGCGCCAGCAATCATTGGTGTCACTGGATCAACGCCTGGATTCCTACCACGGCTCGGCAATTCGTCAGTTCATCGTCGTGGCAAGCGTCTTTGGCATCCTGTTGCTGGCCGCGCTGTACCTGTTCATCTGTTTGCAGGCTTCGATCCGCCGCAGCGCCAGCGGTATTACCTTGCTCGCGCAAGCCCTGCGCGATGGCAACCTGAGCCTGCAGGCGCCGGTAGAGGGTCGCGATGAGCTGGCAGCCATCGGCACGGCCCTGAATGTCGCGGTCGTGCAACTGCGCGGCAGCCTGTTGGGTGTCGATCACGAAACCTCGCAACTGAGCCACGCGGTACAAACCCTCAATCATCATTCCAGCGACGCCCTTGGCGAAGTCGAAGCCCAGCAACTGCAGATCAGCCAGATCGCCGCCGCGGCCACGCAACTGGCCGCCACCTCCCAGGGGGTCGCCCAGAGCTGCGAACGGGCCTCCGGCAGCGCCCAGCACACAAGGCGCATCGCCGCCGACAGCAGCCGTGACAGCCAGCGCACCACCGCCAGTATCCAGCAGCTCAATCAGCGCCTGAATGACACGGCAGCCGCCCTGGGACGGGTCAGTGAACAGGGGCAACAGATTCAACTGGTGGTCGACACCATTCGCGGTGTCGCCGAGCAGACCAACCTGCTGGCACTCAACGCCGCCATCGAGGCCGCTCGTGCCGGGGAACAGGGGCGCGGATTTGCGGTGGTGGCCGACGAAGTGCGCAGCCTGTCGCAGCGCACCCAGTCCTCGACCGCGCAGATTGCCGGGACGGTCGACAGTTTACGCAGCACAGTGAACGAGGCTGTCAGCCTGATGGAAGCCGCCTGCGGCCAGGCACAATCCGACGCACAAGCCGTCACCGGCCTGGGTGAACGCCTGGGCGAAATTGCCAGCGCCGTGCAGGGGGTCACCGATACCCTCGCGCAGATCGCCAGCGCCGTTGACGAACAGGCGAGCACCGCCGACGAAGTCAGCGGCAACATCCAGCAAGTCGATCAGGCGGCGGTTCGTCTGCTTGAAGGCGCACGGGCAGTAAACCTGGCAGCCGATACCCTGAGCCAGGGCAGCAAGGCCCTGAGTGCCAATACCGGCAGATTCCAGCTCAAGTGATGCCCTCCTCCGAGCCGTTTTTGCGGCTCGGGAGGATAAGCGGTTGAAAGTGTAGAGAAATATTTTTGAATTACGCTTGACGCATCTGCATTACCGGTGAATAATGCGCGCCACTTGGCTACATAGCTCAGTTGGTTAGAGCATAGCATTCATAATGCTGGGGTCCGGGGTTCAAGTCCCTGTGTAGCCACCAAGTACTAAAAACGGCTTACCGCGAGGTAGGCCGTTTTTTTATGCCTCGAGAAAATGTTCGCTCATTCTTTTGCTCTCTGTAGGAGCGAGCCTGCTCGCGATGGACTCAAGCACACCGCGATTAGCCAGCAAGCACGCGTAATCGTTGACGACTATCGCGAGCAGGCTCGCTCCTACAGAAAAGCAAGCACGTTTCAGAGGCGGATCGTCGGTAGCGCCGACAACGCCTTCTCCCATATCTGCCAGGTGCGCAGCCACACCATCGCCTGCCAATCGCTGTCGGCCGGATAGAACTGCTCAAGCAGATTAAGTTTGATGTCGCGCCCCGTCGCATCGCTCGGATTACCGTGCAGATGCAGCCAATGGTCATCACGCAGATGACGATGAACGTCCGGCCCCGGATAAGTCCCGCACTCAATGACGAACGGCATCAGTCGCACCTGAGGCAGCCCGTTGATCAGCGCCTGCGAGGTGTAGCCGGTCGCGGTCGCCGCCACCCCGGTTTCGCTCACAGCGCCAGCACCGGTGTGCAAGGTGTAGAGCCACGGGCCATAAATCGCCTGGGCATCTGGCAGCGCCGGATAGGCAGACTCGGTGATGGTCAGCAGCATCGGATGACCATACTCGCCGGCACCGGTGTGCAGGTCGAAACACATCGCGACCTCGGCATGGCTCAAGTGCTTTTGCATGATTTGATGCAGCGTGCGATTGGACCAGCTCGGCGCCACCCCGCCGAAGAACAGGCCATCGGGATGCCGATGCTGCCCGCCTTCGACAATCGACATGACCGCCGACCAGCCGTGCTGGCGGATCTGCTCATCGAGTTGCGCATCGGCATGCTCACGCTCGGGACCTTGCAACTGCGGGCAGCCATAAATGCCGTGCAGCGCATCATAGGCCCGGTTGTCCGGCAAAGGCCCATCGAAGTTCAGGTGATTGCGGTTCAAGTCGATGTTGTCTTCGTTGACCCGACGCAACCAGGCCATGCCCCAAGGATTGATCCCATGGATCATCACGACGGCCACATCGGCCGGCAGGGAGCGCTTGCCCAGATCCTGCAGCCATTTGGTCTGGCAACCCGAGCCATAGTAGCCCTCCACACCGTGGGTACCGCTGAGGGTGACGAGCAGGCGTTTGGCGGCTGGATCGCCGAGGATCGCCACATCCGTACTCAGTGGCTCACCGAACGGCCCCTTGAGCGGGTGTGGGTACTCCGTCAGCGTGGCGCCGGCCGCACTGGCCGCGGCGAGAAATTGTTCACGCTGGGAACGGTAGCTTGGCTGGGTCGGAAATTCGTTGTGCATGTCTGCCTCTTGTCGATTGTTCTGGCGGGCTATTGGCAATGACCCTACAGAAAATCCAGCCATTGATGAAGGATAAAAGCGCCGTTGTCGTAGGACGTTGTTTGCGCCACTTCCCAACGGTCGATAAAGTCCCTGAACCCTTTCCAAGGACAGAGAACCTCGCGCATGTCTTCAGCCTTCCGCCTGAACCGCTTTCGCCTGCCAGCGCTCTCGCTGATTGTCGCCGCGCTGACGCTGGCCGCCTGCAACGCGCCGCCCTCCTCGCCCTCGGTGTCGACGCTGCCATTGGCACCGGAAAACGCCTCCGGTTTCCGCACCGATCTGCAAACCCGCCACGCGTCCAAATACATGGCCGCCGCCGCCAATCCGCTGGCAGCCGAAGCCGGGCGCGAGATGCTCCGGCGCGGTGGTTCGGCCATCGACGCGGCGATTGCGATGCAGGCTGTACTGACCCTCGTAGAACCGCAATCGTCGGGCATCGGTGGCGGCGCGCTGATCGTGCTCTGGGACGGTAAAAACGTACGGACCTACGATGGCCGTGAAACGGCACCAAGCGGCGCGACGGAGAAACTTTTCCTGCAGGCCGATGGGCAACCGATGGGGTTCACCCAGGCGCAGATTGGCGGTCGCTCGGTGGGAACACCGGGCGTGTTGCGCGCCCTTGAACTGGCCCACCAAAAACACGGACGCCTGCCGTGGGCACAGCTGTTCGAACCCGCGATCAAGCTCGCCGATCAAGGTTTCGCCATCTCGCCGCGTCTTCATCTGCTGATCGCCTCGGATTCGAAACTGCCCGGCTCGCCCGACATGGCGGCGTATTTCCTGAACGCCGATGGCAGCCCGAAAACCGTCGGCACGTTGCTGAAAAACCCGGCACTGGCCAACGTCTTTCGGCGGATCGCCAAGGAAGGTCCGGACGCCTTGTACAAAGGCGCCATCGCCGAGGAAATCGTGGCCAAGGTGCAAGGCCACGCCAACCCCGGCAGTCTGTCGCTGAACGACCTCAAGGGCTACAGCGCCAAGGAGCGCGCGCCGCTGTGCACCGATTACAAACGCTGGCAGGTGTGCGGCATGCCGCCACCGTCATCGGGCGGGATCGCCGTGGCGCAGATCCTCGGCACGCTGCAAGCCCTGGAGGCACGCGATAAGCGCTTTACCCTGGCGCCGATGAAACCGACCAAGACCCACTTTCCGGCTGGCATCGAACCGTCTCCCTATGCCGTGCACCTGATTTCCGAAGCTGAACGGCTGGCCTACGCCGACCGCGCGCAATACGTGGCCGATACGGACTTTGTGCCAGTGCCCGTCAAGGGACTGGTCGACCCGACCTACCTGGCCAGCCGCGCTGCGCTGATCGGTGAGCGCAGCATGGGCACGGCCGAACCGGGCACGCCCCCCGGCATTCAGGTGGCCTACGCGAAGGATCGTTCGCCGCTGCGAATCTCCACCTCGCAAGTAGTGGCGGTCGATGATCAGGGTGGTGCAGTTTCCATGACCACCACGATCGAATCAGCCTTCGGTTCGCACCTGATGGTTCAAGGCTTCCTGCTCAACAACGAGATGACCGACTTTTCATTCATCCCCGAAGAGCACGGACAGAAAGTCGCCAACCGCGTCGAACCCGGCAAGCGCCCGCGCTCATCCATGGCGCCGACATTGATCTTCGACCGCCAGAGCGGTGAGTTCGTCGCCAGCGTCGGCTCACCCGGCGGCTCGCAAATAATCGAATACGTGGCCAAGACCACCATCGGCCTGCTCGACTGGAACCTGGACGCGCAAACGGCCATTAACCTGCCCAACTTCGGCAGCCGCAACGGTCCGACCGAACTGGAACAAGGCCAATTCAGCCCCGCCCTGATTCAGGCGCTGAAGGACAGGGGCCACAACGTAGGTGAAATCGACATGACCAGCGGCACCCAGGCGATTGTTCGGGTGAAGGATGCACAGGGTAAGGTTTCGCTGACAGGAGGCGCTGACCCTCGGCGTGAGGGGGAAGCGCTGGGGGATTGAGTCTTACATGTGCGTGAGAAAGGGCTTACCGCGAGGTAGGCCCTTTTTGCTTGCGAGCGCTCATCGGCTGATTTTCAGCGCCCGCCGTGCCTCGTGCTTCTCAAGCGCCAACTCGATCAAACGGGTGACCAGTTCGCTGTAGGTCATGCCGGCGGCCTGCCAGAGTTTCGGGTACATGCTGATGCGGGTGAAGCCTGGCAGCGAGTTGATCTCATTGATCAACACCTCGCCGCTCTCGGTCAGGAACACATCGACCCGCGCCAGCCCGGAACATCCCAGCACCTGGAACGCCTCGACCGCCATCGCGCGGATACGCTCGCTGGCCTCGACGCTGATAGTGGCCGGCACTACCACCTCGGCAGCCTTGTCGTCGATGTACTTGCTGTCGTAGGAATAGAAGCCGCTGTGCACGACGATTTCGCCGCAGCCACTGGCAATGGCGGTTTCATTGCCCAGCACCGCGCATTCGATTTCGCGACCGCTGACGGCAGACTCGACCAGCACCTTTTCATCGAACCCCAGCGCCAGCTCGATCGCGGCGGTGTATTCGGCCTCGTCAGTGGCCTTGCTCACGCCCACGGAAGAACCCTGGTTCGCCGGTTTGACGAACAGTGGAAGGCCCAGTTTGGCGGCAACCTCGGCGAACGTAGTGCGCTGCGCCGTCCGGCGAGTCAGGATCACGAACGGCGTGACCGCCAGCCCGGCATCGCGCAGCAGGCGCTTGCTGATGTCCTTGTCCATGCACACCGCCGAGCCCAGCACGTCGGAGCCCACGAACGGCAGGTCCGCGATGCGCAGCAGGCCTTGCAGGCAGCCGTCTTCCCCAAGGGTGCCGTGGACGATCGGGAAAATAACATCAACGTGCCCCAGCAGCTCCTGGCTGGAGGTCTCCACCAATTGCTGGCTGGCCTTGCCGGGCACGACCGCCAACTCGCGGTTGGATTGATTGAGCGCGATCAGCGCCGGATTTTCCTGGTTCAACAGGAAATTCGACGGGTCGTTGAGGTGCCAGTGGCCTTGTTTGTCGATGCCGATCAGCACTGGTTCGAAGCGTGAACGATCCAGCGCATCGACGATGTTTTTGGCCGACTGCAGCGACACTTCATGCTCGGCCGAGCGGCCGCCAAAGATAATTCCTACTCGCAATTTGCTCATTGCCTGCCCCCAATGTGACTGTGTTTATGGCTGCAACGCTTTGCCGTCCACCGGCTCGCCAATGGTCAAGAAGTGCCCGCCCGCGACGTGGTGCAGGGTGCGCAGCGCGTCATGGCCCTCGAAGTGCCAGCGCCCGTCACTGAACACGCGCTCGTCGGCCTGGGCGGCAATCACTTCGGCGACGAACAGGTCGTATTGCTGATGGTTACCGGGTTCGGGCAGCAGTTTGCATTCAAGCCAGGCGACGCAACCGTCGAGCATCGGTGCTTCAATCAACTCGGCCAGGAAGGTGGGCAAACTATAGATCTGGAATTTGTCGCGCCCGTGCTCACGGGTCAGTTCCAGGCCGGAAGTCGAGCCGACGGTTTGCGCGATATCGGCTTGAGCAGCGCAGGGGACGTTGAGCACGAAGGTGCCGGACGCTTCCAGCAGTTGGCGGGTCCAGGTGGACTTATCCAGCACCACGGCGATTTTCGGTGGTTCGAAATCCAGCGGCATGGCCCAGGCCGCCGCCATGATATTGCGCTCGCCACCATGGGCGGCGCTGACCAGCACGGTCGGCCCGTGGTTGAGCAAACGATAGGCCTTGGACAAGGGAACCGGGCGGCGGTGGGAAACGCTCATGGGTGTCTGCTCCTTGGGGAAATGAGCAGATTGTAACGACATACGAGCCCCAAAAACCTGTAGGAGCGAGCCTGCTCGCGAAGAACGTCCGGACAACGCGGGCATTCAGACAGCACGCGTTATCGTTGACCTCCATCGCGAGCAGGCTCGCTCCTACAAGGTGACATCTCAGCTCGACAACTGATTGGCGAATTGTCCTACCGCATTGACTACTTTCTGCGCACCGTCCTGGATCTCGACGATCACCGTGCCCGCTTCCGCCGCGAGTGCCAGGCCCTGCTCCGCCTGGAGCTTGCCATCGGTCATCAGGGCCACGGCATTGCGCGCCATGTCCTGGTTTTGCCGCACCACCAGCACGATCTCATCGGTGGCCTGGCTGGTGCGCGAGGCCAGTTGCCGTACCTCGTCCGCCACCACGGCAAACCCCCGACCCTGCTCACCGGCGCGAGCGGCCTCGATGGCAGCGTTCAGCGCCAGCAGGTTGGTCTGCTCGGCAATGCCGCTGATGGTTTTGACGATGGTGCCGATCACCAGCGACTGCTCGTTCAGCGCTTCAATGCCGTCACCGGCGGTCTGCATGTGTTTGGCCAGATCACGCATCACGTCCACCGCCTGGGTCACGACGGCGGTACCACGCTGGGCGCTCTGGTCGGTTTGCTGCGAAGTGCTGTAGGCAATGTTCGCCGCTTCAGCGACGGCTTGTTCCTGATGGACCTGATCGGTAATCACAGTGGCGAATTTCACCACTTTGTAGAGCTTGTTGTTGGCATCGACTACCGGGTTGTAGGACGCCTCGAGCCAGACCGGACGGCCATGGCTGTCGACACGCTGGAATCGGTCCGCCACGTATTCGCCAGCGTTCAGGCGGCGCCAGAAGTTCTGGTATCCGGCACTGTTGGCGTCCTCTGGCCGGCAGAAGGTGCGGTGATGTTTGCCCTTGATCTGCGCCAGGCTGTAACCCATGCCGGAAAGAAAGCGGTCGTTGGCTGCGAGTACGTGGCCATTGAGGTCGAACTCGATCACTGCCGTCGAACGCACCAGGGCGCCGATCAGGTTTTCATGTTCGCGAGAGGCTTCGATGGTACGGGTCAGGTCGCTGGAGAAGATCGAGAAGTGCCGGATCCGACCATCGGACGAGCGCACCGGCTGCACGATTGAACGCAACCAGGCTTCCTCACCACTGCCGCGCAACAGGCGCACGGCACCGGCGAAGTGCTCGCCACGGGTCAGTGCCGCCTTGAAGCGGTTATGGAAGTCATCGGTTTTAACGTGCTCGGGAACGATGTCCTCGATGTGCCGGCCGATCAGGTCATGGCTTTTGTAATGCATCTCGCCAAGGAAGTTCTGGTTGACCGACAGTACCCGCCCATCCGGGTCGAGGGTCAGCACCAGCATCTCGCTTTCCAGGCTTTCCTTCACTTGCTGAAGGCTGGAGAGTTCTTCGCGAAGAGCCTGCAGCTCCTGCTTCAAGCGTTTATTGAACATGGGAAAGCACCGATGGACAGGGATGGAAAGCGTTATGCAGCCTAACCATCGGCCTTGCGGATTTTTTCTGAAGTGCGCTTGAGCCTTGTCCTACAAAAATAGTTGCGGCACGCAGGCCGATCCTTTCCTGTTACGCCGCACCGGCGGCCGAACAAGTACCGACTCTCGGCATTCGCGCACCGAAATACGCGGCACTGCCCACGCCCACCGCGCCCATTACCGCGCAGAACATCACGCAGATCCATGGACTCCAGGGCATCAGACCGATCAGCAGCAACGGCGTGAAACTCGCCCACGCGGCGTAGGCAATGTTGTAGGTAAAGGAAATTCCGGAAACACGAATTCGCGCCGGAAACAGGCTGACCATCACCGATGGCACCGCACCGACCACTCCGCAAGCCAGGCCCGCCACCGAATAGGCCATCGCGATCCAGCTGCCACCATGGATCAGGCAGGCGTAGAGCACGCCAATACCCAACGGCAGCAGCAGGCTATAGAGCATGACCGTGCGCCAGGCGCCGATGCGGTCGACCAGCAACCCGGCGAGCACGCAGCCGATATTCAGAAAGACGATGCCCAGTGCGCTCAGGGCGAACGTGTGGCTGGCGGTCATGCCAAAGGTTTTCTGCATCATGGTCGGCGTGATGACCACGAACACCACCACGGCCGAGGTCAGCACGCAGGTCAGAATCATCGCCGGCAGCATGGCCAGCCGGTGTTCACGCAGGACCGCACGCAACGGCAATTCGACATACTCTTCACGTCGCGCCTGCATGGCCATGAATACCGGGGTTTCGCTGAGCCAGCGACGCAGCCAGACGCCAATCACACCGAACACGCCGCCCAGCAGGAACGGGTAGCGCCAGGCGTAATCGAGGATCTCGGTCGGGGTGAAGGCTTGGGCCAGGAAGGTCGCGGTCAGGGCGCCCAGCAAGTAACCAAAGGTCAGTCCCGCCTGCAGAAATCCCAGGGCGTAGCCGCGATGACCAGCCGGCGCATGTTCGGCCACGAAGACCCAGGCGCTGGGCACTTCTCCACCCACTGCCGCCCCTTGCAGGACGCGCAGCAGCAACAGCAACAGGGGTGCGAAATAGCCGATTTGCGCGTAGGTCGGCATGACCCCGATGAGCAGGCAGGGCAGCGCCATCATCAGGATGCTCAGGCTGAACACCCGCTTGCGCCCCAGCCGGTCGGCGAAATGCGCCATCAGGATCCCGCCCAGGGGCCGCGCCAGGTAGCCGGTGACGAAGATGCCGAAGCTCTGCAACAACCGCAGCCACTCAGGCATTTCCGGCGGGAAGAACAGCTGGCTCAAGGTCAGCGCGAAAAACACGAAGATGATGAAATCGTAGATTTCCAGCGCCCCGCCCAGGGCCGCGAGCCCAAGGGTCTTGTAGTCCGAGCGGCTGAACGGCGCCGGGCGCGAATCGATGGAGACAGTCATGAAAAGAACTCTGGTATCGGCAAATCCAAGGCGCCCATGGTCTACGCAAATGCCCCCGGGAACAACCCGTTAGACCAAAGTCCCATAGCCACAAAACAGCCCCGCAAAAAAACTCCGCCTGCTTTACTGTTAGTGCCTGTCCAGACGGGCCTGTGCCGCCCCGAAGACCACAACAAACATAAAAACCGAGGTACTCCCGTGGCCGCTGATATCGAAGATAGCCGCTCCGCCCGCTTTGCCCTGCGCTGCTCAAGTTTTGCCGAACGCTGGTTCCCCGATTCCTGGGTCTTTGCCGCCCTGGCGGTGATTATCGTCGCCGTGGCCACTATGGCGATGGGCGCCAAGCCCACCGATGCCGCGATGGCTTTCGGTGACGGTTTCTGGAGCCTGATTCCCTTCACCATGCAAATGGCGTTCGTGGTGATCGGTGGTTATGTGGTGGCCAGTTCGCCACCCGCCGTGAAGCTGATCGACCGTCTGGCGAAGCTGCCGAAAAACGGCCGTTCCGCCGTGGCCTGGGTCGCCTTGATTTCCATGGTCGCCTCGCTGCTCAACTGGGGCCTGTCGCTGGTGTTCGGCGGCCTGCTGGTACGCGCCCTCGCCCGCCGCACCGATCTGAAAATGGACTATCGCGCCGCCGGTGCCGCTGCCTACCTCGGCCTTGGTGCCGTCTGGGCCCTGGGCCTGTCGTCGTCCGCGGCGCAGTTGCAGGCCAACCCGGCGAGCCTGCCGCCGTCGATTCTGTCGATCACCGGGGTGATCCCGTTCACCCAGACAATCTTCCTCTGGCAGTCCGGCGTGATGCTGCTGGCCCTGATCGTCATCTCGATCATCATCGCCTACGCCACCGCCCCCGGCCCGAATTCGGCACGTGACGCCAAGGCCTGCGGCGTCGACCCGAGCTTCAACCTGCCGCCCCTGCAGCCACGCACCCGCCCAGGCGAATGGCTGGAACACAGCCCGCTGCTGATCATTCTGCTGGTGTTGCTGGCGGCCGGATGGCTGTTCCATGAGTTCTCGACCAAACCGGCCATCAGCGCGATTTCCGGCCTGAACACCTACAACTTCCTGTTCATCATGCTCGGTGCCTTGCTGCACTGGCGCCCGCGCAGCTTCCTCGACGCCGTGGCCCGCGCGGTACCGACCACCACCGGCGTGCTGATCCAGTTCCCGCTGTACGGCTCGATCGCCGCCCTGATGACCACCGTCAAAGGCGCTGACGCGCAGACCCTGGCCCACCACATCTCGACCTTTTTCGTCAGCATCGCCTCCCATGACACCTATGCGCTGTTGATGGGCGTGTACTCGGCGATTCTCGGCTTCTTCATTCCGTCCGGCGGCGGCAAGTGGATCATCGAAGCGCCGTACGTGATGCAAGTGGCCACCGACCTGAACTATCACCTGGGCTGGGCCGTGCAGATCTACAACGCCGCCGAAGCCCTGCCCAACCTGATCAACCCGTTCTACATGCTGCCGCTGCTCGGCGTGCTGGGGTTGAAGGCGCGGGACCTGATCGGGTTTTCGTTCGTGCAGTTGCTGGTGCATACACCGCTGGTGCTGGTGTTGCTTTGGGCGCTGGGGACGACGCTGGCGTATACGCCGCCAGTGATGCCGTAATACACAAGCGATTGCACCTGCTGCGAGGCAGGTGCAGTTACGAATCGGCGGGCAGGACTTTCAGCAATTCAGGTAGTGCTACTTGAGTTGTCCTGCGCAGCAGACACTGCACGGATGCCAACCCGGGTGCTACATATAATGTATCCACCCCGTTCAAGGGATCACGCTGAAAGGATCTGAGCATGCTCAAACTCGCAGGACTTACCCTCGCGGCTCTCACTCTGAGTGTCGCCGCTCACGCCGATGTCGGCCTGAAGCTGGGCAGCACCGAACGCGTCACCCGCCTGTTTTCTTATCCCAACAACTGCAACGTGATCTGCTTTCGCAACTGGACGCTTGAGCAAACCGTCGAGCATTACCTGACTCAAAGCCTGCAACGCGATGGCTACGGCGATGCGAAGGTCATGGTCAAGACCGATAACGGTCAGCTCCACGCCGAAATCACCGGCGTCCCCAAGAGCTATGAAAAGCCCCTGGCAGCGCTGCTGGATGCCGGTGACCTGGCGTACGAGGGCGCGAGCAAACTCAACGCCGATGGCAAGTGGGCGTTTAACTGGTACCTGTTCCTGCCGCTGGGCATGGCCCTGGAAAACCGCAGAAGCGTCGAACTGCTGCACTTCCCGCCGGACTATTCGCTGACCCAGGCCCAGGATTACCTGCGCTCCGCCACGACCGATCGCTGGGCCTCGCTGCTGACCCTGAACGGCGTCCCCGCCGAACAGACGCCGGGCTTTCAGACGATCATCGACATCGCGCCGATTGCCGCGCCGTCCAACGCCGGCAAGGACCTTGAGGGCGTCTACGACTACTTCAAGGATTACCAGACCGCCATGGTCAAGAACATCAGCGTGATGGCCAACGGCGATCCGTTGCCGATGGTCGCTTTCGGCACACCGGTGCGTAACTGGGTCAAGCAGCAGTACGGGCCGACCGTGAATGTGCTGAGCCTGGTCAGCATCAATCCGGGTGGCGATACGAAAGTGCCCGTGCTGGGCGCCAACCACCCCAGCTACATCTGGTATGCGGCCGACCCGGCGAACTATACGGGCAAGGATGCCCAGGCCAAGGCCGATACGGCGGGCCTGAAAGTCATGGGCCAGGATTTGAGTGTCGCCTGCTGGCAAGCCGCCATGGGCCGCGATCCGGAGAGCAATGCCGACATCGAGCTCAAGAGTTGCACGCAGACCTGGCAAGTGGCCGATAAGGAGAAGACCTGCGCGCTGTTCTACACCTCGATCCGCAACCTGACGCCGGCGCAGGCCGCCGGCAAATGTGCGTCAGCGACCATTGCGCCACAGCTCAAGCAACTCAAGGCGCCAGCACCTGCCACTACGGTCCCTGCGCCGGGGCTTTAAACGACGAACGGCCGGCCAACGGTCTTTGATGACGGTTGGCCGGCCGTTGCGCGTCGTCGGGTAGGAGCGAAGCTTGCTCGCGATGGCGGCCTGACTATCACCTCCTCCAGTGAACGTCCTGCCGCTATCGCGAGCAAGCTCGGCTCCCACAGTTCATACAGGGTTTACAGCGGTTCGAAAGGACGCAGGCGATACTGCGGCGGCAATTGCTCCGGTCCGCTGATGGTGGTGTTCAGGCTCTTCCAGCGGCCGTCCTTGATACCGTAGATGCAGCCGTGAATCGACAGCTTCTGACCCCGGTGCCAGGCGTTTTGCACGATGCTGGTGTGACCGACGTTGGCCACCTGCTGGATCACGTTGAGCTCGCACATACGGTCAACTCGCTCCTCTTCGGTCGGCAGTTGGGCGAGTTCTTCACGCTTTTCGTAGTACAGGTCACGAATCGAACGCAGCCAGCCATCGATCAGGCCGAACTGGCGATCCTGCATCGAGGCCCGCACACCGCCGCAGCCATAGTGGCCGGTGACGAGGATGTGTTTGACCTTGAGTACGTCGACGGCGTACTGGATCACGGAAAGGCAGTTGAGGTCGGTGTGCAGCACCACGTTGGCCACGTTGCGGTGTACGAACAGGTCACCCGGCAGCATGCCGACGATCTCGTTGGCCGGTACTCGTGCATCGGAACAGCCGATCCACAGATACTCCGGCGTCTGCTGGCGAGCCAGTTTGGCGAAAAAGTCCGGGTCTTCCTTGGTGATCGCGTCAGCCCAACGCTCGTTGTTATCAATCAGGTCTTGTAAGTCGTGCATGCTGGGAAGCCTCAAGAATGATTTGCTGCTTTGACAGTCGACCGCCCGTCGGGGTCACCAAAGGTTTACAAGTGATTTCGTTGGAATTCTCGTGAGTGGGGTGAGTCCACCCTTGTAAGGCCCAAAGTATGAGGCCTGCATTATGAGGAATGGCCATGACTGATTCACGACGCCCCTACGATGCGGTGCAGCCGCAACCCATCGATGATAACGAAGACCGCATGGGATCGGTGCACGAACTGGACTTTGACGACGAACAGCCCAGCGGGAAAATCGGCGACGAGCTGCCTGAGCGTGAACACGAGCACCTGATGCCACGGGAACGGGTGCGCGAAGCCGGCATGACCGGTGCCTCGACGGCCGACCATCAACCTACCGACGATGATCTGAGCCCGGAAACCCTGATTCGCGAAGACGGTGCCCGGGATGCCCGGGAAATCGGCCGGGGCCATGAGGCGGGCTGGGATCTGAGTATTGTCGATGAGGACGAGATTGGTGGCGGTGACGGGCTGGATGAAGCAGAGATGGCGCGGCACGATCCGATGGATGGCAAACGCTGATCAGCGTTCTGGCAGACCGCAATCGCGAGCAGGCTCGCTCCCACATGGGTTTGTGAACGCCTGTGGGAGCGAGCCTGCTCGCGATGCCTTATCAGTCGACCAGGGTGCAGGCCATGACCACCGCATCTTCACGACCACCCACCGCCGGGTAGTAATCCCGGCGCCGGCCGATTTCATTGAATCCATAACGTTCATATAGCTTGAAGGCGGCGGTGTTGCTGTCGCGCACTTCCAGGAAGCACTCCCGGGCATCGGCCTTGTAGGCAATCGACATCAAATGCTCCAGCAGCGTCAAACCCAGGCCACGGCCCTGGTTTTCCGGTTTGACGGTGATATTCAGCAAATGGGCTTCGTCGAGGATGATCTGCACCACCCCGTGTCCGACTTGTTGCTGCCCTTCGAACATCAGCCAGATCTGGTACTTGCCCAGTCCATCGAGAAAAATGCCGCGGGTCCAGGGATGACTGTAGGCGGCGTATTCAATCTTCAGTACAGCGTCCAGGTCCGCCTCGGTCATCGGGCGAAACGATACAGAGTCACTCATTTGTTTCTTTCCAGCGCGCCATCAGCCGACGCATGGCTTGCCAGACTTCAGCCTTACGCTGTGGCTCTTCCATTAATAACTCCAGGCCCGGCAAGGCCCAGACCGAACCCAGGCCTTCGACCTGAAGTTCGCGGTTGTAGGATTCGGCATCGGCCTCGCCGGCGAATCGCACCGCCGGCAGGCCGATCAGCCACAGGCAGGCGCACGGCGCCTCTTCGAGCCGGGCACCGAGAAAGCCCTGCACGAAATCGCGAGCCGCTTCCGGGCCCTGATCCATCGAGCCACGCACCAACAGCGGCCAGCGCACCGGTTCGCCGATGATCTGCGGGCTGTCCGGCAGACCGGCGGCACGCAGCATGTCCTTGAGCAACAGGTAGGCAGGATCGCGGGACTGGAAAGCTTCGCCTGTGGGTAACTCCACCAGCAGCAGGCAGCGACCGGCGCGCAGCAGTTGCAGGGCAAATCGCGGAGGCGGTACCACTGGTGTCTTGACCACCACTGGCGCCTCTTCGACCTCTTCCACCGGCTTGGCTGCGGCACGCGCGCTTGCCGGCGATGGTCGGGGCACTTCGATTTTCACCCGTTCGGCGGGCTTGACCGCGGCCGGCATGGCCTCTCTGGCCACAGCCGCCTCAGGCACGGGGGCCGGCGCCACAGGCTCGACGACAAGCGGTTCGAGCGGCTCCAGCAATTGCGGGCGCGACGGCGCAGCAAAGGGCAATTCGGTGCGCGGCAGCCAATTGACCACCTGCATGGCGCTCAGATAGGCGCGGCGACGGGACTCGATAAGCAAAGTTCGGCCACTTGTGGATAACTAAAGTGCACCGATTCTACAGCCCTTCGCTCAAGATCGCCCGCAGTTGATCGATAGACTTGACCTAGAGAAAAGCGACAGCCCGTCCCGAGAGTGAATCGCATCGCGCCTGATGCAGTACAATCGCGGCTTTTAATCGCCAACCAGCCGGCCATTCCGATGATCGAACCCAAGCGCGTCTTGCGCGCCCTCGCTGAACACTGGGCCCTGCTTGAGCCACTGTGCGAGCACTTCGACCAAGGCACCCTGAGCCTCAACGAACTGCGTTCACAGTTGGCCGCCCAGCAAATCGACAGCACGCCGCAGGACATCACCAACCTGCTCGACGTGTGGATTCGCCTCGATATTCTGGTTCCCGTGGCGAAAAGCCCGAACCGTTTCGAGCTCAATGCGCAGATTCACGACTTCCTGGCCTATCTGCGCCGGGAACACCGTCTGGGCCTGTGCCTGGAGATCGAAGCCTACCTGCGCCACCTCGAGCGCCTGGCCGGTTATATCCAGGACGCTTTCGACATTCGCGATGGCAACGACCTCGCGCGCCAGCTGCGACTGCTCGACATGCGGGTTCGTGATGTCCTGAAGAAACTCGCCAACGATGAACAGGCCCTGGTGGCCGTCGCCGAGCGGGCCAAGACCAGTGACCGGCAGATCCCGTTGCGTCAGCGCTATGCCGAGGTGCTGGCGACCTGGGACGAATACGTCGAGCCGATGATCCAGTTGGTTAACGCTGACGGCGCCTTCGAACAAGGCGTGCGCAAGGTCGAAAACGTTCTGCTGAAGATGCTCACCGAACAGCAACGTCTCGGCCATCTGGTTGATGACGACATGCTGTTGCGCACCCACGCGCGCATCCTCGAAATGCAGACCAGCGCCCAGTTGACCCTGCGTCACGCCCGCGAACTGCTGCTGCCACTGCGTGAAGAAGCACGCCGGCACAACGCCGTGACTCGTGGTGCGGCGCTGGCGCTGTCGATGATTCGCCGCAAGGGCATCGATGCCGTGCCGCAAGCGGCCATGCCGATGTTCACCCGGCCGCAAAGCACCTTCCTCGGCAGTGCCAGTCAGGTCGAGGCTTACGTTTATGCGTTGGCCCGCTTCGAACCGAAACCGGCACGCTTCCCCAAGGCGCACAAGGTCCACAAGGGCGGCGACGCGCCGCGTGCGCCACGCACGGTCCGCGAGATGCTCGACCGCTGCGAGGACGCCCTGCCGATGCCGGACCTGATGACCTGGCTGCTGGAACAGGAGCCGGACGGCGCCACCGACGAATTGCTGTACTGGTTCTCCCGCCTGTCCCGGGAAAAACGCTTCAAGCGCGAGCGCCTGGAACGCCGCGACTATTTCACACACGAGCACCAGGTCAGCCTGCGCTCCTTCGCCCTGCTCTCGGCTGGCCCTGATGCCCCCGAGAATTCTGCGAGCACGCCCAATGCATCTTGATCTATCCGAACTGTCCCATCTGGCGCCGATCTTTCGCGAACTGTTCAAGGGTTATCACGTCAGCCGACGCGACCCGGAACTGTACGCGCAGCTATCGAACTTTCAGGACCAGTACCGCACGCTGTTCAAGGCCCTGGGTTTCGAACTGGTGTGCGACACCCGTGGTTTCTACTACTTCGTGCCGGAACTCGCCGCAGCGGCGGTGAACAAGACCGCCCAGCGCCTGGCGCTGTTCACCTTCATTCTGGTCGAGCACCTGGCCGACCAGGGCCGTGACCCGATCTCCGTACTCGACGGCGGCAGCCTGGGTCGCGATGAACTGCCGTCGCTGCTGGAAAAGTATCGCGACCTGTTTATCCAGGCCGAGGTGCAGACCCAGGAAGAGCTGGAAGAAAAGATCATGCGCCGCATGACCCAGCTCGGTTTCGCCAGCGAAGAAAACGGCGTCTATCGCTTCCTTCCGCCGATGCACCGCTTCCTCGATGTATGCCTGTCGGTCCAGCAGGACCGCGACCTGGCCGCCAGCCTGCACAGCGTATTGCCGTTGCCGACGCCGGTGCTGATCGACGAAGACAGCGACGAAAAGCTGCTGCAGACCGACGACCCGCTGGATCTGGCGGAGTTTGAGGAAGAAGAAAGCGAGGAAGACGCCCTGGCCCGCGCCATCGCCGAAGAACAGGAGCTCGACGCATGAGCAAGGAACGTTACGGCATTCGCCGCTTTGCCCTTTTGAACACCGCCGGCTACAGCCTCGGTCTGTTTCCGCTGGAAGAACCGCTATCGGTCTACGGCGCAAACAACCTGGGTAAATCCGCTTCGATCAACGCCCTGCAGTTCCCGATCCTGGCGCGCATGTCGGACATGAGCTTCGGCAAGTACAGCCTGGAGCAATCCCGGCGTTTCTACTTTGCCTCGGACACCAGCTACATCCTGGTCGAAGTGAACCTGCCCCATGGTCCACACGTGATCGGCGTGGTCGGTCGCGGCCCCGGTGGTGGTTTCGGTCACCAGTTCTTTGCCTATGCTGGCAAACTGGACCTGGCCCACTATCAGAAGAACGACACCTGCCTGCGTCAGAAAGAACTGTTCACCAACCTCGAGCGCGAAGGCCTGAAAGCCTACGAACTCAAACCGGACGAACTGCGCCGCTTGCTCGTCGGTGGCCATACCTCGATCCCGCTGGACCTGACGCTGATCCCGCTGCGCTCCACCAGCGAACAGAGCCTGAAGACCTTCCGCGCGCTGTTCATCAACCTGCTGCACATGCGCGAAATCACCGCGGCCAAGCTCAAGCAGCTGTTCCTCGATGCCTTCGAGCACAGCCTGCGTTCCGGCAGCGTGGACTACATCGCAGCGTGCGAAGAAGCGTTCCGCGATGTACGACGCATGGAGCAGGACTACAACTCGTTGGTCGCCGCCGGTCCGTTGGTCGAAGCACTGGCCAACGGCGTGAAACAGCGCGACGTGCTGCGCGGCAAGCTGCATCGCCTGTCGCCGCTGCTCGACTCGCTGCTCGGCACCTGGTCGGACTACGCCAGTGCGCGCAAGGAAGAGCTGACCATCCAGGCCGAACACTACCGTCGCGAGCAGGACGATCTGCAAAACGATCAGCGTGGCGGTACTCAGGAACTGATGCGCCTGGAGCGGGAAATCACCGGTATCCAGCGCTGGCTGGGTGAGTTGTCGGTGCTCAAGCATCGCTTCGCCCTGGTCGATGACGTCAAGGTGCTGGAGCAGCAACTGCTGGCGGCCAAGGATGCTCACGACGAGCTGGCCGGTGCTCTGGCGCAATCCCGTCAATTCAGCGCCGAGGATCTGGAAGAGCGTCTGCGGGATCTGGAAAAACGCCTGAAGTCGGTGAAGCAGCAACTCGATCACGCCGACAACAACAGCTATGCCCGCCTGCGCGAAGAGTTCTCGCAACAGGATGTCGAGCGCCTGATGCGTCTGTTCAACAGCGCGCTGTTCAGCCTGCCGCTGGGTGAGCATGGCATTGCGCTGGACGACAACGGCGATTGGGTCAAATCCGTGGAGCTGATCCTCGACGGCTTCAAGGGCGAGCGCTTCGAAGTCCCGGGCCTGTCCATCGACCTCTCGCACATCGAGCCACCGGCGCTGCAAGCCCTTGCCGACCGTGCGGCGTTGCGCGACCAGAAAGAACGTCTGGAAAAGGAACTCAAGCAACTCAAGACCCAGCAAGCCGTTGCCGCAGACCGCGCCGCGAGCAAGACCCAGACCGAAGCGCTGTATCAGCAGGTGCTGGATGCGCAGAAGGCGCTGGAAGATTTCCGCCGCACGCAAACCCTGAGCGCCGAGGAAGGCGAGAAGCTGGAACAACTGGCGCAGATGGAGGCCGCCCAGGAAGAGTTGAAGCGCTCCAGCGATGCCTTCACCGAGCGCGTCCAGCAACTGTCGGCCAAGCTGCAACTGGTGGGCCGGCAGATCGCCGACATGGAAGCCAAGCAGCGCACCCTCGATGACGCCCTGCGCCGTCGTCAGTTGCTACCGGCGGACCTGCCGTTCGGCACACCGTTCATGGATCCGGTAGACGACTCCATGGACAACCTGCTGCCGCTGCTCAACGACTATCAGGACAGCTGGCAGGGCCTGCTGCGCGCCGACGGCCAGATCGAAGCGCTGTACGCGCAGGTGCGCCTCAAGGGCGTGGCCAAGTTCGACAGCGAAGACGATATGGAGCGTCGCCTGCAACTGCTGATCAACGCTTACGCGCACCGCACAGATGAAGCCCTGACCCTGGGCAAGGCCCGTCGTGCGGCCGTGACCGACATCGCCCGGACCCTGCGCAACATTCGTAGCGACTACGACAGCCTCGAACACCAGTTGGCGCTGTTCAACCGCGAGATCAACAAGCGTCAGGTCTCCAACCTGCAAAGCTTCCGCATCGTACTG
Source organism: Pseudomonas putida (assembly GCF_003228315.1). Classification (NCBI taxonomy): domain Bacteria; kingdom Pseudomonadati; phylum Pseudomonadota; class Gammaproteobacteria; order Pseudomonadales; family Pseudomonadaceae; genus Pseudomonas; species Pseudomonas putida. The sequence continues at coordinate 3,306,972 of NZ_CP029693.1, forward strand.
GCGCCGAACAAGGAAGCGCTCAAGCACATCGACCAGATCATCCACAGCGCCGGCCAGTACGAAGAAGGCGAAACGCTGTCGGTGTTCGACCTGAGCCAGAGCGCGGAACAGGACAACAAGAACGAAGAGGCCAAGGAGTACCTGGCGCGGCTGGTGGCGGCCAACCATAACCAGCTCGGTCTGAAAGATTTGTTCGAGTTGGCGTTCGAGATCACCAAGGTCAATGGTCAACCGGTGATCCACACCGATATCGATGGTGCCGCGTCCAACGGCACCACCATGACCATCAAGGCGCTGACCAACATGTACCTGTTGCTGCACTTGATGGACCGCGACCTGGCCGGGCGTGTACGCCTGCCGTACTACCTCGATGAGGCGGCGGATATCGACGAGCGCAACCAGGCAGCGCTGCTGGAAACCAGTCTGCAGTTGGGCTTCGTGCCGATCCTGGCAAGTGTGAAGCCGCAGGTCTGTGCCAGTGTCGCCATCGACCTGGAAGGCGGTAGCGGCCCGGCCGGCATTTACATCGACGAGGCGGACTGGAAGTACATCCGTCGTCGTGATCAGGTGCAGGCCACGGTCAATGTCGAAGCGGATGAGCCGGAGCTGGATGCGGTTTGATCGGTTTTAGTTGATGGAAATGAAAAGGCCGCGAACCAATGGATCGCGGCCTTTTTTGTGTTGCCCTGTTACTTGCCGAGGGAAATCTTCGGCGCCCAGGTCAGCCATTCTTCTTCGAACTTGTCGAACAACGCAAAGGTCTGCTCAGGCCGCGCCGCGCTCCCCATGCGATCGCCGTCCGGGGTGGCAAATGCGACGCCTCCCTGAATCATGGTTTCCAGCGATTCGGTACGCAACGTCGCGCCCTTGAACAGGCCGACATCAAAGTCGAAACCACTGGTGTTCCAGAAGCGGGTGCCGCTGCGCACCAAGGGTGCGTATTTCGGCTCGATCAGAATGTGGATCAGCACCCGGTCCGCGGTTTGCCCCAACTCATAGCCCGTCACCTTGCCCACGGTAATTTCGCGATAAGTCACTGGCACGCCAGGCTTCAGCGAGCCGCGACGAGCAGCGCTCAACACCAGGCTCAACCCGGCTTCCTGCTTGGCGGTTTCCGGAGCGGCAGACAGCGCGACAAAGTTTTTCTGTGGGCCGAGGTTTTTCGCCCCCGGCTGCACTTCGATGTATTGCCCGGTGACCAAGGTCTCGAGGTTCGAGGTCTTGATCAGACCCAGTTCCGGCTTGACCACCCAGAACTCACTGCCAACCCGCGCGATTCGTTCGGGCACTTCGGTGATCCGTGCCGTCAGCAGTACCGATTGCAGGTCGTCGCTGAGGTCGACGTTCTCGATCTTGCCGACATCGAGCCCTTTGAAGCGAATCGGGGTACCGGCGCGCAAGCCGTCGGCGCGGTCGACCTTGATCGTGATCACCGCGCCTTTCTGGTTGGCGTCTTCACGATTGGCGAACAGACGGAAACGCGGGATGCGCTTCTGCAATGGCGCCTTGGCCTCCGGTGTTTCAAAGGCAATGCCGCCGGCCATCAGGCTTTGCAGCGACTCGCTCTTGACCTGGATTCCGCCGGTCAGCCCACCGGTGAGCGTGATCCCGCTGGCATTCCAGAAGCGCGTCGAGGCGTTGACCAGGTTTTCGTATTCCTTCTCGATGTGGACGCCAATGACCAACTGGTTTTTCTTGCGGGAAAACTGATAGCTCTGGACCGAACCTACTTTGACCTGCTTGTAGAGAACCGGACTGCCGACGTCCAGAGAACCGAGGTTGTCGGTGAACAACACCAGATGCAGGCCTGGTGACCGCAGGTCCAGTGGTGGCGCTTTGGGGCGAGCGACGAACTCACGTTGCGGGGCGTTACCTTTGTCACCCGGACGCACAGCGATGTAATTGCCTTTGACCAAGGCTTCGAGACCGGTGATGCCGGCCAGGGAGATCGATGGCTTGACCACCCAGAACTGAGTCCCATCCACGAGGTAATCCTCGGCCAGTGGATCGAGCGTCAGTTCGGCAGTGGCGGCGGACAGATCCGCATCGACCTTGAGCGCCTTGAGCGTACCGACCTGAATACCCTTGTACATTACCGGCGTGCGACCAGCCTGCAGGCCTTCGAAGTCACTGAGTTTGACCTTGACCTTGATTCCGGCCGCAGCGGCATCGAAGTCTTCATAAAGACGGAACGGCAGGCTTGGATCGGTGGGCGGGCTGTCCTTGCGATTGTCTGGGGTGGCGAACGCGATGCCTCCCGCAACAATGCTGGCCAGGGACTCACTGCGGACCTTCACTCCCGAGAGATTGGCATCGATGCTGATGCCGCTGGCATTCCAGAATCGCGTGTGTTTGCGCACCAACTTGGCGTAGGTCGGCTCGATGAACACCTTGAGCTCGACGGTGCTCTGGTCTTCGGACAGCAGGTAGCTTTTGACCTGGCCGACCTTGATCTGCTTATAGAACACCGGGCTGCCGCGATTGAGCGAACCCAGCCGATCTGCTTTGATCGTCAGGTGCAGGCCGGGCTGGGCATCGGACAATGGCGGCTCTTCAGCCAGCGCCTTGAACTTGCGCGCAGGTTCGCCTTCGCCCGGGCTGATCGCGACGTAGTTGCCAGAGACCAGGGTTTCCAGCCCTGTGATACCAGCCAAAGTCACACTCGGCTTGACCAGCCAGAAACGCGTGCTGGTGCGCAGGTACGGTTCCACGTCCTTGTTCATCTCGACCGTGGCAATCACACCTTTGGTGCCGCCCTCATCATCGAGCTTGAGGTTTTTCACCTTACCGACGGACATGCCTTTGTAGACCACTTCGGTCTTGTTGGCCTGAATGCCTTCACCGCTTTCGAAGCGCACCTGAATTTCGATACCGGTTTCGTTGTAGGCACGCCAGCCGAGCCAGCCGCCGATGATCAAGGCAATCAGGGGGAGTACCCAAATGGCAGACCAGTTCGAGGCCGGTCGGGTTTTCGCTACGGGCAAATCAGTCATGGTCGTCGTCCGACTCCGTGTTATCCCAAATCAGTCGGGGATCGAAGGTTACTGCTGCAAGCATTGTCAAAATCACCACACTGGCAAAGGCGATGGCCCCCAGATCAGCTTCAATACTGGCAAGCCGTCCAAAGTTCACTAACGCCACGAGGATGGCGATCACGAAGATATCGAGCATCGACCAACGACCGATGAACTCGATGAAGCGATACATCCAGATACGTTGCCGGGCCGAGAGAGGCTGGCGGCGCTGCACGGAATACAGAAGCAGTGCGATGCCTACCAATTTGAAGGTGGGTACCAGGATACTGGCGATAAACACCACGGCCGCGATGGGAATCATGCCGTGCTGAACCAGTTGAATGACCCCGGACATGATGGTGCTTGGATCGCCTTTACCCAGGGAACGCACGGTCATGATCGGCAGCACATTGGCTGGTATATAGAGAATTGCCGCAGTGATCAGCAGCGCCCAGGTCCGTGCCAGGCTGTTCGGGCGGCGGGCGTGAACCAACGCGCCGCAACGCGTACAGACCTGCTCGTCGGTATCAGCTTCCTGCCTGTTCAATTCATGACATTCGGTACAGATCAGAATGCCTGCATCAATCGCCCGCATGGGCATCCTCTCCTGATAAAGCTTGCCAGATCTGGTGAGGCGACATCACGACCTCCAGCCAGACCTGGATCAGTAACAAACCGATGAAGCAGGCGAGCCCGAGACCTATGGTCATGGCTGCCATATCCGCGAGTTTCACAATCGCCACCAGCACGCCCATGAGGTAGACCTCGAGCATCCCCCAGTCTCGCAAGTGGTGGTAAATGCGGTAGAGCAGCAGGCCGTAGCTGCGTCCGATATTGAAACGGATGCTTAACAGCACAGCCAGTTGGCAGAGCAGCTTGAGCAACGGGATTGCCATGCTGCACAGGAACACAACCACGGAGACGCCGCGCATTTGCGAATTGAATAGGCCGACAACACCGCTCCAGACCGTATCCTGCGATGACTGCCCGAGTAGATTGAGCTGCATGATGGGTAAAAAGTTCGCGGGGATGTACAACAAAAGCGCTGCAATCACGAGGGCGAGGCTGCGCTGTACGACGTTGTATCGATGGGCGTAAAGCTCGTAGCCGCAGCGCGGGCACAGGGCTTTCTCGCCATGGGCGAGCACGGGCTTGCGCATCAGCAGGTCGCACTCATGACACGCCACCAAATCGTCCAGCGGTAAATCTGACAGCCCGGGGGCGTCAACCGGATCTGGCATAAAGGCTCTGGCTCCGAAAAAGGTGGACCTATTCTAGTGTCCTGAAGCGAAAATAACTGCGCAAATTTGCACTGGAGTACAGGGTGCTTTTCCGCGCGCAAAAACAAAACCCCAACTGCTTTCGCAATTGGGGTTTCGGAATTTAATCTTGACGATGACCTACTCTCACATGGGGAAACCCCACACTACCATCGGCGATGCATCGTTTCACTTCTGAGTTCGGGATGGGATCAGGTGGTTCCAATGCTCTATGGTCGTCAAGAAATTCTTGAGCTGACGCGTCTTTCAACGTTCCAGCGAATCGGGTATGTGACAGCTTTCGGTGTTTGCGAGTTGCGCGAACTTTCGGTTCATTGCGTCTTCACACACCGCAATCTGGCCTTTCGACGCAAATTGCTTGGGTGTTATATGGTCAAGCCTCACGGGCAATTAGTATTGGTTAGCTCAACGCCTCACAGCGCTTACACACCCAACCTATCAACGTCGTAGTCTTCGACGGCCCTTCAGGGAACTCAAGGTTCCAGTGAGATCTCATCTTGAGGCAAGTTTCCCGCTTAGATGCTTTCAGCGGTTATCTTTTCCGAACATAGCTACCCGGCAATGCCACTGGCGTGACAACCGGAACACCAGAGGTTCGTCCACTCCGGTCCTCTCGTACTAGGAGCAGCCCCTCTCAAATCTCAAACGTCCACGGCAGATAGGGACCGAACTGTCTCACGACGTTCTAAACCCAGCTCGCGTACCACTTTAAATGGCGAACAGCCATACCCTTGGGACCGGCTTCAGCCCCAGGATGTGATGAGCCGACATCGAGGTGCCAAACACCGCCGTCGATATGAACTCTTGGGCGGTATCAGCCTGTTATCCCCGGAGTACCTTTTATCCGTTGAGCGATGGCCCTTCCATACAGAACCACCGGATCACTAAGACCTACTTTCGTACCTGCTCGACGTGTCTGTCTCGCAGTCAAGCGCGCTTTTGCCTTTATACTCTACGACCGATTTCCGACCGGTCTGAGCGCACCTTCGTACTCCTCCGTTACTCTTTAGGAGGAGACCGCCCCAGTCAAACTACCCACCATACACTGTCCTCGATCCGGATAACGGACCTGAGTTAGAACCTCAAAGTTGCCAGGGTGGTATTTCAAGGATGGCTCCACGCGAACTGGCGTCCACGCTTCAAAGCCTCCCACCTATCCTACACAAGCAAATTCAAAGTCCAGTGCAAAGCTATAGTAAAGGTTCACGGGGTCTTTCCGTCTAGCCGCGGATACACTGCATCTTCACAGCGATTTCAATTTCACTGAGTCTCGGGTGGAGACAGCGCCGCCATCGTTACGCCATTCGTGCAGGTCGGAACTTACCCGACAAGGAATTTCGCTACCTTAGGACCGTTATAGTTACGGCCGCCGTTTACCGGGGCTTCGATCAAGAGCTTCGCGTTAGCTAACCCCATCAATTAACCTTCCGGCACCGGGCAGGCGTCACACCCTATACGTCCACTTTCGTGTTTGCAGAGTGCTGTGTTTTTAATAAACAGTCGCAGCGGCCTGGTATCTTCGACCGGCGTGGGCTTACGCAGCAAGTGCTTCACCCTCACCGGCGCACCTTCTCCCGAAGTTACGGTGCCATTTTGCCTAGTTCCTTCACCCGAGTTCTCTCAAGCGCCTTGGTATTCTCTACCCAACCACCTGTGTCGGTTTGGGGTACGGTTCCTGGTTATCTGAAGCTTAGAAGCTTTTCTTGGAAGCATGGCATCAACCACTTCGTCACCCAAAGGGTAACTCGTCATCAGCTCTCGGCCTTAGAATCCCGGATTTACCTAAGATTCCAGCCTACCACCTTAAACTTGGACAACCAACGCCAAGCTGGCCTAGCCTTCTCCGTCCCTCCATCGCAATAACCAGAAGTACAGGAATATTAACCTGTTTTCCATCGACTACGCTTTTCAGCCTCGCCTTAGGGACCGACTAACCCTGCGTCGATTAACGTTGCGCAGGAAACCTTGGTCTTTCGGCGTGGGTGTTTTTCACACCCATTGTCGTTACTCATGTCAGCATTCGCACTTCTGATACCTCCAGCAAGCTTCTCAACTCACCTTCACAGGCTTACAGAACGCTCCTCTACCGCATCACCTAAGTGATACCCGTAGCTTCGGTGTATGGTTTGAGCCCCGTTACATCTTCCGCGCAGGCCGACTCGACTAGTGAGCTATTACGCTTTCTTTAAAGGGTGGCTGCTTCTAAGCCAACCTCCTAGCTGTCTAAGCCTTCCCACATCGTTTCCCACTTAACCATAACTTTGGGACCTTAGCTGACGGTCTGGGTTGTTTCCCTTTTCACGACGGACGTTAGCACCCGCCGTGTGTCTCCCATGCTCGGCACTTGTAGGTATTCGGAGTTTGCATCGGTTTGGTAAGTCGGGATGACCCCCTAGCCGAAACAGTGCTCTACCCCCTACAGTGATACATGAGGCGCTACCTAAATAGCTTTCGAGGAGAACCAGCTATCTCCGAGCTTGATTAGCCTTTCACTCCGATCCACAGGTCATCCGCTAACTTTTCAACGGTAGTCGGTTCGGTCCTCCAGTCAGTGTTACCTAACCTTCAACCTGCCCATGGATAGATCGCCCGGTTTCGGGTCTATACCCAGCGACTAAACGCCCTATTAAGACTCGCTTTCGCTACGCCTCCCCTATTCGGTTAAGCTCGCCACTGAATATAAGTCGCTGACCCATTATACAAAAGGTACGCAGTCACAGAACAAAGTCTGCTCCCACTGCTTGTACGCATACGGTTTCAGGATCTATTTCACTCCCCTCTCCGGGGTTCTTTTCGCCTTTCCCTCACGGTACTAGTTCACTATCGGTCAGTCAGTAGTATTTAGCCTTGGAGGATGGTCCCCCCATATTCAGACAAAGTTTCTCGTGCTCCGTCCTACTCGATTTCATGACTAAGAGATTTTCGCGTACAGGGCTATCACCCACTATGGCCGCACTTTCCAGAGCGTTCCGCTAATCTCAAAGCCACTTAAGGGCTAGTCCCCGTTCGCTCGCCACTACTAAGGGAATCTCGGTTGATTTCTTTTCCTCAGGGTACTTAGATGTTTCAGTTCCCCTGGTTCGCCTCTTGCACCTATGTATTCAGTACAAGATAACCATCTTATGATGGCTGGGTTCCCCCATTCAGACATCTCCGGATCAAAGTCTGTTTGCCGACTCCCCGAAGCTTTTCGCAGGCTACCACGTCTTTCATCGCCTCTGACTGCCAAGGCATCCACCGTATGCGCTTCTTCACTTGACCATATAACCCCAAGCAATCTGGTTATACTGTGAAGACGACATTCGCCGAAAATTCGCAAAACTCTTAAGAGTCACTCACAAATTTTACCTTAGCCTGATCACCACCAGTGAAAGTGGATCTCAGTCTATCTTTCTATCACATACCCAAATTTTTAAAGAACGAACTAGTCAAAGACTAGAAATCAACATTCACCATCACTCGATGGAATGCTCATTTCTAAGCTCTTACTTCAGAAGCAGTAGTGGTGGAGCCAAGCGGGATCGAACCGCTGACCTCCTGCGTGCAAGGCAGGCGCTCTCCCAGCTGAGCTATGGCCCCGTATTTCTACAGGCGTTTCCCACACAAAATTGGTGGGTCTGGGCAGATTCGAACTGCCGACCTCACCCTTATCAGGGGTGCGCTCTAACCAACTGAGCTACAGACCCAATTTCGGGCTGCTTCTTTCGTCTTCTTCAATGAATCAAGCAATTCGTGTGGGAGCTCATGGAGCAGCTGAGTCGTCGATTAAGGAGGTGATCCAGCCGCAGGTTCCCCTACGGCTACCTTGTTACGACTTCACCCCAGTCATGAATCACACCGTGGTAACCGTCCTCCCGAAGGTTAGACTAGCTACTTCTGGTGCAACCCACTCCCATGGTGTGACGGGCGGTGTGTACAAGGCCCGGGAACGTATTCACCGCGACATTCTGATTCGCGATTACTAGCGATTCCGACTTCACGCAGTCGAGTTGCAGACTGCGATCCGGACTACGATCGGTTTTGTGGGATTAGCTCCACCTCGCGGCTTGGCAACCCTCTGTACCGACCATTGTAGCACGTGTGTAGCCCAGGCCGTAAGGGCCATGATGACTTGACGTCATCCCCACCTTCCTCCGGTTTGTCACCGGCAGTCTCCTTAGAGTGCCCACCATTACGTGCTGGTAACTAAGGACAAGGGTTGCGCTCGTTACGGGACTTAACCCAACATCTCACGACACGAGCTGACGACAGCCATGCAGCACCTGTCTCAATGTTCCCGAAGGCACCAATCCATCTCTGGAAAGTTCATTGGATGTCAAGGCCTGGTAAGGTTCTTCGCGTTGCTTCGAATTAAACCACATGCTCCACCGCTTGTGCGGGCCCCCGTCAATTCATTTGAGTTTTAACCTTGCGGCCGTACTCCCCAGGCGGTCAACTTAATGCGTTAGCTGCGCCACTAAAGACTCAAGGTCCCCAACGGCTAGTTGACATCGTTTACGGCGTGGACTACCAGGGTATCTAATCCTGTTTGCTCCCCACGCTTTCGCACCTCAGTGTCAGTATCAGTCCAGGTGGTCGCCTTCGCCACTGGTGTTCCTTCCTATATCTACGCATTTCACCGCTACACAGGAAATTCCACCACCCTCTACCATACTCTAGCTTGTCAGTTTTGAATGCAGTTCCCAGGTTGAGCCCGGGGCTTTCACATCCAACTTAACAAACCACCTACGCGCGCTTTACGCCCAGTAATTCCGATTAACGCTTGCACCCTCTGTATTACCGCGGCTGCTGGCACAGAGTTAGCCGGTGCTTATTCTGTCGGTAACGTCAAAACACTAACGTATTAGGTTAATGCCCTTCCTCCCAACTTAAAGTGCTTTACAATCCGAAGACCTTCTTCACACACGCGGCATGGCTGGATCAGGCTTTCGCCCATTGTCCAATATTCCCCACTGCTGCCTCCCGTAGGAGTCTGGACCGTGTCTCAGTTCCAGTGTGACTGATCATCCTCTCAGACCAGTTACGGATCGTCGCCTTGGTGAGCCATTACCTCACCAACTAGCTAATCCGACCTAGGCTCATCTGATAGCGCAAGGCCCGAAGGTCCCCTGCTTTCTCCCGTAGGACGTATGCGGTATTAGCGTTCCTTTCGAAACGTTGTCCCCCACTACCAGGCAGATTCCTAGGCATTACTCACCCGTCCGCCGCTGAATCAGAGAGCAAGCTCTCTTCATCCGCTCGACTTGCATGTGTTAGGCCTGCCGCCAGCGTTCAATCTGAGCCATGATCAAACTCTTCAGTTCAAACATCTTTGGGTTTTGAGAAAACCCTAAACTTGGCTCAGCAATCGTTGGTTACATCTTTGATTTCTCGCGGAGTAACTTGTGATGCTGATAATCTGTTGACTAGCAGTCTGACTTCACAAGCACCCACACGAATTGCTTGATTCAGTTGTTAAAGAGCGGTTGGTTAAGCGCTTTGCTCAACCGAGGCGCGCATTCTACAGCAGCCTCATTTGCTGTCAAGTGATTATTTTCAGAAGTTTTCAAGGAATCCTTAACAACTTCAACCACTTGCGCTGTCGATCTCTCGTCAGCGGGAGGCGAATTCTACAGCGTTACTCGCTGCTGTCAACACCTCTTTTTCAACTGCCTGCGGGCTTCGATGAACTGAAGCACCTGACCATCGAAACTGCGTAACTCATTGTTTACCAAGGAGTTTTCCGCTTCGACTGCGCCGGAAGTGGGGCGAATTATAGAGAACTAAAATTCGCCGTCAACCATTAATTACGCTTTTCTGGCAGAAATGCCTTTTTAGCCAGTAACCGGGGTATTCGTCGGGCAATCGGCGGTAGGCGCAACACTAATAACAGCACACCGATGGCCGCATAGATCACCCACTCCTTCAGATCAGCGCGCACAATCCAGAGCATATGCAGCAATCCAAGCCCAAGAACCAGATATGCGAAGCGGTGAAGCTTTTTCCAACCCGCCCCCAACCGCCTCTGGCTGTATCTATTGGAAGTGACGGCCAACGCCAGCAAAAACAGGAACCCCAACACACCGACAATAATGTAGGGACGCTTACGCAGCTCAACCCCTAGCTGTGACCAATCAAAGCCAAGGATGAATGCCAGATAGGCACTCAAGTGCAGCACCACATAAGCAAAACTCCACAACCCCAACTGGCGTCGGACAGCAATCCACCCTGCCCACCCCGAAAGCTTCTGCAGCGGCGTCATGCTTAAGGTAACGAGCAACAAAACAAGCGCCCCCAACCCCAACCGGTCAACCAGCACCTTGCCCGGGTCTGGCCCCAGTGCATCCCCCCAGGCCTGATACAACCAAAACAACGGCCACACCAACGCCGCCACGAAAACACCCACACGCCAACGTGGATATCGCATCAGTAGTTTTTCCGCAGATCGAGCCCTGTATATAGAGAAGCCACCTCATCCGCATAGCCGTTGAACATTTGCGTATCACGCACGTTCGGCTTGAAGAGGCCACTCGGGAGGCGACGTTCACGAGCCTGCGTCCAGCGTGGATGATCGACCGTAGGGTTCACATTTGCATAAAAGCCATACTCATCCGAGGCAATGCTCTGCCAAGTCGTTTTCGGCTGCTCACTCACCAGACTGATCCGTACGATGGACTTGATGCTTTTGAAACCGTATTTCCAGGGCACAACCAGACGCAGAGGCGCCCCGTTCTGGTTCGGCAACTTGCGCCCGTACATCCCCACCGCCAAAATCGCCAATGGATTCATCGCCTCATCAAGCCGCAACCCTTCCACATAAGGCCAGTCGATCAAGGCAAACCCTGAACGTTGTCCCGGCATGCTCTTGGGATCCTCAAGCGTTTCAAAGCGAATGAATTTGGCTTTCGATGTGGGCTCCACCTGATTAAGCAATGCCGAAACAGGGAAGCCTACCCACGGAATGACCATCGACCATGCTTCCACACAACGAAGGCGGTAGACCCTCTCTTCCAGTTGGTATGGTTTCATGAAGTCTTCAAGCGCATACCGCCCAGGCTTATTCACCTCACCATCGATCACCACAGTCCATGGCTCTGTCTTCAGTGAACCGGCATTGGCGGCCGGATCACCCTTGTCAGTCCCGAACTCATAGAAGTTGTTGTAGTGAGTTGCATCCCTGAAAGGGGTTATCGCCTCTTCCTTGACGTTAACCGCCCCCCAATTGGTAGAAGGGAGCTTCTCACTGAACCAGGAAGGCGCCTTGCCAGGCTCGACATCCGCATAGCGCGCCGCCTCATCAGCACACGCCCACTGCGGCAGCGCACTCACGGCAATACCGGCTGCGGCAGCACCCAATACATGACGTCGAGAAAGATAGATGGATTCGGGCGTGACGTCCGACTCATGGCAATCGGATGCTTTGGGGACTTTGATCAGCATGACTACTCCGCAGCATTGGAGAACAGATGCACCAACAGACTGCGGAGTATGAGGGAAATTACATCACTCGACGCTTTTGCGCCGACGAAGATGTAACAGATATTGCACCGGACCGGATGCTGCGTAAGCAAGGAAAACCAGCAGCAGAATACGCGGAGGATCACTGAACACCACCGCGAACACCAACACCACGGCAAGGATCGCAACGAATGGGACACGCCCCTTCAGATCCAGCTCCTTGAAGCTGTTGTACTTGATGTTGCTGACCATCAGCATACCGGCGGCCGCGACCAGCAATGCCACCAGGAAGGACATTTTGGAGCCTTGAATGCCGTAATCGCTGAATGCCCAGACGATTCCCGCGACAACACCAGCGGCCGCCGGGCTGGCCAGGCCGATGAAGTAACGCTTGTCAGCCGTGCCGACCTGGGTATTGAAGCGCGCCAGACGCAACGCCGCACCTGCAACATAAATGAAGGCGACCATCCAGCCGACCTTGCCCATGTCACCCAGGGCCCAGCCAAACGCCAACAATGCGGGAGCTACGCCAAAAGCCACCATATCCGATAGCGAGTCGTACTCGGCGCCAAAGGCACTCTGCGTATTGGTCATGCGGGCAACGCGGCCGTCGAGACCATCAAGCACCATGGCGACGAAAATCGCGATGGCAGCGAAGGCAAAATATTTGCTCGCGCCAAGCGAATCACCCGCGCTCAAGGCACTTTGGGCACTCATGGAATTGATGATGGAGTAAAACCCTGCGAACAGGTTTGCAGTGGTGAAAAGGTTCGGCAGAAGATAGATGCCACGATGTCGGACTTTGCGGCCTTCAGCATCATGCCCTTCTTCGACATGTTCATCGATGGGCAACAGGCTTTCGGCGTCAGAGACCTTGTTTGGCTCTTCGGGACGTTCGCTCATGAACAATACCTTGCAACGGGGTGGAAAGTTTCGACAGGTGCCTGCGACGTCAGTTCGCCTCGCAAACGATGCAGCTTTATACCAGAACCAGCCATCCAAACGAAAAAACGCGGCCTAAGCCGCGTTTTTCGTACAAGGGTCAGACTTAGTTTTTAGCTTTGTCGACGATCTTGTTGGCACCGATCCACGGCATCATGGAGCGCAGTTGCTCACCGATGATTTCGATACCGTGAGCGGCGTTGTTACGACGCTTGGCGGTCATCGAAGGATAGCCGGTGGCACCTTCGCTGATGAACATCTTGGCGTATTCGCCGTCCTGAATACGTTTCAGGGCGTTGCGCATGGCCTGACGGGATTCGGCGTTGATCACTTCCGGACCGGTCACGTACTCGCCATACTCGGCGTTGTTGGAGATCGAGTAGTTCATGTTGGCGATACCGCCTTCGTACATGAGGTCAACGATTAGCTTCAGTTCGTGCAGGCATTCGAAGTAAGCCATTTCCGGCGCGTAGCCAGCTTCGACCAGGGTTTCGAAACCGGCTTTTACCAACTCAACGGTACCGCCGCACAGAACGGCTTGCTCGCCGAACAGGTCGGTTTCAGTCTCGTCCTTGAAGGTGGTTTCGATGATGCCGGTACGACCGCCACCAACGCCAGCAGCGTAGGACAGCGCAACGTTCTTGGCGTTGCCCGAAGCGTCCTGATAGATAGCGATCAGGTCAGGAATACCGCCGCCCTTCACGAACTCGGAACGTACGGTATGGCCCGGGGCCTTCGGCGCGATCATGATCACGTCGAGGTCAGCGCGCGGAACAACCTGGTTGTAGTGAATCGCGAAGCCGTGGGAGAACGCCAGGGTGGCGCCTTTCTTGATGTTCGGCTCGATTTCGTTCTTGTACAGCTGAGACTGGAATTCGTCCGGGGTCAGGATCATGACCAGGTCGGCACCGGCAACGGCAGCAGCCACGTCGGTCACTTTCAGGCCGTGGGCTTCAGCCTTGGCAACGGTGGCCGAACCTTTACGCAGGCCAACGGTAACGTCTACGCCGGAGTCTTTCAGGTTGCACGCTTGAGCGTGGCCCTGGGAACCGTAACCGATGATGGCAACTTTCTTGCCCTGGATGATCGACAGGTCACAGTCTTTATCGTAGAAAACTTTCATGAATTTCCCCTATATATCCAGGCCGTTCAGGCCATTCGCTAATTTGGTTAGATGCTGAGTACTTTGTCGCCGCGAGCAATGCCGGTAACGCCGCTGCGGACGGTTTCCAGAATCGAGGCGGTGCCGATGGACTGAATGAAGCTGTCGAGCTTGTCGCTGGTACCGGTCAATTGAACGGTATACACGCTGGCGCTGACATCGACGATCTGTCCACGATAAATATCGGTAGTGCGCTTGATCTCGGCGCGCTGGGCGCCGGTGGCCTTGACCTTGACCAGCATCAGTTCGCGCTCGATGTGAGCACTTTCCGACAAGTCGACCAGTTTGACCACTTCGATCAGTTTGTTCAGGTTCTTGGTGATCTGCTCGATGATCTCATCGTGGCCCACAGTGGTCAGCGTCAGACGCGACAGGGTCGGATCTTCGGTTGGTGCCACGGTCAGGCTTTCGATGTTGTAGTTGCGCTGCGAGAACAGGCCGACTACGCGAGACAAAGCGCCGGGTTCGTTTTCCAGAAGCAAGGAAATAATGTGACGCATGATTAGGTACGCTCCGTCTTGCTCAGCCACATATCGCGCATGGAGCCGTCTTTGATTTGCATCGGGTAGACGTGCTCGTTGGCATCGACCTGGATATCGAGGAACACCAGGCGATCCTTCATGGCGAATGCTTTTTCCATCATCGGCTTCAAATCCTTCAAGTCAGTGATGCGCATGCCCACGTGACCATAGGCCTCGGCCAATTTGACGAAGTCCGGCAACGATTCCATGTAAGAGTGCGAGTGACGCGCGCCGTAGCTCATGTCCTGCCACTGACGAACCATGCCCAGTACACCGTTGTTGAGCAGAATGATCTTCAACGGCAAATCATGCTGCAGGCAGGTCGACAGCTCCTGGATGTTCATCTGGATGCTGCCTTCGCCAGTCACGCAGGCGACATCGGCATCCGGGAAGTTCAGTTTCACACCCATTGCCGCCGGCAGACCGAAGCCCATCGTGCCCAGGCCACCGGAGTTGATCCAGCGGTTCGGCTTGTTGAAGCGGTAGTACTGCGCCGCATACATCTGGTGCTGGCCCACGTCGGAGGAGACATAGGCGTCGCCACCGGTCACTTCACAAAGAGTCTCGATCACGGTTTGAGGCTTGATGATGCTGCCGTCACCCTTGTTGTAAGGGAACATGTCGCGATCGCCACGCCACTCTTCGATCTGCTTCCACCAGTTGGCAACCGACTCCTTGCCAGGAACCTCACCGATCTCCTTGAAGGTAGCGACCATTTCGGTCAATACGCTTTCCACCGGACCTACGATAGGCACGTCGGCCTTGATGGTCTTGGAGATGGATGCCGGATCGATGTCGATGTGAATGATCTTGGCATTCGGGCAGAACTTCGATGGGCCGTTGATTACACGGTCATCGAAACGTGCGCCAGCTGCCAGGATCACATCGGCGTTGTGCATGGCCAGGTTGGCGGTGTAGCTGCCGTGCATACCCAACATGCCGAGGAATTGACGGTCCATGCCCGGGTAGGCGCCAAGGCCCATCAGGGTGTTGGTCACCGGTGCGTTCAGCAACTGCGCCAATTCGGTCAACGGAGCGGAACCGTTGCCCATGATCACACCGCCACCGGCGTAAATGACCGGACGCTTGGCTGCCAGCAGCATTTCCACAGCTTTGCGGATCTGCCCGGAATGGCCACGGACGGCCGGGCTGTAGGAACGCAGCTTGGCTTTCTTCGGGAAAACGTATTCGAACTTCTCGGCCGGGTTGGTCATGTCTTTGGGAATGTCGACAACGACCGGACCTGGACGACCGGATTGCGCCAGGTAGAAGGCTTTTTTCATGACTTCCGGGATTTCCGACGCATGCTTGATCATGAAGCTGTGTTTCACGATCGGCCGGGAGATACCGATCATGTCGGTTTCCTGGAATGCATCGGTACCGACCATGGTGCTTGGCACCTGGGCGGTCAGAATCACCATCGGAATGGAGTCCATGTACGCCGTGGCGATACCGGTAATGACGTTGGTCGCGCCGGGACCGGAGGTCACCAGTACGACACCCGCCTTGCCGGTGGCACGCGCGTAGCCGTCAGCCATGTGAGTGGCTGCCTGCTCATGACGGACGAGAATATGTTGAACGGTCGGTTCTTTAAAAAGTGCGTCGTAGATATGCAGTGCGGCACCACCCGGGTACCCATAGATATACTTGACGCCTTCGTCACGCAAAAAGCGGACGATCATTTCACCGCCAGATAAAAGCTCCACGTTGTCCACCTCTAAAACGCCAGAATACCGCCCACGAAACATGGGACGGGTCTTAATAGGTTTACTTCTCAGCAGAGCATGAGCGACGGTGGTCGCCGACTACGTCAGCACTGACTGAGCAAGTATTGGGATCGTCCCAAGTGTTGCGGGCCTCTCCCACCCAGCGCGAGGTAACGCGTTGCGGGTGTAGCAGGTCGGCGCGGATGTGCGCCTCATGATCTGCTGAGTGGGTCTGCTTCTGGCAGTCCCTCTACAGCGGACTTTGGATTCTTCTGTTTCGTCCCCTGCAAGTCAAGTCGTGTCTGTGCTTTATTGAAGTAAGCACATGAGAAAGCAAGAAAAAACCGCGAAACCGCAAGTGTGTTAGCTTCAATTGCGCAACCCGATATAAGGAAATGACATGCGAGTGCTGTTCCTGGCCGCCGGCCTGCTGATTTGTGTCAGCCCCTTGAGCATTGCCGCGTCGATTTACAAATGGGTCGACGCCCAAGGCGTTACCCACTTCGACGCACAACCACCCCAGGGCCAGCAAGCCACTGTCGTCGCAACACCTTCCCAGTCCGCCACCAAATCCGCTCCCCTCAGGAGCAACGGGACAATTGGTGATCAACAGGCAGTCGACAAAGATGTCAAAAGACAGGTTGCCGAGCAGCAGGCGCAATTGAAAACGTTCTGTGAGCAGGCGCGGACGAACCTGGCGCAATTGCAAAACAATCCGCGACTCAGGGAGGAGGTAGATGGAGAGTTGCGCCGCCTGGACGACGTTCAGCGAAAAGAGCGAATAGGCGAAACACAGAAGCAAATAGCGGAAAACTGCATGTAGGAGCAATGCTTGCTCGCGATGGCGGGGCAACAATCAACGAATGAGTTGAATGTCGGGCCCCAATCGCGAGCAAGCTTTGCTCCTACAGAAATCAGGGTCAGCGAGATGCGCTGATCAATTGATCAAACTCTTTGAGCAGCAATTGCAGCTGTCGATCCCTGCCCTGAACGTTACGGGAAGCGAAAACCATTTCGGCCATTTCCTGAATCCCCGACGCATTGGGCAATGGCAGATTCTGCTCGAGGATCGCCTTCATGCGTGGCAGGAAAATCCACTGCAGCCACTGCTCGAAGTCCAGCGTGTCGACGGAAAAGGGTTCGACGCTGGAGAGTGCCTCCACCGATGGAGAAACTTCGTCCCACCAGCCTTGCAGGCGCAACTCGCGCTCGATCAGCAACAAATGATCGGCAATTCTCGGAAAACGCGAATCCATTACGACGAAACCCTGGCGTTCTGACGGGCCAGCGCCGCGCCAGCAGAGTCGCCCTGTTTCTCACGGGCCTGGGCAATCAGTTCCCACAGACTGGCCTGAAGCGCCGGACGCCCATTGGCAAAGGTCAAGCCACGACGGGCAAACTGCTCGGCCTGCGGCGCATCGCCTTGGGCCATGCGTACTTGCGCCAGGCGATAAAGCACTTGCGGTTCACGCGGAGCGACACGCTGGGCGCGCTCCAGGCTGGAAGACGCACCGTTGAGGTCGCCATTGGACTGTTGCTGCTGAGCCGTGGTCAACAGCGCCAGGACCGGCCCGTCCAACTGCTCGTCGGCTGACAGACCACCGGCACCGGCCGACGGAATCCCGCTGGGGGTCGACGGCATGTTGTAAGTGCCTTGATTGATCGGCGCGGACTGCACCGGCGAAGTATCGATCGGCCCCGGGGTAATCGGACCCGAGCTGACCGGGCCTGGCGTGATCGGCGTGGTGCTGATCGGCGTCGACGTCGTTGCGCCACCACCTGGCACCATCACCACAACACCGGTATCACCTTGCGGAATCTCTTGAACCCGAGCTTGCGCAGGTCGTTTTACCGTCGTCTGACGAAAACCACCGTTCGCCGAAACCCGCTCGCTGTTGGACACAGCGGTGCCGGAGTCGACAACCGGAATCGAACCACGTTGTACGGTGGAGCAACCGCTGAGCAAAGCCACGGCGGTAACCGCTGGAATCAACCACTTGTTCACTTGAAACCCTCTTTGCTTAGTTCATCCAGCCTTTGACCCAATCCATCACCGTTTCAGCAGGATTAGGACTTTCGCCACCGCAAGCGGCGCCGGGAGGCGGCTCGCTGCCGCGAATATACGGCATCTGCACAGCGCCTGGGCAGTTAGCATCCGAGCCCTGCCCGGTCCGCGAATCGACCCAGGCCTGAACGATATTATCCGGCTGCGGCATGTCCAGCGGCAACGGGTCCGCCTTGCGCATGAAGCTGGTCCAGACCTGCAGCGCACCGGTTGCACCGGTAAACGGCGTCTTGCCGTTGTCGTCGCGCCCCAACCAGACTACCGCCAGCAAATCCTGACTGAAGCCGGCGAACCAACTGTCGCGGGAATCGTTACTGGTACCGGTCTTGCCCGCCAGCGTCAGGGTTTTCGGCAATACGTTGTAAACGGAGCTGCCGGTACCCTCACGCATCACTCGCTGCATGGCGCTCTGGATCAGGTAAATGGAAGCCGGATCGAAACGCTGCTGAATCTGGAACGGGTACCGTTTGAGCGGCTCGCCTTCTGCAGTCAGCACGCTGCGAATACCACGCATCGGAGTATTGAAACCACCGTTGGCGAGTGTCTGGTACATCGTTGCCACTTCAATCGGCGTCATGCCACCAGCACCCAGCAACATCGACGGGAAGGCCGGGAACTCGCGACTCACACCGAGACGGCCCAGGGTCTTGAGCACATTCGGGACACCCACCGCCAAGCCGAGACGTGCGGTCGACAGGTTGTAGGAATGCGCCAGGCCCTGATAAAGGAAGACGGTGCCATGACTGCGTCGATCATAGTTCTGCGGTTTCCACACCTGTCCGTCCGCACCCTTGACCGAGAAGGATTCGTCTGACAACCAACTGGTCAATGTGTACTGGCTCGGTTTCTCCAGCGCTGTCAGATAAACCGCCGGTTTGATCAGCGAGCCGATCGGCCGCACCGCATCCAGCGCCCGATTGAAACCGGCAAAACTGGCCTGGCGACTGCCGATCATGGCCTGGACTTCGCCGGTTTCCGGGTTGGTGACAACCATCGCTGCCTCAACATCATCCGACCCCTTGCGCCCGGCCAGACGCTTGAAGGTGTCGTTGACGGAGGCTTCGGCCTTCATCTGCAGGATCGGGTCGAAACTGGTGAAAATCCGCAGGCCTTCTTCGGTCAAGTCTTCGTCGCGATAGTCTTCGCGCAGTTGACGCTTGACCAGATCGAGGAAGCCGGGGAACGAGCTGTCCGCCAATTTGCCTCGCGTTGTCACGCCCAACGGCATTTTCTTCGCGGCAGCGACCTGCTCGGCGGTGGCAACGCCTTGCTGCTCAAGCACATCGAGCACCAGATTACGCCGCTCAAGCGCCCGCTCCGGATTGCGACGCGGGTTGTAGTAAGACGGCCCCTTGACCATGCCCACCAGCATCGCGACTTGATGCAGCTTCAGTTCGGACAATGGCTGCCCGAAGAAGAACTGGCTGGCCAAACCAAAACCATGCACCGCCCGCTGACCATCCTGGCCGACGAACACTTCATTGAGGTAAGCCTCAAGAATTTCTTTTTTGTCGTAATGCAATTCAAGCAACATCGCCATCATGGCTTCGGTCAGCTTGCGGCTCAGGCTGCGTTCGCTGGTCAGGTAGAAGTTCTTGACCAATTGTTGCGTGAGCGTACTGCCGCCTTGGGTCATCTTGCCGCCAGAGGTATTGACGTAGATAGCTCGTACGATCGACTTGGGCGACACACCCCAATGGCTATAGAAATCCCGGTCTTCCACGGCGACCAGGGTTTCCAGCAGATACGGCGGGACCTGATCGATTTTGATCAGGATGCGATCTTCGAGGTTCTTCGGGTAAATCCCGCCGATCAACAGCGGCTCCAGGCGCACCACGGAGAGCTTTGAACCGTTCGTCGCCGAAAGCTCGGCGACATAGTCGCCGGAGAAACGAACACGCACCGGCTGTGCCTGCTCCATACCCTCATAGAACTGGAAGCCACGGGTATTCAAGTCGACGGTATTGCCGTTGACCGCCGCCGCGCCGGGGCCATTACTCACGCTTTCACGCCGGTAGCCCAAGGCATCGAGTTCTGTCAGGAAGTCGTCCCGGCTGAGCTTTTGTCCGACGAACAGCTCAAGCGGGCGCGCGTATACCTTGGCCGGAATCGTCCAGCGCTTGCCGGAAAACTTTTCCTGCACGATGGCATCGAGGTAAACCGCGAATCCGGCGAGCACAACAAGGCCGACCAGACTGAGTTTAAGGGCCCAGCCCAACCAGGGCCGCAGGCCTTTGGAGGGTGGTTTTTTGGGGGTACGGGGGGTTCGAGTACGTGTCATGGCGGCGGATTATACGCACTTTATTCATCCTCAACAGGAGCGCTCCGCGTTTGCGTTAGGCTGGCTAGCCGCCATAATGACGACCTGAATTTTTCCAGACTCTGAAGGACCACCCCCGTGAGCCAGTCCCTGATCGCCGCCCTGCAAAATCCGGCCCTCTACCCGCATCCGGTAGACGGCTTCAAGGTCATCGAGACCCATATCTCCTGGGTGCTGCTCACCGGCCCCTATGCCTATAAAGTGAAGAAGCCGGTCAACTTCGGCTTCCTCGACTTCACCACCCTCGAGGCTCGCGCACACTTCTGCGGCGAAGAGCTGCGCCTGAACCAGCGCCTGACCGAAGACTTGTATCTGGAAGTGTTACCGGTCACCGGCAGTGCCGAAGCCCCGCAACTGGGCGGCGACGGTCCGGCCATCGAGTATGTGCTGAAAATGCGTCAGTTCCCGCAGGACGGCCTGCTCAGCACGCTTCAGGCCAACGGCGAACTGACCCCTGCGCACATTGATGAAATGGCAGCGCAAATCGCCCGCTTCCACCTCAACGCCCCGAAGGTACCGGCTGAACACGAAGCCGGCACACCCGACAGCGTCATGGCTCCGGTACGGCAGAACTTCGAGCAAGTTCGTCCGTTCCTCAGCGACAAGGCTGACCTGCAGCAGCTCGAAGCCCTGCAAGCCTGGGCCGAAAGCAGCTTCGACCGCCTCAAATCCGTGTTCAGCCAACGCAAGGCTGACGGCTTCATCCGTGAATGCCATGGCGACATTCATTTGGGTAACGCCACGGTGATCGACGGCAAGGTGGTGATTTTCGACTGCATCGAATTCAACGAACCCTTCCGTTTCACCGATGTGTATGCCGACACCGGCTTCCTGGCCATGGACCTGGAAGACCGTGGCCTGAAGTGCCTGGCTCGCCGCTTCATCAGCCAGTACCTGGAATTGACCGGCGACTATCAGGGCCTGGAGCTGCTCAACTTCTATAAGGCTTACCGCGCAATGGTCCGCGCCAAAGTCAGTCTGTTCAGCATGCCGGCGGACGCCACTGCGGTGCAGCGCGCCACCACCCTGCGCCAGTACCGCACCTACGCCAACCTGGCGGAAAGCTACAGCACCATCCCTTCACGCTTCATGGCCATTACCCATGGTGTTTCCGCCGTCGGCAAAAGCCATGTGGCCATGCGACTGGTAGAAGCGCTGGGCGCGATTCGCCTGCGCTCCGACGTTGAACGCAAACGCCTGTTCGGCGAGCAAACCGTCTCCAATGACCTGCAGGCCGGCATTTATAGCGCTGATGCCAGCGCCGCGACCTACAATCGCCTGCATGAAGTTGCTGCCACCATCCTGCACGCCGGTTTCCCGGTCGTAATCGACGCTACCTACCTCAAGCAGGAGCAGCGCATCAGCGCGGCTAAAATCGCAGAAGCCACAGGCACGCCATTCCTGATTCTGGACTGCGATGCACCCAAAGCTGTTATCGAGAGCTGGCTGGCCCAGCGCCAGGCAGACAAGACCGATCCATCCGACGCCACGCTGGCGGTCATCGAAGCCCAGCAGTCCAGTCGCGAAGCCCTGACGCCTGCAGAAATTCTCTACAGCAAACGCGTTCAGACCAATGAAAGCGGCACGCTCGACACTGTCGTGGCGCAGATTCGCCAGCGCCTGCCAGGCCTGTAAGAAACTATTTTCAGCCGTGGAGCCCCCGCTTGCTTCACGGCTGGCAAATAGTGGCATTATACTGGCGTCATAAAACCAACAGGTGATATGCCATGAGCCAGCCGAAGCTACTCGATACTCCGCTTTATGCCCTGCTGCACAAAGACGACATCACGGGCTTCAACAAGGAACGCCCCAAGGACGGCCCCATCGACATGGTGGGTGGAGATTTCCGTGGCCTGGACCTACGGGAACTGAACGCAGACGGCGTCGATTTTACCGATGCCTATTTCCGCTCGGCTGATCTGCGCGGCATCGACTTTCGCAACGCTACGCTGGAAGGCGCGAGCCTGGCCCATGCGCAGATTTCAGGTGCGTACTTTCCAGCGGAAATCAGCGCCGACGAAATTCTCATGTCGATGAACTTCGGCACTCGCCTGCGCTATCGCACTCGCTGAGCCATAGCGTGATTTGACAAGTCTGGTGCCCCTGCCCTCGCACCGGACTTCGGGACGGTTCAGCAAAAAATCGCCTTCAAACACCTCCTCTGACCCGTCATTCGTAGACGTTCATTCATCGCAAGCCCCTGCCCCTTAGAAGCGTTTGCGTCAAAAACGACCAAACAATCACGCTTTTCCTACTGATGGCTACACTCCTGAGAGGCTTGCCCCACGCACCATTCGGCCATCGCAAGGAGGCTTGATGAATGATGAACTGCAACACCTGAAGAATCTTGGCAAGACGTCAGCGCAATGGCTGCATGCGGTGGGCATTCACAGCGCTTCGGACTTGCGTCGCCTGGGGGCGGTGGACGCTTACCGGGCCGTGCGCACGCGCGGCTTTCGGGCGTCCAAGGTGTTGTTGTATGCAATTGAAGGCGCCCTGATGGATGTGCACTGGAATGACATACCGGCCGAACGCAAGGAGGCATTGAACAAGCAACTGGAGGCTATTTCTTCACGCCACAAGAATTGAGTGGTCGGTGCTCTTTTGACCTGGCTGTCGGCAGGCATTAAAAGCGACAACGCCACAATCAATGATTTCAATGACTTATCAATAGCGTGCGACACAAATCAAGCCAGCCCAAAATCAGCTGTTGACTTGGTAATGAGAATCGATATGATTATCACAACTGGTCGCGAGACTGGTCGATATTCTGAAAAGCCCTTGGTTCGGACTCTCAGATTATCTCCTCATCAGGCTAATCACGGTTATTTGACCCGGCTCTTGCCGGGTCTTTTTTTGCCCATGAAAAAACCGTCGCCCCTTCCAGGCAGCGACGGCGCAGTATTACTGGCCAGATATCAGGATAGAAACCCTCGACAGTTTCTTCAGACACAGGGGCAGTCTCGGCCCCAATCCGCCACAGCAGCAAGGCCGGGTCACGTATCCTGTGCACCTGGCACCTTCATCTACCGAAGCTGCCGGACATTTGAGAGACGCTTGCATTTGCGAGTCAAGTCCGGATATTTCCGCTGATGACCGCACGCTCTGAGGATAGGCATGAAATTTCTGTGTATAGGCAATGAACTGGCCGATGCCAGCAGCCGTGGATTCGACATCGATGGGCAAAAGCTGTTCGCCGTGCGCCGGGCCGGCCAGGTTTACGTCTATATCAATCGCTGCCCGCACCGGGGTGTCGGGCTCGAATGGACGCCAGACCAGTTTCTGGACCCGAGCAATAGCCTGATCCAGTGCGCTACCCACGGCGCCCTGTTTTTGATCGAGGACGGCGAATGTGTCGCCGGCCCTTGCGCAGGGCAATCACTCACCCAAGTCGAATGCCGCGAGGATGCGCAGGGCATCTGGATCACCCTTTAGCCACCGAGCAACACGTCCAGACGCCGATTCACCACCATCTCCTCATGGGTCAGGCGCACGCCATAGGCCAGCACTTCAACACCGCATGCCACCGCCTCACGCAAAGCCCGGGCGTAGGCCGGATCGATCTCTTCGGCCGGGCGCACCGCATCGATTCCGGTCAGGTTCACGCAGTACAGCTGCACGGCACGAACCCCGTCTCGAGCCAGATGGGCCAGCTCGCGAAGATGCTTGGCTCCGCGCTGGGTAACCGCATCTGGAAACGCCGCGACCGCGACACCCTCAAAACCCAGCGTGACACTTTTGACTTCCACATAAGCCGGGCCGTCCGGGTATTCGAGACGGAAATCGATCCGACTCTTCTCCTGTCCGTACGCCACTTCGCGCTTGAGTTCGGTAAAGCCATTCAGTTCGGTAATCACCCCGGCACGCAGCGCCTCTTCAATCAGCGTGTTCGCGCGACCGGTATTGACGCAAAAATGCCGGCCGTGCGGGGTTTCACCGATCTCCCAGGTCCCGGGCAACTTGCGCTTGGGATCGGTTGATCGGCTGAACCAGACCTGCCCACCTTCGACCTGACAATTGAGCATCGACCCCGTGTTCGGGCAGTGAATGGTCAGCAACTCGCCGCTAACGGTTTCGATATCGGCAAGAAAACGCTTGTAACGGCGGATCAGCCGACCTTCTTCCAGAGGAGGATGAAAGCGCATCAGCCTTGCCAGCTCCGCAGGCCACGGGTGATGCGCTCTACGGCTTCCTGCAAGCGTTCGAGGCTTTGCGTGTAGGCAAATCGCACGTGATGGCCAGCCTGGTAACGCCCGAAGTCGAGTCCAGGAGTGAATGCCACGTGTTCGGTTTCGAGGAAATGTCGACAAAACGAGAAGGCATCGCCGCCGAACTTGCTGATATCCGCGTACAAGTAGAACGCCCCCTCCGGTTCCACGGCGATGCCGAAACCCAGTTCCCGAAGCGCTGGCAGCAGGAAGTCCCGTCGACGACCGAACTCGGCGCGGCGCTCTTCGAGAATGCTGATGGTCGCCGGCTCAAAACAGGCCAATGCTGCGTGCTGGGCCATACTTGGCGCGCTGATGTAGAGATTCTGGGCAAGCTTCTCCAATTCATTGACCGCCGCATCGGGCGCCACCAGCCACCCTAGGCGCCAGCCGGTCATGCCGAAATATTTGGAAAAACTGTTTAGCACGAAGGCACTGTCGTCGACTTCCAGCACGCTGGCTGCGTCGGTGCCATAGGTCAGACCGTGGTAAATCTCGTCCACCACCAGATGACCGTGGCGCTGCTTGATGGCGGCAGACAGGGCAGCCAGCTCGTCGCGCGTGAGGATAGTCCCTGTCGGGTTGGCCGGAGAGGCCACCAGCGCGCCGACACTGTCGTGATCCCAATGACGCTGGATCAAATCAGGGGTCAACTGATAACGCACATCCGGCCCTACAGGAACGAGCTGTGCGGCACCTTCCACCAACCTCAGGAAATGCCGGTTGCACGGGTAACCCGGGTCCGCCAGCAGCCAATGCTTGCCCGGATCCACAAGCAAGGCACTGGCCAGCAGCAACGCGCCGGAACCGCCAGGGGTGATCAGGATGCGCCGCGGATCGATGTTCAAGCCGTAGCGTTGCTGATAAAACCCCGAAATGGCCTCGCGCAACTCGGGAATGCCACGTGCGGCGGTGTAGCGGGTCTTGCCCGACTCGAGGGCAGCCTGGCCGGCGCGGATGATCGGCTCGGCGGTTGTGAAGTCCGGCTCGCCGATTTCCAGGTGGATCACATCCTGTCCGGCGGCTTGCAGTTCATTGGCTCGCGCCAGCAACGCCATGACATGGAAAGGTTCGATCGCGCGACTGCGAGCACTATAGGACTGAGCCATTGGCCTTCCTTCAACGAAGAAAAGAACCGATTCTACCCAAGCGCAGGAACGAGCGAGAACCTAAAGCGGTCAGAGCCCTATAACCGGACCCGAAACGACTCAGGCGAGCGCCCCAGGTTTGGCTAAAATCAATAATTGACCAGGGACCCAGAGCCACCGGACAGCGCTTTGCCACCATCGGCAAGCGCCACAGACCGCGGCCTCGACATCCGGGAGTAGCGCGGCCTGATTTGATCTGGTAAGTTCGCCCGCTTGCAGCCGCAGGGCCGGCGGGTGCCGGTGATGGAACAATCCTGCGCAGATGGATTACAAGAGTAGAGGCGGTCTATTTCATGTCCACCCAAGCAAAGCAACAGCCAATCAGCGGCTTCGAACCCTACGTTGAGTCTCCGGGCGAGGAGTACATGGGCAAGCCCATGCGCGCTCACTTCACCAAGGTCCTGAACAAGTGGAAGCAGGACTTGATGCAGGAAGTCGACCGCACGGTTGATCACATGAAGGACGAAGCAGCCAACTTCCCGGATCCGGCAGACCGTGCCAGCCAGGAAGAAGAGTTCGCCCTCGAACTGCGGGCCCGCGATCGCGAGCGCAAACTGATCAAGAAGATCGACAAGACCCTGCAACTGATCGAAGACGAAGAGTACGGTTGGTGCGAGTCCTGTGGCGTCGAGATTGGCGTCAAGCGCCTGGAAGCCCGCCCTACCGCCGACATGTGTGTCGACTGCAAGACCCTGGCGGAAATCAAGGAAAAACAAGTCGGCAAGTAATGGCGACTTGAATGAAGAACGGAGCGTGAGAACGCTCCGTTTTTGTTTCTGACATTTGCTTCTGCAGTAAACCTGTGGGAGCGAGCCTGCTCGCGAAGAGGTCTTCAGCTTCAACAATAGTGCTGGCTGACACACCGCTTTCGCGAGCAGGCTCGCTCCTACAGTTGATTGGCGTAAGCTCGGACAAATTGATATCACCTCTATGACCGCCATCCCCCAACCCTCCTACATCGGGCGCTTCGCTCCCACGCCCAGCGGGCACCTGCATTTCGGCTCGCTGGTCGCCGCACTGGCTTCGTACCTCGATGCGCGTTCGGTCGGTGGTCGCTGGCTGATGCGCATGGAGGACCTCGACCCGCCCCGCGAAGAGCCCGGTGCCCAGGCAGCGATTCTCAAGGCGCTGGAAAGCTATGGCTTCGAGTGGGATGGCGAGATGGTCCGTCAGAGCGACCGCCATGAGGCCTACGCCGAAGTACTCCATCGCCTGTTCAATCATGGTCTGGCCTACGCCTGCACCTGCTCGCGCAAACAACTGGAGCCCTACCACGGCATTTATCCGGGGCTGTGCCGCAATGCCGGCCATGGCGTCGAAGATGCCGCGATCCGGATCCGCGTTCCCGAGCTGGACTATCACTTCATTGACCGCGTGCAAGGTGAATTCCATCAGCACCTGGGGCGGGATGTCGGCGATTTCGTGATTCGCCGCCGCGACGGGCTCTACGCCTATCAACTGGCGGTGGTGCTCGACGATGCCTGGCAAGGCATTACTGACATCGTGCGCGGTGCCGACCTGCTCGACTCCACGCCGCGCCAGCTTTACCTGCAGGAACTGCTCGGTCTGCGCCAACCGCGTTACCTGCACATCCCGCTGATCACCCAGCCCGATGGCAACAAACTCGGCAAGTCCTACCGCTCGCCGCCATTAACTGCAGATCAGGCCACGCCCCTGTTGCTTCGAGCATTGCGCGCCCTGGGGCAGACGCCCGGCACCGAACTGAATTACGCCACGCCCAGGGAAGTACTGGCCTGGGGGATCACCCATTGGGATGCCAGCCTGATCCCGCGCACATTGAGCCTGCCCGAGGCACAGCTACAGTGAACAGGCTTGCAGTGGCGCACCCATCCGTTACCATCGCCGCACGTTTTCGGGCACGGGCATAAAAAAGAGAGGCCGGGATGTACATCTATCGCTTGGTCCTGCTCCTGGTAGTGGGGATTTATCTGTTTTCCCCAGCCATCATGGATTGGTGGATCGACGCCACTGGCGCCTGGTATCGCCCTTATCTGCTCTGGCTGATCCTGATCGTCGTGACCTTCATCCTGCAGAGCCAAAAAGATGCCGATGAGCTTTAGCCTGACCCAGATGATCCTGATCAGTGCCGCGTACCTGGCGGTGCTGTTCGGCGTGGCCTGGATCAGTGAACGGGGCATGATCCCCCGGGCGATCATTCGCCACCCGCTCACCTACACCCTGTCGCTGGGCGTCTACGCCAGCGCCTGGGCGTTTTATGGCACGGTGGGCCTGGCCTATCAGTATGGCTACGGCTTCCTGTCCAGCTATCTGGGCGTATCCGGGGCATTTCTGCTGGCGCCGGTGTTGCTCTACCCGATCCTGAAGATCACCCGCACCTATCAGCTGTCCTCCCTGGCGGACCTGTTCGCATTCCGTTTCCGCAGCACCTGGGCCGGTGCACTGACCACGATTTTCATGCTGATAGGCGTTCTACCACTGCTGGCGTTGCAGATACAGGCAGTGGCCGACTCGATCGGCATCCTCACCCGCGAACCCGTGCAGCATCGCGTCGCCCTGAGCTTCTGCGCCCTGATTACCCTGTTCACGATTTTCTTCGGCTCCCGGCATATCGCTACCCGTGAGAAGCACGAAGGGCTGGTGTTCGCCATTGCCTTCGAATCGGTGATCAAGCTGATCGCCCTGGGCGGCGTCGGCCTTTATGCGCTCTACGGCGTCTTCGACGGTCCGCAACAGCTGGAACTGTGGCTACTGCAAAACCAGACTGCCCTCGCCGCCCTGCACACTCCGCTGCAAGAAGGTCCGTGGCGCACGCTGCTGCTGGTGTTTTTCGCCTCGGCGATCGTGATGCCGCACATGTACCACATGACCTTTACCGAGAACCTCAATCCGCGCGCGCTGGTCAGCGCCAGCTGGGGCCTGCCGCTGTTCCTGCTGCTGATGAGTCTGGCAGTGCCGCTGATTCTCTGGGCTGGCCTGAAACTCGGCGCCACCACCAACCCGGAATACTTCACCCTTGGCATCGGCATCGCCGCCAACAGCCAGGCATTGGCGCTGCTGGCGTATGTCGGCGGACTTTCCGCCGCCAGCGGCCTGATCATTGTCACCACCCTCGCCTTGTCGGGCATGGCCCTCAATCACCTGGTACTGCCGCTGTACCAACCGCCGGCGGAAGGCAATATCTACCGCTGGCTGAAATGGACGCGCAGGGCGCTGATCGTCGCGATCATCATGGCCGGCTACGGTTTCTACCTGTTGCTGGGCGCGGAACAGGACCTGGCCAACCTCGGCATCGTTGCGTTCGTGGCCACCTTGCAGTTCCTGCCGGGCGTACTTTCGGTCCTGTACTGGCCGACCGCCAACCGTCGCGGTTTCATCGCCGGCCTGCTGGCGGGCATTCTGGTCTGGCTGGTGACCATGCTGCTGCCGCTGGTGGGCAATCTGCAGGGTTTCTATATACCGCTGCTGAATATGATTTACGTGCTGGACGACACCAGCTGGCACATGGCGGCAATCGCCTCCCTGGCCGCCAACGTGCTGATGTTCACCCTGATCTCGCTGTTCACCAACGCCAGCACCGAAGAAGCCAGCGCCGCCGAAGCCTGCGCCGTGGACAATGTGCGTCGCCCGCAACGTCGCGAACTGCACGCCGCCTCGCCTCAGGAGTTCGCCACCCAGCTGGCCAAACCGCTGGGCGCCAAGGCTGCGCAGAAGGAAGTCGAGCAGGCCCTGCGCGACCTCTACCTGCCGTTCGATGAGCGCCGGCCATATGCCTTGCGTCGTTTGCGCGATCGCATCGAAGCCAACCTCTCCGGCCTGATGGGCCCCAGCGTTGCCCAGGACATGGTCGAAACGTTCCTGCCCTATAAGGCCGGCGGCGAAAACTATGTCACCGAGGACATCCACTTCATCGAAAGCCGGCTCGAGGATTACCACTCGCGCCTGACCGGCCTGGCCGCCGAACTCGATGCCCTGCGTCGCTACCACCGCCAGACGCTGCAGGAACTGCCGATGGGCGTCTGCTCCCTGGCCAAGGATCAGGAGATCCTCATGTGGAACAAGGCCATGGAGGAATTGACCGGGATCGCCGCGCAGCGCGTGGTCGGCTCGCGCCTGAGCACCATTGCCGCGCCTTGGAAGGATCTGCTGCAAGGCTTCATCAACGTCCCGGACGAACACTTGCACAAGCAACACCTGGCCCTCGACGGCCAGACCCGCTGGCTGAACCTGCACAAAGCCGCGATCGACGAGCCGCTGGCTCCCGGCAACAGTGGCCTGGTATTGCTGGTGGAAGACCTGACCGAAACCCAGATGCTCGAAGACAAGCTGGTGCACTCCGAGCGACTGGCCAGCATCGGCCGCCTCGCGGCTGGCGTGGCCCATGAAATCGGCAACCCGATCACCGGTATCGCCTGCCTGGCGCAGAACCTGCGCGAAGAGCGGGAAGAAGACGGCGAACTCAAGGAAATCAGCGGGCAGATTCTCGAGCAGACGAAGCGTGTGTCACGCATCGTGCAATCGCTGATGAGTTTCGCCCACGCCGGCAGCCATCAGCACAGCGACGAAGCCGTCTGTCTGGCCGAAGTCGCCCAGGACGCCATCGGCCTGCTGGCCCTGAACCGACGCAATTTCGAAGTGCAGTTCTATAACCTGTGCGACCCCGAACACTGGGTCGAAGGCGACCCGCAACGGCTCGCCCAGGTGTTGATCAATCTGCTCTCAAACGCCCGTGACGCCTCGCCTCCGGGCAGCGCAGTGCGCGTCAAGAGTGAAGCCGGCGAACACACGGTCGACCTGATCGTGGAAGACGAAGGCAGCGGGATTCCGGCGAGCATCATGGACCGATTGTTCGAACCCTTCTTTACCACCAAGGACCCTGGCGAAGGCACCGGTCTGGGCCTTGCACTGGTCTATTCCATCGTTGAAGAGCATTATGGACAAATCACCATCGACAGCCCGGCTGATGTTCAGAGCCAACGCGGCACCCGTATCCGGGTGACATTACCGCGTCATGTCGAAGCGACGTCCGCTGTGAACTGAGACCGTCGAGAGTATCGAATCAATGCCGCACATTTTGATCGTCGAAGACGAAACCATTATCCGCTCTGCCTTGCGCCGCCTGCTGGAACGCAACCAGTACCAGGTCAGCGAAGCCGGATCCGTGCAGGAAGCACAAGAACGCTTCACCATTCCCACGTTCGACCTGATTGTCAGTGACCTGCGCCTACCGGGGGCACCGGGCACCGAATTGATCAAACTCGGCCAGGGTACGCCGGTGCTGATCATGACCAGCTATGCCAGCCTGCGCTCGGCGGTTGACTCGATGAAGATGGGCGCGGTGGACTACATCGCCAAGCCTTTCGATCACGACGAGATGCTCCAGGCTGTCGCGCGCATCCTGCGTGATCGCCAGTCGTTGAAAGCCAGTGGCGAACCGGTGGCCGGCAAAGCTGCCAATGGTGC
Organism: Pseudomonas putida; assembly: GCF_003228315.1. Lineage (NCBI taxonomy): Bacteria > Pseudomonadati > Pseudomonadota > Gammaproteobacteria > Pseudomonadales > Pseudomonadaceae > Pseudomonas > Pseudomonas putida. The sequence continues at coordinate 3,338,217 of NZ_CP029693.1, forward strand.
GGCTAAAACGGGCACCGATAACAGCAATGGCGAGATCGGCATCATCGGCTCCTGCCCGCCGATGCAAGACCTCTACGGCAAAATCCGCAAAGTGGCCCCTACCGACTCCAATGTACTGATCCAGGGTGAGTCCGGTACCGGTAAGGAACTGGTGGCGCGCGCCCTGCACAACCTGTCCAAACGGGCCAAGGCACCGATGATTTCGGTGAACTGCGCGGCCATTCCGGAAAGCCTGATCGAGTCCGAGCTGTTCGGCCACGAAAAAGGTGCGTTCACCGGTGCCAGCGCCGGACGGGCCGGCCTGGTGGAAGCGGCGGACGGCGGGACACTGTTCCTCGACGAAATCGGCGAACTGCCACTCGAAGCCCAGGCTCGATTGTTGCGGGTGTTGCAGGAAGGCGAAATTCGCCGGGTAGGCTCGGTCCAGTCGCAAAAAGTCGATGTGCGTCTGATCGCCGCGACCCACCGTGACCTGAAAAATCTGGCAAAGATCGGTCAGTTCCGTGAAGACTTGTACTACCGCCTCCACGTGATCGCCCTGAAACTGCCGGCCCTACGCGAACGTGGTGCCGACGTCAACGAAATCGCCAATGCGTTCCTGGCGCGTCAGAGCGCGCGGATCAACCGCACCGATCTGAAGTTCGCCGCGGACGCCGAACAAGCCATTCGCCACTATTCGTGGCCAGGTAACGTTCGTGAGTTGGAAAACGCCGTCGAGCGCGCGGTGATCCTGAGCGAGAGCCCGGAAATTTCCGCCGACCTGTTGGGTATCGATATCGAACTGGGCGATCTGGAAGAAGACGAGTTCATGGGCCTGGCGCCGCAACAGGGCGCCAGCAACGCTGCCAACAGCAATCACGAGCCGACCGAAGACCTGTCCCTGGAAGACTACTTCCAGCACTTCGTGCTCGAGCATCAGGACCACATGACCGAAACCGAACTGGCCCGCAAGCTTGGGGTCAGCCGCAAATGCCTGTGGGAGCGGCGTCAGCGCCTGGGCATTCCGCGTCGCAAGACCGGGGTAGCCAGCGAGAGCTGAACCACAGCTGTCTGATGTGCGGGTAACACGTGATTTTGTAAAAAAACTGTTACCTCAGATTTATCGCGTAACAAAAGCCGGGGCTTACGGTAACGAAACCCCGGCTTTTTTTCGCCCTCAGGAACCTGCCCGGCACACTCAACCCCTTGTTTTATTGGGGTTTGCAAAAGTTGGCACGCACCCTGCTATATGTTTGGTACAAGAACAATAACAAGCAATGCACAAGATAATAAAAATAAGACGAATCGACTCACGCACAATAAAAACAAGACGGCGAGAGGCGCAGCTAACTGATTCTTTTGGAGAGGCGTTGTATTTGGGGCTTGCCCCACGACCAGGCCGAGAACAACAAAAAACTGTCTTAAGACAGAGCCTGTACTGGTTGGATCGAAAGATCACTGCAATTCAGCGACCAAAGCAATCCGTTTGCTCTTGGCTCCCGATTGGGAGGGTCATGAAGGAAGCTTCATGGCGTGGGCACTCAACAAAAACAAAAAGCCCGAAACCAATAACAAAAATAGAGCATGCAACTACTTCTTGGGGAGCTTCGGCTCCCCTTGTAGTTTCTACCTTTTGGTTTCTACGTTTCAGCTCCCTCCTACAGCTCATATTTGCTGCGTCCTACACCATCCCCCGACTAAATGCTAGAATCCCCGCCCATCATGCGGTCATTCTTCGTTTTTGGCCGAACATTCCTTCAAACAGTGCATCCCATGCTGAAGAAGCTGTTCCAGTCATTCCGTCCCCCTGTGCGTCGCACGCAACACATTCGCAGCACGCCTGAAGTGCTCAACAGCGGCCAACATTCGCTGCAAAAGGCGCAATTCAGCCGTTACGCGGTCAACATCGTCGAACGCCTGCAGGGCGCCGGTTACCAGGCTTATCTGGTCGGTGGTTGCGTGCGCGACATGCTGCTGGGCATCACGCCCAAAGATTTCGATGTCGCCACCAGCGCCACCCCTGAACAGGTCCGTGCCGAATTCCGTAACGCGCGAATCATCGGTCGCCGCTTCAAGCTGGTGCACATCCACTTCGGTCGCGAAATCATCGAAGTTGCGACCTTCCGCGCCAATCACCCGCAAAACGAAGAGGAAGAAGACAGCAACCAGTCTTCCCGCAACGAGAGCGGGCGCATCCTGCGCGATAACGTCTACGGCACCCTGGAAGAAGACGCGCAACGTCGCGACTTCACCATCAACGCCCTGTATTACGATCCGGTCAGTGAGCGCATCCTCGATTACGCCAATGGCGTACACGACATTCGCAATCACTTGATCCGCCTGATCGGCGATCCAAAGCAACGCTATCAAGAAGATCCGGTGCGCATGCTGCGGGCCGTGCGCTTTGCCGCCAAGCTGGACTTCGGCATCGAAAAACACAGCGCCCTGCCAATCCGCGACCTGGCGCCGATGCTGCGCGAAATCCCGGCCGCCCGCCTGTTCGAGGAAGTGCTCAAGCTGTTCCTCTCCGGCCATGCCGCGGATACCTTCGAGATGCTGGTCGACCTGCAACTGTTCGACCCGCTGTTCCCGGCCAGTGCCGAAGCGCTGGAATACAACCCGACCTACACCCACACCCTGATCAGCGAAGCGCTGATCAACACGGACCTGCGCATCAAGCAGAACAAGCCGGTAACACCGGCGTTCCTGTTTGCAGCCCTTTTGTGGCCTGCCCTGCCGGCGCGTGTCCTGCGCCTGCAAGAGCGTGGCATGCCGCCGATTCCGGCAATGCAGGAAGCCGCGCATGAGCTGATTGCCGAACAGTGCCAGCGCATCGCGATTCCGAAACGCTTCACCATGCCGATCCGCGAGATCTGGGACATGCAGGAGCGCCTGCCGCGTCGCAGCGGTAAACGGGCTGACCTGTTGCTGGACAACCCGCGCTTCCGTGCCGGTTACGACTTCCTGTTGCTGCGTGAGAGCGCGGGCGAGCAGACCGATGGCCTGGGTGAGTGGTGGACCGATTATCAGGACGCCAACGACAGTGAGCGTCGCGACATGATTCGCGACCTCAGCGGCAAGGAAGAAGGCACCGGTGCACCGCGCAAACGCCGTCGCAGCGGCGGCTCCAAGCGTAAACGCGCTGCCGGCGTATCGGATAGCGGCGAGTAGATCCATGGAACGCATCTACATCGGCATGGGCAGCAATCTGGCTGAACCTGCCGAACAACTGCGCAGCGCCGTTGCCGCCATGGCACGGCTGCCGCAAACGCAGCTCGTCGGGGTCTCCGCTTTCTATCAAAGCGACTCGCTGCTCCCTGGCCAACCGCGCTACACCAACGCGGTCGCCGCCCTCGACAGCAACCTCGCCCCGCTGGAACTGCTCGATGCGCTGCAAGCCATCGAGAACGAACAGGGCCGCGAGCGCCTGGAGCGCTGGGGGCCGCGCACGCTGGACCTGGATATCCTGTTGTTCGGCGATCGCCTGATCGACGAACCCCGCCTCAAAGTCCCGCACTACCATATGCAGGAACGCGCCTTCGTGCTCTATCCATTGGCAGAACTGGCACCTGCGGATCTGCGCCTGGCCGATGGCCGCACGCTGGCTGACATGCTCGAAGCCTGTCCGTTCGTCGGTCTGGAACGCCTGACTACAAATTAATACAAAACCCTGTGGGAGCGAGCCTGCTCGCGAATGCGGCGTGTCAGTCGATATCAATCTTGACTGAAACGCCGCATTCGCGAGCAGGCTCGCTCCCACATTTGATTTGGACTATTCCTACAGAATCTGCTGAATCGCATCAGTCCCCTTCGGTAACACCCCAGCCGTAACAATGCGGTAACACACGCAATTGACTTCCCGGGTTCTCCTCACGACTATAGGCGTCCCGCTGCCGCCAACACGGCACTAAAAGGGCGCAATCCAGGCCTTATAAGCACGACAAAAGACCGTGCGCCTGAGTAGATGACGAATCACGCGCGTTACTCGCAGTAGTTTCCAGAGCGCCTGAACGAGGATTTTTTGACATGCCAGCCATCACCCTGACCACGCTCCAGAGCCTCAAGCAGAAAGGTGAAAAGATCACCATGCTGACCTGCTATGACGCGACCTTCGCCCACGCCTGCAACCAGGCTGGCGTCGAAGTGCTGCTGGTGGGCGACTCCCTCGGCATGGTTCTGCAAGGCCACGACAGCACCCTGCCAGTCACCACCGCCGAAATGGCCTACCACGTGGCGGCGGTCAAGCGCGGTAACACCGATGCACTGATCCTTGCCGACCTGCCGTTCATGGCCTATGCCACCACCGAACAAGCCATGGCCAACAGTGCCCTGTTGATGCAGGCCGGTGCCCACATGGTCAAGATTGAAGGCGCACTGTGGCTGGCCGATTCGATTCGCCTGCTGGCCGAGCGCGGTATCCCGGTGTGCGCACACCTGGGCCTGACGCCACAATCGGTCAACATTCTTGGCGGCTACAAGGTTCAAGGGCGCAATGAAAACCAGGCACGGCAGATGCGCGCCGACGCCATCTCCCTGGAACAGGCCGGCGCGGCAATGCTGTTGCTCGAATGTGTGCCGAGCGAACTGGCCGAAGAAATCACCCAGGCGGTGAGCATCCCGGTGATCGGTATCGGTGCCGGCCATCGCACCGACGGCCAGGTCCTGGTCCTGCACGACATGCTGGGCCTGTCCATTACCGGTCGGGTGCCCAAATTCGTGAAGAACTTCATGGCGGGCCAAGAGAGCATCCACGGGGCCCTGAGCGCCTACGTCACTGAAGTCAAAGCGGCGACTTTCCCTGGCATCGAACATGGATTCTCTGCATGAACACCGTAAAAACCGTACGCGAATTGCGGGCCGCCGTGGCCCGCGCCCGAGGTGAAGGCAAGCGCATCGGCTTCGTGCCGACCATGGGCAACCTGCACAGCGGTCATATCGCGCTGATCACCAAGGCTACCCAGCGAGTGGACTTCGTGGTCGCGAGCATTTTCGTCAACCCGCTGCAATTCGGCGCCGGCGAAGACCTCGACAAATACCCGCGCACCCTCGCCGCGGACCAGGAAAAACTGCTCGAGGCCGGTTGCGACCTGCTGTTCGCACCAACGGTCGAAGAGATGTACCCCGACGGCATGGCCGGCCAGACCCGCGTCAGCGTCCCGCAATTGTCCGAAGGCCTGTGCGGTGCCAGCCGTCCTGGGCACTTCGAAGGCGTGGCGACCGTTGTCAGCAAGCTGTTCAACATGGTCCAGCCGGACCTGGCGATTTTCGGCCAGAAGGATTTCCAGCAACTGGCGGTCATCCGGGCCCTGGTGCATGACCTGAACATGCCGATCCAGATCATCGGCGAGCCAACTGTTCGTGCGGCCGATGGCCTGGCGTTGTCGTCGCGCAATGGCTTCCTCAGCGAAGAGCAGCGCGCCACCGCGCCTGTGGTCTATCGCACCCTGAGCCAGATTGCCGAGGCGATCAAACAGGGCGAGCGGGATTTCCCGGCGCTGATCAGTGCGCAAATCAAACAGCTCGAAACCGCTGGCCTGCGTCCCGATTACCTGGAAATCCGCCACGCCCTGACCTTGCGCCCGGCGACGGCGGAAGATCGGGATCTGGTGATCCTGGTGGCGGCGTTCCTTGGCACCACTCGGTTGATCGACAACCTGCACCTGAACCTCGATACCCCCGCCTAAGCACCACAAATCCCTGTAGGAGCCGAGCTTGCTCGCGATAGCGGACTTTCAGTCAACACACATGTTGAATGCCAGTCCCTCATCGCGAGCAAGCTCGGCTCCTACAGGTAAAACAACAGGGCAACCTGCCCACTGTTCGATTCCGACCTGGGAAACACTCATGCACGCCATCATGCTCAAAGCCAAGCTGCATCGCGCCGAAGTCACCCACGCTGTACTCGATTACGAAGGTTCCTGCGCCATTGATGGCGAATGGCTGGATTTGTCCGGCATCCGTGAATACGAACAGATCCAGATCTACAACGTCGACAACGGCGAACGTTTCACCACCTACGCCATTCGTGGTGAAGAAGGCTCGCGCATGATCTCGGTCAACGGTGCCGCCGCGCACAAGGCCAAAGTGGGCGATCGCGTGATCATCTGCGCCTACGCCCACTACAGCGAAGCCGAGTTGCTCAACTTCAAGCCGCGCATGCTCTACATGGCACCGGGCAATGAACTGAGCCACACCAGCAACGCCATTCCGGTCCAGGTCGCCTGATCCGAGCCGTGCCTTTACCGTTTGTCGGACCGTTTCTAACCTGGATGTTAAAAAAGTACCGGAAACAGGTCAGACAAAGCCAAGACAGATCATTGCGCGGGGTTTACTGTAGTCGCCCTGCGCCATGAAATCGTGTCGACGCAGGTGACCGGAGTGCCCACCCACAGCGCTCCGGGATTTTTCGTGTTCAAAAGGCCGTTCAAGTAATAAGGAAACCCGCAGCGATGGCGTACTACCGCACTCCTCATGACGTTACCGCTCTGCCCGCCTGGCAGGCGTTGAATGACCACCGCCAAGCCATGCAGGATTTCAGCATGCGCGAGGCCTTCAATGCCGACCCGCAGCGTTTCACTCAATTCACCCTCAGCAGCTGCGGCCTGTTTCTCGACTATTCGAAGAACCTGATCAGCGCCGAGACCCGTAACCTGCTGGTGGGCCTGGCCAACGAAGTCGACCTCAAGGGTGCGATCAAATCGCTGTTTGACGGCGAGATCGTCAACGCCTCCGAAGGCCGCCCTGCCCTGCACACCGCCCTGCGTCGTCCGGTTGGCGACAAGCTGTCGGTCAACGGCGTCAACGTGATGCCGGAAGTGCACAAGGTCCTCAACCAGATGACCGACCTGGTGGGCCGCATCCACGACGGTCTGTGGCGCGGTTACACCGAGAAGCCGATCACTGACGTGGTGAACATCGGTATCGGTGGTTCCTTCCTTGGCCCGGAGCTGGTGTCCGAGGCCCTGCTGGCCTACGCCCAGAAAGGCGTGCGCTGCCACTACCTGGCGAACATCGACGGCAGCGAGTTCCACGAGCTGGCCATGAAGCTGCGCGCCGAGACCACGCTGTTCATCGTGTCGTCGAAATCCTTCAACACCCTCGAAACCCTGAAAAACGCCCAGGCCGCCCGTGCCTGGTACCTGGCTCAGGGTGGCTCGGAAGCGGAACTGCATCGTCACTTCATCGCGGTATCGAGCAACAACGCCGCCGCCGTGGCCTTCGGTATCCGTGAAGAGAACATCTTCCCGATGTGGGATTGGGTTGGCGGGCGTTACTCGCTGTGGTCGGCCATCGGTTTGCCGATTGCCCTGGCCATCGGCATGTCGAACTTCAAGGAGCTGCTGTCCGGTGCCTACACCATGGACCAGCATTTCCAGAGCGCGCCGTTCGAACAGAACATGCCGGTGCTGCTGGCATTGCTCGGCGTCTGGTACGGCAACTTCTGGGGCGCGCAGAGCCACGCGATCCTGCCGTACGACCACTACCTGCGAAACATCACCAAACACCTGCAGCAGCTGGACATGGAATCCAACGGCAAGCGCGTGCGCCAGGACGGCCAGCCGGTTTCCACCGACACCGGCCCGGTCATCTGGGGCGGCGTGGGTTGCAACGGTCAGCACGCGTACCACCAGTTGCTGCACCAGGGCACCCAACTGATCCCGGCCGACTTCATCGTGCCGATCGTCAGCTTCAACCCTGTAGCCGACCACCACCAGTGGCTGTACGCCAACTGCCTGTCCCAGAGCCAGGCGCTGATGCTCGGCAAGACCCTGGCCGAAGCCGAGGCCGAACTGCGCGACAAAGGCATGAGCGATGCCGACGTGCAGAAACTCGCCGCGCACAAGGTGATTCCGGGCAACCGTCCAAGCAACACCCTGGTGGTCGAGCGCATCAGCCCTCGCCGCCTCGGCGCGCTGGTGGCGATGTACGAGCACAAGGTCTTCGTGCAAAGCGTGATCTGGGGCATCAACGCCTTCGATCAGTGGGGCGTGGAACTGGGCAAGGAGCTGGGCAAAGGCGTCTACAACCGCCTGGTCGGCAGCGAGGAAACCCCTGCTGAAGATCCGTCCACCCAAGGCCTGATCAACTACTTCCGTGGGCGTCACCGCGGATAACTCCCCCGATCCTGTAGGAGCAAGGCTTGCCCGCGATTGCGGTATGTCATTCAGCATTGTTGTTGACTGACCTGACGCTATCGCGAGCAAGCTATGCTCCTACAGGCGTTGTGTATGGGTTCAAGTCTGCCTTGAACCCATTTCCTACTCGGCGCATCTTTATCTTTGTCGCAAAACAAGAATAAGGAACCGTCATGTTCGATATCAGCACGTTCCCCAAAGCCGATGCCGTCTGCCGGGCTGCACAACTGAGTCAAGACGACTACCACCGCCTGTACCGCGAATCCATCGAACACCCCACTCAGTTCTGGTCCGAACAGGCCACCCGTTTCCTCGACTGGATCGCCCCCTGGGACACCGTCCAGCGCTATGACCTGAAAACCGGCGAAGCCAGCTGGTTTGCCGGGGCCAAATTGAATGTCAGCTACAACTGCATCGACCGGCACCTGGAAAAACGCGGCGATCAAGTCGCGATCATCTGGGAAGGCGACGACCCCGCCGACTCCACCCAGATCACCTACAAAAAACTGCATCACAACGTCTGCCGCCTGGCCAACGTGCTCAAAAGCCGTGGCGTGAAAAAAGGCGACCGCGTGTGCATCTACATGCCGATGATCCCCGAAGCGGCCTACGCCATGCTCGCCTGCTCGCGCATCGGTGCGGTGCATTCGGTGGTGTTCGGCGGCTTTTCCCCGGATTCCCTGCGCGATCGCATTCTCGATGCCGATTGCCGCACCGTGATCACCGCCGATGAAGGCGTGCGCGGCGGAAAATTCGTGCCGTTGAAGCAGAACGTCGACAAGGCCCTGCAAAGTTGCCCGAACGTGAGCACCGTGGTGGTGGTCGAGCGCACCCAGAATCAAGTGAACTGGGTCGAAGGCCGGGATATCTGGTATCACCAGGCTTTGCGCGATGTCGACGACAACTGCCCGCCCGAGCCGATGGACGCCGAAGATCCGCTGTTCATCCTCTACACCTCTGGTAGCACCGGCAAACCCAAGGGCGTGCTGCACACCACCGCCGGCTATCTGCTGCAAGCGGCGATGACGTTCAAATACGTGCTGGACTACCGCGACGGCGAAGTCTTCTGGTGCACCGCCGATGTCGGCTGGGTCACCGGTCACAGCTACATCGTCTATGGCCCGCTGGCCAACGGCGCCACGACCCTGATCTTCGAAGGCGTTCCCAGCTACCCCAGCGTCTCGCGTTTCTGGCAAGTCATCGACAAGCACAAGGTCAATATCTTCTACACCGCCCCGACCGCCCTGCGCGCCCTGATGCGCGAAGGCCCCGAGCCGCTGAAGCAAACCTCCCGCGCCAGCGTCCGGCTGCTCGGCACCGTCGGCGAGCCGATCAACCCGGAAGCCTGGGAGTGGTACTTCCACACGGTCGGCGAAGAGCGTTGCCCGATTGTCGATACCTGGTGGCAGACCGAAACCGGCGGCATCATGCTCAGCCCGCTGGTCAGCGCCCAACGGATCAAACCCGGCTGTGCCACGCAACCGATGTTCGGTGTGCAACCGGTGCTGCTCGATGAACAGGGCAAGGAAATCAAAGGCGCCGGCAGCGGCGTGCTGGCGATCAAATCCAGCTGGCCGGCACAGATCCGCACGGTCTATGGCGATCCGAAACGGATGGTCGATACCTACTTCAAGCCCTACCCCGGTTATTACTTCACCGGTGACGGTGCACGCCGTGACGAAGATGGCGACTACTGGATCACCGGGCGCATCGACGACGTGATCAACGTGTCAGGCCACCGCATCGGCACCGCCGAAGTCGAAAGCGCCCTGGTGCTGCACGATAGCGTCGCCGAGGCCGCCGTCGTCGGTTACCCCCACGACGTCAAGGGCCAGGGCATCTACGCCTTCGTCACCCCCATGAACGGTGTGGAAACCGACGACGAACTGAAGAAAAATCTGCTGGCACTGGTCAGCAAGGAAATCGGCAGCTTCGCCAAACCGGACCTGATCCAGTGGGCGCCGGCCTTGCCGAAAACCCGTTCCGGCAAGATCATGCGACGCATCCTGCGCAAGATCGCCTGCAACGAACTGGACAGCCTGGGGGACACCTCGACCCTGGCCGACCCGAGCGTGGTGCAGGGGCTGATCGACAAGCGCCTGAACCAATGACGCCCTGCCCTCTGTAGGAGCGAGCCTGCTCGCGATGAACTCAGCCACACCGCGTTTACTCAGGAGAAACGCGTTATCGTTGACGTCCATCGCGAGCAGGCTCGCTCCTACAGAAATCACCGGAATCCCATGGAATTCATCCGCAGCCGCATCGAAACCCAAATCATGAGCCTGACCGGACTGTCCCTGGGCAAGCTCGATCTGGAAAACCCCAAGGGCGATCCCGGTCTGTTCGGGCCTGACTCGATCAGTTGGCAGGTGCACGGCGATTTCAGCAGCATGCTCATCGGTGGTATCAGCGCCTTGATGTTGCAAGCCCTGCACCCGCTGGCACTGGCCGGTGTGTGGGACCATTCGAATTTCCGCGAGGACATGCTCGGCCGCTTGCGGCGCACCGGTCAGTTCATTTCCGGCACCACCTTCGGTTCGCGTCAGGATGCCGACTGGCTGATCGAGAAAGTCCGCACCATTCACCTGCAGATCACCGGCACCGCGCCCGATGGCCGGCCCTACGCCGCCAGCGATCCCGAACTGCTGACCTGGGTGCATGTGGCCGAAGTCAGCAACTTTCTCGCCGCACATTTGCGCTATCGCAACCCGGATTTGTCACCTGCCGATCAGGACCGCTATTACGCGGAAATTGCCCTGGTCGCCGAGCGCTTGGGCGCCCGGGATGTGCCCCGCTCCCGGCAGGAAATTTCCGATTACCTTGAGCGAATCAGGCCGCAATTGTTGTGTGACGAGCGCAGTCGAGAAGTGCTGCGGCTGTTATTGAACGCCCCGTCCCCAAGCCGACTGGCCAGGCCGTTCGGCGGGCTGATGATGCAGGCGGGAATTGATCTGCTGCCGGATTGGGCCAGCGACCTGCTCGGTGTCAGCCAGAGCCCGCTGCAACGCAAGCTGATCCGCGCCAGCGTCAACCGCAGCGCGCCGATGCTGCGCTGGGCGGTGCGTAATGGTTCGGTGCAACGGGCGAAACGGCGGATGGGGTTGTTGCCCTGACCCCATCCTTGTAGGAGCAAAGCTTGCTCGCGATAGCGTCATTACAGCCAACAATGCAACGTCTGGCCCACCGCCATCGCGAGCAAGCTTTGCTCCTACAGGTTGTTCTGCGCTCAAGCTGCTAAACTCCCGCGCCAAATTCCCACCTGCAAGGCGCCCAGCATGTCTTCCTTGAATCAGGCGCTGCGCGCCGCCCTCGAACGTCGCCAGGACCTGTTGGCCGAACTGCACGGCCAGGGTACCGATTGCTATCGCCTGTTCCACGGCAGCCAGGAAGGCGCCGGCGGCCTGACCATTGATCGTTACGGTCCGCAATTGATGGTGCAGAGCTTTCACCAGCCACTGGAACGCGACGCCCTGTTGCAACTGCACGAGATCGTCAACCAGCACCTGGGCTTTGAAAGCCTGCTGGTCTACAACGACCGCTCCGGCGGCAACTCGCGCATCGATCGCGAAGACCATGTCTACCGCGCCGAAGAAGCTGCCTTGCAGGATCTGATCGGCCATGAATGGGGCCTCAATTACCGGGTTCGCGGGCGTCATGCCGGGCAGGACCCGTTGCTGTTCCTCGACCTGCGCAACACCCGCGGCTGGGTAAAGGCGCACAGCAAGAACAAAAGCGTGCTCAACCTGTTCGCCTACACCTGTGGCGTCGGCCTCAGTGCCGCCGCCGGAGGTGCCCGCGAGGTATGCAACCTGGACTTCGCCGAAGGCAATCTGGCGGTCGGTCGTGAAAACGGTCAGCTCAATCCGCAGTTGCCGACCATGGAATTCATTCAGTCCGACTATTTTCCCGCGATCCGCCAACTGGCCGGGCTGCCCATCAGCCAGCGTCGCGGGCAGAAACTGCCGAGCTATCAGCGCCTGGAACAGCGTCAGTACGATCTTGTACTGCTCGACCCTCCGGCCTGGGCCAAGAGTGCGTTCGGCACCGTCGACCTGCTGCGTGACTACCAGAGCCTGCTGAAACCGGCGCTGCTGACCACCGCCGACAACGGCGTGCTGATCTGCTGCAACAACCTGGCAAAAGTCAGCATGGACGATTGGCGCGAACAGGTTCTGCGCTGCGCCGAAAAAGCCGGACGGCCGGTGCGAGAGTGGAGTGTGATGAAGCCGGCGGCGGACTTCCCGTCGATGGATCAACAACCACCGCTGAAAACCCTGATCCTGCAGCTCTGAGTACCCCAGACTATTCCTACAACAAAATGTGAACAGGGCTCTTCCTTCGGAACCGGAAACGCGTGCCATACTCCAAGGCACTCCGATTCAGACAGATGAAGCCACACATGTACAAAGGATTGCTACGCGCCCTCGGCGCCTTGTTGACTGCTCTGGCTCTCTACAGCCTGCTGGGGTTTCTGATTTTGCCGGGCATCGCCTTGCGCGTCGCCAACCAGCAACTGGCCAACTACGCCACGACGCCCGCCTCGATCCAGCGCATCGAACTCAACCCGTTCAGCCTCGAAGTGACCCTTTGGGGCTTGAACATTGGTGAGCCGGGCAAGGAACAGGTCGGCTTCGAACGCCTGTACGCCAACCTGGAACTCGACAGTCTCTGGACCAAGGCGCTGCACCTGTCGGAAATCGAACTGGAGAAATCCAAGACCGAAGTGCTCTTCGGCAAAGACGGCAAACTCAATCTACTGGGACTGTTCAAACTGCCAGCCAGCGAACCGACACCAGCCGATCCCAATGCCAAGCCGTTCCCGCTGCGTATCGACAACATCAAGCTGGCGGGCGGTGCCGTGCATTTTCTCGATGAGCGCCCCAGCGAACCCATCGAATTTCTTTACGACAAACTCGACTTCGAACTGAAGAACCTCAGCACCCTTCCCGAAGACAGTGCCGACATGACCCTGTCGGCCATCGGCCCCAATGGCGGGCAGATCGACTGGACCGGCAACTTCAGCCTTATCCCGCTCGCCTCCGAAGGCAAGCTGAAAGTCACCGACGGCAAGATGAAGGCCTTTTGGCCTTATGTGCGTGACGCGGTGCCACTGGTGCTCGAAAGCGGGGTCTACACCCTCAGCACCGACTACAAACTCAACCTGTCCAAAGAAACCCAACTGCTGCTGAGCAATATCGATCTCAAAGTCGCACCATTCGCCATCAAGGCCCCTGACGGTCGCGAACTGGTGAAACTCGAGCGACTGGATGTCAGCGAAACCACGCTCGACCTGGCCAAACAGCAAGTCGTCGTCGGCAAAATCCGCAGCAATAAACTGGAAACCTGGGCAGCCCTGGAAGCCGACGGCCAACTCGACTGGCAGAAGCTATTTGCCAGCCAGCCTTCCAAACCGGCAGCCAAGGCCAAGGCCGAACCCGCGAGCACCCCGGCAGCGGCCGATTCGCCGAAACCCGAACCGGCCCCCGCCGCCAAACCCTGGCAGGTGCTGCTCAACGACGTGCAACTGCGCAATTACCAGGTGCACCTCGCCGACCGCAAGGCACAGCCTGCCGTCGCCCTGGAACTGGGCCCGCTGAATCTCGACCTGCAGAAGTTCGACAGCCTCAATGGCTCACCCTTCCAGCTCAAGCTCGACACCGGCGTGGGCAAGCAGGGCAAGCTCACGGCCGAAGGCGAAGTCAACCTGGCACCGGTCACCGCCAAACTCAACGTCACAACCCGCGACATCGACCTGCGTGTCGCCCAGTCCTACATCAGCCCGTTCATTCGCCTGGAACTGCGCAGCGGCATGCTGGGCAGCGATCTGGCGGTCAACCTGAAAAGCACCGAACCGCTGGCCTTCAGCGTCACCGGTCGCGCCCAGGTCGATCAACTGCACACCCTCGACACCCTGAAAACCCGCGACTTCGTCAAATGGCAACAAGTGGTGGTCGAAGGCCTGAACTATCAGCACGGTGACAGCCTGTCGATCGACAAAGTGAACATGCTGCAGCCCTATGCGCGCTTCATGATCAACGATGATCGCACCACCAACATCGATGACCTGCTGATCCCGCAGCCCGCCGACGCCGGCACCAAGTCCGCCGCCGCCAAACCCGCTGCCGGCAAGGACAAGCCGCTGGGCATCCACGTTGGCGGGATCGTGATCAACGACGGTTCGGCCAACTTCGCCGACTTCAGCCTGACCCCGAACTTCGCCACCGCGATCCAGGAGCTCAACGGCCAGATCGGTACCATCGACAGCCGCCAGGTCAAACCGGCCGCCGTCGACGTCAAGGGCAAGGTCGACCGCTATGCACCCGTCACCATCAAGGGGGCAGTCAACCCGTTCGACCCGATGGCCAGCCTCGACATCGCCACCAGCTTCAAGCGGGTGGAACTGACCACCCTGACGCCCTACTCCGGCAAATTCGCCGGTTATCGCATCCGCAAGGGCCGGCTCAATCTCGACCTGCACTACAAGATCACCAAGGGCCAGCTCCAGGCCGAAAACAAGGTGGTCGTGGAGCAACTGCAACTGGGTGAGAAAGTCGACAGCCCCGACGCCGTGAGCCTGCCGTTGAAACTGGCGATTGCCTTGCTCAAGGATGTCGACGGCAAGATCTCCATCGAACTGCCGGTGACTGGCGACTTGAACAACCCGCAGTTCAGCGTCATGCCGATTGTCTGGCAGACCCTGCGCAACCTGATCGTCAAGGCGGCCGCCGCACCGTTCAAACTCATTGGTGGCCTGGTGTCCGGTGGCGGCGCGGAAGACCTGGGCACCGTGGCGTTTGCGCCGGGTTCCAGCGAGCTGAGCAAGGACGCCGAAGCGGCTCTGGTCAAGCTGTCCAACGCCCTCAAGGAACGCCCGGCCCTGCGCCTGGAAATCGAAGGCACCGCCGCCAAGAGCAGCGATGGCCCTCTGATTGCCGAGCAGCGCCTGGAGCGTGAGTATCAATACAACTACTACAAGATGCTCCAGCGTCGTGGCGAGAAGGTTCCGGCCCAGGCGTCCATGCTCGACGTGCCGGACAATGAAAAAGGCCCGTTGCTGGAAGGCATCTACCGCACACGTCTGAAGGCGCAGCCTCCGGCCGAATGGAAAGACCTGGGCAAGGAAGAACGCACGGCGAAGATGCGTGAAGGCGTGATCCAGTTCTGGAGTTCCAGCGAAGTGCTGTTGCGCCAGTTGGGCCAGGACCGCGCCAGCAGCATCAAGGATTACCTGGTGGACAAGGGCCAACTGGCCGACGATCGCGTGTACTTCATCGATGCCCAGTTGGGCGAAGCGGAGAAAGACGGCAAGGTCGTTACACCGCTGCACCTGGACGCCGAATGATGGGCAAGCGTCTGTTGCTGGCGATGGTGCTGGCGATGGGCGCCGGCCAGGTATTTGCGGCGGACACGTTGCGCTGTGGCAGCCAACTGATCAGCGTCGGCGACCGCGCGGGGGAAGTGCTGCAAAAATGTGGCGAGCCGGTCAGCCGAGACCAGCTGGGCTACAAGCGCAGTGCCAATCGGCGGGAGGAGTTTCCCGTCGAGGAATGGACTTACGGGCCGAACAACGGGATGTATCAGTACCTGCGGTTCGAGGGCAATCGCCTGACGCAGATCACCAGCAAACGAGGGAACTAAGAACACCACAACCCACTGTAGGAGCGAGCCTGCTCGCGATGAGGGACTGACATCCAACAGATGAGTTGGCAGACAGTCCGCTTTCGCGAGCAGGCTCACTCCTACAGTGGGTTTTGCGTGTCTGAAAATAGAACAGGCCCCGACACGAATGCCGGGGCCTGTAATGGCCACCTCCCTGTGGCCGTTCGCATGAACTCTCCAGAGGCGACAGGCGTATGACTCGGCCCACCTGCCGCGTCTTCTCCCAGTCCAGGCGAGAAGCCTTGCCTTACTCGGCTTTCAGGCCGTCAGCGGAGACCGCCTTGACGCCTTTGATTTTCTTGGTGATCGCCACGGCGGTAGCTTTTTGCGATTCAGTCACCGCAGTGGTCGACGACAGGGACACGACGCCTTTGTTGGTTTCAACCTTGATGTCGGTGCCAGGAATGCCTTTTTCGGTCATCAGGTCACTTTTGACTTTGGTGGTAATCCAGGTATCGGAAGTAGCTTCCTTGGCTTGGGTCATTTCACCGGCTGCCAGAGTCATTGGCGCCTGAGTGGCTTGAGTCTGTGCGAACGCAACATTGGCCATGGTCAGGGTCAGCGCGGTAGCAGTAGCGGCAGCGATAGCGAACTTCTTCATACGAGTAACTCCTGTTTTTCTGGAAATTCTGCTGGGTGTCTTTTCAGCAGGGTTACCTGAGATATTGCGAACGCTGTGCCAAGTTTGAGACAACCAATAAACCCTTATAAATCAACAAGTTATGAAAACGTGGGTTTTTCGGATTCGTGCAAAATGCATGACTTTGATTTTCTCTACATGCAAGTTGCCGTTTTTGAAGAAGGCCTAAAGCCATGAATTGTGGGAAGTTTTCTCTTTTACAGCAGCGCATGACGAAAAATGCCCCGTCCTTTGAGGGACGGGGCATTTTTCCATGCAAAGAACCGGTTGTTAGCCGCCGCAGCCTTTAGGCGCATAGTCGGCAGCGACACTGGTGGAGCATGTCCAACCTTTGGTTGCGTCTCGCGAGAGCGTAACGGTCGCATTTGAAATGACCGCTGGCGCACCTTTCAACGTGCAAACCATCCCAGTCGCGGTGCCGGCAGCAGCGGAAAAAGTGCAGTTCTGGGTATCGCCACCCGGGGCAAATACCGTCACGGCAGGCGCAGCCGTACCGGAGTTGACCGCATCCTCATAATTGACCTTCAACGACGAAAGCTCCGCGACCCCCGCCGTCACCTTAGCCCGCGCCTGGTACTTGGAATACGCCGGAATCGCAAACGTCGCCAGAATCCCGATGATCGCCACCACGATCAGCAACTCGATCAGGGTAAAACCTTTTTGAGTCTTCATAGACAGCCTCCGTGCATGAGTCGAAATCTCATGATCTGACACTGTCTCAGCACAGCCCATGCCAAGCCCCGCAGGCCCAATTGGCGGGGGCACGGTGCAGCAGCGGCACCCTGCCCGGCCCCCAGGATTCGCACTATCTGACACTTTTTGTCACCTGGCCGCCGCTGGTTTGGCTCGATCGCTTGACTAGGCTATAAGTCATCCAACGGTCTTGCCCCGGATTCCCAATGAATGACATCACCCTCAGCGGTCTGGCCAAACAACTGGTCCTGGCCGAGCTGCTCACTGACAAAAGCGCGCAACAGGCCTCGCAACAAGCCCACCGCAACCGCATCTCGCTGGTCAGTTATCTGGTGCAGAACAAACTGGTGAAAAGTCGCCAGGTCGCCGAGATCGCCTCGGAACACTTCGGCATGGCCCTGATGGATCTCAACCACCTCGACAGGGAAACCCAGCCCAAGGGACTGGTCAGTGAAAAGCTGGTGCGCCAGCATCACGCCCTGCCGCTCTGGCGTCGTGGCAACAAGTTGTTCGTGGGGATTTCCGACCCGACCAATCACCAGGCCATCAACGACATTCAGTTCAGTACGGGCCTGAGTACCGAAGCGATCCTGGTCGAAGAAGACAAGCTGAGCGACGCCATCGAAAAATTCTTCGACAGCCATGGCAGCGGCCTGGAAGACATCGGCGACGTTGACCTCGAAGGCGTCGATATCGAAACCGACGATAGGCAGGACGCCATCGTCGGCCAGGATGCCGATGACGCGCCGGTGGTGCGCTTCGTCCACAAGATGCTGCTCGACGCGATCAGGAGCGGCTCTTCCGACCTGCATTTCGAGCCCTACGAGAAAATCTTTCGCGTGCGTGTGCGCACCGACGGCATCCTGCACGAAGTCGCCAAGCCACCGATCCAGCTGGCTGGGCGCATCGCGGCGCGGCTGAAGGTCATGGCCAGCCTCGACATCTCAGAACGTCGCAAGCCACAGGACGGGCGGATCAAGATGCGCCTGTCGAAAAGCCGGTCGATCGATTTTCGGGTCAACACACTGCCCACCCTGTGGGGCGAGAAAGTGGTGATCCGGATCCTCGATCCGTCCAGCGCGCAAATGGGTATCGACGCCCTCGGTTACGAGCCCGACCAGCAAGCGTTGTACATGGACGCGCTCAAGCAGCCCCAGGGGATGATTCTGGTGACAGGCCCCACCGGTTCCGGCAAGACCGTGTCGCTCTACACCGGGCTGAACATTCTCAATACCGTCGACATCAACATCTCCACCGCCGAAGACCCGGTGGAGATCAATATGGAAGGCATCAACCAGGTCAACGTCAATTCGAAACAAGGCATGGATTTCGCCCAGGCGCTGCGTTCGTTCCTGCGTCAGGACCCGGACGTGATCATGGTCGGCGAAATCCGCGATCTGGAAACCGCTGAAATCGCCATCAAGGCGGCCCAGACCGGGCACCTGGTGCTGTCGACCCTGCACACCAACAGCGCCGCGCAAACCCTCACCCGCCTGCACAACATGGGCATCCAGGGTTTCAACATCGCCACTTCCGTCAGCCTGATCATCGCCCAGCGCCTGGCGCGCAAACTGTGCAGCCATTGCCGGACAACCCTCGACATCCCCCGCGAGACATTGATCAAAGAGGGCTTCCCCGAGGAACGCATCGGCTCCTTCACGATCTATGGGCCGGTGGGTTGCGAACACTGCAACGGCGGTTACAAGGGGCGCGTGGGGATTTATGAAGTGGTGAAGAACACGCCGGACTTGCAGCGCCTGATCATGGCCGAAGGTAACGCACTGCAAATCGATGAGCAGATGCGCAAGGACGGCTTCAATGACTTGCGCACCTCGGGCTTGCACAAAGCCATGCAAGGCATCACCAGCCTTGAGGAAATCAACCGGGTCACCAAGGACTGAACATGGCGGTCAAAGCGGCAAAAATCAGCACCTACGCCTGGGAAGGCACCGACCGCAAAGGTACGAAAGTCACCGGCGAGCTGAGCGGCCAGAACCCGGCCCTAATCAAGGCGCAACTGCGCAAGCAAGGCATCAACCCCGGCCGGGTGCGCAAGAAAACGCCCTCCCTGCTCAACCTGGGCAAGGGCATCAAGGCCAAGGACATCGCCCTGTTCACCCGGCAGATGGCGACCATGATGAAAGCCGGCGTGCCCTTGCTGCAGTCGTTCGACATCATCGGCGAAGGCTTCGACAACCCGGCCATGCGCACGCTGGTAGATGAGGTCAAACAGGAAGTCGCCGCTGGCAACAGCTTCGCCGCAGCCCTGCGCAAAAAGCCCAAATACTTCGATGAGTTGTATTGCAACCTGGTGGACGCCGGCGAGCAGGCCGGCGCCCTGGATACCCTGCTGGAGCGGGTGGCGACCTATAAGGAAAAGAGCGAAAGCCTCAAGGCCAAGATCAAGAAAGCCATGACCTACCCGCTGGCGGTGATATTCGTCGCCACCATCGTGACGGGGATTCTGCTGGTCAAAGTGGTGCCGCAATTTCAGTCGGTGTTCGCAAGCTTTGGTGCTGAATTGCCGGCATTTACCGTGATGGTCATCGGCCTGTCGCACTTCATGCAGGACTGGTGGTGGGCGATGCTCGGCGGCTTGATCGCGGCGATCCTGGGCATGCGCCACGGGCTCAAGACGTCGCAGGCTTTGCGTGATCGAGTGGATGCGTGGCTGCTGAAAGTACCCCTTGTAGGCGCCCTGCTGTACAAGTCCGCCGTGGCCCGTTTTGCCCGCACTCTGTCGACCACCTTTGCCGCTGGCGTACCCCTTGTCGAGGCCCTGGATTCCGTGGCGGGCGCCGCCGGTAATGTGGTGTTCAAGCGCGCCGTGCTGCGCATCCGGCAGGACGTCTCGACGGGCATGCAATTGAATTTCTCCATGCGCACTACCGGGCTTTTTCCGAACATGGCGATCCAGATGACCGCCATTGGCGAAGAGTCCGGCGCACTGGACGAGATGCTGGACAAGGTCGCGGGTTTCTATGAAGACGAAGTCGACAATATGGTCGACAGCCTCACCAGCCTGATGGAACCGTTCATCATGGTGGTACTGGGTGTTATTGTCGGTGGCCTGGTGGTTGCGATGTACCTGCCCATCTTCCAACTCGGGTCGACGATCTGACATGCCCTTGAACGAAATCATGACGCTCTACCCCCTGGCATTCGTGGCAATCGCCGGTCTGGTGGGGCTGCTGGTCGGCAGCTTTCTCAACGTGGTGATCTGGCGTCTGCCGAAGATGCTCGAACGCGAGTGGCGCGTGCAGGCCCATGAAATCCTCGGGTTGCCCGAGGAAACGCCACTGCCCACCTACAATCTGCTGCTGCCCCATTCCCAGTGTCCGCGCTGCGAGCACCGGATTCGTGCCTGGGAAAACATTCCCGTCATCAGCTTTCTCTTTCTGCGCGGACGCTGCTCGGCCTGCGCCACCCCCATCAACAAACGCTACCCGTTGACCGAATTGGCCTGCGGCCTGTTGTCGGCGTTCGTGGCCTGGCACTTCGGTTTCGGCTGGCAAGCCGGCATGGCGTTGCTGCTGACCTGGGGCTTGTTGGCCATGAGCCAGATCGACGCCGAGCATCAACTGCTGCCGGATGTGCTGGTACTGCCGCTGTTGTGGCTGGGACTGATCGTCAATAGCCTCGAGCTGTTCGTGCCCCTGCATGACGCGCTGTGGGGCGCGGTGGCCGGCTACCTGTTGCTGTGGTCGGTGTTCTGGCTGTTCAAGCTGCTTACCGGCAAGGACGGCATGGGTCACGGTGATTTCAAGCTGCTGGCAATGTTCGGGGCCTGGGGCGGCTGGCAGATATTGCCGTTGACCATCCTGCTTTCGTCCTTTGTGGGGGCGATCATCGGCGTGATTTACCTGCGTCTGCGCCGGGCAAAAACCTCGACGCCCATCCCCTTCGGCCCCTATCTGGCGATTGCCGGCTGGATTGCCATGCTCTGGGGTGGTCAAATAACCGACTTCTATTGGCAGTTTGTCGGTTTGAAATGAATACCCCTGCGCAAAAACCCTGGATTCTCGGCCTCACCGGCGGCATCGGCAGCGGCAAAAGTGCCGCTGCCCAGCATTTCATCGACCTGGGCGTGCACGTGGTCGACGCCGACCATGCCGCGCGCTGGGTGGTCGAGCCCGGCCGTCCGGCGCTGGCGAAAATCGCCGAACACTTCGGCCCCGGCGTGTTGCAGGCCGACGGCCAACTGGATCGCGCGGCCCTGCGAAAATTGATCTTCGAGGTAGCGGACGAACGCCGTTGGCTCGAAGCGCTGCTGCATCCGTTGATCGCCGAGGAAATCGCTCATCACCTGGCACTGGCAAAATCACCTTACGCCATTCTGGTTTCACCGCTGCTGATCGAATCCGGCCAGTACGCCATGACCCAGCGAGTGCTGGTGATCGATGCCCCCGAACAGTTGCAGATCGAACGCACCTTGCAGCGTGACCAGACCAGCGAAGAGCAGGTCCAGGCGATCCTCAAGGCCCAATCCAGCCGCCAGGATCGCGTCAGCCATGCCAACGAGGTGCTGGTCAACGACCGCGACCTCGCCTGGCTGCACAGCGAGGTCGAACGCCTGCACCACTTTTACCTTACTTTGCCTGGAGGCCAGTCATGAGCCAGTACCCAACCGTCGAATGCCCGACCTGCGGCGCACCTGTCGAGTGGAGCCCCGAGAGCCTGTTCCGGCCCTTTTGCTCCGATCGTTGCAAGCTGATCGACCTGGGCGCGTGGGCCTCGGAAGAACACAAGATTCCGGTGGCCCCGGATGCCGAGGACGAACTGTTCAGCGGCGATTTCGAACCCCGTCATCACTGATACCTGCAAGCACTGACGATTCCAGTCCCGTCAGGGACCGGGATCGTCGTCCTTCCACGGCGCCGACAGATAGCGTGTGCGATTGAAGGTCTCCAGCCATTCCGGGCAGAACACCACCAGCGCGCTGACCACCATGCCGTTGATGAACGCCTCGGGAAAAATGATCAGCCACAGGTAGCCGATAAAATCCTCGAGCCAATAAGGCATGGCGAAGCGCTCGTCGAACCACAGCACCGTGAGTGCCAGCAACAGGCACAGCAACGCCGACAGGGCCGCGGCAAAGAAACCGGACACGAAGATATACACGAAGAGATTGCGCGGCTGTGCACGCTCCACCGCAATCGCACAGCACTCGGTGACCAGCACCGGCAAGACGATAAACAGTGCGCCGTTGACCCCCATCGCCGTCAGGTCCTGACGCCCCAACAGCACCAGCCCCACCTGCGCCACCAGCCCACCGATGATTGCCAGTGGCCAGTCGAGCAACAGCGTCACCGCAGTCATGCCGATGAAGTGATAGGACACGCCAGTATCGAAATCCCGCCGCACCAGCCACAGCAAAAACAGCGCGAACACTGTGCCGAGTACCTGATGCTGGCGACGGCTGTCGGTAAACAACTCGACCCAGGGCGCACGACAAATCGCCCAGATAAGCACCGGTACATAGATCAGCCAACCCAGGGTCAGGGTTTCGGGTGACAGCAACTCGACGCCGATCATGGCGGGTCACGCTCCGTTGACTTGCCGAAAACGAACAGGACCACAGT
The DNA here is from genome assembly GCF_003228315.1 of Pseudomonas putida. Lineage (NCBI taxonomy): Bacteria > Pseudomonadati > Pseudomonadota > Gammaproteobacteria > Pseudomonadales > Pseudomonadaceae > Pseudomonas > Pseudomonas putida. The sequence goes on from NZ_CP029693.1 coordinate 3,360,905, forward strand.
CTACACCGCGGGCTGAATTGCCTTCGCTCCTACAGGTATTGCATGACTCCTGTGGGAGCGAGCCTGCTCGCGAAAAACGTATGGACGACGCGTTCATTCAGACAGAGCGCGATTGTTACGTTTCCTGCAACGCTGAATCGGCCCAACGCCCCTTTATCACCCACGACCAAAGCCTAAACTTCAAGCATCAGAATCAACCCCGAGCCAACAAAAATGAAAGCCCTGACGACTCTGTTCCTGACCCTCATCGCCACCTCTGCCATGGCCGCCAATGAGCCTTCGGCTACCCCGTACAACCCCGCTCAGCCGCTGGACATCGCCAAGGTGGTTTCCGTGTCCGATACCGCGACCGCGTGCGGGGTCGTGCCGGCGACCATGGTCTATGTCGATCATCAGGGGCAGACCCATCGCGTGACCTACGAGGTCATGGGCAATTGCACCAGCAACCTGTGATCACCCGCTCATAGCAGGGTCCAGGTGTAACTCAGGATCAGACGGTTTTCATCGATATCACTGCGATAGTTGGAGCGCGCCATGGCATTGCGCACACGGATGCCGAGGCCCTTGAGACTGCCGCTCTGCACCGCATACCCGATATCCAGATCGCGCTCGCGATCCTTGCCTTCGTAGCCCTTGCCGGTGTCGACGTTGTTGCCGGAGATGTAACGCACCGTGCTAGTCAAGCCCGGCACGCCCAGGGCGGCAAAATCGTAGTCGTAGCGTGCTTGCCAGGAACGTTCGTCGGTGAAGGCAAACTCGTAGGTCGGCACCTCGTTGCCCAGTGGCGAGATGTTGGCAAAGACCCGCGGGAAAGCCGTGTCGCCATACATCGCCTGGTACCCGACGTAAAAGGTATGACCGCCGCGCTTGGCCGACAGCAGGGAAAAGAACGCCTGGTTGTCGATGTTGCCCAGCAGCTTTTTACCGTCCTCGCGGGAATCGAAGTAGCCGAGGTTGGCCCCCAGAACCCAATCCGCCACCGGCTCGCTGTGCTTGAGGCCAAGAAACCGCTGGTTCTAGATATCTTCCAGTTGCCCGTACCAGGCACTGACCGAGCTGCGCTTTTCGTTGAAGACGTAATCGGCACCAGCAAAATTGAAGCCGTCACTGCTGACCTGACGCTGCGGCACGTGGCCGAGCATAGCCTGCATTTTTTCGTCGCCCGCCTCATTGCGCAGGCTCGTTGAACTCAAGTGGCCACCTTGCAGGGTCAGGCCATTGATCTCGTTGGAAGTGATGCTTGCGCCCTGGTAACTCGGCGGCAGCAGACGGATATCACTGAACACCAGCACCGGCAGGTTGGGTTGCAGCTCCCCGACTTTCAGCTCGGTTTTGGCGTAACGCATTTTCAACGCGCCCTGCAGACGGCTGTAATTATCCGGCGCGCGCCCGTCATCCTGCACCGGCAGCAAACCGGTGTTGACCCGGTCCGGACTGCTGTCCAGCTTGAGGCCGAGCAGACCGATCACGTCCACACCGAAACCGACGGTGCCCTGGGTGTAACCCGATTTGACGTTGAGGATGAAACCCTGCGCCCACTCTTCGGCCTTCGATTGTTGATTCGCTCCGACGATGTCCGAATAGTCCCGGCTGAAGTAGTAATTGCGCGCTTGCAAGGTCGCGGTGGTGTCTTCGATGAAGCCTTTCTCGGCAGCCGTCGCGCCGGTGGAAAAACCGGAGGCGACAGCCAGCGACAACACGGATCCGGTTGCTGGAAAAATCTGTTTCATTGTTTTGTCTCTTATTGTTATTGATCGACAGGAACAACTGCTTTTGCTGCAGCGCTCTGGCTGCGGGTAACGGGACGACGGGCGTTGAGGATCAAGTGGGTGACCATGCCGAAAATCAGCCCCCAGAAAGCCGCGGACAAGCCCAACAGCGACATGCCCGAGGCGGTCGTCAGGAAAGTCACCAGCGCGGCTTCGCGATCATTCGGCACCGCCATCGAGCCGGCCAGTGCGCCAGCAATCGCGGCGAACAGTGCCAGCCCGGCGAGGGCCGTGATCAGTTCTTTGGGGAATGCCGAAAACAGCGAAACCAGGGTCGCGCCGAAGATGCCCAGCACCAGGTAACACAAGCCACCCACGATCCCGGCCACATAACGTTTGCCGGGATCTTCATGGGCTTCGCGGCCGGTGCAGATGGCAGCGGTGATGGCCGCCAGGTTCAACCCATGGCAGCCGAACGGCGCCAGCAACGCCGTACCCAGAGCGCTGCTGGCAATGATCGGGCCGGCCGGCGTTGCATAGCCGCTGGCGCGCAACACCGCCATGCCCGGAACGAACTGCCCGGTCAGTGCCACCATCACCAGCGGCAAGGCGATGTTCAGCGTCGCGCTCAGGCTGAACGCCGGAGTGATCCACACCGGCGTGGCCAGACCGATGACCAGCGCCTCGCGGTGCAAGTCGCCGGCAAGAAACGCCATCGAACAGCCCACCAACAGGACCAGCAGCACCGCATAACGCGGCACCAGCCGTTTACCGATCAGATAGGTGGCAAACATCGCCAGCACCAGCACCGGTTTGCTCTGCAGCGAGACGAACAGCCCGGTGCCGAAGCTGAACAGGATGCCCGCCAGCATCGCGGCTGCCACCGCTCCCGGCAGCTTGCCGATGATCCGGTCGAACGCCCCCGAGATTCCGACCAGAAACACGATCAGGCTGCTGATCAGGTAGGCGCCCACCGCTTCCGGCATGGAGATCCCCGGCAGCAACGCCACCAGCAACGCCGAGCCCGGCGCGGACCAGGCGATGATCACCGGCACCCGAAAGCGCAGGCTCAAGCCGATACCGAGTACGGCGCTGCCGATGGAAATCGCCCAGACCCACGACGACAGCACTTCCCGCGACAGGTGCGCCGCATCGGCCGCCTGGAAAATGATCACCAGAGGGCCGGCGTAGGAAATCACCGTGGCGATGAATCCGGCAACGGCCGCCGACAGGGAAAAATCCCGCAGCAATCGGTTCATGACACTTCGCCCACTGCGCTGTCAGGCAAGGCTGATTGCAAGCCCTCTGGCTGCCCGACACTGCGCCGACTGCTAACGGCGAACACCGTCATGGCGATGGCAGCAATCGCGCCGGGCAAGGCAAACGCCATGAAATTCAATTGCAGCGGCAAACTGATGCCAAGCAAGGCACCGCCCAGCAGCGGACCGACGATGGCACCATTGCGCCCGATGCCCGACGCCCAGCCCAGGCCGGTTGAACGGATGGTCATGGAATAGAACTGCGCGGCACAGGCGTACAGCAAAATCTGCGAGCCGATGGTGGTGGCGCCGGCAATCGCGATCAGCAGGTACAACACCGGCATCGGGCTGTTGAAGCCCAGCAAGGTGATCGACACCGCACCCACGGCAAAGAACGCTGCCAGCACCCGTGGCAGGTTGAGTTTGTCCCCCAGCACACCGCCGCCCACCGCTCCGAAAATCGCACCGAAATTAAGCACCAGCAGGAACGACAGGCTCGAACCCAGGCTATAGCCAGCGTTGGCCATCAGTTTCGGCAGCCAGGAACTCAAGGCGTAGACCATCAACAGGCAGCAGAAGAACGCCAGCCACAACATCAGCGTGCGCAGTGCGCGCCCTTCGCGGAACAACTGCAACACTGGCGTGCCGTTGCCCTTCACTTCGCTCATGTGCAGTTGATCGTCGGCCTGTGCGACGTAGGAAGGTTCAATCCGTTGCAGGACGCTGCGCGCTTCCTGATGGCGCCCCTGGCGCAGCATGAAACCCACCGACTCGGGCAGGAAGTACATGATCAGCGGCAACAGCAGCAACGGCAGGATCGCCACGTAAAACACCGACTGCCAGCCGAAGCTCGGAATCAGCACGATGCCCAGCCCGGCGGACAACATGCCGCCCACCGAGTAACCGCTGAACATGATCGCCACCAGGGTGCTGCGGATTTTCTTCGGCGCGTACTCGTTCATCAGCGCGACGACATTGGGCATCACCCCGCCGATGCCCAGGCCGGCGATGAAACGACAGATGCCGAATTCAGTAGGGTTTCTGGCGAAACCATTGAGCACGGTGAAACCGCTGAAGAGCATCACACAAATGGTGATGGCTTTCTTGCGACCGATCCGGTCGGACAGCGGCCCGAAGAACAGCGCGCCGAACATCATGCCGAACAGTGCATAACTCCCCAGCGCCCCCGCTTGCAGCGGACTGAGCCCCCACTCCTTCATCAGCATCGGCAGGACCACGCCGTAGATCACCAGATCGTAACCATCGAAGATGATGATCAGGGCACACCAGAACAGCACCATCCAGTGAAAGCGGTTGAAACGGGCCTTGTCGATAACCTCATGTACATCGATCTTGCGCATGGCGTTTATCTCTTGTTGTTGTTTTTCAGGTCGTCGGTAAGACGGCGAACGTCCGTACCGCCGATGCTAGAGGTGCAAGAGGCAGGTCAATATCCGGGCTGCGCAGATCGCTATCCGTTTTGTGCAGAGGAGGGGTTGCGGGTTGGGGCCGTCGTGCAGGGATTTGCCGTTGCGCGACAAACTGTTTTCTTTGCGTTCACATTTGAGCGCTAAGCTTGGGCCTATGGATGATTCAGATTACTTACGCCTGCTGACCATCGCGGCCGAGCAGGCCAACGCCTTCCTGTCCAATGCCCGCAAGTGGGAGCGTGAGCGTTGGGTCTGCCAGCGCCTGCTGCAAGGCTTGAACATTCCTTATCGCGCCGACGAGTTCACCCCGGCCGGAGAGCCGCCGGACGTGTTGTTTCGCGATGCCAGTTTCGAAGTGTTCTTCGTCCTCGACGAAGGTCGACGCCTGAACGATGAATGGCGCGACGAGCTGCAACGCCGGCGCAGCGCGTTCTCCCTCAGCCAACTGGTACGGCGCGAAGCCAAGCCCCGGCGCATCCCGGCCAACGAGTTTCTGCTGCGACTGGCGCCGACCTTGCGCAAAAAAGCACATAACTACAAGGAACGCGGCATGGATCTGGGGGAGCTGGACATCATCGCGTTCGCCAGCCTCAAACGTGAAGTGCTGGACCTCAACAGCCATTTCCCGCCTCCCACCGAATACCTGCGCCAGGGCTGGCGTTCGCTGTCGCTGGTGGGGCCGACTTTCGCCCGCGTACTGTTCGCCCATCCCGACGCGCCGGACTTCCTGCGCAGCAACCTGGGGCGCAGCATCGTTTTCGATGTCGGGATCAGTCTGTGAGTCCATTGCAGACATTGATTGCCGAGGTGCCACAACTGGGACGCGTGCGCTGGATCGGTGTGCGGCCGCAGTCGCGCTCCTCGATGGTGGAACTGGACGCCGTGGAGGCTCGGCTGGAGGCCGGCCTGACCGGCGATCACGCCCGCCCCGGGGTACGTAACGCACGGCAGGTCACGCTGATCCAGTGGGAGCACCTGGCGGTGATCAGTTCACTGATGGGGCGCCCGGACGATCAGCCGGTCACGCCTGAAGATCTGCGGCGCAATCTCGTTATCAGTGGCATCAACCTGTTCAGCCTCAAGGGCCGGCGCTTTCGCATTGGTCAGGCGATCTTCGAAACCACCGGCTGGTGCCAGCCCTGCGCGCGCCTGGAAAACAATCTGGGGGTCGGGACTTTTCAGGCGGTACGCGGACATGGCGGAATCACTGCCCGAGTGTTACAAAGTGGCATCATTCGCCTGGGCGATACGGTGAGCGTCGAGCCCATTCCCGACACCGGCTATGCTCCGTTCATCGTTCGTTAAATCTGCCTGTAGCTTCTACACATTCAGCAACGTCTACCTGACGAGGGCTTTATGACCAGCCGCCTGAACCCCGAAGACCAAAAGCATGTCGAAGAGTACCTGCAACTGTCCCAGCACCGAGTCGAGCGCCGGCCATTCCGGCCGTGGATGCTCCTTGTGCTGGTGTTGGCAGTGACCATTGGCCTGGGCCTGTTGAGCCGATTTATCAGTTACCTGACGCTATGAGCTGCCTTGCGCTCGCTCGGGTAACCGCACCGATTTCTTTTAGCCTTGCGAGTTATCCCCATGTCCCATCGTATCGTTATTGTCGGCGGCGGCGCCGGCGGTCTGGAGTTGGCTACCCGTCTGGGTAAGACTCTGGGCAAGCGCGGCACGGCCAGCGTGATGCTGGTCGACGCGAACCTGACCCACATCTGGAAACCACTGCTGCACGAAGTGGCCGCCGGATCCCTGAACTCTTCCGAAGACGAACTCAACTATGTAGCCCAGGCGAAATGGAACCACTTCGAGTTCCAGCTGGGACGCATGAGCGGGCTCGATCGCGCGCAGAAAAAAATCCAGCTGGCCGCCACCTATGACGAAGCCGGCCTGGAACTGGTACCTGCGCGGGAAGTGTCTTATGACACGCTGGTGATTTCCGTCGGCAGCACCACCAACGATTTCGGCACCCAGGGCGCGGCGCAGCACTGCCTGTTCCTCGACACCCGCAAACAGGCCGAACGCTTCCACCAGCAATTGCTCAACCACTACCTGCGTGCCCACGCCGGGCAAAACGTTCAGGACGAACAAATCAGCGTGGCCATCGTCGGAGCCGGTGCCACCGGGGTCGAACTGGCCGCCGAGCTGCACAACGCGGCCCACGAACTGGCGGCCTATGGGCTGGACCGGATCAAGCCGGAAAACATGCACATCACCCTGATCGAAGCCGGGCCTCGGGTCCTGCCGGCGCTGCCGGAGCGCATCGGCGGGCCTGTGCACAAGACCCTTGAGAAGCTCGGGGTCAACGTCATGACCAATGCCGCGGTCAGCGAAGTGACGGCCGACGCGCTGATCACTGGCGACGGTAAAGTGATCAACGCTGGCCTGAAAGTCTGGGCGGCGGGGATTCGTGCCCCGGGCTTCCTCAAGGACATCGACGGTCTGGAAACCAACCGTATCAACCAACTGCACGTGCTGCCGACCCTGCAGACCACTCGCGACGAGAACATCTTCGCCTTCGGCGACTGCGCCGCCTGCCCGCAACCGGGCAGCGACCGCAATGTGCCGCCACGGGCCCAGGCCGCGCATCAACAGGCATCGTTGCTGGCCAAGTCGCTGAAGCTGCGCATCGAAGGCAAGCCACTGCCGGAGTACAAATACACCGACTACGGCTCGCTGATCTCGCTGTCGCGTTTTTCCGCTGTGGGTAACTTGATGGGTAACCTGACCGGCAGCGTGATGCTGGAGGGATGGCTGGCGCGGATGTTCTACGTGTCGCTGTACCGCATGCACCAGATGGCGCTGTACGGATGGTTCCGCACGGCCATGCTGATGCTGGGCAGCAAGATCGGGCGCGGGACTGAGCCGCGGCTGAAACTGCATTAACCCCTGAACATTGTAGGAGCGAGCCTGCTCGCGATGACGGTCTTACATTCAGTACATCTGCTGAATGTTAGGCCCTCATCGCGAGCAGGCTCGCTCCTACAGGTTTTCTGTCGGGGTTAAACCCGAAACCGCCGCACCATCCCCTGCAGTGCATTGGCCAGTTGCGACAACTCATGGCTTGAAGCACTGGTCTGATCCGCCCCGGCTGCCGAGCGCACCGACAAATCACGAATGTTCACCAGGTTGCGATCGACCTCCCGGGCCACTTGTGCCTGTTCTTCTGCGGCGCTGGCGATCACCAGGTTTCGCTCGTGAATCTGATGCACGGACGCCGTAATGGTTTGCAACGCCTCACCTGCGCGCTCGGCCAGGATCAGCGTACTGGCGGCACGGGTGGCGCTGGCGTTCATGGCGTCCAGGGCCAGGCTCGATCCATTGCGCATGCCTTGTACCATTTGCTCGATTTCCCGGGTCGATTGCTGCGTACGCCCGGCCAGGGCCCGCACTTCATCGGCCACCACCGCAAAACCCCGGCCGCTCTCCCCTGCCCGCGCCGCCTCGATGGCCGCGTTGAGTGCCAGCAGATTGGTCTGTTCGGCGATGGCGCGAATCACATCCAGAACCTTGCCGATATCCTGGGATTGATTGGCCAGCGACTGCACCAACTCGCTGGTGCTCTGTACATCCTCGGACAGAGAACTGATGGCACTGGCCGTTTCGCTGACCCGTTCCTGCCCCAGATGCGCCGACTCACTGGATTGGCGAGTGGCATCGGAGGTCGACACGGCATTACGCGCGACCTCTTCCACGGCACTGGTCATCTGGTTGACGGCGGTGGCCGCCTGTTCAATTTCGTTGCTTTGCTGTTGCAGCCCCTGATTGCTGTCGAGGGTGACGGCGTTCAGCTCATCAGCCGCAGTCGCCAACTGAGTGGCGGATCCGCTGATGCCCTGCAAGGTTTCCCGCAGGTTCTGCTGCATGGTGGCCAATGCCTTGAGCAAACGGCTGACTTCATCATTGCCACGGGTTTCGATCGGACGGGTCAGGTCGCCCTGGGCCACATGCTCCGCGGCAGTGACCGCTTCGCTCAACGGACGCACGATGCTGCGGGTCAACAACAGCGCCAAAGCGACTGTCGCCAGCGCTGCGAGGGCGATGAACAGGCTGACGATCATGCGTGAGGTGTCGTAGTGATCTTTGGATTTTTCGCTTTCGGCGGCGACCTGCCGCGTGAACAGTTCCGCAAGGTCACTGAGTTGCTTGCCCGAGCCGTCGACCACGGTTTTCATGTCGACCAGCAGCAGTTTGGTCAATTCGTCGCGACGCCCCTGTTCGGCCAGGGTGAATGATTGAGCAATGCCGGCGCGATAGGCGGTGAAGGTGCTCTTGAACTGGTCATACAACGCCTTGCCTTCAGCCGAGGTGACCAGCTTGTCGTAGGCGGCGATTTTCTCGCTCAGTTCCTTGTCCCGGGTATCCATCTGGCTGCGGTATTGCGCGATGTTCTTCGGGTCCTGATCCAGGGCCATGCGCAAGGAAATGGTGCGAATGCGCAGCATGATTTCACGAATCTCGTCACCACCGCGAATGCTGGGCAGCCATTGTTTCTCCACCGCCACTTCGCTCTCGCGGATACTCGACATCTGCCCCAGGGCAAAAATCCCCAGCAGCGCCACGAGCACCGCGATCAAGGCAAACCCCAGTGCGGCACGGGGGGCAATATTCAACTGACGAAGAAACATAACGAGCGCCTTTGTTTTTTTATGGCTTGAGTGGAGGGCTGAACCCCGACAGCTCGTTATCGGCAAGTTGTACGATGACTTGAAGCGATGTGCTTTTCTGAAGACAAAAAAAATCCCCGTATCTTTCGATACGAGGATTTTTAATATGGTCGGGGTAAGGGGATTCGAACTCCTGACATCCTGCTCCCAAAGCAGGCGCGCTACCGGACTGCGCTATACCCCGGTAAAAAAAAGGCACCTTCGAGAGGCGCCTTCTGCGAACAGAGCTTTTGGCGTCTGATCTTAAGATTCGATTCCAGCGAACTGGTCTCAAAAATGGTGGGTCGTGTGGGATTCGAACCTACGACCAATTGGTTAAAAGCCAACTGCTCTACCAACTGAGCTAACGACCCAAAAATGGTCGGGGTAAGGGGATTCGAACTCCTGACATCCTGCTCCCAAAGCAGGCGCGCTACCGGACTGCGCTATACCCCGGTTTGAAATTGGCTCCGTGACCAGGACTCGAACCTGGGACCCAATGATTAACAGTCATTTGCTCTACCGACTGAGCTATCACGGAACTACACATTTCAACTTACAACGGTGAAGCTTTACTGCGTTCTCTTCGACTCGTTCGCATCGCTGCGTTCGTGTGTCTGAGGCGCGCTATTCTACAATCTTCAAAACCTCTGTCAACCCCCTAAATTGCTTTCAAGTTAATGATTTGCAACTTATTTTGGATTCCTGCTTGGGGAGCTGAAACCCTGGTGGGTGACTGACTGCGGGGCGCACTTTACAAGCCTTTTCCTTTAAGTTCAACAGCCTGGCGAAAAAAAGGCCTCGCAATGCGAGGCCTTCATTTTACAACCGCCGTTTAGGCTCAGTTGAAAACGATCTCGTCGTTTTCCACAGTGCCTTTGGCCGTATCCCCCGGCATGAATCGACCGGAGAGAATCAGCTGTGCCAGCGGGTTCTCGATCCAGCGCTGGATCGCACGCTTGAGTGGTCGTGCGCCATACACCGGGTCATACCCGACCGCGATCAGCTTATCCATGGCCTCTGGGCTCAGCTCCAACTTCAGTTCGCGCTCGGTGAGGCGACTGCGCAGGCGGCTCAACTGGATCTCGGTAATACCGGCGATCTGATCCCGTGCCAAAGGCTCGAAGATCACCACTTCGTCGACCCGGTTGATGAACTCCGGCCGGAAGTGCGAGGAAATCGCATCCATCACCGCAGCACGCTGGGCCTCACGATCACCCACCAGCTCCTGAATCTGTACCGAACCCAGGTTGGAGGTCATGACGATCACGGTGTTCTTGAAGTCCACCGTGCGGCCATGGCTGTCGGTCAGGCGTCCGTCCTCCAGCACTTGCAGCAAGACGTTGAACACGTCCGGATGCGCCTTCTCCACCTCGTCCAGCAGAATCACCGAGTAAGGCTTGCGCCGCACCGCCTCGGTCAGGTAACCGCCCTCTTCATAGCCTACATAGCCTGGTGGCGCACCGATCAAGCGAGCCACGGAATGTTTCTCCATGAATTCGGACATGTCGATGCGTACCATTGCCTCTTCGGTATCGAAGAGGAACTCGGCCAACGCCTTGCACAGCTCGGTTTTACCGACACCGGTCGGGCCGAGGAACATGAACGAACCGCTAGGACGATTCGGGTCGGCCAACCCGGCACGGGAGCGCCGCACCGCATTGGAAACCGCCACCACCGCTTCTTCCTGGCCAATCACACGCTGGTGCAACAGGCTTTCCATCTTCATCAGTTTTTCGCGCTCGCCTTCGAGCATTTTCGACACTGGAATACCGGTCCACTTCGAAACGACTTCGGCGATTTCCTCTTCAGTCACCTTGCTGCGCAGCAACTGGTTTTCGCTTTTTCCATGCTGGTCGACCATCTGCAGGCTGCGCTCCAGATCCGGGATCACCCCGTACTGCAGCTCGGCCATGCGGTTCAGATCGCCCTTGCGACGGGCCGCTTCCAGTTCCTGACGGGACTGCTCGATTTTCTGCTGAATCTGCGCAGAACCCTGCACCTCGGCTTTTTCCGAGTTCCAGATTTCTTCGAGATCCGAGTACTCACGCTCATGACGAGCGATTTCTTCCTGCAGCTTTTCCAGACGCTTCTTCGCCGCGTCGTCGCTTTCTTTCTTCAGTGCCTGGGATTCCACCTTCAACTGAATCAGGCGGCGCTCCAGACGGTCCAGCACTTCCGGCTTGGAGTCGATTTCCATGCGGATGCGGCTGGCAGCTTCGTCGATCAGGTCGATGGCCTTGTCCGGCAACTGACGATCGGTGATGTAGCGATGGCTGAGCTTGGCCGCCGCGATGATCGCGCCGTCGGTAATCGCCACCTTGTGGTGAACCTCATAACGCTCCTTGAGGCCACGGAGGATAGCGATGGTGTCCTCTTCACTTGGCTCGTCCACCAGGACTTTCTGGAAGCGCCGCTCGAGGGCCGCGTCCTTCTCTATGTATTGGCGGTACTCGTTGAGCGTGGTCGCACCGACACAATGCAACTCGCCACGGGCCAGGGCTGGCTTGAGCATGTTGCCGGCATCCATCGAGCCTTCGCCTTTACCGGCGCCAACCATGGTGTGCAGTTCGTCGATGAACAGAATGATCTGCCCTTCCTGTTTCGACAGTTCATTGAGCAGCGCTTTGAGCCGCTCTTCGAACTCGCCGCGATACTTGGCACCGGCAATCAGCGCCCCCATGTCCAGGGACAGCAGGCGCTTGCCCTTCAGGCCATCCGGCACTTCGCCATTGATGATGCGTTGGGCCAGACCTTCGGCAATCGCGGTTTTACCCACGCCAGGCTCACCGATCAGCACCGGGTTGTTTTTGGTGCGACGCTGCAGGACCTGAATGGTCCGGCGAATTTCGTCGTCACGACCGATGACCGGATCGAGCTTGCCGTCTTCGGCGCGCTTGGTCAGGTCGACGGTGTATTTATCCAGCGCCTGGCGCGCTTCTTCGTGGTTGGGGTCATTGACCGCCTCGCCACCGCGCAGGTTGTTGATCGCATTTTCCAGAGCCTTCTTGCTCACGCCCTGGCCAAGCAGCAGCTTGCCGAGTTTGCTGTTCTCGTCCATGGCGGCGAGCAGCACCAACTCGCTGGAAATGAACTGGTCGCCCTTCTGCTGCGCCAGGCGGTCGGCCTGATTGAGCAGACGCGCCAGATCCTGCGACATGTTGACGTCGCCGGTCGGATTCTGGATTTTCGGCAGCTGGTCGAGCTCTTTGGTCAGCTCTTTACGCAAGCTGTTGACGTCAAAGCCCACCTGCATCAGCAGGGGCTTGATAGAACCGCCCTGTTGTTCGAGCAGGGCCTGCATCAAGTGCGCCGGCTCGATGGCGGGATGGTCAAGACCGACGGCCAAAGATTGGGCGTCGGATAAAGCTAACTGCAACTTACTGGTTAAACGATCTATACGCATGGGTCACCTTCCTTTTGAGCAGGCCGGACCTATAGAACATCCTGAATGAAGAAACCTGCCAGATACCACGTTAGATGCGGTCGATTCTGGGAGTTTCAAGCGTCTTGACGTTGACGCAGGTCAGAGGAGTCTAGCGTTCGAGCCAGATCAAGGAGGCGAATCGGCCGGTGCGGGGTGCACGGCGGTAGGAAAAGAAGCGTGGATCGGTCACGGTGCAGAAACCGCCACCATAAACCGCGGTGACACCACGAGCCGCCAGACGCAAACGCGCCAACATATAGATGTCGGCCATGAACTTGCCTTCGTTTTGACTCGGTACGAAGGCGTCGGCAGCCTCAGGCAATTGCTCGACGAAGGTTTCGCGCACTTCCGGGCCAACTTCAAACGCTCGCGGGCCAATGGCCGGGCCTAGCCAAACCAGTACTTCAGACGCTGGTACGGCCAGACTCTCGAGAGTTGCTTCAAGCACACCCGCCGCCAACCCGCGCCAACCGGCGTGTGCCGCCGCCACGCGAGTGCCGGCGCGGTCGCAAAACAGTGCAGGCAGGCAATCGGCGGTCATCGCCGCGCAGGCGATCCCGGGGGTCGACGTCCAGCTCGCATCGGCGGTGACGACCTGGCTCGGATCGGCATGGGCCACGACGATTCCGTGGACCTGCTGCAGCCAGGCCGGTTGAATATCGAAATGATCGGTCAGACGACGGCGATTTTCGGCAACAGCTTCGGGACTGTCATCGACGTGATCGCCAAGATTGAGGCTGTCGAACGGCGCCAGACTGACGCCGCCCGCACGGGTGGTGACACAGGCTTTGACCCCGGCCGGCGCGGGCCAGTCTGGAATCAGCCAGTCACTCATCCGACAAATGCCTCACGGTCTTGCTTGAGCAGAGTCAGCAACCAGACGAAGTCTTCCGGCAACGGCGACTCCCAGCTCATGCGCTTGCCGGTGGTCGGGTGATCCAGTTCCAGGAACCGTGCATGCAGGGCCTGACGCGGGAAGTGTTTCAACGACTCGACCATGGTCTGGCTGGCTGCCGGCGGGATACGGAATCGGCCACCATAAGCCGGGTCTCCGACCAACGGGAAGTTGATGTGGGCCATGTGCACACGAATCTGGTGCGTACGACCGGTTTCCAGTTTGACCCGCACGTGAGTGTGGGAGCGGAAGCGCTCCAGCACACGGTAATGGCTGACGGCCGGCTTGCCACCTTCCATTACCGCCATGCGCTGGCGCTGCTGGCCGTGACGACCGATCGGCGCGTTGATCTTGCCGCCGGCAGTCACCACACCGATCACGATGCATTCATAGATACGGCTGACGCTGCGGCTCTGCAACTGTGCCACCAACTGCGTCTGCGCCTGAATGGTCTTGGCCACCACCATAAGACCGGTGGTGTCCTTGTCCAGGCGATGCACGATACCGGCACGGGGCACGTTGACGATGTCCGGTACGTGGTGCAGCAAGGCATTAAGCAGAGTGCCATCAGCATGGCCGGCGGCGGGATGCACCACCAGGCCCGCAGGCTTGTTGATCACCAGGATGTCGTCATCTTCATAGACGATGTCCAGGTCAATGTCCTGAGCGACCCATTCACCTTGAGCTTCCTGCTCGGCGGTCAGCTCAAGAATGGCGCCGCCGTGAACGATGTCTCGCGGGCGGATAACCGCCCCATCCACAGTCAGGCGGCCGTCTTTGATCCAGGCGGAAAGGCGCGAGCGCGAGTGCTCTGCGAATAATTGTGCGGCGACTTGATCGAGGCGTTGGCCGCCCAATTCGGACGGCACCTCTGCGCGGAGTTCAATTTTATCGGACATGCTCAGACTAGGCGTCGGCACAGCTTTTGGTTTCGGCTGCGCGCTTGTGGTTAAATACGGCGTCTTTTGCCCCGAGGCTATTCAACGGGGCGCTCATCATAACAGGACGGCCACGCCCAAGACAGCGGCCGTCATAGGGACGCAAGCCGCCATGCAAGTGAAACACCTGCTGCTGATCGCCATCCTCGCATTGACCGCTGCGTGCTCATCGAAGGAAGTCGTAGACGAAAACCTGAGTGAAGTCGAGTTGTACCAGCAGGCCCAGGCAGATCTGGACAACAACAGCTACAACAGCGCCACGGCCAAGCTGAAGGCTCTGGAGTCGCGTTATCCGTTCGGTCGTTATGCTGATCAGGCTCAACTCGAGCTCATCTACGCCAACTACAAGAACGCCGAACCGGAAGCTGCCAAGGCCGCTGCCGAGCGTTTCATCCGCTTGCACCCACAGCACCCGAACGTCGATTACGCCTATTACCTGAAGGGCCTGACGTCGTTCGACCAGGACGTCGGCCTGCTGGCCCGCTTCCTGCCGCTGGACATGACCAAGCGTGACCCGGGCGCCGCGCGCGACTCCTACAACGAGTTCGCCCAGCTGACCAGCCGCTTCCCGAACAGCCGTTATGCTCCAGACGCCAAGCAGCGCATGATCTACCTGCGAAACCTGCTGGCTGCCTACGAAATTCACGTTGCCGACTACTACCTGACCCGCCAGGCCTATGTGGCCGCCGCGAACCGTGGTCGCTACGTTGTGGAAAACTTCCAGGAAACCCCTTCGGTCGGTGACGGCCTGGCGGTGATGACCGAGTCCTACCAGCGTCTGCACCTGGACGATCTGGCCGCCACCAGCCTCGAAACCCTGAAGCTCAACTACCCGAACCACCCGACGCTGGTCGATGGCCAGTTCGTGCCGACGGTCGCCGAAGCCGACAACCGTTCGTGGTTGAGCAAGGCCACCCTGGGTCTGATCGAGTCCCGTCCGCCACTGCCACCGGGAGAAACCCGCGCCAACCAGGACGTGCAGAAGCAGTTCCAGGACGCCAAGGACGCAATCCCGAGCGAGCTCAAGCCTAAAAACTCGGACGGTGACGTAATCGAAGAACAAGACCATGAGGCTGAAGGCAACAACGAAGACCGTTCGTGGTTCAGCTACATGACCTTTGGCGTGTTCGACTGATACGACCGACGGCAACAAAAAAGGGAGGCTCTCGAGCCTCCCTTTTTTGTTGCGCCTGTTTTGTCCCACGCATTTGCCCTGTGCGCCCGTCATGACCTTGGCTAAACTGCCGGTTCATCAGTCAAAAAGCAGCTCATCATGCTTCGTTTATTATTCTGGATCGCGGTGATTGCCGCCGCCGTGTGGTTCTGGCGCAAGTTTAAAGGCCAGGCTTCCTCCCCTAAGTCCCCCGCCGAGCTGGAAGCGGCCCCGATGGTCCGTTGCGCCCATTGCGGCGTGCACCTGCCGCGCGATCGCGCCGTCAGCTTTCAACAACAATGGTATTGCAGCCAGGCCCACCTGGAGCAAGGCCCCGGTTCCAGTGGTCGCTGAGGCCTCCAGTCACGGCGACAAACAGGCCCAGCGACTGCTGCGCCTTTATCACCTCTACCGTTTAAGCGTCGGCATCATTCTGGTGCTGCTGATCTCCAGCAACATGGACAACCGGTTGCTGACGTCAGCCAACGACGAGCTGCTGCGAACTGGCAGCTGGTTGTACCTGGTGCTGAATATCCTGCTGGTGGTGTTCTTCGAGAACACCCGGCACCCCGCACAACTGTTCGGCCTGGCGCTTTTGGATGTCTTGCTGCTCTGCGTCCTGTTCTACGCCGGCGGCGGCGTGGCCAGTGCCATTGGCAATCTTTTGATCGTGTCGGTGGCCATCAGCAATACCTTGCTGCGAAGGCGTATCGGCCTGTTGATTGCCGCGATCGGTGCGATCGGCATCGTGAGTTCAAGTTTTCTGCTGAGCCTCAGCCATCCACCCAGTGCGAATGACTATTTGCAGGTCGGCACCCATGGCGCCCTGTGTTTTGCCGCCGCATTGCTGGTGCAAGGGCTGATCCGGCGCCTGGAGGTCAGTGAAACCCTGGCCGAGCAGAAAGCCAGCGAAGTCGTCGGCCTGGAAGCGCTCAACGCACTGATCCTGCAACGCATGCGCACCGGGATTCTGGTGTTGGACGACCAGCGACGCGTGCAGTTGGCCAACCACAGCGCACGCTCACTACTCGGCAACGGCCATCTGGAAGGCTGCCAGATCGAGGAGCATTTCCCCGCCCTGGTCGAGCGCATGGACCTGTGGCTGAGCAACCCGACGCTGCGCCCCCCGAGCCTGAAAGTCGCCGCCAGTGGCGTGGAGCTTCAACCCAGCTTCATTGCTCTGGACCCGAGCCCCCAGCATCAGACCCTGGTTTTTCTCGAAGACCTCGCCCAGATAGCCCAACAGGCCCAGCAGCTGAAACTCGCCGCCCTGGGGCGCCTGACCGCCGGCATCTCCCACGAAATCCGCAACCCGCTGGGGGCAATCAGTCATGCCGCGCAGTTATTGCGAGAATCTGAGGAACTGAGCAGTGCCGATCAACGTCTGACTCAGATTATTCAAGATCACTCTCAGCGAATGAATCGGGTTATTGAAAACGTCTTGCAACTGTCCCGCCGCCAGCAAACCGTCCCGCAACGACTGGACCTGAAGCCGTGGCTGGATCAATTCGTCACTGAAATCAGCGAGGGCGCGACTGAGCGCCAGCGCATTCATCTGCACATCGCGTCAGGGGACTTCACGACCCTGATGGACCCGAACCAGTTGAACCAGATTCTCGACAACCTGATACGCAATGCCTGGCGCCACAGCGCCCAGGACCACGATATCGCCCAGGTCTGGCTTGAGTTGTTCATCGATGCCGAGAGCCAGTTGCCCATTCTCGAAATCCTCGACGATGGTCCCGGTGTCGCCCCCGACCATCAGGCGCAATTGTTCGAGCCTTTCTTTACCACCAGTCATCAAGGCACTGGCCTTGGGCTTTATCTGTCCCGTGAGCTGTGCGAAAGCAACCAGGCCCGCCTAGACTTCAAACCACGCCAAGGCGGCGGCTGCTTTCGTATCACCTTTGCTCACGGACGGAAACAAAGTTGAACATGAGCCCACGGCAAAAAGTCCTGGTCGTCGATGACGAGCCGGACATCCGCGAACTCCTGGAAATCACCCTGGGACGGATGAAACTCGATACCTACAGTGCCCGAAACGCCAGCGAGGCCCTCGCCTTGCTCAAGCGCGAGGCATTCGACCTGTGCCTGACCGACATGCGCCTGCCGGACGGCACAGGCCTGGAGCTGGTACAACATATCCAGCAACGCTACCCCAACCTGCCCGTGGCGATGATCACCGCCTATGGCAATGTCGACACCGCGATCAACGCACTCAAGGCCGGTGCGTTCGACTTCCTGACCAAGCCGGTGGACCTCACTCGACTCCGGGAACTGGTCACCAGCGCCCTGCTCCTGCCTGCTCCGGGCATTGCCATCGATCGCCGCTTGCTGGGCGACTCCCTGCCCATGCGCAACCTTCGCAAGCAAATCGACAAACTGGCGCGCAGCCAGGCGCCGGTGTACATCAGCGGAGAATCCGGTAGTGGCAAGGAACTGGTCGCCCGCTTGATCCATGACCGCGGACCGAGGGCCAACCAGCCTTTCGTTCCGGTCAATTGCGGCGCCATCCCGTCGGAACTGATGGAGAGCGAGTTTTTCGGCCATCGCAAAGGCAGCTTCAGCGGCGCTATCGAAGACAAGCCCGGACTGTTCCAGGCCGCCCATGGCGGTACCCTGTTTCTCGATGAGGTGGCTGACTTGCCACTGCCCATGCAGGTCAAATTGCTGCGGGCGATTCAGGAGAAAGCCGTACGCAGTGTCGGCG
The DNA here is from genome assembly GCF_003228315.1 of Pseudomonas putida. Taxonomy (NCBI): domain Bacteria; kingdom Pseudomonadati; phylum Pseudomonadota; class Gammaproteobacteria; order Pseudomonadales; family Pseudomonadaceae; genus Pseudomonas; species Pseudomonas putida. The sequence goes on from NZ_CP029693.1 coordinate 3,379,075, forward strand.
GGCAACAGGAAGTGGTTGTCGATGTACGTATCCTTTGCGCCACCCACAAAGACCTCGCCGCCGAGATTACCGCCGAGCGCTTCCGCCAGGATTTGTACTATCGCCTGAACGTGATCGAACTGCGGGTGCCGCCCCTGCGCGAGCGCCGCGACGATATCGAACCGCTGGCAAACCATGTGCTCAAGCGCCTGGCTGCAGACACCGGCCAACCCGTGGCAAAACTTCACCCGCAGGCCCTCGATGCGCTGAAAAGCTATCGCTTTCCGGGCAATGTCCGGGAGCTGGAGAACATGCTCGAACGGGCGCATACGCTGTGCGAGAACAAACAGATCGAAGCCGGCGACCTGCGCCTGGCCGAAGGGAATTGCGCGGCAGATGCCGGGGTGCCGGACCTGACGCAGATCGATAATCTGGAAGCGTACCTGGAAAGCGTCGAACGCCAGTTGATTCTCCAGGCGCTGGAGGAAACCCGCTGGAACCGCACGGCGGCGGCTCAGCGGTTGAATCTTTCATTTCGCTCGATGCGCTACAGGCTGAAGAAACTGGGTTTGGATTGAGACCCTTCGCGAGCAGGCTCGCTCCCACAGGGTCTTGCAGCTTCCTTGTGGGAGCGAGCCTGCTCGCGAAAGCGATTCCTCAGACGCCAAACATCTTGAGGTTAGATCCGCCCGGTCGGCGCATACGGCGCCGGATCAATGATCGGCTCCCTGCCCAACATCACATCAGCGAACAACTGACACGACGCCGGCGCCAGCACCAGGCCATTGCGGAAATGCCCGCAGTTGAGCCACAGACCCTCAAACCCCGGTACCCGGCCAATGTAGGGAATGCCCTCTGGCGAGCCCGGCCTCAAGCCCGCCCAATGCCCCACGACTTCCGCCTCCGCCAACGCAGGAATCAGCTCGACCGCCGAAGCCTTCAGGCTTTCCAGCGCCGAGTCGGTCGGCGTCTTGTCGTAACCTTCGTGTTCCAGGGTGCTGCCAATCAGGATGTGTCCGTCACGACGCGGGATCGCATAACGCCCCTTGGCCAACACCATGCTCGGTAGAAAGTCCGCCGCGCATTTGTAGAGAATCATTTGCCCTTTGACGGGTTCGACGGGCAGCTCAAGCCCGAGGCTCTTGAGCAAGTCGCCGCTCCAGGCGCCCGCCGTCAGAACGACTTGATCGCCGCGAATTGCGCCGTCAGGCGTCTGCACGCCGACCACTGTTTCGCCTTCACGGACAAAGCCGCTGACTTCGCACTGCTCATGAATCGTCACGTTAGGCAGCGCTTGCAATGCCGCCTTGAGGGATTTCACCAGCCGTGGATTTCGAACGTTGGCCACGTCGGCCATATAGATCGCCCGGGAGAAACCGCCGCCCAATACCGGTACGGCATCATGAGCCGCCGAGATATCCACAGCCCGCAGCGGACGGTTCTCCCGCGCCGCCCAGGCCAGCGCCTCGGCTTCGTCATCCAGGTCCAGCCAATACAGCCCGGTGGTATGCACCTCGGGATCAACACCAGTGGCAGCGAACAGGCGCTCGCCCAGCTGTGGATAAAAATCCTGGGACCAATGGGCCAAGGCGGTAACCGCCGGGTTGTAACGCCACGGATAGAGCGGCGAAACGATGCCACCCCCCGCCCAGGACGACTCCTGCCCGACGTTGGAACGGTCCAGCAGCACGACGCTCTGCACCTCTGACGCGAGATTGAAAGCCGTCAACAGACCGATGACCCCACCGCCGACAATCACTACTTGCTGTTGCCTGATCATGTATTGAACCAACCGATAAATAGACAGAGGGACGCAAAAGACGTCCGAAAAAGAAAACTCAACGCCCCCAACAATCCTTGGTGACCAGGCCGGCCGTGGCGTTGACCATGCCACGGACGCCCGTATTGGCAATGGTGAAATCACCGCACTTGTCCGTCGCCATGCTCGTGCCCGACTTGCGCACGGCCGTCAGCAGGAACGTCTGATCAGTGATGGTCTGGTTGATGGTGTAGTAATCGTTGCCGCCGCTCAGGCCTGTGGCGCCGGTGTAGACGTTTTTCTGCGAATAGAAACGCTCGAGTATCTGTGCCTGCTCGGACAGCAGGCTGGTGACTTCGGCACGTCGCCCCTTTTTCAGGTATTCGGTGAATGTCGGGGCGGCGATGGTCATGACAATCCCGATGATCGCAATCACGATCATGATTTCGATCAGGGTAAAACCGCGGTTGGATCTGTGCATGCCTCAACTCTCGCTTACTGTATTTGTCGCCACATGATGCGACGGCTGCCGCCGCCGGATTTTTCCACCAGCGTGGTGATGCCGCCACTGGAATCGTTCACGATCTTGCGGGTCGCGCCATTGACGATGGCATTGAGGGTCGGGATACCCCCGGTAAAGACCACGCCGCTGGAGATCGTGTCAGTACTGTCGACCACGCCATCGTTGTTGGTGTCGAGCACCGCGTAGTTGAGCATCTTACCGCTGAACGCATCGAGTTCGACCAGCTTGCCGGTACCGAAGCTCGCGCAGGGGTCCGTGGTGTCGACGCTGGCCGTGGTAAACACGATCCGGCCGAGCACCAGGCTGGCCTGATTGATCACTCGCTCGCCGGTCAGCGCGTTGTTATACACCAACGGCAGGTACCAGCCCTTCTGCGCGGGATAGGTCACTTCGTTTTGACTCGTGGTTATAAATTGCCCGGTGGCGCCCGAGAACACTCCGGTCACCGCTTGAGCCTGTAGCGCAGAGGTAGTGATCTGCCCGGAGCCACCCTCCGCGTCCCACACCGAATAGAACGCCTGTAGATCCTTGTTGGTTTTATCCGCGGTCTCGTTGAATTTGCCGGTGCCCACGAAGATTTGTTTCCCCCCCTGCGCATTGTCCGCCAGCAAAGGCTGCGCGGTGATCGGCTGGGTGGTGCCTCCAGCGGTGGTGAACAACGGCTTGCCGGAAAACGCCACACCCCAGCTATCGGTGCTGGTGCTGCTCAGGTCGAACTTCCACAGCCGTCCTTTGAGATCGCCGCCATAAGCGGCCTGCACCACGTTTTGCGAGTTGACCCGAAGCTTGACCGAGGACAAGCCGTTGGTGGTTTCAGTGCTGTCGATGACGATTTTCCGGATCAGCGAGCCGTCGCGGATGTCCACCACATACAACGCAGCGACTCCGGAGTTGCTGCCGTAGCCATTGGAAATGAAGGCAGCCCAGCGACCGTCGGCCAAGCGTGCCACTTCCGGGCGCGCGTAGGCGTAACCCAGATCATTGAAAGCGTTCGCCGTACTGGCCGTGGCCGGAGCGCTGATTTCCCACAATGCCTTCGTCGCATTGCCGGCCGAGGCATCGAACAGTTGCAGGGCATAGATGGTCCGACCACCTGCGCCGGTGCCGCCCAATGCGAGGGTTTTCCAGGCACTGTTGAGTTGGGCATCGAACACGCCGACCTGCCCGTCCACCAGAAATTTGTGATTGACGCCGTTGACGTAGGCGGTGTCGGCGATGACGCGCAGCGACGGCAACACGCTGGACGGCATATAGGCAAAACGCCGCGCACCGCTGCCGGAGTTGATGACGCTGACGAAGCCGTCGTTGGCGTTGACCACCAGACTGCTATTCATGTTGGCCGCCTTGGTCGCCAGATAAGTGCTGTATGAGGTATCCCCCGACAGATCGGAGGCGGTTTTCTCGTTCGGCGATGCCAGCACCAGCGGCGAGTTGACGATGTCCCCCAGCAACACGCTGCGCACCTTCAGGCCGGTCTTGTTGGTGCCCTTGCTCCACTCCACCAGATCGGCGCCGGTGATGCCTGTGGGCAAACCCTGATTGAGGACTGTCTGCTGGGCTGTGGAAAAGTTGGCGTAGGCCAGGGTGACGGGCGCGTTGGTCTGATTGTTCCAGGACTGGTAAATCGGCGCCGTGGCACTGGGCACGATGGCCGTGTCGGTGGTCCACAGCACGGAACTCGTATCAACCGCTCCGCTGGCGGTGAAACCAAACGCCTTGATCGTGCCACGCCAGTCCTTTGGGTCGTAACTGGTCTGGAAGTAACTGGTGCCACTGGCGAGAACCGTTCCGCTGGTTACGCCACTGCCACCGGAGCCCGCCTTGGAGGTGATTTCACTCAAGGCGGCCGACAATGCGGTATTGAGCCCGGCACTGTCGGTGGCCTGGTAATACTTGCCCTGGCCGTAACTGGCAGCATCCGACAACATCTGATTAGCCGCGGTAAAACCCACGGTGTAGGTATTCATGTTCTGCTTGGGAAAATCCGCGGCGTTCCAGCTTTTGTTCGCAAGGTCCGTTCCGGTGGAACGCATATCGATGTCGAAGGCGAACTTGGCGATGTCATCCAGGTAAAGCGTGTCCCCTTCCCCGTCGCCGTTGAGGTTGTCGCCATCGTTGGCGCTGTTGCCGTCCCAGTTCGGCAGGCGGGTCCCCCGAGCGGATCATTGGTGGGGAAGGTGCGGTCGTAGGTGGGCAAGCCATCGGTAATCACCACCCCGTAGTTTTTCTGGCAGCGGTACTGGATCGGGCTGGTATAGGTGGCCGGCGTTGAGTTGTAGTACGGCGCCATGCCGCGCATATAGCGCGTCACTTCGTAATAGGTTTCCGCCAGCGGCGTGTTGGCCACGGCACTCAAGCCGTTGATCGAGTTGATCAACGCGTTGTAGTTGGCATCCACCGACAGGTCACTGATGGTGCGGGCAATGAAGCCACCGCTGCCCGGGTTGCTGCTGGTGGCCGGGTTGAAGGTGGCCAGGCCGATGCGCAGCGTGCGGTTGCTGGTCACCAGATTGGTGGAAACGTCCTGTGCCACGCTGATGCGGTAATCATTGGGGATTGCGTTGGCACCCGTGGTGAAATCCCGGTTGGATCCGTTGGCCAGACCCAGCAGATACGCGAGGTAATTGGCGGTATAGCGAGTGTTTCCGTTGCCCACCGGATCCGGCAGCCTCAGGCAAATCGGAGTGAGCCCGAGAAACCCGCGATAAAAACCGTACCAGTTGCCAGCCGTCGAACAACCGCCCCGGTTCAGACTCGACAGGGCAATGTTGGTATCGGTCATGTCCAGGTTCTGGCCACCCAGACAAAGGGAGTTGGAGTTGCAGATCGCGATCTGCGCCCGGCTGACGGTGGGATCGAATCCCGCTGCCCAGATGATGTTGTTCATGCTGCCCGAATCATCGATCATCAGCATCACGTTCGGCGCCACGGCAGCCGCGCTCAACAGCGGTGAATCCGAAGGCGTGAAGGCATATACCGGTGCCGAGAGATACAGCCCCAGCGCAAAACCGCACAGCAGCTGCCAAAGCCCCACGCGCCGTTCAGTACTTCGCATAAATGCTCTCCACCACGCTGCGCGAACTGCCCGCGATACCGACAGCGGTAACGCGGTACAGCGTTGCCGAGGTGTTGCTCGGCACATTCACCGCCGCCACGGAGGTGCCAATGTTCTGTACGCCATAAAAACCATTGCCGGAGGCAATCCAGTTCACCCCCGAAGTGGAGTTGAGACCTGCGGCCTTGACCGTGGCCGACTCGGCCGGTGGCGCGCATTGCGTCGTACCGCTGCACACCGCCAATACATAGCTGTCGAGCTGCACCGCGCTTTCGCCCACTCGCAACACCGCTTCCGCTGCCTGGAATGACTGATTGCGCAGGCTCACGCTCCCGGCCATCTTTTCCTGCAGGGTGGCGTTCTGCATCGAGGAAATCCCGATCAGCGTCAGCAGCAACAGGAACACCAGGCTGACCAGCAGCGCCATGCCACGCTGGGAACCGGAAGTTATCGGAAAAACACTCATTGGCCCTCCCCTCATGGCAAGCGGTTGCGTAGCGCGGCAACCACGTTGAAAGTCTGGTTGCTCACCCGGTTGTTCGGATCGGTGAGGGTCAGGCTCAAACGTACGCTGCGGATGCGAGCCGGGTCGGACGGGTTGGGGCTGTAACTGGAGGCTGCCGTATCGGTGGCGGAACTGGCGAGGCCGAAGCTGACGTTGAAGGCACTGACGTTGTCCACCAGTACGGATTGGGCCGGTGTGCCGGTGCCGACACCCATGGTGAGCTGGCCATTTTTCAGGCTGTAGATGATTCGCCGGATGGGAAACGCCAACTGGCCCGCCGCAGGGGTCTGCACGCCGATGTAAGCCGTCGCATTGCTTCGACAGTCGGAAACCACCGTCCAGGTTGGCGTACCGCCACTGCTGCCAACGTCCGCCGTCACCAACGTCAGCTTGAGATTGGTGTTATCCCAGCTGATGGGCGTGAGCTGACTGGAACTGAAACTCCCCCCCGTATTCCCATCGGTAATCGTCCCCAGGCAGCCGAACATGCCCACCATGCGGATTTCCTGGATCATTTTGCTCAAGACAAATCGCGCGTCCTCCTGGATGGCGGCAGCGCTGTTCTGGCTGACGAAGGTGTTTTTCGCGGCGATAAACACCTGCACCACGCCCAGCACCACGATCAGACTCAAGGTCAGGGCGATGAGCAACTCGATCAGGCCGAAACCTCTTTGAACGCGGCTCATGGCGTCGCCACCGGGTCGACGGTCGCGCGACTGGTGAGGACAAAGCTGCGACGGGTATTGGCTGTGTTGGCGGCCCGGGAGTCATCCCAGGTAATGGTGATGGTATACACGCGCTGGTTGAGGGCGATGCTGCCAGTGGCCGTGGCGCCACCGAAATTCACGATGTTGCTGGCGAAATCGTAGAGGTCCTGATCCCGGGCCACGCTCAAATTGCCTGAAGTCGGTGGAGTCACGGTGTAGTCGGCGGCAGAGTTGGCGCGAATACGGTCCATCATGTCGTAGGCGATGAAACTGGCCAGGCTGGTCATGCGTGCGCTGTCGGTGTACTTCAGCGCGTTCAACTGAAACGCCGCCGCACCCAACAGTCCCACACTCAGAATCAACAACGCCACCAGGACTTCGATCAACGTCATGCCTTCCTGTGCACGCTTGCTCCAATGCCTCATCCGCAACTTCCACCCAATAGAATTCGTCCGTTCAAACACACATTCAGCGTCCTGCTTTGTGCTCCCAGCACATAAGTGATCACCACCGCCGTGGAAGACGACGCCAACCCGCCGAAGCTGTTGAAATCGATGGTGGTGACACCTGAGGTTAGCGTCAGGTTCGCACCGCTGCTCATCGCCGGTACAACACGCAATACATTGGCGGAGGAACCGGTGTTGTCATACACCGACAACTCCCCGGTCCAGACACTGCCTCCTGCGGTGGGACGCACCCGTGTGGTCACTCCCCTGTCGATCGCTTCCAGACGCGCGAAGTTCAGGCCGCGTTGCAAATCACCGATCTCGGTGTCGGCCTGGGTTATTTGCGTAGAACGGGTGAAGGCAGGTACCGCCAGGGTGATCAGGACCAGAAAGATCGCGATGGCGACCAACAATTCGATCAGCGTGAAACCTTTTGAACGATGATCCATCGGTGCCCTCCGTTGCCGCCCGCTATACCTGCTGTTACACGCTAGAACATTCGAGAGCCGAGACGAGATTGTTTCGCCATTATTCGCGCATGGATTGCACGAGCCATCACACTCCAGGGAGGGAGATGTCATGCATCAACGAGGCTTCAGCCTGATTGAATTACTCATGGGACTGATGATTGCCGGGATTGTTCTGCATTTGGTCAGTCCGGCGTTTGCGGCTGTCGTGGAGTCGAATTATCGGGAAGAGGCGGCGAGGTCGCTTTTCAGTGGTCTGCGCACAGCCAGGAGCGAAGCCATCACGCGTAATCAGACGGTCGTCATCCACGCCATCAACGATGACTGGAGCCAAGGCTGGCGGATGATTCTGGATATCACTGGAAAGGGTCATGAAGACAGCAGCAATCCGCTGCTGATCGAACGCCAGGGCAGCGTCCGGGTTCCTGTGGTGGGCAATCGACCGGTCAGGAATTTTGTGCGGTTCAGCGGTCTGGGTGAGCCGCTAATGCCAAGCGGAGCATTTCAAGCGGGGACATTACATATTTGCTCGGCCCGCCAAGCACTGAGCCAGTACCAAGTGGTACTGGCCCGTAGCGGATTGATCAGCCTGCGTAACAAGAAAACCGAACAGACGCTGTGTACAGGCGGAGAGGACTCAGAGCAAGGAGCGAACGCGTAGCTCTTTAGGCATGGAGAACGTGATGTTCTCTTCACGGCCCGCCAACTCATCAGCGCCCGTCGCACCCCATGCCTGCAATTGCTCAATCACGCCACGTACCAGCACTTCCGGCGCTGAAGCACCCGCGGTGATACCGATGCGCTCCACGCCGTCGAACCAGCTTTTCTGCAGGTCTTCGGCACCGTCGATCAGGTACGCCGGCGTGGCCATGCGCTCGGCGAGTTCACGCAGGCGGTTGGAGTTGGAGCTGTTGGGGCTGCCAACCACCAACACCACGTCGCACTCGTCAGCCAACTGCTTGACCGCGTCCTGGCGGTTTTGCGTGGCGTAGCAGATATCGTCCTTGCGCGGACCGCCAATGGCCGGGAAACGCGTACGCAGGGCATCGATGACGCGGCTGGTATCGTCCATGGACAGGGTGGTCTGGGTGACGAACGCGAGCTTGTCCGGGTTGTTGACTTGCAGTTTGGCGACGTCTTCCTCGTCTTCGACCAGGTAGATCGCACCGCCGTTGCTGGAGTCGTACTGGCCCATGGTGCCTTCGACTTCCGGGTGACCGGCGTGGCCAATGAGAATGCACTCGCGACCGTCGCGGCTGTAGCGCGCAACTTCGATATGCACCTTGGTCACCAGCGGGCAGGTTGCATCGAACACTTTCAGACCACGGCCGGCGGCTTCAGTACGCACCGCCTGGGAAACACCGTGGGCACTGAAGATCACGATGACGTCGTCCGGCACCTGATCCAGTTCCTCGACAAAGATCGCGCCACGGTTGCGCAGGTCTTCGACGACGAATTTGTTGTGGACCACTTCATGGCGCACATAGATCGGCGGCCCGAAGACTTCCAGGGCACGGTTGACGATTTCGATCGCCCGGTCCACGCCGGCGCAGAAGCCACGGGGGTTGGCGAGTTTGATTTGCATGCTGTGCCTCGTGTCTTGCGCGCGAAAACAATGAAAAACCATTGTAGGAGCGAGCCTGCTCGCGATGGGTGTCTGACATTCAACATTGATGTTGACTGACACTCCGCCATCGCGAGCAGGCTCGCTCCTACAGTTGACCTTATCCAGTCAGTTACAACGCTTTGACGGAAATGATTTCCACGTCAAAGGTCAGCGTCTTGCCTGCCAACGGGTGGTTGAAGTCGACCGTCACTTGCGTGTCATCGAACTCTTTCACCACACCCGGCAATTCAGTATTGGCCGCATCGTTGAAGATCACCAGCAGACCCGGCGACAGGTCCATGTTCTGGAACTGCGAACGCGGGATGATCTGCACGTTTTGCGGGTTGGGCTGGCCGAAGGCGTTTTCCGGTTCGATGCTCAGGGTACGCTTGTCCCCTGCCTTGAAACCGAACAGCGCCGCTTCGAAACCTGGCAACAGATTGCCATCACCGACCTTGAAGGTCGCCGGGGCCTTGTCGAAGGTGCTGTCCACCGTGTCGCCGTTCTCCAGGCGCAATGCGAAATGCAAGGTGACTTCCGTGTTCTGGCCGATACGTGGTTCAGCCAATACCTGTTCAGTCATGAACGGTTTCTCCGGTTTTCTTACTTTTGAACATATCCAGTGCCAGCATGACAGCGCCTACAGTGATGGCACTGTCGGCGAAGTTGAACGCCGGGAAGTACCAGCGGTTCTGCCAGTGCACCAGAATGAAATCGATCACATGGCCCAGGGCAATGCGGTCATAAAGGTTGCCCAGCGCACCACCCAGCACCAGTGCCAGGGCGACGGCCAGCCAGGTTTCGTTGCGGCCCAGGCGCTTGAGCCAGACCACCAGCACCGCACTGACCACCACGGCGATCAGGGCAAACAGCCAGCGCTGCCAGCCGGAGCTGTCCGCCAGGAAGCTGAACGCCGCGCCCGTGTTGTAGGCCAGGGTCCAGCTGAAGTAATCAGGAATGATCACGATCTGCTGGTACATCTGGAGCCTGCCTTCGAAGTAGAACTTGCTGGCCTGGTCGATGACCAGGACCAGCAAACTCAACCAGAGCCAGCTCAGCCGTCCGAAACGGCCAACGGCATTAGGCATAGTGGCGAACCTCGCCGGCGCCGCTGATGTTGTCGACGCAACGACCGCAGATTTCCGGATGCTCCGGATTCACGCCGACGTCTTCACGGCAGTGCCAGCAACGGGCGCACTTGGCGTGGGCCGATTTGACGATCTTCAGCTTCAGGCCGCTGACTTCGGTGACCACGGCATCGGCTGGCGCCTGCACGAACGGTGCAACGCTGGCGGTAGAAGTGATCAGGACGAAACGCAGTTCGTTGCTCAGCTTGGCCAGATCGGCGCTCAGGGCGTCTTCGGCGAACAGCGTCACTTCGGCCTGCAGGTTGCCACCGACGGCCTTGGCCGCGCGCTGGATCTCCATTTCCTTGTTGACCGCCACCTTCACTTCCATGATGCGATCCCAGTACTCGCGACCCAGCTCGAAGCCTTCCGGCAATTCGCTCAGGCCTTCGTACCAGGTGTTGAGCATGACCGATTCGTTACGCTCGCCCGGCAGGTACTGCCACAGCTCGTCAGCGGTGAACGCCAGGATCGGCGCGATCCAGCGCACCAGCGCTTCGGAGATGTGGAACAGCGCGCTCTGGCACGAACGACGGGCCTTGCTGTCGGCGCCGGTGGTGTACTGGCGATCCTTGATGATGTCGAGGTAGAAACCACCCAGCTCCTGCACGCAGAAGTTGTGGATCTTGGAGTAGACGTTCCAGAAGCGGTATTCGCCGTAGTGCTCTTGCAGCTCACGTTGCAGCAGCAGGGTACGGTCCACGGCCCAACGGTCCAGTGCCAACATTTCTTCGGCCGGCAGCAGGTCGGTGGCCGGGTTGAAACCGGTCAGGTTGGAGAGCAGGAAGCGCGCTGTGTTACGGATACGCCGATAGGCGTCCGCGCTGCGTTGCAGGATCTGCTCGGAAACCGCCATCTCGCCCGAGTAATCGGTAGACGCTACCCACAGACGCATGATGTCGGCGCCCAGGGTGTCGTTGACCTTTTGCGGCGCGATGACGTTGCCCAGCGACTTGGACATCTTGCGGCCGGACTCGTCGACGGTGAAACCGTGGGTCAGCAGCTCGCGGTACGGTGCGTGGTTATCGATGGCGCAACCAGTCAGCAGCGACGAGTGGAACCAGCCGCGATGCTGGTCCGAACCTTCCAGGTACAGGTCGGCGCGCGGACCGGTTTCGTGGCCCATCGGGTGCGAACCGCGCAGGACATGCCAATGCGTGGTGCCCGAGTCGAACCAGACGTCCAGGGTGTCGCTGATCTTGTCGTACTGCGGCGCTTCGTCGCCCAGCAGTTCGGAAGCGTCCAGCTTGAACCAGGCTTCGATGCCTTCGACTTCGACGCGCTTGGCGACTTCTTCCATCAGCTCGACGGTGCGCGGGTGCAGTTCGCCGCTTTCCTTGTTCAGGAAGAACGGGATCGGCACGCCCCAGTTACGTTGACGGGAGATGCACCAGTCCGGACGGTTGGCGATCATCGAGTGCAGACGTGCCTGACCCCAGGCCGGGACGAAGGTGGTGTCTTCAATGGCTTTGAGCGAACGCTGACGCAGGGTGTCGCCGGTGGTTGGCTGCTTGTCCATGCCGATGAACCACTGCGCGGTGGCGCGGTAGATCAGCGGGGTCTTGTGGCGCCAGCAGTGCATGTAGCTGTGGTCGATGACGGTGGTGTGCATCAGCGCACCGACTTCGGTCAACTTGTCGACGATGGCCGGGTTGGCCTTCCAGATGAACTGGCCGCCGAAGAACTCCAGCGATGGGACGTACACGCCATTGCTTTGAACCGGGTTGAGGATGTCGTCGTTGACCATGCCGTATTTCTTGCAGGTCACGAAGTCGTCCACACCGTAGGCCGGGGCGGAGTGAACCACACCGGTACCGGCGCCCAGCTCGACGTAGTCGGCCAGGTAAACCGGCGACAGACGGTCATAGAACGGATGACGGAAGTTGATCAACTCCAGCGCCGAGCCCGGCGCAGTGGCCAGAACCGAACCTTCGACACCGTAGCGGGACAGGCAGGACTCGACCAGCTCCTCAGCCAGCACCAGCAGTTTGTCGCCGATATCGACCAGGGCATAAATGAATTCCGGGTGAACGTTCAGCGCCTGGTTGGCCGGGATGGTCCACGGGGTGGTGGTCCAGATCACGATCGAAGCCGGCTTGGCCAGCGATGGCAGACCGAAAGCGGCAGCCAGTTTGGCTTCATCGGCAATCGGGAAGGCCACGTCGATGGTCGAGGACTTCTTGTTCTCGTACTCGACTTCCGCTTCAGCCAGGGCCGAACCGCAATCGAAGCACCAATTCACAGGCTTCAAGCCCTTGAACACGAAGCCGCCCTTGACGATTTCGGCCAAGGCGCGGATTTCACCGGCCTCGTTCTTGAAATCCATGGTCTTGTACGGGTTGGCGAAGTCGCCCAACACACCCAGACGGATGAATTCGGTTTTCTGGCCTTCGATCTGCTCGGTGGCGTAGGCCCGGCACAGTTCGCGGGTCTTGTCCGCGCCCAGGTTCTTGCCGTGGGTCACTTCGACCTTGTGCTCGATCGGCAGACCATGGCAGTCCCAGCCAGGAACATAAGGTGCGTCAAAGCCCGAGAGGGTCTTCGAGCGGATGATCATGTCCTTGAGAATTTTGTTCAGTGCATGACCGATGTGAATCGTGCCGTTGGCGTACGGAGGACCGTCGTGCAGGACGAACTTCGGACGATCCTTGCCAATCTCGCGCAACTTTCCGTACAGGCCAATGCTGTCCCAGCGCTGCAGAATCTGCGGTTCGCGCTGAGGCAGGCCGGCCTTCATTGGGAAGGCGGTGTCCGGAAGGTTTAGCGTGGCTTTATAGTCGGTCATTTAAGGCTCTTCATTAGCGATGGGCGCTAGGTGCGGCTAGTGCACGGGCGGCGGCGACGTCCGCGTTGATCGCCGTTTTCAACGCCTCCAGAGAGGCAAAACGCTGCTCTTCACGCAGCTTGTGGTGGAAAACCACCGTTAAACGCCGGTCATACAGATCGCCGGCAAAATCTAAAAGATGGACTTCAAGGTGGGCCTTGCCATCACCCTGGACCGTGGGCCGTACGCCGATGTTGGCGACGCCGGGCCAGGTCTTGCCGTCGATATCGACGTTGACCAGGTAAACCCCGGTAAACGGCACACGACGGCGCTTGAGCTGGATGTTGGCGGTGGGCGTTCCCAGCTGTCGCGCGAGCTTCTGGCCATGCAGCACGCGACCGGCGATCCGGTACGGGCGGCCGAGGAGGCGTTCGGCGAGGACAAAGTCAGCGGCGGCCAGCGCATTACGCACCTGGGTGCTGCTGACGCGGATGCCATCCAGCTCGACAGTCTGCGCGGCCTCGACGGTGAAGCCCTGCATGACGCCGGCCTGCTGCAGGAAATCGAAATCCCCTACCCGATCGCAACCGAAACGGAAGTCGTCACCGACCTCAAGGTGCTGCACACCGAGGCCATCCACCAGAATGGTATCGACGAATTCGCTGGCGCTGAGCTTGCTCAGGCGCTGGTTGAACGCCAGGCACAGGACCCGGTCGACGCCTTCGGCGGCCAGCAGCTGCAATTTGTCCCGCAGGCGGGCCAGACGCGCTGGAGCGGTGTCGGGAGCGAAAAATTCCCGTGGCTGCGGTTCGAAAATCACCACGCAGCTGGGTACGCCCAACTCGAGCGCACGCTCACGCAGCCGCGCCAGGATAGCCTGGTGACCACGGTGTACACCGTCAAAGTTGCCAATAGTGGCGACGCAGCCCCGATGCTGGGGGCGCAGATTGTGGAGGCCTCGAACCAGCTGCATAACGCGCTTCTTGCTCATAAAGTGGTCGATTATAACCACACCCGGCGGCCGACGACAGGCAACACCGCAACCCAAAGTCATCGAGCCGACAAAAATGCCGGCCCGCCCCTGTTTGTCGAGGACTTAACCTCAGCTCAACGCCTTGCGATTGAAGTCGCGCAAGCGGAAGCCCATCAACACTAACATGCCGAAATACGCCACCACACCTGCGACCACTAGGGCGCCCAGGCGCAGGAAGCGCTCAAGCATCTGCCCCTCACCCCACGCCGGCATGAAATGCATCCCGCCCAGCAGTACGGCGGACATCACAGCCACCGCAACCACCAGTTTGAAGCCGAACTTGGCCCAACCCGGCTGCGGCTGATACATCTGCTGCTTGCGCAATTGATAGAAGAGCAGGCCGGCATTGAGACAGGCACCCGCACTGATCGCCAGCGCCAGCCCGGCGTGAGCCAGCGGCCCGATCAGCATCAAGTTGAACAGCTGAGTGACGATCAGGGTGAAAATCGCGATTTTTACCGGCGTGCGGATGTTTTGTTGCGCATAAAAGCCCGGCGCCAACACTTTGATCACGATAATCCCGAGCAAACCGACCGAATAGGCGATCAAGGCCCGCTGGGTCATGACCGCATCATGCGCATCGAACTGCCCGTACTGAAACAGCGAAACCGTCAGCGGCTCGGCAAGAATCCCCAACGCCAGGGCACAAGGCAAAACCAGCAGGAAGCACAGGCGCAGGCCCCAGTCGAGGATCCGCGAATACTCCTGACGATCCTTGTTGGCGTAGGTCTTGGCCAGGGTTGGCAGAAGAATCGTACCCAATGCCACCCCCAATACACCGGACGGCAACTCCATCAGGCGATCGGCGTAATACATCCAGGAGACGGAGCCGGCGACCAGGAACGAAGCGAAAATGGTGTTGATGATCAGCGAAATCTGGCTTACCGACACCCCGAGGATTGCCGGCAGCATCTGTTTCATCACTCGCCAGACGCCGGTGTCGCGCAGATTCACGCGTGGCAGCACCAGCATGCCGATTTTCTTCAGGTGCGGCAGCTGATAGAGCAACTGTGCCAGGCCGCCGGCCAGAACCGCCCATCCCAGCGCCATGACGGGCGGATCGAAATACGGCGTCAGGAACAGCGCGAAGATGATCATGCTGACGTTCAGCAGGGTCGGCACGAACGCCGGGACCGAAAAGCGATTCCAGGTGTTGAGGATGGCGCCGGCCAGTGAAGACAGGGAAATCAGCAAAATATAGGGAAAGGTCACCCGCAACAGGCTCGAGGTCAGCTCGAATTTTTCCGGAGTATTGGTGAAACCCGGGGCCGTGACCCAGATGACCCAGGGCGCGGCGAGCATGCCCAATGCCGTGACCAGTGCCAGTACCAGTGTCAAAAGCCCCGAGACATAGGCAATGAACGTGCGCGTCGCCTCTTCCCCCTTCTGGCTTTTATATTCGGCAAGAATCGGCACGAATGCCTGGGAAAACGCCCCTTCGGCGAAAATGCGTCGCAGCAGATTGGGCAATTTGAAGGCGATAAAGAAGGCATCGGTTGCCATTCCCGCGCCAAAAGTACGCGCAATGAGGGTGTCACGAACGAACCCGAGAATCCGGGAAAGCATCGTGATAGAGCTGACGGCGGCCAACGATTTGAGCAGATTCATTGAAAGAGTGTGTGCCTGTCGATAAACAGCAGGCGAACTCGGCGCCTACTTGTGCGATACTCCGCGCCGCAACAGCACAGAGCCAAAGCTCGCGAGTTTACAGGTCACACGCCGGAAAGAAATATCCCGCGCAGACGACCCCATGAAAACGTGACGAGCGAAGGCAAGACAAGGCGAAAGCAGGCGAAAAAGCGGAGTTGACGAACGTCAATGAGCATTTTGAGCCTGCTTTCAACGCTGTATTGCCGAGCGCAGTAGTTTTCATGGGGTCGGGACCGACCACTTAGCGGAACGTTTCCTCCGCCCTTGACAAGACTTCAACTCATCGGCATGATTCGCGGCCTATTTTGTTTGCTATTTCCTAAAAAGTCTTTCGAGGAGCTCGACGGTGGCCAACTCACCTTCCGCCAAAAAACGTGCAAAACAGGCTGAGAAGCGTCGCAGCCACAACGCCAGCCTGCGTTCCATGGTTCGTACCTACATCAAGAATGTAGTTAAGGCCATCGACGCAAAAGACGCTGCAAAAGCTCAAGCTGCTTACGTTCTGGCTGTGCCTGTTATCGACCGTATGGCCGATAAAGGCATCATCCACAAGAACAAAGCCGCTCGTCATAAGAGCCGCCTGAATGGCCACGTAAAGGCCCTGAACGTTGCCGCTGCTGCCTAAGCGACGCGTTCACTAAAAAACCGACCTCAGGGTCGGTTTTTTATTGCCTGCGATTTCACGAATGCAGCACAAAGAAATGTAGGAGTGAGCCTGCTCGCGATGGCGGTGTGCCAGTCGAGATCAATACCGACTGACACACCGCCATCGCGAGCAGACTCACTCCTACAACTAGCTCTGCGCTGCTATTGCTGGACAGGCACCCACGGCAAAATCGGAATCGCCGTCACCGCATTCTGCGGACTACCCTCGATCAAACGATCGCTGTACACCAGATAAACCAGCGTATTGCGCTTCTTGTCGAGGAAACGCACCACCTGCATGGTCTTGAACACCAGGGACGTACGCTCCTTGAACACCTCATCCCCATCCTTCAGTTCGCCCTTGAACTTGATCGGCCCGACCTGGCGACAGGCAATGGAAGCCTCCGCGCGATCTTCCGCCAGACCCAAGCCACCCTTCACGCCGCCGGTCTTGGCGCGCGAAAGGTAGCAGGTCACGCCTTCGACCTTCGGATCATCGAATGCCTCGACAACGATTCGGTCGTTGGGACCGACGAACTTGAACACCGTCGACACCTGGCCGATTTCCTCGGCCGACGCCAGCAACGGCATCGCCAGCAGCAGCCCCAACAACCCTTTTGCCATGCGCATTCAGATATTCCTTCAGACCAGAATCAGGTTATCGCGGTGAACCAACTCCGGCTCAGCCATATAACCCAGTAAACCGACGATCGCATCAGACGATTGACCGATGATTTTTTGCGCTTCCAGCGCGCTGTAGTTAGCCAGGCCACGAGCGATTTCTCGACCATCCGGCGCCACGCACACCACCATTTCGCCACGGCGGAAGCTGCCTTGAACCAGTTTCACCCCTACAGGCAGCAAACTCTTATTACCCTCGGACAGCGCCGTCACCGCCCCGGCATCCAGCACCAGAGTGCCGCGGGTCTGCAGATGCCCGGCCAGCCACTGCTTGCGCGCCGCCAGCATGCCGCGCTCAGGCGAAAGCAAAGTGCCGATGCGCTCACCCGCCTTGAGGCGATCCAGCACGCGCTCGAGCCGCCCACCAACAATGATCGTATGCGCCCCGGAACGCGCCGCCAGACGCGCCGCACGCAACTTGGTCTGCATGCCGCCGCGCCCCAGCGCACCACCAGTCCCGCCCGCCACCGCATCGAGTGCCGGATCGTCGGCACGGGCCTCGTAAATCAACTGGGCATCGGGATTGTTGCGCGGATCAGCATCGAACATGCCGTCGCGATCCGTCAGGATCACCAGCAGATCCGCCTCGACCAGATTGGCCACCAGCGCCGCCAGGGTGTCGTTATCGCCGAAACGGATTTCGTCGGTGACCACGGTGTCGTTTTCGTTGATCACCGGAATGACTTTCAGCTCGACCAGAGCACGCAGGGTGCTGCGGGCATTCAGGTAGCGCTTGCGGTCGGACAGGTCATCGTGAGTCAGCAGAATCTGCGCGGTATGCCGGCCATGCTCGGCAAAGCTCGATTCCCAGGCCTGCACCAAACCCATCTGGCCGATTGCCGCGGCAGCCTGGAGTTCGTGCATCGCACTGGGTCGCGAGGTCCAGCCCAGACGGCTCATGCCGGCCGCCACCGCCCCGGAGGACACCAGCACCAGCTCAACGCCCGCCTCATGCAAGGCCACCATCTGCTCTACCCAGACACCCATTGCCGCGCGGTCCAGCCCCTTGCCGTCCGCCGTCAGCAAAGCGCTGCCGATTTTCACGACCCAACGCTGCGCACCCGTCACCTTGCTCCGCATCATCTTCAACCTTAGCTCGAGGACAGCGCGACTTGGCGCTGCCCGTAACGTTATTCGTGATTACCAACTTACAGAACTATCGATTTCCAGATACTAAAACGCCGCTCGATTGAGCGGCGCTTAAGTTTATCGCAACGGATCAGTCACGCACGTAAATGATTTCCGGACCATCTTCATCATCCACATCTTCTTCGTCCCAATCATCGTCACCGATGTCGTGGACCGACTTCACGCCACTGCGACGCAGGGCACGCTGGTCATCCAGCGCCTGCAACTGGGCGCGCGCTTCGTCTTCGATGCGCTGATCGAGCTCGGACAGCTCTTCGCGGTAGGCCGGATCATTCGCCAGACGATCAGCACGATCTTCCAGGTAACGCATGATGTCGTGGCACAGACGCTCGGTGTTCTGCTTGGCGATGGCCGAGATGACGTAAACCGGACCGGTCCACTCCAGGCGATCGACGATTTCCTTGACGCGAGCATCGTGCTCCTCTTCGAGGATCTGGTCGCTCTTGTTCAGGATCAACCAGCGATCACGCTCAGCCAGGGACGGGCTGAACTTGGTCAGCTCGTTGACGATCACTTCAGCCGCCTCGGCAGCATCAGACTCATCCAGCGGCGCCATGTCGACGAGATGCAGCAACAGACGGGTACGCGACAAGTGCTTGAGGAAGCGAATCCCCAGGCCGGCACCATCGGAAGCGCCTTCGATCAGACCCGGAATGTCCGCGATCACGAAGCTTTTCCAGCGATCGACGCTGACCACACCCAGGTTTGGCACCAGGGTGGTGAACGGGTAATCGGCGACTTTCGGCTTGGCGGCCGATACCGAACGGATAAAAGTACTTTTGCCGGCGTTCGGCAAACCCAGCAGACCCACGTCCGCCAGCACCTTCATTTCCAGCTTGAGATCACGCTGCTCGCCCGGCTTGCCCGGCGTAGTCTGGCGTGGTGCGCGGTTGGTACTGGATTTGAAACGGGTGTTGCCCAGACCGTGCCAGCCACCATGAGCTACCAGCAGCTTCTGGCCAGCCTTGGTCAGGTCGCCGATGACCTCCTGGGTGGCGGAGTCGATCACAGTGGTGCCGACCGGCACGCGCAAGACCAGATCTTCACCTTTTTTGCCGGTGCAGTCGGTGCTGCCGCCGTTGGAGCCACGCTCGGCATCGAAGTGCCGGGTGTAACGGTAGTCCACCAGGGTGTTGAGGTTTTCGTCGGCCATCATGTAGATGGAACCGCCGTCGCCGCCATCACCACCGTTCGGACCGCCGTTTTCGATGAATTTTTCGCGACGGAAGCTCATGCAACCGTTACCGCCGTCACCAGCCTTTACTCGGATCGATACTTCATCAACAAACTTCATAACAAAACGCCTCTCGCCATACGGACGAGCCGAAAAACACTAAGACATAAGACTCTTGCAAAGATGAGCGCAGCGACCCCAAGACACGACCCGCATCGCACGCCGACAGCCCATACAAACAGCTTTGCAAGAGACTCACCCCACAAACGAAAAAGCCCCGTCGCAAGACAGGGCTTCTCCAGCATTCTCGCAGTTAGGCTGCGACAACGCTCACGTAACGACGACCGAAGGCGCCTTTTACTTCGAACTTGATCACGCCTTCGACTTTAGCGAAGAGAGTGTGATCTTTACCCATGCCAACGCCGTAGCCAGCGTGGAATTGGGTGCCGCGCTGACGCACGATGATGTTGCCTGCTTTGATAGCCTGGCCGCCATACATCTTCACGCCAAGGCGTTTGGCTTCTGAGTCGCGACCGTTACGGGTACTACCACCAGCTTTTTTGTGTGCCATGAGTTCAATTCTCCTAGTGAGGAATTAGGCTGAAATTAAGCCTGAATACCGGTGATTTTGATCTCGGTGTACCACTGGCGGTGGCCCATACGCTTCATGTGGTGCTTACGGCGACGGAACTTGATGATGCGGACTTTATCGTGACGACCTTGGGAGATCACTTCAGCCACAACGGTAGCGCCAGCAACAACTGGAGCACCGATATTCACGTCGTCACCGTTGGCAACCAACAGAACGCGATCAAAGGTAACGGATTCGCCGGTAGCGACTTCCAGTTTTTCGATCTTCAGGTATTCACCCGGGGCGACTTTGTACTGCTTGCCGCCAGTAACGATTACTGCATAAGACATGGTATTTCTCCGATAATCCTGCTCACCCAGCTCTTTATAAGAAGAGGTATTGGCTGGCATGGCTGCATTTGGCTGGAGGCCGCTTGCAATTGCGTAAGGCAGGTGCTGCCCAGGAAGTTCAGGGTGCGCGATTGTACGCAAGGCAAGAGCGCCTTGCAATAGGCCGTCCATCGCGCCTTGACAGGCCCGGACGTGGGTCCTAGCATGCCGCGCAACCCTTCTGGAGCGACTGTCGCTGATGCAACCCCAAGCTTTCTACCGCGCGGTCGCGGACGATTTTAGCGCCGTCGACGGCATCATCAAGAAGCAGCTGACTTCCCGAGTCCCGCTGGTATCGAAAATCGGCGACTACATCACCTCGGCCGGCGGCAAACGCCTCAGGCCTTTATTAGTGTTGCTGTGTGGCAAGGCACTGGGCCGCGAAGGCGACGACCTGCGCCTGCTGGCGGCGACCATCGAATTCCTGCACACCGCGACCCTGCTGCATGACGACGTGGTCGACATGTCCGGCATGCGCCGTGGCCGTTCGACCGCCAACGCCATGTGGGGCAACGCCCCCAGCGTGCTGGTAGGCGACTTCCTGTACTCGCGCTCCTTCGAAATGATGGTCGAACTGGGCTCCATGCCGGTGATGAAGATCCTTTCGCAGGCCACGCGCGTCATCGCCGAAGGCGAAGTGTTGCAACTGTCGAAGGTTCGTGACGCCAGCACCACCGAAGAAACCTATATGGAAGTCATCCGCGGTAAGACCGCGATGCTCTTCGAGGCCTCGACCCACAGCGCAGCCGCCCTGTGCGAAGCCACGCCGGAACAGGCTGAAGCCCTGCGCACCTTTGGTGACCACCTGGGCGTGGCCTTCCAACTGGTCGACGACCTGCTGGACTACAAAGGCGACGCGGACACCTTGGGCAAGAACGTCGGTGACGACCTGGCCGAAGGCAAGCCGACCCTGCCGCTGATCTACACCATGCGCGAAGGCACACCGGAACAGGCAGCCCTGGTGCGCAAGGCGATCCAGAAAGGCGGTATCGAAGACCTGGAAAGCATCCGCGAAGCTGTGGAAGCCTCGGGTTCGCTGGAATATACCGCGCAACTGGCCCGTGACTATGTGGCCCGTGCGATCCAGTGCCTCGAAGCGCTGCCTGCCAGCGAGTATCGCGATGCGCTGGTGGAGCTGAGCGAATTTGCGGTAGCCCGTACGCACTGACAGCCGCTGTTCTGTAGGAGCGAGCCTGCTCGCGATGGACGTTAACGATAACGCGGGTATCCAGGATAAACGCGGTGTCCTTGAGTTTTTCGCGAGCAGGCTCGCTCCTACAGGTTCCGGTACTGCCCCCTCTCCCGCCTAAAACCCTATACAATGTGCGCTTTTTAGCGATCCTGAATTCAAGGAGCCTTAGTGAGCACGTTGCCACCCTGCCCGAAATGCAATTCCGAATACACCTATGAAGACGGCGCTCAGCTGATCTGCCCCGAGTGCGCTCACGAATGGTCCGCCAGCGGTGAAGTCGAAGCGGCTTCCGATGACGCGGTGAAAAAGGACTCGGTCGGCAACGTCCTGCAGGACGGCGATACCATCACCGTGATCAAGGACCTGAAGGTCAAGGGCACTTCCCTGGTGGTCAAGGTCGGCACCAAGGTCAAGAACATCCGCCTGTGCGACGGCGACCATGACATCGACTGCAAGATCGATGGCATCGGCCCGATGAAGCTCAAGTCCGAGTTCGTCAGGAAAGTCTGATTTAGCTGCCTTCCATCCCGCGCCCGACGCGGGATGTCGCCCCGCCCCCTACTGCTTCCCACGCCACTCCACGCAATAGCAAAGCGCCAGTCGCTTTGACCTTGCGCAATCTTTATCCGGAAAAAACCGCAATCCGCCAATCGACCCTTGCTATTTATTGAATAGGAATTATTCTCATCAAGCCCAACCAATGGAGATGAGACATGACTTATTTGATCGATGCCTGGCTGGACCGCCCGCACCCTTACCTGAGGATTCTGCATCGGGAAACCGGGGAAGTCTGTGCGGTGCTTGAGGAGGAAGCCTTGAGCGAGCTGCAGGATCAGGGAGACTTGGATCTCAATGGCTTGAGCTCGAACGAGCCGGTGGTGCTCAAGGAAGTGGTGAGGAATCTGTTTCTGTTCTGCTACGCCCGGGCATTGCGCCCGACGACAGACCTCAATGGCAAATTTCATCCATGAGACACACTGCAAAAAACTGTAGGAGCGAGCCTGCTCGCGATGAACTCAAGGACACCGCGATCATTCAGAATGCCCGCGTCATCGTTAACGCCCATCGCGAGCAGGCTCGCTCCTACAGGTAATCAGCGGGTATTACAGAACGTCGAGCAGCTCGACGTCGAACACCAGTACGCTGTGCGGCGGAATGCTGCCAACGCCTTGAGCGCCGTAAGCCAGTTCGCTCGGCACGTACAGGCGCCATTTGCTGCCGGCATTCATCAGTTGCAGGGCTTCGGTCCAGCCGGCGATCACGCCGCCAACCGGGAATTCCGCAGGCTGGCCGCGCTCGTAGGAGCTGTCGAACACAGTGCCGTCGATCAGGGTGCCGTGGTAGTGAGTACGCACGGTGTCTTCACGGGATGGCTTGGCGCCTTCACCGGCGGTCAGCACTTCGAATTGCAGACCGGAAGCCAGGGTGGTGATGCCATCACGCTTGGCGTTTTCAGCCAGGAAGGCCAGGCCTGCACCGGCTGCTGCTTCAGCCTTGGCTGCAGCTTCGGCCTGCATGATTTCGCGGATCACCTTGAAGCTGGCGGACATTTCTTCCTGGCCAACGCGGCTTGGCTTGCCGGCGAAAGCGTCGGTCAGACCTGCCAGGATCGCGTCCAGGCTCACACCCGGTGGCGGGTTGTCACGCAGTTGGTCGCCCAGCTGACGGCCAATACCGTAGCTGACGCGGGTTTCGTCGGTGGACAGATTTACTTCGGACATGACACTGCTCCGCTGTGCGGACGGCCCGGGAACTTGCCGTGCGTGCACAGCGCGTCCCGGAGCGCCCGGAACCAAAAGGGTCAGCAGACTAGCACAGATGCCATGGTGTTGATCAGGGCCGTCAGCGCTGCGCAGAGGAACGCTGATCGATCGGCACCTTCAGCATTTCATCAATGCCCAAGAGCCCGCACATCTCGTCATGCACCAGGTGATGCACCAGATTGAAGTTCAACTTGGGAAAGGAACGCAGCACATCACGGGCATGCTCCACCGAGCGCAGGTGCATCATGTGGCCGTGGGTGTCGCTCAGCGGGTAGGCGGCGCCGTGCATCCGCGCCTCCAGCAGGTAAATTCCGCCTTCCAGGGAAATCAGGTTCAGCTCGTCGAGCTTCCCGGCGACGGCATAGGCATTGAGTTCTTGCAAGTTCATGAACGCACCTCATGCAGTGACGAATCATTACCATTACAGGGATATGCCTCGGCGCATCAAAGCACAAGCCATAAACGACACCGCCCGTCTGTTTTGCAACAGACGGGCGGTGAGTGACGGCCATGAACAGCAATCAGTGCTTGGTCACTTTATCCAGATAACCCATGGCGAAGGCCGAGACCACGAACGTCATGTGAATGATCACATACCACTGCAGATGCTCGGGATCGACATTCTTGGCATCCATGAAGATACGCAGCAGGTGGATGGAAGAAATCGCCACGATGGACGCCGCCACTTTCATCTTCAGGGAAGACGAGTCCATGGTGCCCAGCCAATTGAGCTTTTCCTTGGAGTCGTCGATGTCCAGCTGGGAGACGAAGTTTTCGTAACCGGAAATCATCACCATCACCAGCAAACCGCCTACCAGCGCCATGTCGATCAGCGACAGCAGCACCAGGATCAGGTCCGATTCGGCCATGGAAAAGACGTTGGGAATGACGTGGAAGACTTCCTGGAAGAACTTCAGTGCCAGGGCCAGCAACCCCAGGGACAGGCCGAAGTAGATGGGCGCCAGCAGCCAGCGGGAGGCGTACATTGCGTTTTCGATAAAGCGTTCCATTGAATCTCACACGTGGTTTGAAAATGGCCGCGAGTATAACAGTCGCCTGTTGCCCCCAGAAACCGCCCGTAAATCCGCCCCTTGCGCGTGTGTGTCTAAATTTTTCTGCTAGTGTCCAAACCATTGACAGCTCAGTGTTATCGGACAGGAAGACTGGAAATGGATGTGCGTTTGCCTTTGACCAGTGCCGTAATCCTTCTGGCGCTCGTGCTGGGTGGCTGCTCGCCCGGCGACGAGAAACATGAGGTCAGCCTTGAGGAAAAGACCGCGCAGTTCGAAAAATCCCTGGATGCCATTACCGACCCGAAACTCAAGGATGCCGTGGCCGAACTCGGGGGCTCGCTGTTGCTGCTGGAGCGGGCGCAACAGCGGCTCGCCAGCAAGCCGGTAGTGACCGAATACGGTGAGGACGCCCTCGCCATCCTCAAGCATTACCCCACGCCGCAGGCGCTGGTCGACACCTACATCAACGGCCTTTTCGTGCTGCACAAGGACTCCAGTTCGGACTATTTGACTGACCTGCAACCCGTGTTTCCTTTCAACTTCAGCGTTCCCGCAACGTTTCTGTTCCCCCACGGCCTGGAATGGCAGTCGGTTACCTTGAGCAATAAACGCGTGATTGCCTTTCAACCGGAGTGGTCGGAAACCGATCCCGGCATTCAGTTCAGCCCGTCGAGCTCGAACCTGACCAACCCTGATGACCTGACCGTGGCCTACCCCTTCATCGAGGGCCTGGATGTCGACATCAAGAACCAGCCGCAGCCGGTCAGCGTGCAAGGCAAGGTGGAAGTCATTGCGCCCCGCCGGCTCTACAGCTTCGACCTCGGCAAAAAAGACGTCGGCCAGACCCGAACCGATGACAACCTCAGCGTCACCCTGGTGAAACTGGGCAAGAACTACGCGGAAATCGAGTACAACAACAGCGCGCCACAGGCGGCGGACATTGGCGAAACCCAGCTGAACTCGCTGATTGCCCAGGCGCGCGACAGCACCGGACAGTTTCTTTCGCGCGCAGGCTCGATCAACGAGACCCCTGCTCAAGTAGCCTTCTATCAACGCCAGCTGGCGAAAATGCAGCAACAGAAAAGCTGGAGCGACGCGTTCGAAAAACAGATCGATGAAGAACAGCACACCTTCGAAAAGCAGCAGACCCGCCATTACTCGAAGGTCTATTTCAACGGGAAGATCGACACCCTCGAAATCAGCCTGCTGGATTTCTCGGCGGTCACGGTGACCCGCAAGGAACTGAACTTGCCGGTGCGGCGCTTCGATCGCCATACAACGCAAAAGTCGATTCAGCCTCTGGATTTGCCAGTGCTGGTGTACGACGACCAGGCGCCGAACTGGCTCAAGGGTGCGACGCTGACCGAGGAGCAACTGAAGAACAACGTCAGCATCAATCAATCGGTGGACGACCCGAGTGCAGCGCGCATCGAGTTCAGCCACCTCAGAACCTTCAATGACGAACTGCTGGGTACGTCCTTCAATCCAGGTGAAAGCCCGGTGAGCTTCTTTACCGAGAACAGCAAAGGCAAACTCGACGAACCCATCGAACTGCCGGCGGAGGCCTATCAGATTGATCCGCTGCGCGGCACCATCACGTACGACTTGAATCTGTTTCCGGAAACGCCAGCCTATGCGGTGGGCTCCATTCCGCTGTTCCTCGCCACGGTCGACAAACAGAGCATCGACGCCCGCCAACTGCCCAAGGGCCTAGAGCTCAAGAGCAATGCCCTGGTGGTGGATCTGAAAGTGTTTCCCGAGCAGGACTGGCGCTTCTACGCCAAGGACGACAGCGGCCATTACCTCAAGGAAATTCTGGCGGTCAACCATGACGCGAGTGAGCAAGGCCCGTCGCTATTCGCCGTGCATTATTTCTACGGGCAACCCACGCGCCTGGAAACCTATCAAAGAACCGACCTCGCCACCGTGCAATACGGCTACGAGGTCAAACTCGAGAAAGCTGACATGACCAAACTGGTCGAATAACGCAGTCAGTGCTCAGGCCGCAACTGCGGACCATCGAGGCTGCGGCCACGTCCCCCGTTGATTTCCCGTAGCTGGGCTTGCAGGTGCAGGCACCAGATTTGCGGGTCATCGGCCAATTCATAACCGTGCAGGGTCAGGCTTTCAACAATGGTGTCGAGGATGGACTCGGCCACGAAGGGACCATGGAACGGGCCCTGGGCTTTGATGGCTGAAGGTTGCTCGCCGGCCATTCCGGCGGCGAAGAGTAAGGTCCACATGCCTGAATCGCCCGCCAACGGTTTGATGGCGCATTCGATACGGGTCACAAGACCCAGGCATTGACGGGTGAGGCAGAGGTTGCGCGACATGGCGGCGACCCTCGATCAATCCGGTATTCAGCCTCCGCGGGAAGCTGTTTCGATCCTGATTACTGTCTCTGTCCTTGAGCAGAGAATAGAAGAAAAGTTCGAGATGCAGGCTTTTCGACACCAGCAGGCGCCGAGCGGTCATAGTGTGAAGATTGACGCCAGAGTGATGGCACTTTCGACTTCAACAACCCCAAAAAACTGTAGGAGCAAAGCTTGCTCGCGATAGCGGTCGTTCATTCAAAACACATGTTGAATGGCAGTCCGTCATCGCGAGCAAGCTTTGCTCCTACAGAGGGTTGTAGTTTGAGGTCAAGCCGGCTTGGCCTCCGCCAACGCCTCGACCGCCATTTCCTTCTCCGCCTCCTTCAGATCATCCTCGCTGATCATTTCGGCGATGACCCGCAAACGCTCCACAACCCGCGCATTGACGCTGCCTTCCGGGAACTCGCCGTTCTCGTCCGGCTCACCCGCCGGCTCGCCGACCAGCAGGCTCAGCGCCTCATCGGCCTGGCGTACCGCGTAGACGTGGAACTGCCCCGCGCGCACCGCGGCCAGCACTTTCTCGTCGAGCATCAGCGTGGCCACGTTGGCGTGGGGAATGATCGCGCCCTGCTCGCCCGTCAAGCCACGGGCTTCACAGAGACGGAAGAAGCCTTCGATCTTCTCGTTGACCCCACCCACTGCCTGCACTTCACCGAACTGGTTGATAGAACCGGTGATGGCAAAGCACTGCTTGAGCGGTGTTTTCGACAGGGCCGAAATCAAGGTGCACGCCTCGCCCAGGGACGCACTGTCGCCGTCCACGTAACCGTAGGACTGCTCCAGGGCGATGCTCGCCGAAATCGCCAGCGGGAATTCCTGGGCGTAACGGCTGCCCAGATACCCGGTGAGAATCATCACCCCCTTGGAGTGGATCGGTTGCCCGAGGTTGACCTCACGCTCGATGTCGACGATGCCGCTGCCGCCCGGGTACACCGTGGCGGAAATCCGCGCCGGCACGCCGAAGGCCGAATCGCCGACCTCCAGCACCGTCAGCCCGTTGCATTTGCCGACCGCCGCGCCAGCGGTATCGATCAGGATGATCCCTGCCAGCATGTCGTCGAGAATCCGTGCCGAGACGCGCCCGGTGCGGGTCGCTTTGGCCTTTAGCGCGCGTTCGATGTGACCGGCGTCGGTCATCTCGTCCGACGCCAGATGGCGAATGAAGTCCGCTTCGCTGACCAGTTGGAACAGATCACCGATGCGCGCCGACAACCGCCCCTGATGCTCGGCCAGCCGCGCGCTGTAGGTCGCCAGACGCGCCACCGCATCGGCGGTCAACGGTGCCATGCCTTCTTCAGAGGTACGGGTTTTCAGCAACTGGGCAAACTGCTCCAGGCTTTCATCGACCATCGGGATGTCTTCATCGAAATCCACCAGGACGCGGAACATCTCCTGGAAGTCCGGATCAAGGTCCTGCAGCGTGTAGTAGAGCGAACGGGCACCGATGATGATCACTTTGACCTGCAACGGAATGTGCTGCGGAGTCAGGGTGACAGTGGCGAAACGACCCATTTCGCTTAGAGGCGATTCCATCTTCAGCTTGCGCGATTGCAGGGCGCGTTTCAGCGCGTCCCACACGAATGGCTCGCCAAGCATTTTTTCCGCTTCAAGGATCAGGAAACCGCCGTTGGCGCGGTGCAGGGCACCCGGTCGCAACTGGCGATAAGTCGTGTACAGCGCGCCCTGGTCGGTGCTGTATTCGATGCGGCCGAACAGGTTTTCATAGGTCGGGTGCGGCTCGAACACCACTGGAGCGCCGCCGCTGACGGAGTGGCCGACCACCAGGCTCGGGGCGTATTGCTCTTCCAACAGTTTGCGGGCGACGGCGTCTGTCTTGCTGTCGTCCACCAGTTGCTCGACCACGGTTTTGAGCAGGTATACCTGCATGGCTTGCAGATAACCGCAGACAGCCGCGTTCTCGGCATACTTCTCCGACAGCGGCGACAACAGCGGCTGCAAGGCCAGGGTGATGGTTTCTTCGTTGAGGTGGCGCAGTTGATTGCTCGACTCGCGCTTCCATTGCGGCAGGCTGGCGAGCTCTTCGTTCAAGCGCTCTTCAAGGGCCGAGATGTCCTCGTGGAAACGCTCGCGTTCGGCTTCCGGCAACTGGGCAAATTCCGCCTCGTCCAGCGCCTTGCCTTCGAGCATCGGGGTAAACGCGATGTTGCTGCTGTCACGGTAGAGCGCGACGTCTTTTTCCAGCGCCAGACGCTCGATCACGTCCAGTGCCTTGTCGTAACGCTGGTTGAAAGCACGGTCGATGGCGCTTTTCTTCTGCTGGTAGGACGGGTGTTCGAACACTGCCGGGAAGGTAGCCAGCAGGTTGTCGATCAAACCGTTGATGTCACCGATGAAGGCACCGGCGGTGCCTGATGGCAACTCCAGTGCACGGGGTTCGCGCGGCTCATCGAAGTTATTGACGTAGACCCAGTCCGCCGGGGTCTGCAGGCGCTTGCCTTCGGCCTTCAGGTAGCGTTTGACGAACGAGAACCGGCCGGTGCCGGGTTCACCCATGACGAATACGTTGTAACCGGGGCGTGGCATGGCCACACCGAACTGCAAGGCTTCGACCGCGCGTTCCTGGCCGAGCACACCGCGAAAGGGCTCCAGATCGTTGGTGGTAGAGAAGCTGAACTGTTCAGCGGAAAACGGACGGGTCAGCGCTTCGGGCGCAAGACGCAAGCTGGCAGCAACAGGATCAGGCATCGGGCTTCCTTACATCAGGCGGGGCAGATAGCGGCATTCTGGCGCTGCCTGTGCCTGACTGGCAAGGAGCGCCTCAGACCAAAGCATAGACAAGTCGAAACCCCGGCACAGAGCAGCGCCAAATCACTGTTTTCAACGAATCTTTGGCAAAAAATCACGGAACCCCGTGATCGTGCCTAAACTCCAAACTGCGCGGCTGGACTAATAACCGGCCCAACTGGCGGCCGTCGGGTATTGAGCCGGGCCAGACCCCCTTGTCCATTGGTATGCACACAAAGAGAACAAAGCTATGAAACGGATTCTTCTCGGTACTCTCTTCACCGCTGTATCCATCAACGCCATGGCACAGGCGCCAGGCGGTCCGGATTGCGGTTGGGGCAACATGCTGTTCGAAGGTCAGCGTGGCACTCCGGCTCACTTCCTGGCATCCACCACCAACGGCACTTCCGGTAACGCAACCTTCGGCATGACTTCGGGCACCAACGGTTGCTCCACCAACGCCTCGCTGACCTATGGCGGCAAATCCTGGTTTGCCATGAATGGGATGATGAACGAGCTGTCCGAAGACATGGCCAAGGGTCAGGGCGAAGCACTGACGACCTATGCCGTGGTACTGGGCGTGGCACCGGAAGACCGCGCGCACTTCGCCGCCGTCACTCACGAGCACTTCCAGCAGATCTTCAGCAAGGCCGATGTGACCGCCGAAGATGTGCACACCAACACCATGGCCGTTCTGAAGAACGACCCTCGTCTGGCCAAGTACGCCACGCAGGCTTAAGCTCGGCCCTGCCCCGCTTCTTCCGGGAAGCGGGTTTTATTTTTCGACCCCGCCCCTCTTCGGGTCTTTATTTTTTCCTGTTCAAGTTGCCACTTATGCTCAAACGCCTCGCCTGGCTGGCGCTCTGTGCCTGCGCCCCGCTGTCCGCCGCGCCGCTCATCGACAATCAACGTTTGCAGCAATTGGCCAACGACCCTTTCTGGATTTCCCTGGGCCATTACGAAACCGCCAAGCTCGGCGGCTGGCGCAGCTATGTCAGCGACAAGAAATTCTTCCTCGCCGCCGATGGCAATGAACATCCGGACCATGAACTGGCGGCCACCGTACAAGCGCTGTACGCCCCGGCCAGTGCCGGTGAGCAGCATGCCCAATGCGTTTACCCGGCGCGTACCCGCTGGTTGAAAGCCCAGCTCAATCTCTCTGATCTGCCTGAACTCGATTGCGCTGAATTCAAGCAGTGGTTCAAGGACGTCTCGCCCCACAGCGCCGTGATGATTTTCCCGGCGGCCTACCTCAACAGCCCGTCCTCGATGTTCGGCCACACCCTGCTGCGCATCGACCAGGCGGATGTCCAGAGCGACAAGACTTCGCTGCTCAGTTACGCGATCAATTTCGGCGCCTACATCGAAGGTTCGGACAACAGCATCCTCTACGCCTGGAAAGGCTTGATGGGCGGATATCCGGGCCTGTTCGCGCTGGTGCCGTACCAGGAAAAACTCTCGGAATACCGCAGTCTGGAAAACCGGGACCTGTGGGAGTACCGCCTGAACCTGACCCAGGCCGAGACGGCGCGCATGGTCGAGCACGTCTGGGAGCTGAAGCAGATTCAGTTCGACTACTTCTTCTTCGACGAAAACTGCTCCTATCGCTTGTTGGAACTGCTGCAGGTCGCCCGTCCAAGCCTGCGCCTGACCGAACAATTCCCGCTCACGGCCATCCCGACCGACACCGTCAAGGCCGTGAAGGAAGCCGGGCTGGTGGAGTCGATTCAGTACCGCCCCTCCCGCGAAAGGGAATTGCTCAGCCGCGCCGAGCCACTGTCCGATGAAGAACAGCAGTGGGTGTTGAAAGTCAGTGCCGATCAGAAACAGCTGCAAACTCCGGCATTCAAGGCGCAACCCCGGGACCGCCAGGCGCTGATCATCGATGCCGCCTATCGCCTGGAGCGCTACCGCGCCAACGGCCAGGAGCGTGATCCCGAACGCGCGCAGCGCAGTTTCGAACTGCTGCGGGCGATCAATCAGAACCCGGCACCAGAGCTGGACATCCCGCAACCGGGCCTGCCAGAGGATGGTCATGAATCCCGCACCTGGCAGGCCGGCATCGGCACCCGGGGCGATCGGGCCTTTGGCGAATATGGCCTGCGCATGGCCTATCACGACCTCAACGACAATTCCGAGAGTTTTCCCCTCGGCGCGCAGATCGAAATCCTGCAACTGAAACTGCGCCAATACGAAGGCAATGACTGGCAAGTGCAGCAACTGGACCTGGCGACCATTCGCTCCCTGACGCCGAGAAACGAGCTGCTGCAGCCGCTGTCGTGGCAAGTCACCGGTGGCCTGGAGCGGGTACCGGGCAAGCATGACGACGAGAACCTGGTCAGCCACGTCAATGGCGGTGGTGGCGGGACCTGGCAACTGGCCGACGACATGCTGGGTTTCGCCCTCGGCACCGTGCGTGTAGAGCACAACAACGATTTCGCCGGCTTCATCGCGCCAGCGGCGGGCTTCAACACGGGCGTGCTGTGGAAAAACCCGCTGGGCAACTTCAGCCTGGAAGCCAAAGGTGATTTTTTCACCAATGGCGAAGTGCGTCGCAGCCTGAGCCTGAATCAGCAGTGGGAGTTGTCACGCAACCTGGGTTTGCGCCTGAGCGCCCAGCGAGAATTCAGCCACCTGGCCACGCCGGAGAATGAGGTGATGCTTGAGGTGAAGTGGTATCACTATTGATCAATAACCCTGCTATTTCCCCCTGTAGGAGCGAGCCTGCTCGCGATTGCGGTGTGTCAGCCGACATCAATGTTCACTGGCCTACCGCTATCGCGAGCAGGCTCGTTCCTACAGGGGGTTGGTGGTGTTGAATGGATTTTTCACAGCCCCTGTACAAACACCTGACGAACCCACACCTAGACTTCTCATATTGGCCGTAGAAAGACCCGGGAGTCGAAGATGTGGCGTTGTGCTGGAGTTGTAGCTTTATTGCTGTTGATCGAAGGTTGCCAGACGACCCACGAGGATCTGATCGCCAAGGGTTATCCGCCAGCGTTCGCCGATGGTTTCGATGACGGCTGCAGCAGCGGCCGGCAAGCCGCAGGCGCCATCACCGGCGAGTTTCGCAAAAACGTGCCGCGCTATCTGAAGGACAACAATTACGCCGAAGGCTGGAGTGATGGCTTTCGCCAGTGTCAGGCCATGCGTGAGAGCCAGGAGCGCGAGGACTACCACAACAGCCATTGGGACGAGCGCGAAAAGGCCTGGCAACAGCAAAAAGACCAGGACACCGCCCGGGCCTATCACTCGCCATAGGTCGCTGTCAGACATTCCTCCCCTGTAGGAGCAAAGCTTGCTCGCGATAGGACCAATGCGATACATCTTGATGACCGCGTCGATGCCATCGCGAGCAAGCTTTGCTCCCACAAGGCTGCAACCATGGCCTAAACCCTATAACGGGAGCCAACCATGAGTCGCGCCTTCGTCAATGAAGATAATGCCGCCGCGCAAGCCGATCAGCCGGTCGAACGACAGGTCAGTGCGCAGCCCAACTACGTCACGCCCGCCGGCCTTGGCCAGTTGCAGGACAAGGTCGCCGAGCTGCAGGCCCGGCACGGCGAACAATCGGCGCTCGGCGATCAGGCCGACAAACAGCAACTGGCCAACCTCGAGCGCGATCTGCGTTATTTCCTTCAGCGCCTGCAAAGTGCCCAAGTGGTTCCAGCCGCGACTTCAAACAGCAAGGTGCAGATCGGCAGTTGGGTCACTTACGCGGATGAACACGGCACCGAGCGCCGCGTGCAACTGGTCGGTGAAGACCAGGCGGCCGCCGCCAGGGGCCTGATCAACTGGGGCTCGCCCTTGGGGCGGGCGCTGCTCGGGGCACAACTCAATGATGAAGTGCTGTGGCAACGCCCGGCCGGCGATCAATTGATCGAGATCATCCGCATCGAGCCGACCTAGACCACGCCCTGGGCCAGCATGGCCTCGGCCACTTTAACGAAGCCGGCAATGTTCGCGCCTTTCACGTAGTTGACCTGGCCGTTCTCTTCGCCGTAATGCACGCAAGCATGGTGGATCGACTGCATGATCGCGTGCAGCTTGCTGTCCACTTCACCGCCGGTCCACAGCAGGCGCATGGCGTTCTGCGACATCTCCAGCCCGCTCACAGCCACCCCGCCGGCGTTGGACGCCTTGCCCGGTGCGAACAAGATCCCGGCCTCGATAAACAGGTCCACTGCCTCCAGCGTGGTCGGCATGTTCGCGCCTTCGGCCACGCAGACACAGCCGTTGCGCAGCAAGGTGCGCGCGGCCTCGGCGTCCAGTTCGTTCTGGGTGGCGCACGGCAGCGCGATGTCGCAGCGCAGGCCCCACGGATGTTGGCCGTCGAGGAACTCCAGGCCGAAACGGCCAGCCAGCTCGCGGATGCGCCCGCGCTGGACGTTCTTCAGCTCCAGCACCGCCTGCCATTGCTCCTCGGTCAAACCGCTTTCGCAATACAGCGTGCCTTCGGAGTCGGACAGCGAAATCACTTTCCCGCCCAGGTCCATGACCTTGCGTGCCGCATATTGCGCAACGTTGCCGGAACCGGAAATCGCCACGCGCTTGCCCTCGACGGTTTCACCGCGGCGCTTGAGCATTTCCTCGGCGAAGTACACGCAACCGAAGCCGGTAGCCTCAGGACGAATCAGGCTGCCGCCGTAGCTCGGGCCCTTGCCGGTGAGCACGCTGGTGAACTGGTTGCTCAGGCGCTTGTATTGGCCGAACAGGAAACCGATCTCCCGGGCGCCCACGCCGATATCACCGGCAGGCACGTCAACATCGGCGCCGATGTGGCGGTACAACTCGCTCATGAAGGCCTGGCAGAAGCGCATCACTTCCGCATCGCTTTTGCCCTTCGGATCGAAGTCAGAACCGCCCTTGCCGCCGCCCATCGGCAGCGAAGTCAGCGAGTTTTTGAAGGTTTGTTCGAACGCGAGGAATTTCAGTACGCCCAGATTCACCGAAGGATGGAAGCGCAGGCCGCCCTTGTACGGGCCGATGGCGCTATTCATCTGCACGCGGAAACCACGGTTGACCTGAACCTTGCCGTGATCGTCGACCCAGGACACGCGGAACACGACGGCCCGCTCCGGCTCACAGATGCGCTCCAGAATGCCCGAGGTCAGGTAGTGCGGGTTGGCCTCGAGAAACGGCCACAGGCTGCGCAGGACCTCTTCTACGGCCTGGTGGAATTCAGGCTGGTCGGGGTCACGCTGCTTGAGGCGGGCGAGGAAGGATTCGACGGATTCGATCATGGAAAAGTCTCGGCAAATTTATTGTCATTGGAAGAAATTGAGCCGGACTGTAACAAAGGATTCACGCACTGGAACAGCGCAAAATGTCGCCTTTATGAAATTAAATGGTGCACAGGATATAAATTAACTTCGTTTTCTGGGCCGATTTGCACCTTAAAAGGGATTAGCAAGTCGAGTGATGCACCATTAGTTACACCGCCATCGCGAGCAGGTTCGCTCCTACAATTTGAAATGCATTCACCCTGTAGGAGCGAGCCTGCTCGCGATGAATTCACCAGGGTGTCACTGAAAAGAAGCAAAAAAAAACGGAGCCCGAAGGCTCCGTTTTTTCATGCAACCAGCCCCAGATCAGGCCAGTTTCTTGTGCCGTACACGGTGCGGCTGGGCAGCCGCTTCGCCGAGACGCTTTTTGCGATCGGCTTCGTATTCGGTGTAGTTGCCTTCGAAGAACACCGCTTGCGAGTCGTCTTCGTACGCCAGGATGTGTGTCGCCACGCGGTCAAGGAACCACCGATCGTGGGAGATCACAATGGCGGCGCCCGGGAAGTCCAGCAGGGCTTCTTCCAGGGAACGCAGGGTTTCGACGTCGAGGTCGTTGGACGGTTCGTCGAGCAGCAGGACGTTGCCGCCCTCTTTCAGCGTCAGCGCCAGGTGCAGACGACCGCGCTCACCACCGGACAGGTCCTTGACGAACTTCTGCTGGTCGCCGCCCTTGAAGTTGAAGCGACCGACATAGGTACGCGACGGAATCTCGTAGTTGCCGATGCGGATCTGGTCGGAACCGTCGGAGATTTGCTGGAACACGGTCTTGCTGCCGTCCAGGTCTTCGCGGCTCTGGTCCACGCAGGCCAGTTGTACGGTTTCGCCGATTTCGATGGAGCCCGAATCCGGGGTCTCCTTGCCCATCAGCATGCGGAACAGGGTCGACTTACCGGCACCGTTACCACCGATAACGCCGACGATGGCGCCTTTAGGCATGGAGAACGACAGGTTGTCGATCAACACGCGATCGCCGTAGCCCTTGGTGACGTTCTTGAACTCGATGACCTTGTCGCCCAGGCGCGGACCGGCCGGGATGTAGATCTCGTTGGTTTCGCTGCGCTTCTGGAATTCCTGCGATTGCATTTCTTCGAAACGCTGCAGACGAGCCTTGGATTTCGACTGGCGGGCCTTGGCGCCTTTGCGCACCCACTCCAGTTCTTCCTTCATGGCTTTTTCATGAGCCGATTGCTGCTTGGATTCCTGGGCCAGACGATCGGACTTGGCCTCCAGCCAACCCGAATAGTTGCCCTCGTAAGGAATGCCCGCGCCGCGGTCGAGTTCCAGGATCCAGCCCGCTACGTTGTCCAGGAAGTAACGGTCGTGCGTGATCGCAACCACGGTGCCCGGGAAATCGTGCAGGAAGTGCTCCAGCCAGGCGACGGAATCGGCGTCCAGGTGGTTGGTCGGTTCGTCGAGCAGCAGCATGTCAGGGGCCGACAGCAGCAGGCG
Source organism: Pseudomonas putida (assembly GCF_003228315.1). Classification (NCBI taxonomy): domain Bacteria; kingdom Pseudomonadati; phylum Pseudomonadota; class Gammaproteobacteria; order Pseudomonadales; family Pseudomonadaceae; genus Pseudomonas; species Pseudomonas putida. The sequence continues at coordinate 3,415,130 of NZ_CP029693.1, forward strand.
GCACAGGGCCACACGACGCTTCTCACCACCGGACAGATGCTCAACCTTGGCATCCCAGGCCGGCAGACGCAGCGCATCGGCGGCGACTTCCAGCTGACGCTCCAGGTTGTGGCCATCGCTGGCCTGCAGGATTGCTTCGAGCTTGGCCTGTTCGGCAGCCAGCTTGTCGAAGTCGGCATCCGGGTCGGCGTAGGCCGCATAGACCTCGTCCAGACGCGCCTGGGCATCCTTGATCACGCTGACCGCTTCCTCGACCACTTCACGTACGGTCTTGGTTGGATCAAGTTGTGGCTCTTGCGGCAGATAACCGATGTTCAGCTCCGGCATCGGACGGGCTTCACCTTCGAACTCGGTGTCGACGCCAGCCATGATTTTCAGCAGCGTGGACTTACCCGAGCCGTTGAGGCCGAGCACGCCGATCTTGGCGCCGGGGAAGAACGACAGGGAGATGTTTTTCAGGATTTCCCGCTTCGGCGGCACAACTTTGCCCAGCCGATGCATGGTGAATACGTATTGAGCCATGGAGAACCTAGGGTCAGTGACTGATGAATGATTGGAGCGCAGGCGATGCCCGGGCCAGACCGTGCGCGTGGACGCTTGATGGAGACCCGAGCGTGCACGCTGAAAAAAGTCTGATTGTAGGAGCTGGAACGCTCCCGCGTAACCGGCAAAGCTACCTGAATGACAGGTGGCCGTCCAGCCGAGCGGGGCTGGCACTTTGCCACAACTCAAGGCATGCTAGCCGCCCTTCGGGCGTCCGGCTTATAGTGCACGTCGCGCCAGTCCAGCCAAACCGCAGGATTACAGTTTGTCCATTGCCCCTCCGCCCCTGACCACTCGTGCGCCGGCATCCGCGAACGGCTCGCCCCTGCGCGGAACCCTCAAAAGTGCCCTGGCGACCCTGGTACTGCTACTGCTTGCATTAATGTTCTGGCAACTGCTGGACCAGTTGCGCGAAACCCAGAAAAGCCAGCGTCAGTACACCATCGACTACACCGCCGACCTGGCCACGCAAGTCAGCCTGAACATGGCGTTGAATGCGCGAATCGCCCTTAACCTGCTGCCGATCGTCGAGCAACCGCAAAGCCTCGAAGAACAGCAGGAGCTGCTGCGCAAGCTGCAAAAATCGCTGCCCGACCTGATCAGCCTCGCCTTGCTCAGTCCATCAGGGATCATCCTTGCCGACAGCGCGAGCAACAGCGAAGACGCCGACTATCTGAGCGAGCTCGTCCGGCGCAGCCACGCCCAACCTCACTATTTCAGCAATGCCATCGATGGCTCGATCGTGCACCTGTTATTGCATCAGGCCAGCGGCACTACCCGCGGCTACTGGGCCTTGCGCTTCAAACCGACGTTTTTTTCGTCGCTGACACAACTCGGCGACGCCGAAAACCGTCCGCAGTGGCTCGTGGAAAACCGCTACAACCACCAGATCATCAGTCGCGATGAAGCACTGCCGCAGGTCAACCCGGGCACCCTGACCCAGGACGATCTGAGCAACAGCGTACTGACCGTTCCCCTGAGCAGCAGCGACTGGCAACTGCGCGGGCTGTTCGATCGCCAGCAGGTGCTTGAAGAACTGCTGCCGGCTTTCATCGGCAAATGCCTGCTGGGCCTGGCGTTTTCCCTGCTGCCTTTTATCGTCCTGCTGAACATGCGCCGGCGCCAGCGCCAACTGCATGAAGGCCGTCGGCGTTATCAGGAGATTTTCGAAGGCACGGGCGTCGCCTTGTGCGTACTCGACATGTCCGGCCTCAACACCGCGCTTAACAAGGCCCGAGTACAAAGCAGCGAGCAACTGCGCGAATGGCTCCAGGAGCCGGAACAACGCCGTCAGTTGTTGCAGGCGTTGCGCGTGACCGAAGTCAACCAGGTCGCGTTGCAACTGCTCAACGTCAACAGTTGCGAACAGGCCTGGGACCTGTTGATCGATGGCAGCCCGCTGGATGGCAGCGCCATCGGCAACCAGGTACTCGAGGCGACAATCAATCAGCAGCCGCAACTGGAGCTGGAGATCAAGCTCCAGGACGCCAACGGCCGCGACCAGCACCTGTGGCTGGTGCTGCGCCTGCCGCAAGGCCCGGAAGAATACAAAGCCGTCATCCTCAGCATCACCGACATCACCAGCCGCAAGCTCACCGAGCTGTCGCTGCAGGAACGGGAAGGCTTCTGGTCCGACGTGGTGCGCACCGTGCCCGATCACCTGTACGTGCAGGATGTGATCAGCCAGCGGATGATTTTCAGCAACCACCATCTGGGCCAGACCCTGGGCTACAACCGCACCGAACTGCAGCAGATGGGTGAGTACTTCTGGGAAATCCTCCTGCACCCCGACGATGCCGACTTCTACCACCGTTCGCGCCATCACCAGCGCCAGGACGGCTACAGCCAGTTGATGCAATGCCAGTTGCGCTTCCGTCACCGCAACGGTGAATGGCGGCGTTTCGACATTCGCGAACAGGCCCTGGCCCGCGACAAGCACAATCAGGTGACTCGCATCATTGGCGTCGCCAAGGACGTTACCGAGCAGATCGAAGCCAGTGAGTCGCTACGCGACAGCGAGCAGCGCTACCGGATGCTCGCCGAAAGCATCAGCGACGTGATCATCTCCACCGACAACCGCCTGACACTCAACTATGTCAGCCCGTCGGTGCAGGCCGTGCTGGGTTACGACGCCGAATGGATTTTCCAGAACGGCTGGAATTCGACCATCGCCAACCCACAGCAACTGACCGGCATTTACGGCCTCATGGAGCGGGTCAGCAAGGCGCTGGACCAACCCGAACAACTGGCGCTGTTGCGCAGCCAGGTGCAGACGCAACTGTTCCTGTTCGACTGCCTGCGGGCCGACGGGCGCAAGATTCCTATCGAACTGCGACTGGTGCTGGTCTGGGACGAGCACGGAGCGTTCGAGGGCGTGCTCGGGGTCGGCCGCGATGTCAGCCAGCAGCGCCGCGCCGAGAAAGACCTGCGCATGGCCGCCACGGTTTTCGAGCACTCGACCTCGGCGATCCTGATCACCGACCCCGCCGGCTACATCGTCCAGGCCAACGAAGCCTTCAGTCGCGTCAGCGGTTATGCGGTCGAACAGGTGCTCGACCAGTTGCCGAACATGCTGACCGTCGACGAGCAGCAGGAAGCCCATCTGCGCTATGTGCTCAAGCAACTGAACCAGAACAGCACCTGGGAAGGCGAAGTCTGGCTCAAGCGACGCAACGGCGAACATTACCCGGCGTGGGTCGGCATCACTGCCGTGCTGGATGACGAGGGCGACCTGGCCAGCTACGTGTGCTTCTTCAGTGACATCAGCGAGCGCAAGGCCAGTGAGCAACGGATTCACCGCCTGGCCTATTACGATGCGCTGACGCACCTGCCCAACCGCTCGCTGTTCCAGGATCGCCTGCACACCGCCCTGCAAGCGGCCGAACGGCAGAAGTCCTGGGTGGTGCTGATGTTCCTCGACCTCGACCGTTTCAAGCCGATCAACGACTCCCTGGGCCATGCCGCCGGTGATCGCATGCTCAAGGAAATGGCCACCCGGCTGCTCGAGTGCGTCGACGATGACGACACCGTTGCACGCATGGGTGGCGACGAGTTCACCTTGCTCCTGCAACCGCGGGCCAACCGCGAAATCGCCCTGAACCGGGCGATTCATGTGGCGGAACAGATTCTCGCCGGGCTGGTGAAGCCGTTCGTGCTCGAAGGGCGCGAGTTCTTCGTCACGGCCAGTATCGGCATTGCGCTGAGCCCGCAGGACGGCAACGAACTCAGCCAGTTGATGAAGAACGCCGACACCGCGATGTACCACGCCAAGGAGCGCGGCAAAAACAACTTCCAGTTCTATCAGACGGACATGAATGCCAGTGCCCTCGAACGCCTGGAACTGGAAAGCGATCTGCGCCATGCCCTGGAACAGAACGAGTTCACGCTGTTCTACCAGCCGCAATTCAGCGGCGATGGCAAACGTTTGACCGGTGCCGAAGCCCTGTTGCGCTGGTGTCATCCGCGCCGCGGCATGGTACCGCCGGGAGATTTCATTCCGGTACTCGAAGAATTGGGCCTGGTGGTGGATGTGGGCGACTGGGTCATCAGCCAGGCTTGTCGCCAGCTCAAGGCCTGGCATCAGGCCAAGGTGCCGGTGCCCAAAGTCTCGGTAAACATCTCGGCGCGACAGTTCTCCGATGGCCAACTCGGTACGCGGATCGCCACCATCCTCAAGGACACCGGCCTGCCGCCGGCCTGCCTGGAGCTGGAACTGACCGAAAGTATCCTGATGCGCGAAGTCAGCGAGGCGATGCAAATTCTCGATGGCCTGAAAAACCTCGGCTTGAGCATTGCGGTCGACGACTTCGGCACCGGTTACTCATCGCTCAACTACCTCAAGCAGTTCCCGATCGACGTGTTGAAAATCGACCGCACCTTCGTCGACGGCCTGCCGTCGGGTGAGCAGGATGCGCAGATCGCCCGGGCAATCATCGCCATGGCCCACAGCCTCAACCTGGCGGTGATCGCCGAGGGTGTGGAAACCCAGGAACAGCTCGACTTCCTCAGGGAACACGGTTGCGATGAAGTGCAGGGTTACCTGTTCGGGCGTCCGATGCCGGCGGACAGGTTCGAAGTGCAGTTCAGTAATGATGCGCTGTTCGTCCTCGACTGAAACTCAGCGCAAGCGCTGAAAAGATCGCAGCCTTCGGCATCTCCTACATTGGAATGCGTCCCTCTGTAGGAGCTGCCGCAGGCTGCGATCTTTTGACCTTGAAGTCATGAAAACCGCTTATCTGCGACATGACGTCCTTTCATATGCCTTCCAAAACCGGTTGGGGTAGAATGCCCCCCTTTTCCGCCCCCGATCCTTGAGGACCGCCATGTTCAGCCGTGATTTGACTATTGCCAAGTACGACGCCGATCTCTTTGCCGCCATGGAGCAAGAAGCTCAGCGCCAGGAAGAGCACATTGAGCTGATCGCTTCGGAAAACTACACCAGCCCTGCGGTGATGGAAGCTCAAGGCTCGGTACTGACCAACAAGTACGCCGAAGGCTACCCGGGCAAGCGCTACTACGGTGGTTGCGAGTACGTCGACGTCGTTGAGCAACTGGCCATCGATCGTGCAAAAGAACTGTTCGGCGCCGATTACGCCAACGTTCAGCCACACGCCGGCTCCCAGGCCAACGCTGCCGTTTACCTGGCCCTGCTGTCGGCCGGTGACACCATCCTGGGCATGAGCCTGGCCCACGGTGGTCACCTGACCCACGGTGCCAGCGTTTCGTCTTCGGGCAAGCTGTACAACGCCATCCAGTACGGCATCGACGCCAACGGCCTGATCGACTACGACGAAGTCGAGCGCCTGGCGGTCGAGCACAAGCCGAAAATGATCGTGGCCGGTTTCTCTGCCTACTCGCAGATCCTGGACTTCCCGCGTTTCCGCGCCATCGCTGACAAGGTCGGTGCCTACCTGTTCGTCGACATGGCCCACGTAGCCGGTCTGGTCGCCGCTGGCGTGTACCCGAACCCGGTTCCATTCGCCGACGTCGTGACCACCACCACCCACAAGACCCTGCGCGGTCCACGTGGCGGTCTGATCCTGGCTCGTGCCAACGCCGAAATCGAGAAGAAGCTGAACTCCGCGGTATTCCCTGGCGCCCAGGGCGGCCCGCTGGAGCACGTGATCGCGGCCAAGGCGATCTGCTTCAAGGAAGCACTGCAGCCTGAGTTCAAGGCCTACCAGCAACAAGTGGTGAAAAACGCCCAGGCCATGGCCAGCGTGTTCATCGAGCGCGGTTTCGACGTGGTTTCCGGAGGTACTCAGAACCACCTGTTCCTGCTGTCGCTGATCAAGCAGGAAATCTCCGGTAAAGACGCTGACGCTGCTCTGGGCAAAGCGTTCATCACCGTGAACAAGAACTCCGTGCCAAACGACCCACGCTCCCCGTTCGTCACCTCCGGTCTGCGCTTCGGCACCCCGGCCGTGACCACTCGTGGCTTCAAGGAAGCCGAGTGCAAGGAACTGGCTGGCTGGATCTGCGACATCCTGGCTGACCTGAACAACGAAGCGGTGATCGACGCCGTTCGTGAGAAAGTCAAAGCCATCTGCAAGAAGCTGCCGGTATACGGCGCCTGATAGCAGAAACGCTTTAAAAAAACCCGGCCAATCTGGCCGGGTTTTTTATTGCTCGAAATTCAACTCGGCCAGTTATCACCTTTGAAAACAAAATCATTGAAACACCAGAACAACGTTAATTAATTTTCAGCCACACACCTGAATGTTAACTTCACAGAGCACCACATCAAAAGCATCAGCAAATGCTTATCTACATAATTAAACATGGACGCCTACCCTTGACCTCAACAACACACTTAAAAATATCAGCCTTTATATTTTATTAAATTGATAACTACAGCAAGGAAGCAGTTATGAGCACTGATCGGCAAAAATCTTTTATAGCGACCATTGGCACTGAATTCGGTCTATTGCACTTCCTGGACGAGATGTACGGCGAGCGGGCGATCTCCAGGCCGACTCGCGCGAGCGGCGGGTCCTTTACAGGTCGCCCACAATCTCGCGACGACTCGCACCTATTGGGACTGCGAAAGGATGTCCCCACCAACCACAGGCCTCGCCTGACGCTTTACTTCAGGCATACCAACAGCGGTTACCAGCTCTACATCCGCACCCCAGGCCCTTATTTTGGAATGTGCCTCAGTACCAATGACAATGGTTTAGTTGGAGCGTTCCCCTCAGATAAATCATCAGACACTTTCTATCTGATCAGAGAGAATGGCATCCCCATCAATCTTGAAAACCTGAACGACACTACACCTTGCATCTATTTGCAAAGCAGAAACGCTGGAGTGCTACACACATTTATAGCCCGAGGTTCTCCCTATACCTATATCGCCACTAAAGATGGGACGGCACTGGCTTTCAATCTAAACACCCTGGAAAGAAATGCCCCTTATCTCAATCACCCGAGCGAAGTCTGACGTAAAACTTGCGAATTGGCGGGCACTACGCATGCGTCTTGCCCGCATCTTTCAAATGCCACAAAAAGTTCATTATCAGGCTGCGAACCGGTTCAGTTCGCAGCCACTTTGGCAAACCCCTCGCGAATCTTTTCTTCCGGCAACTCATCGGCAATGAACACGATCACGCTTTCACGCGCTTCATCATCGGCCCATTCCGTATCCCAGTCGAATCCGTAAAGCTTCAGCACGCCCTGAAACACCATGCGACGTGGCTCGCCCAGGATGTTCAACACACCTTTGTAGCGAAGCAACTGCTTGCCATGATCCTCCAGCAGTTCGTTCATGAACTCGCTGAGCCTGTCGATATCCAGCGGCTTGTCAGTGCGCAGCACCAGGCTGGAAATGCGATCAATGGAAGACGCCGTACTGACCGGGCGCAAACTCACGCCCCCGCCCAGATCGGCATTGAGATTGAAACCACGCACATCGAGCATTTCGGCCAGGTCGATCCTGCCGTGGTCAACCACGCGAATGGGCGCGCGGCGGTTGATGCGGGTCAGGCGTTCGCTCAAGGCATTGAAGGTGGACTCGTCCACCAGGTCGCGTTTGCTCACCAGCAAGCGGTCGGCGAAACCGATCTGTGCCTGGGCGATGGTTTGGGTCAGGTGCTGCTCGGCATGCGCCGCATCCACCAGGGTGATGATGCCGTCGAGGATGTAACGCTCGCGAAGCTCTTCGTCGATGAAGAAGGTTTGCGCCACCGGTGCCGGATCGGCCAGCCCGGTGCATTCGATCACCAGACGGTCGAAGGCGATTTCTCCGCTGTCCAGACGCTCGAGCAGCAGGTACAGGGCCTTGGTCAGGTCGGTGTGAATGGTGCAGCAGACGCAGCCGTTGGATAGCGTCATCACCTGTACCGGTTCTGCGCCCAACAACTCGGTGTCGATACCGGCGTCGCTGAATTCATTTTCGATCACCGCGATCTTCAGGCCGTGCTCGGCTTTGAGCAGGTGACGCAGCAGCGTGGTCTTGCCGGCGCCGAGGAAGCCGCTGAGGATCGTGACCGGGATGGGAGAGGACAAAAGCAGATCTCCTGGTAGCAGAAAATTAGGAAACAACACTAAACAACTGTGGGAGCGAGCCTGCTCGCGAAGAGGTCGTATCAGTCGACATTAATGTTGAATGACACAACGCTTTCGCGAGCAAGCTCGCTCCCACAGGCTTCGCTTTACATCATGACCTGTCTAACAGATCAACAGCACTTCGGCCCACCCTTGCCACCGTAACGGGCTTCCTGACGTTCCCGGAAGAACGCTTCGTAGCTCATCACCGGTTTGTCCGGGTGCTTGTTTTGCATGTGCTCGACGTAGTTGTCGTAGTCGGGCATGCCGACCATCAGGCGCGCGGCCTGACCGAGGTATTTTCCGAGGCGACTCAAGTCATTGAACATGCTGCACTCCTCGATCACGCATCCGGCAGCGCCTGGAAGGGCGATTCTTTATCCGTACGTTCTTTTTTACCCCAGGAGGCAATGCCGACCTTGAGCGCATAGAACAGGATGCTGAACACCACGAACAGGAACAGCGCGGTCAGCGTAGCGTTGGTGTAGGCGTTGAAAATCACATGCTGCATCTGCGTGATGTCCTTGGCCGGGGCGAGGATCTGGCCATTGGCCAGGGCGTCGCTGTATTTCTTCGCCAGCGACAGGAAGCCGATCGCCGGATTAGGGTCGAACAGCTTGATGAAGCCAGCGGTGGTGGTGCAGATCAGCAGCCATACCGCTGGCAGCAAGGTCACCCAGATGTAGCGCTGGCGCTTCATCTTGATCAGGACCACGGTGCCGAGCATCAGCGCGATACCGGCCAGCATCTGGTTCGAGATGCCGAACAGCGGCCACAGGGTGTTGATGCCACCCAGTGGATCGATCACGCCTTGATACAGCAGCCATCCCCACATGGCCACGCAACCCGCGGTGGCGATCAGGTTGGCGGTCCAGGATTCGGTACGTTGCAGCGCCGGTACGAAGGAACCGAGCAGATCCTGCAGCATGAAACGCCCGGCACGGGTACCGGCATCCACTGCCGTCAGGATGAACAGGGCTTCGAACAGGATCGCGAAGTGGTACCAGAAGGCCATGGTGTTTTCACCTGGCAGCACACTGTGCAGGATTTGCGCGATCCCCACCGCCAGGGTCGGTGCACCGCCGGCACGGGCCAGGATGGTGGTTTCACCGATGTCGTGGGCCACGGCTTGCAGCGCGTCGGGAGTGATTGCGAAGCCCCAGTTGCTGACCGCCGTCGCCACCGCCACCACATCACCGCCGACCACGGCCGCCGGGCTGTTCATGGCGAAGTACACGCCAGGCTCGATCACCGAAGCGGCAACCATGGCCATGATCGCCACTAAGGACTCCATCAGCATGCCGCCGTAACCGATGTAACGGGCGTTCACCTCGTTATCGAGCAGTTTTGGCGTGGTGCCGGAAGAGATCAGTGCGTGGAACCCGGACACCGCGCCACAGGCGATGGTGATGAACAGGAACGGGAACAGACCGCCCTTCCACACCGGGCCGGTGCCGTCGATGAACTGGGTCAGGGCCGGCATTTTCAGCTCGGGCATGGTGATCAGGATGCCGATCGCCAAACCGACGATGGTGCCGATTTTCAGGAAGGTCGACAGGTAGTCACGGGGCGCCAGGATCAGCCACACCGGCAACGAGGCGGCCACGAAACCGTAACCGATCAGCATCCAGGTGATCTGCACGCCGGTGAAGGTGAAGGCCTTGGCCCATACCGGGTCGGCGGCAATCTGCCCGCCCAGCCAGATTGACCCCAGCAGCAGCAACACGCCGATCACCGAGATCTCACCGATGCGACCCGGGCGGATGTAGCGCATGTAGATGCCCATGAACATCGCGATCGGGATGGTCGCCATCACCGTGAAGATCCCCCACGGGCTTTCCGCGAGCGCTTTCACGACGATCAGCGCCAGCACCGCGAGGATGATGATCATGATCAGGAAACAGCCGAACAGAGCGATGGTGCCGGGGATGCGGCCCATTTCTTCACGGACCATGTCGCCCAGGGAACGACCGTTGCGGCGGGTGGACATGAACAGGACCATGAAGTCCTGCACCGCACCGGCCAGCACCACGCCGGCGATCAGCCACAACGTGCCGGGCAGATAGCCCATCTGCGCCGCCAGCACCGGGCCGACCAGAGGCCCCGCGCCGGCGATGGCCGCGAAGTGGTGACCGAAGAGGATGTGTTTGTTGGTAGGAACGTAGTCCAGACCGTCATTGTTGAGCACGGCGGGGGTGGCCCGTCGCGGGTCGAGTTGCATCACGTTGTTTGCGATGAACAGACTGTAGTAGCGATACGCAACCAGATAGATGGCCACGGCAGCGACCACAATCCACAAGGCGTTGATCGCCTCACCTCGGCGCAGTGCCACTACCCCAAGGGCGCAGGCTCCCAGGATTGCCAGCACCAGCCAGGGTAAGTGGCGTAGCGGGCTATTATTATTTTTCATTTTATTATTCCAGCCAGAGTGGACAGAAAGACAACCACTCCGAGTTTAGCTCTCCTGACGGCAAAGGCCATACCCCAACGTTGGTCTAGAGCCCTGCCCTGGCTGGCAGGTTCTAACAAGGCGGGTCTATAGTCAGCGAACATCTAGAGGATTGCGCCATGAGCGAGCACCCTGCCGATCGCCGCCGCTTCAAACGTATTGCGTTCGATGCCAGAACCGAGCTGAGCCAGGGGGAATTCGTCTGGCCGGTGAAACTGATCGATCTGTCACTCAAGGGATTGCTGATCCAGCGACCTGAACCGTGGCTGGGCGACCCGCAGCAGGATTTTTTCGTCGACATTCACCTGAGCGAAGACGTCGACATCGAAATGGACGTGCAATTGACCCACGAAGACCAGGATCAGCTGGGCTTTGTCTGCCACCACATCAGTCTGGAATCCATCGAACGTCTGCGGCGATTGATTGAGCTCAACCTGGGAGACCAGCAGGAGCTTGAGCGGGAGTTGGGCGCTCTGATCGAAATCTGACGGGCATACCTCTACCAATGTGGGAGCGAGCCTGCTCGCGAAGAGGGCATCACATTCAACATTGATGTTGTTTGTAACACCGACTTCGCGAGCAGGCTCGCTCCCACTGGGGCGGCCCCTAACCGTAATTTCACTCAAATAGTGCGTCGAGGGCCTGTTCAAGGCGTGTAACGGCAATGATCTGCAACCCCGGCGGCGCCTCTTTCGGTGCGTTGCCCTTGGGTACGATGGCACGCTTGAATCCGTGCTTGGCCGCCTCTTTCAGCCGCTCCTGACCACTTGGCACAGGGCGCACCTCGCCGGACAAACCGACTTCACCAAACACCAGCAGGTCATGGGGCAGCGGCCGGTTGCGCAGACTGGACATCACTGCCGCCATCAACGCCAGGTCGGAAGCCGTTTCCAACACTTTCACGCCACCCACCACGTTGAGAAACACATCCTGGTCATGGGTCGGAATTCCGCCATGACGGTGCAGCACCGCCAGCAACATCGCCAGGCGGTTCTGATCCAGGCCCAGCGTGACCCGACGCGGGTTGGCCAGGTGGCTGTCATCGACCAGTGCCTGGACTTCCACCAGCATCGGCCGCGTGCCCTCCCACGTTGCCATGACCACACTGCCCGGTACTTCTTCCTGGGCACGTGTCAGAAAAATCGCAGACGGATTTGAGACTTCCTTCAGGCCCTTGTCCGTCATGCCGAACACGCCCAGTTCGTTAACCGCACCGAAACGGTTTTTCACCGCCCGCAACAAGCGCAGGCGCCCATCCGACTCACCTTCGAAGTACAGCACCGTATCAACCATGTGCTCCAGCACACGGGGACCGGCCAGCGCGCCTTCCTTGGTTACGTGACCAACGAGGAAAATCGCCGTGCCGCTCTGCTTGGCATAGCGCACCAGCAACGCCGCGCTCTCGCGTACCTGGGATACACCGCCCGGCGCCGATTGCAATTGTTCGGTGAAAATCGTCTGGATCGAATCGATCACCATGACCTTGGGCTTTTCCTGGCGGGCCGTGGCGATGATGGACTCGATGCAGGTTTCAGTCATGACCCGCAATTGATCCTGCGGCAAGCCCAGCCGTCGTGCACGCATGGCCACTTGCTGCTGGGACTCTTCGCCGGTGACATACAGTGCCGGCATGCTTTTGGCCAGGTTGCACAAGGTCTGCAGCAGGATGGTCGATTTACCGATACCCGGGTCGCCGCCAATCAGCACGACCGAACCGTCGACCAGACCGCCTCCCAGCACCCGATCCAGTTCGCTGGATACGGTGGAGAAGCGCGGAATTTCTTCGACACTGACTTCGGCCAGAGTCTTGATCTGCGCCTGCTGGCCAGCCCAACCTGTGCGCCCGCTGGGCGCCGCAGCCCCACCGCTTTCCACCATGGTTTCGGTCAGCGTGTTCCAGGCGCCGCATTCGCTGCATTGGCCGGCCCACTTCGGGAAGGTTGAGCCGCACTCCGTGCAGCCGTACATACGTTTGGCCTTGGCCATCTGAACCCCCGGCAAAAACCGCGATGATAGCTCAGGCGAGCGAGATGAGCCCGCGCGGTTATCCGTCATCCTCATATAGACGGAAAATCATCTCGGAAACGAGCAAGGAGTGAAAACGAACAAGGCGCAGTTAAATAGAACGCTTCGCAATTTCAAATGGAGCCATCTTATACAAGCAACTTCACACGACCTCGCCTTAAACACTAAACAGCTTCGATAAAACTTGTACAACCCCTTCAAGTTAAAACTCCGACCGTATAACTCCATTTTTAAACTACCAACAAACAGACAGCCCATTAACCCACACAAAAAGTAAACCTATTGTTTTAGTTTAGAGTATTCACTTCGGAGACCATAAAAAACCATGACAACAGTATCAAGCACCAGATTTCTATTGAATCGCCCTTAACCGCCTAATAAAAGCTTAATTAAAAATCCCGATATCGGGTCTGCCAGGTTTTTACACAAAGAGCGATAGCCTTCGCTTCGGAATTAAACTTTCCAGCGTCCCTCCGGTCGACTGCAGGCAAGCGCTTCAGGCAGCCGCTCAAGCAGGATGTGCCCTGCTGATTTACACTGCCTTCACCAACCTCATCTGTAACAAGGAAATAACCTATGGGCGTGATAAGTGAGTTCAAGGCCTTCGCGGTCAAAGGCAACGTGGTCGACATGGCCGTTGGTATCATCATCGGTGCGGCCTTCGGCAAGATCGTCACCTCGTTCGTCGGTGACGTGATCATGCCGCCGATAGGCATGCTGATCGGTGGGATGGACTTCAGTGACCTGGCCATTACGCTCAAGGCAGCCACCGCGGACACCCCGGCAGTGACCCTGGCCTACGGTAAATTCATCCAGAGCGTGATCGACTTCATCATCGTTGCGTTCGCGATCTTCATGGGCGTCAAGGCCATCAACCAACTGAAACGCGAAGAAGCTGTCGCACCTTCCGCGCCGCCGGTTCCAACCAAGGAAGAAGAGTTGCTGAGCGAGATCCGTGATCTGCTCAAGGCCCAGAACAATCGGCCCTGAAGGCCCCTTGACCTGTAACAGCGAGCAAGCGCGCGACCAGCGCGAGCATGCTCGCTGTTACAGGTATGGGTAAGGCGTTTTCTACCAGAAGTTCTCCACCGCCACCTGCCCGGGTCGGCGGCTGAGACTCAAGTGCATGTCACGTTGTTTGAGCAGTTTGCGCGTGTCATCGATCATCTGCGGATTGCCGCACAGCATGACCCGCGAGTGTTCGGGTGTCAGCGCCACCCCTGCCGCTCGCTCCAGCTCGCCGTTTTCGATCAGCGTGGTAATCCGCCCGTTCAGGGCCCCCGGATGCTGCTCGCGCGTCACCGTATTGATCAGTTGCAACTTATGCGCGTATTCCGCCAGGTAATCGCGCTGCGCCAGCCCTGCAATCAACGCCTGATAGGCCAGTTCCCGTGATTCACGCACGCTGTAGACCAGGATGATGCGCTCGAACTTCTCCCACACTTCGAAATCCTGGAGGATCGATAAAAACGGAGCCAGTCCGGTGCCAGTGGACAGCAGCCACAGGTCACGCCCATCGACGAAACGATCGAGGGTCAGGTATCCAAAGGCCTGTCGATCGACCAGCAACGTATCGCCGACGTCCAGCCGACTCAACTCGCTGGTGAACTCACCGCCCGGCACGACAATGGAAAAGAACTCGAGAAACTCGTCGAAAGGTGACGACACCATGGAATAGGCACGCCACACGGTACTGCCGTCCGCCTTGGTGACACCCAGTCGCGCAAATTGCCCTGCCCGAAAACGAAAGCCCGGATCCCGCGTGGCGCGCAGCGTAAACAGATTCGGGGTCAGCGGTTGTACGTCGAGCAAGGTCTGGCGAGTAAATTTTTCTTCACTGGCGGTCATGAGCGGCTCCAAGAAAACCATGGTCGCAGTGTCTCTCAAAGTGCATGACATAAACACCGATGATTTGTAGTGTTTTTAGAGCAAATGCCTATCATTTAATTAAACAGCACCGCACAAAGATAATAGCCACATGACACCACACAATTACAAACCCGATATTTAATATTAACGATGACATTCAATAATATTGAACCCAATACTCATACATAGAACCAGACCATCTACTTCCACTCCGATATAAATTCAAAAAAATCTCAGCACAGCAGTAGGATTGATCCTACAATCCAAACGCAAACACTCTGGATCCAATATTAACTGTCTAGAACAAATAAACGGAGCCCATGATGGAGCGGTGGAAGGAGTCTCAGCTTGAACAAATTTCCTCTACGACCGAACTTGGGAATGCGTTCCAGAGTTCCTTGAACTTCATAAAGAATATCGGCTTCAAATTTTTTGCCTTTTCAACCACTTGCCCAACGAAAACAGAGCACTTCCATACATCGCTGTTCAACAATTATCCCGTTGCGTGGAGCCGTGAGTATGAGAAACAAAAACTCGTCGCCACTGACCCGATAGTAGCTCATTGCAATCAATCCCCATTGCCGGTTCTTTGGAGTGAGGATCTTTTCCACGATGCGCCCTGGATATGGAACGCGCTTGAGCAACAAGGCATACAGTACGGGTGGTCACAAGCGATTCACGATGATGAAAGCGGTTTGTGCAGCATTGTGAGTGTGGCCAGGAGTCATTGCCCCATCAGCCCATGGGAACTGTATGAAAACCTTGGCTTCACCACCTTCATTGGTCGTCATCTGCATAATCTGGTCACCCAGTCGATGCCCAGGGAGGCGGAAAAAATCTGTGGGACGAATTTATCGGTGCGGGAAATCGACGTACTGAAACTCGCTGCACTGGGCAAAACGGCGTATGAGAGCGCGCGAATTCTCAATATCAGCGCACGGACAGTGAACTTCCATGTCCAGGAAGCCATCCGCAAACTCGGGGTCAACAACAAGGTTTCCGCCGTGATTGCCGCCGTGAAGGCTGGCTACCTCAACAGCGGCGCGACGCGCTGAACCGCAAAACCTGCGGGTAATCCGACTCAAAAAAACGTACCATCCGCAGTTCCTCCAGAGTGATGACATGTGAGTCTTTCACGACGCACCGAACTCGGACGACCACGCCCGCTACAACGCCCCTGGGCGCGGGATACCCGTTGATTACCCAGAGCCCCGCCCCATGCCTTTGCTCGAAACGCCTTTCGCCAGCCTCGACCTGATCCGTCAACCCGAACAGCAGAACGAACCCCTGCAAGCCTTTGATGCGGCAGATGAGTACCTGCTCAACCATCTGGCCGAACAGCAGACTTCGATCGACACACGGGTGTTGGTGCTCAACGACAGTTTTGGGGCATTGGCGGCAAGTCTGGCCGGCAAGGTCGATGTGACCAGCAGCGGCGACTCATTCCTGGCGTTTCAGGGGCTGGAGAAGAACCTGGCCCGCAATGGCCGGGCATTTGACGCAGTGCCAGCCATCCCCGCCAGCGAAACGGCAACCGGCCCCTTTGACCAGGTGCTGATTCGGGTGCCGAAGACCCTGGCCCTGTTGGAAGAACAATTGATCCGCCTGCAAGGCCAATTGGCGCCCGGAGCCCAGGTGATTGCCGCGGCAATGATCAAACATTTGCCGCGTGCCGCCGGTGATCTGCTTGAGCGCTACATTGGCCCGGTACAGGCGTCGCTGGCGGTGAAGAAAGCCCGGCTGCTGATCGCCACGCCGGAGGACAAGACGCCGGCCACCTCCCCTTACCCGACGCGTTATCGCCTCGACTCACCTGCCATCGAACTGCTCAACCATGCCAACGTCTTTTGCCGCGAAGGCCTGGACATCGGTACCCGGGCGTTTCTGCCGCACTTGCCGAAAAACCTGGGGGCCGCACGCGTGGCCGACCTCGGCTGCGGCAATGGCGTGCTGGCGATCGCCAGTGCCCTGCAAAACCCTGAAGCCCAGTACACGCTGGTGGATGAATCGTTCATGGCGGTGCAATCGGCCGCCGAGAACTGGCGTGCGGCGCTGGGCGAGCGCGATGTCATCGTGCGTGCCGGCGATGGCCTGGCCGGGCAGGATCCTCAATCACTGGACGTGGTGCTGTGCAATCCACCGTTCCATCAGCAACAGGTGGTTGGCGACTTCCTCGCCTGGCGGATGTTCCAGCAAGCCCGGGAAGCGTTGGTGGTGGGGGGTGCGCTGTACATCGTCGGCAACCGCCATCTGGGTTATCACAGCAAATTGGCGCGCCTGTTCCGCGGCGTCGAGCAAGTGGCGGCCACGCCGAAGTTCGTGATTCTCAAGGCCCGCAAGTAACCAGTCGAAAAAAACCCTCCGGGCGGAGGGTTTTAAATTCGCACCCGAAGGCACAAGAGGGATGCGATGTTTTCAGTGCGTGGTCAGACCGGCGGCGTTCATGAACATCCGCATCAGGCTGGCCGCGATGAACAGTGCACCGACACTGCCGACCCAGATCAGGGCCAGCCAGCCAAGCCGCTGCCATAGCGGTTTTTTTTCGGCTTCTTGAATGTCGTGCAGGGAAGGTTTGCCAGTCATTTGCTTCAACCTCTTCAAGATGGATGGCGTCGCTGCCGACGCCATCGCGAGCAGGCTCGCTCCTACAGGGGACTAGTGATAACCGTCTTCATGGGTGACCTTGCCGCGGAACACGTAGTAGCTCCAGAAGGTATAACCCAGGATGAACGGGATGATGAACAGCGTACCCACCAACATGAAGCCCTGACTCTGCGGCGGCGCGGCGGCGTCCCAGATGGAGATCGACGGCGGCACGATGTTCGGCCACAGGCTGATTCCCAGGCCGCTGTAGCCGAGGAAGATCAGCACCAGCGTCAGCAGGAATGGCGTGTAGTGCGCATTTCGCGCGACCGCGCGGATCAGGCCGTACAGGGTCACCAGCACCAGAATCGGCACCGGCAGGAACCAGAACAGGTTCGGCAGGGTGAACCAGCGCTCGGCGATTTCGACGTGAGCCAACGGCGTCCAGATACTGACGATGCCGATCACCGCCAACAACACGAACGCCAAAGGCCTCGCCAGGTCATGCATCTGTTCCTGTAGCTTGCCTTCGGTCTTCATGATCAGCCAGGTGCAGCCCAGCAACGCATAGGCCACCACCAACGCAGCACCACAGAACAGGGTAAACGGCGTCAGCCAGTCCAGAGAGCCGCCGGCGTATTGACGATCAACCACCGGCAGGCCATCGATGAAAGCCCCCAGCGCCACGCCCTGGAAGAAGGTGGCCGCGATTGAGCCGCCAATGAACGCCTTGTCCCACAGATGTCGTTTATCGTCCCGCGCCTTGAAACGGAACTCGAAGGCCACGCCACGGAAAATCAGCCCGATCAGCATGAAGATCAGCGGCAGGTACAGCGCCGAGAGCACCACCGAATAAGCCAACGGAAAGGCCCCGAACAACGCCGCCCCCCCAAGCACCAGCCAGGTTTCGTTGCCGTCCCAAACCGGGGCTACGGTGTTCATCATCACGTCGCGATCAGTCTTGCCCGGAATGAACGGGAACAGGATCCCGATGCCCAGATCGAAGCCGTCCATGACCACGTACATCATGATGCCGAAGATGATGATCACGGCCCAGATCAGCGGAAGATCAATACCCATGATTCAAATCTCCTTGGCCGCGGTGTGGTCCGCGTCGGCGTGATCGTCGGCAGCAGACAGGGGACGCGCCGGGGTGCGTTTCTGGCCCGGGCCACCGTCGTTGGTTTCCTTGCCTTCGTCGACCTTCGGTCCCTTGCGCACCAGGCGCATCATGTAGCCGAGACCGGCACCGAACAGCGCGAAATACACCACCACAAACAGGATCAAGGTGATGCTCATCTGCATGACGCTATGGTTGGACGACGCATCTGCCGTGCGCATCAGGCCATAGACGACCCAGGGCTGACGGCCGATTTCCGTGGTGAACCAGCCGGCGAGAATCGCGATCAGGCCGGACGGTCCCATCCACAGCGCCAGATAGAGGAATGGGCGTGAGCTGTAGAGCGTGTCGCGCTTGCGCAGCCAGAGACTCCAGAGACCTGTGAAGATCATCAGGAAACCCAGGCCGACCATGATCCGGAACGACCAGAACACGATGGTCGAGTTCGGCCGGTCTTCAGGCGGGAACTCCTTGAGTGCCGGTACCTGTTTGTCCAGGGAGTGGGTCAGGATCAGGCTGCCCAGATACGGGATCTCCACGGCGAACTTGGTCTTTTCTTCTTTCATGTCCGGCCAGCCGAACAGGATCAGCGGAGTGGCCTCATTGCCCTTGTTTTCCCAGTGGCCCTCGATCGCGGCGATTTTCGCCGGCTGGTGCTCAAGGGTATTGAGCCCATGGAAGTCGCCGATCACGGCCTGAATCGGCGCGACGATCAGGGCCATCCACATGGCCATCGAGAGCATTTTACGAATCGCTGGGTTGTCCTTGCCGCGCAACAAATGCCAGGCCGCGGACGAGCCGACGAAAAACGCCGTGGCGACGAATGCAGCGGTGGCCATGTGCATCAGGCGATAGGGGAACGAGGGGTTGAAGATCACCGCGATCCAGTCGGTGGGAATGACTTGGCCGTTGACGATTTCAAAACCCTGCGGCGTCTGCATCCAGCTGTTGGAGGCGAGAATCCAGAAAGTCGAAATGAGTGTACCGATGGCCACCATAACCGTGGCGAAGAAGTGCAAACCACGTCCGACCTTGTTCCAGCCGAACAGCATCACGCCGAGGAAACCGGCTTCGAGGAAGAATGCCGTGAGCACTTCATAGGTCAACAGGGGACCGGTCACGGAACCGGCGAAGTCCGAAAAACGGCTCCAGTTGGTGCCGAACTGATAGGCCATGACCAGCCCCGAGACCACGCCCATGCCGAAGTTGACGGCAAAGATCTTCGACCAGAAATGGTAGAGGTCACGGTAGGTGTCGTTGTGGGTCTTGAGCCACAGGCCTTCGAGTACCGCCAGGTAACTGGCCAGGCCAATGGTGATGGCAGGGAACAGGATGTGGAACGAGATGGTGAACGCGAACTGAATTCGGGCGAGATCAAGTGCCTCTAAACCGAACATAAGTCTTCCTCTGTCAGGTAATACGGCTGCTGGCTGGAAGCCTGCATCCACGGCCCCCACGGGTAATGGAGTGTGGCGAATCTCTGTTTGTTCTTTTTTTACACGCATCGCTACGCAGGGAGTCTGGCCTCATGGCCGCCGGATCATCGCCCTTGAGGGTTTTTGATCTGGATCAAGCAACGTTGAAAGAGTAGTCCCATTTGCGGGGTTGAACCGCGTGGTCTTTTGCCGCGTGACAAGTTGCCTCATGGCCGCAGCAACAGGCAGAAACACATCCCCCTGTAGGAGCGAGCCTGCTAGCGATAGCGGATTGTCTGTCACATCATTTCTGAATGTGCCGCCGCCTTCGCGAGCAGGCTCGCTCCTACAGGGTTTTGTGTTGCCAGCGAAATCGATGTCTGGCTAATGAAATTTTCACAATCAGCAACTTCTTGTTACAGGCTGGTGATAATCTCGCCCTTCACTTCCTGCCGATATGCCTTCAAATGCCCAGCCAAGAGCCTTTGCTGCTACGTCACCACCGCCCTTTCCTCGCGTTCTGGTTCGCCCGGATCTTCACCGCCAGCGGCTTTCAGATGCTCACCGTGGCCATTGGCTGGAACCTCTATCAGTTGACTGGCAACGTGCTCGACCTCGGTCTGGTGGGTTTGGTGGAGTTTGCACCGCGGGTGCTGTTCATGCTGCACACCGGACACGTCGCGGACCGCTACGATCGGCGCAAGGTGGCGGCGATCTGCCAGTCCCTGCAGGCACTCATCGCCCTATCGCTGGCCATCGGCAGCGCGACTGACCATGTCACCCGGGAAATGATCTTCATCCTCGCCTTCCTGCTCGGCGCCGCCCGTTCCTTCGAGATGCCGACCACCCAGGCCCTGTTGCCGAGCATCGTGCCCAGCGGCCTGTTTCCCCGGGCCGTGGCCGCCGCGCAGTCGGCCCAGCAGTCAGCCACCATCGTCGCTCCGGCCCTGGGCGGCTTGCTGTATGCCTTTGGTAGCGTGTGGGTGTATGGCCCGACCGTCCTGCTGTATGTCATCGCCTGCTCGCTCATGCTCAACCTGCCGGCCCGGCAAACGCCGCTGAACAAGGGCAAGGCGACCCTGGATTCGCTGCTGGCGGGGATTCGTTTCATTCGCAGCCGTCCGGACATTCTCGGGGCGATTTCCCTGGATCTGTTCGCGGTCCTGCTTGGCGGCGCCACGGCGCTGTTGCCGGTATTCGCCAAGGACATTCTGCTCACCGGCCCTTGGGGTCTGGGCTTGCTGCGTTCGGCACCGGCGGTGGGCGCGCTGCTGATGTCGCTGTTCCTGGCCAGGTTCGCCGTGGAACGCAATGTCGGTCGGGTGATGTTCACAGCGGTAGGGATTTTCGGCGTGGCGACCATCGCCTTCGGCCTGTCGACCTCGTTCTGGTTCTCGCTGGCGGTGCTGGTGGTACTGGGCGCGGCCGACATGATCAGCATGGTGATCCGCGCGTCTTTCGTGCAACTGGAAACCCCGGATGAAATGCGCGGCCGGGTCAGCGCGGTGAACGGCCTGTTCATCGGTGCTTCAAACCAGTTGGGTGAGTTCGAGTCCGGCCTGACCGCCCACTGGTTCGGCACTGTGCCGGCGGTGGTCATGGGCGGGATCGGAACGCTGGTGGTGACCGGGACCTGGATCAAGCTGTTCCCGACATTGGCCCAACGCGACCGGATGCATGTACCGGCGGAAGAAAAAGCCAGCGCCTGAACGCTTTAAACGACCAACTCCCCCGCCACTGCCGCCCGGGTCGCTTTGCCACATAGTTGCTCCACCAGCGCCAGGGCAAAGGCCAGCGCGGCACCCGAGCCCTGGGCCGTGATGCAGTTGCCATCGACCACCACCGGCTGATCGACGAAGTTGCAGCCTGAAAGTTGATGACTGGCGGAAGGCAGGCAGGTCATGCGCCGCTGACGCAGCACGCCGAAGGTTTGCAGTGCCAGTGCCGGGGCTTCGGCGATGCCTGCGAACAGGCGACCGGCTGCGGCCTGGTCCTTGATCAATTGTTGCAGGGGTTGGTGGGCGGCCAGGTGTTGCGCCCCGACGGCACCGCCCGGCAGGACGATCAGGTCGAAGGGTTGTGCCAGCAGGTCGATCAGCATGGCGTCACTGGTCAGGCGAGTGCCCCGGGCGCAGGTGAGCATGCGCCGTCTTTCGATACTGGCCAACACCACTTCCACCTTGGCGCGGCGTAGCACGTCGACCAGGGTTACGGCTTGCAGGTCATCGATGCCCTCTGCAAGGGTAATCAAAGCTCTAAAGGTCATAGGTGCAATCCACGGAATGATCATTAAAGCTTAGTCAGGTTTCCCTACCCTTGTTCGAGGCTCACCCTCACTTGATATAAAGCTGCGTCGACATCGTGTTGCCCGGCGCATTGATCGAGGTGTTGCTGAAGGTGAAGGTGCCTTCCTGTTTCCCGGCCATATCGAAAATGTACAGATTGCCGACGGTTTTTCGACCGGCGACGCAATCGGTCAGGTTGCCGTTATCGAAGGCACAGACCGGCGTACGGGTGCCGTTCAGTTCGAAGCCGTCCAGCCCGACCTGGGGCTGGTTGCGGCCATAACCCACTTCCAGCACGTAGATCCTGATGTTCGGGCCACTGTGATTGCAGCGGGTCTGCGTCTGGCCTTCTTCAATGGTTTCAAAGCCACAGCCAGCGGATTCAACCTTCAGCACCTTTACCTGGGTCAATGGCGGTGCCGGGGCCGCCAGGGCGGTTTGTGCCCCCAGGAGCATGGCCAGCAGGATCAACAGACGCATTTTCATGAAATACACACCCCCAAAAATCAGGCGCGCAGTATGGCTGACTCAAGCCAAACGCAAAACATCGACGACGATCACTGCCATAGGCAGCCATAACCCTGTGCTACTGGTATGATGCGCGGCTTTTTCCGACCCACAGAAAAATCCCAGGCGCCTCGAGCGGTCTGTGCTTTGCTGTTGAGGTCGATACATTCACGGCGCCGGGCGCGCCACGGGGAGCAGACATGCTGGAAAGGCTGTTTCAACTCAAGGCACACAACACCAACGTACGCACCGAGATTCTGGCGGGCGTCACGACCTTTTTGGCCATGGCCTACATTCTGTTCGTCAATCCGAGCATCCTCGGCGAGACCGGCATGGACAAGGGCGCCGTCTTCGTCGCCACCTGTCTGGCAGCCGCTATCGGCTCGACGGTGATGGGCCTGATCGCCAACTATCCGATTGCCCTGGCACCGGGCATGGGTCTGAACGCCTTCTTCACCTACACCGTGGTCCTGCACATGGGTCACACCTGGCAAGTGGCACTGGGTGCGGTGTTCATCTCGGCCGTGTGCTTTTTCCTGCTGTCGATCTTCAAAATCCGTGAATGGATCATCAACAGCATCCCGCTGCCGCTGCGCTCGGCGATTGCTGCCGGTATCGGCCTGTTCCTGGCCCTGATCGCCCTGCACAACGCCGGCATCGTGGTCAGCAACCCGGCGACCATGGTCGGCCTTGGCGACCTGAAACAACCGGCGCCGATCCTCGCGACCCTCGGCTTCGCCCTGATCGTCGCCCTGGAGGCCCTCGCCGTGCGCGGTGCGGTGCTGATCGGCATTCTGGTGGTCACCATCGTTTCCATCGTCATGGGCTTCACCCCGTTCGGCGGCGTGATGTCGATGCCGCCTTCGCTGGCGCCGACCTTCCTGCAACTGGACATCAAGGGCGCGCTGGACATCGGTCTGGTCAGCGTGATCTTCGCCTTCCTGTTCGTCGACCTGTTCGACAACTCCGGCACCCTGATCGGCGTCGCCAAGCGCGCCGGCCTGATGGGCAAGGACGGCCACATGCCGAAAATGGGCCGCGCCCTGATCGCCGACAGTACGGCGGCGATGGCCGGTTCCCTGCTGGGCACTTCGACCACCACCAGCTACATCGAATCCGCCGCGGGCGTGAGTGCCGGTGGCCGTACCGGCCTGACGGCCATCGTCGTGGCGATCCTGTTCCTGCTGGCACTGTTCTTCTCGCCACTGGCCGCCAGCGTTCCAGCCTTCGCCACCGCCCCGGCGCTGCTGTTCGTCGCCGTGCTGATGACTTCCGGCCTGGCCGAAATAGACTGGGACGACATCACCGTGGCCGCGCCGGTTGTGATTACTTCACTCGCCATGCCGCTCACCTACTCCATCGCCAACGGTATCGCTTTCGGCTTCATTTCCTGGACCGCCATCAAGCTGATGTCCGGTCGCGGTCGTGAGCTGAACCCGGCCCTGGTGATTCTGTCGATTCTGTTCGTGATCAAGCTCGGTTGGTTCAACGCATGACATTTGATACCCAGGCCTACGCCGCTCAACTCGAAGACAAGGTCACGCGATTGCGTGACCTTCTGGCCCCGTTCGATGCGCCAGAGCCAACCGTCTTCGACTCGCCGCTGCAGAACTTCCGCCTGCGCGCCGAATTCCGCCTGTGGCGCGAGGCCGGCGAGCGCCATTACGCGATGTTTTCCCAGGAAGACAAGCGCACGCCGATCCTGATCGAAGAGTTCCCGATTGCCAGCCTGCGCATCAACCAGTTGATGCCGCAGCTCAAGGCCGCGTGGCAGGCCAGCTCGGCCCTGAGCCACAAGCTGTTCCAGGTGGAGTTCCTCACCACCCTGGCCGGCGATGCCATGATCACCCTGTGCTATCACCGCCCGCTGGACGAGCACTGGCACGCGGCGGCTTCGAAACTGGCAGCCGACCTGAATGTCAGCGTCATCGGTCGCTCAAAGGGCAAGCGTGAAGTCATCGGCCACGACTACGTGGTGGAAAAACTGCAAGTCGGTGGGCGCACCTTCAGCTACCGCCAGCCGGAAGGCGCATTCACCCAGCCCAACGGCACGGTGAACCAGAAGATGCTCAACTGGGCATTCGATGCACTGGGAGATCGCAAGGACGACTTGCTGGAGCTGTATTGCGGCAACGGCAACTTCACCCTGCCGCTGGCCACCCGCGTGCGCAAGGTACTGGCCACCGAAATCAGCAAGACCTCGGTTAACGCAGCCTTGAGCAACCTCAGCGAAAACGCTGTGGATAACGTCACGCTGGTGCGCCTGTCCGCCGAAGAACTGACCGAAGCGCTGAACGAGGTCCGCCCGTTCCGTCGCCTGCACGGCATCGACCTGAAGAGCTACGAATTCGGCAGCGTCTTCGTCGACCCGCCCCGCGCCGGCATGGACCCGGATACCTGCGAACTGACCCGGCGTTTCGACAACATCCTGTACATCTCCTGCAACCCGGAAACCCTGGCGGCCAACATCGCCCAACTGCACGACACCCACCGCATCACCCAATGCGCGATGTTCGACCAGTTCCCGTGGACGCATCACATGGAATCGGGCGTGTTGTTGACCCGGCGTTAATGCGTGCCTTCAGATACAAAATAGCCGTCGTGATGACGGCTTTTTTGTGGGCGTTTAAAGCACCACATCGGCCTTGCGTGGCCGCCCGCCTTTCTTGCCATTGGCCCTGGCGGCTTCAGCTTTCGCGGCGCTGCTCTGGCGGCCGTTGCGTGAAGCAATTACCGAGGCGGCCATGGCCATCAATGACTGGCTCGCCGAAATCATGCCTGCGAGGGAGACATCCACGTCCTTGCCTTCATGGCACAGTGCGGTACCGCCGAAACCGATGGTCAGCCCGGCAAAATCCTCGGCCTCGAAATCGTCGAACTCGGGATAATTCGCCACTGGCAGCAGGACACCGCTGCCATCTTCGAAGGTGACGGCCAGGCAAGGGTCAATAAAGTTGACGGCCGTCGCTTGCAGGCTGTTGTTTCTGCGCAACTGCCCACGCTTGATAGCTTCGTCCACACCACTTTCCGTGATCGGTGTGTCTGCCTGGGCCTTAGCCTTTATCGTTCTCATAACTCGATCTCCACACATTCCTGTGCACCTATCAGGGACAGCCGCGTTGTGTTCGTTTCAGGTTCGTAGCGAGCACATCCAATCATGTTGGTCGTGCTGACGACTCTTTTCACTGCGACGACCTCTTTGCTGTGCCAGTCCCACAATTGATTTTCCAGACAGACTGTCTGCAATTTTCGCCACCAGATCCCTCGAGCACGCAGCAAATGGACAGGCTGCTTGAGCGAATGACGCAAACCCTCAAGCACCGCCAAGGGCGGGTGGCGCGAAAGCGGGACCACGTCCCAGAGCTCGACACCGTTGTGCCAGAAGCTGAACCTGAATCTCGCACTCCACGTGCCGGCATCCACATGCGCATGAGGCGGACAATGCTCGTCACGCAACAGGATCACCACCCAAAGCCCTTTGTAGCTGCATACCTTCATGCTAACCCATCCGTTAGGTTAATGAGCCCATGGACTCGAAATTCCTTGGAAAAATCCGATCACCGGTGCTGAATTTCGCACCGAAAATACGCATCTGAGCCTAGCGTTCAGACTGCTGGGCGTTCGCGGGGCAACCTTGAAAAATCGTTAGCAATCCTTTCCCATCGCCCACAAAAAAGCCGTCACAAGGACGGCTGTCTTGCCTTTCTGCACATCACCCCGGCTGATTTTTCCGAAGCTCGGTCGTGGTAACGCCCATGTGCCCCCAGTTATCGGTGTCGATTTCCTCGATCACGATGTGGGTCAGTTCCGGTGGCTTGCCGAGGACGCGTTGCAGGGTCTCGGTGATTTCCGCGATGACCTGGGCTTTCTGTTCCCGTGTCACGCCGTCACGGGTAATACGAACGCTGACGAAAGGCATGCTGCATCTCCTGCTCGGTGGATAAGAAAGCTGACCTGTGGAGCGTCACTGTATCCGTGCGCAGGCATCTGATAAATACTGATTCCCACACTTCATTTGATCCCCGGTGTAATCAATCATGCAGCGACAATTCGACGATCTTCAGTTGGGCAGCATCGAGCTGTTCTGCCTGGCCGCCGAGGCCGGCAGTTTTACTGCCGCGGCGTTGGTGGCAGGGGTTACGCCGGCTGCGGTGAGTCGATCGGTGTCGCGCATGGAAGAACGCCTGGGCGTACGGCTGTTCGCGCGCACCACCCGCAGCGTCAAGTTGACCGACAGTGGTCGGCGCTACTACGAAGAATGCCGCCAGGCACTGGCGCAGCTGGTGGAAGCCCAGCGGGAAGTCATGGGCCAGCAACAGGTCCCGTCCGGCACCTTGCGCATCAGTATCCCGACTACCTACGCCCATCACCGGATCCTGCCGTTGATGCCGGCCTTTCGCGCGCGTTATCCGGCGGTGAAGGTCGAGTCGCACATCAGCAATCGCAACATCGATTTCGTCGGCGAAGGCTATGACATGGCGATTCGTGTGCGGGCGATTCCGGATTCCGGCCTGATTGCACGGCCACTGGAAGACGCCGCGCTGGTGATGATCGCCAGCCCCGAGTACCTCAAGCAGGCCGGCACCCCGCAAACCCTCGATGACTTGCAACGGCACGAATGCATTCAATACGAATTGCCCAGCAGTGGACGGCGCATCGCCTGGCTGTTCAATGACGAGGGTGTGGAGCGTGAGATTCTGGCCGAGGGCAACTTCTGTTGTTCCGACGATGTGCTGGGTGGCGTGACCCTGGCGAAAAACGGCGCGGGCCTGTTCCAGACCTATAAGTTCATCGTCGAAAAGGAACTGGCCGACGGCTCGTTGGTGGAAGTGCTCAAGCCTTACGGCGGACGTTCGCGGCCATTTACCCTGCTCTATCCGCAAAGCCGTCACATGCCGTTGAGGCTTCGGGCAATCATTGATTTTCTTGTCGAACATTTGCCCCGTTAAAAGATCGCAGCCTGCGGCAGCTCCTACATGGGAATTCGTACACCCTGTAGCGGCCGCAGGCTGCGATCTTTTCAAGTGTTCGATCACCGCACACAAATAGCTGACGGACCGCCTCTTCAATTGACCACATTAACTAGTTAGTACAATTTATCTCCACAGGCTGGAATTCTGGCCAATGCCAAAAATAATAAGTGGAGAAAATTCGATGTCCCCCATCATTCTGGTGCTCAACGGCCCCAATCTGAACCTGCTGGGCACCCGTGAACCGGCGACTTACGGCTATGAAACCCTGGCTGACATTTCCAGGCTGTGCGGTCGTGCAGCCGAAGAGTTCGGCCTGGCGGTGGAGTTTCGCCAGACCAACCATGAAGGCGAACTGATCGACTGGATTCACGGCGCTCGCGGCCGCTGCGCCGGGATCGTGATCAACCCGGCGGCCTGGACCCACACTTCGGTGGCCATTCGCGATGCACTGGTCGCCAGCGAATTGCCGGTGATCGAGGTGCACTTGTCCAACGTCCACGCCCGCGAGCCGTTTCGCCACCACTCCTTCGTGTCAGCCATCGCCATCGCGGTCATGGCCGGGTTCGGCAGCCACGGCTATCGCCTGGCGCTGGAGCATTTCAGCCAACGTCTGAAAGGGTGAACATCGTGAACCAGCATCCAACGGTATTGGCCGGCCTGATCGGCGCCGGTATCCAGGCCTCACGTACGCCTGCCCTGCACGAGCACGAAGGCGACGCCCAGGGCATGCGCTACCTGTATCGCCTGATCGACCTCGATCAGCTGCAACTGGACAGCAACGCCCTGCCAGACCTGCTGACAGCCGCCGAGCGCATGAACTTCACCGGCCTGAACATCACCTTCCCGTGCAAGCAGGCGATCATCCCGCTGCTGGACGAACTGTCGCCTGAAGCGCGCGGCATCGGCGCGGTGAACACCGTCGTGCTCAAGGACGGCAAACGCATCGGCCACAACACCGACTGCCTGGGATTTGCCGAGGGTTTTCGCCGTGGCTTGAAGGGCGTTGCCGTTGAACGTGTGGTCCAGATGGGGGCTGGTGGCGCCGGCGCGGCGGTTGCCCACGCGCTGCTGAGCGAAGGCGTACGGCAATTGAGTATTTTCGATGTGGACATCAGCCGCGCCCAGAGCCTGGCGGACAACCTCAACCAGCATTTCGGCAAGGGCCGCGCCGTGGCCGGGCATGACTTGGCTGGTACCTTGATCGAAGCTGACGGCCTGGTGAATACGACGCCGATGGGGATGAAAAAACTGCCGGGCATGCCAGTCCCGGTCGAGCTGCTGCGCACCGAGTTGTGGGTGGCCGAGATTGTCTATTTCCCATTGGAAACCGAGCTGTTGCGCAATGCCCGCGCCCTGGGTTGCCGCACACTGGATGGCGGCAACATGGCGGTGTTCCAGGCCGTGAAGGCGTTTGAATTGTTCAGCGGCGTGGTGCCGGATGCGCAGCGGATGCTGGCGCATTTTCAGAGCATGAATGGCTGAAAAAGCATCGCGGGCAAGCCTTGCTCCTACAAGTCATCATGGACCGTAGGAGCGAGGCTTGCCCGCGAAAGCGTCAGGCCTTCAGATATCGCAGCACAGACTCGCAAATCATCTCCCGATGACGCTGCTTGATGGCTTCATCCGGCAAGTCGATCTGAAAAATCTCACCGAAGGTGTGACGGTTCGATACGCGATAGAAGCAGAACGAACTGATCAGCAAATGCACATCCAGCGGATCAAGACCACCGCGGAACACACCCAGCTCGGCACCGCGACGCAGAATCTCGCCCAATGAATCGAGGATGGTGTTGTTCATCGCCTTGATGGCATCGGACTGTTTCACATACTCGGCGTTGTGAATGTTCTCGATGCTGACGATGCGCACGAAATCGACATTGCGGTCATGGTGATCGAAAGTGAACTCCACCAGCCGCCGAATCGCCTCCACCGGCGCCAGTTCGGTCAGGTGCAGACGGTTTTCGGTGCTGCGAATATCGCCGTAGAGTTTTTCCAGCACCTCGACGTAGAGCTGTTCCTTACTGCCGAAGTAGTAATAGATCATGCGCTTGGACGTATGGATGCGCTCGGCAATGGCATCGACGCGAGCACCGGACAACCCTTGCTGGACGAACTCGACAATCGCCTCTTGCAGGATGTTCTCGCGGGTTTTTTCCGGGTTGTTCTTGCGACTCTTGCGCGGTTCGGCAACGGGTTGCTCGGGCGCTGCGGAGAAGTCTGAAGTCATCGTCATTGCGGGCTCACGGCCATCATGCACAAGCTGGCGATTATGAGCCGCGCCGCACGGTGAAGGAAGCCGTGCGGCAGCGGTTTGTCGAAGCGATTACGATTTTCCTACAACTTTGCCTGACGGACGGCGCCACTTCGTGATTTGGCCATGGCCGCCAGGCGCACCGCCACGTTCGCCGCACCGTAACCGGCATAGCCGTTCTTGCGCTGGATGATCTCAAAGAAGAAGCGCCCTTCGAACGGCTCGGTGTACACGTGAAACAACTCGCCGCCTTGGGCATCACGGTCGTACAACACGTTGTAATAGGCCAGTTCGCTGAGAAACTCGTCGTCGAAATCGAAACGCGCCGCCAGGTCATCGTAGTAGTTGAGCGGGATATCCAGCAGCGGGACCCCCGCTTCTTTCGCCCGGCTGACCTGGGCAAAGATATCGTCGCAATCGAAAGCGATGTGATGCACGCCGGAGCCGCGATAACTCGACAAGGCATGTGAGATCGCGGTGTTGCGGTTCTCGGAAATGTTCAGCGGCAGGCGGATCGAACTGTCCCGGCTGCGCAGGGCCCGACTTTTCACCAGGCCATAGGGGTCGGGCAGCACCACTTCGTCATCGGCCTCGAAATCCAGCAGGCTCTTGTAGAACAGCACCCAGCTGTCGAGGCTGTCGGCGGGCAGCGCCATGGCCATGTGGTCGATACGCTTCAGTCCACCGTTGGTCTGTGCGTCCGGCAGCAGGTTGAAGTCGGTGCCGTAAACGTCGGCGTCCTGGTCCACCAGGTAAATCAGGCTGCCATCCGGCGCACGCACGGCGGCGAGTTCCAGTTCGTTCGGGCCGACCAGCCCGCGATAAGGCTGGCCCTTATAGGCCACGGCCCGGGCCAGGGCGCTGGCACTGTCCTTGACCCGCACGGCGGTGGCGCACAGTGATGGACCGTGGGCCTCGAAGAAACTGTGACCGAACGAATAAGGCTCGGAGTTGAGGATCAGGTTGATATCGCCTTGGCGCAGCAGACTGACGCTCTTGGAGCGATGCTGGCCGGCCTTGGCGAACCCCAGGCGTTCCAGCCAATGGGAGAGTTTGGCGCCCAGAGTTTCGTCCACGGCGAACTCAAGGAACTCGACGCCGTTGTATTCGCTGGCAGTGGGCGTTTCGAACAGGATTTCGCGATTGGCCGGCGGGTTGGCCTCTTGCTCCAGACGCTGGCGGGTTTTTTCCTCCAGGTACAGCAAGGAACGCAAACCGTCGGCGGCGTTGGCCCGTGGCGGCGCGGCGCGGAATCCGTCGTTGAAGATTTCCAGCGACAACGGCCCGGTGTAGCCACTCTTGATGATCGGCGCGAGGAAGCCCGGCAGGTCGAACTCGCCTTGCCCCGGGAAGCAGCGGAAATGCCGGCTCCACTCCAGCACGTCCATGGCCAGGATCGGCGCGTCGGCCATTTGCACGAAGAAGATTTTGTCGCCGGGGATCTCGGCGATGGCACTCGGGTCGCCCTTTAGCGACAGTGTATGAAAGCTGTCCAGCAACACACCCAGGCTCGGATGATCGGCCTGACGGACGATGTTCCACACCTGTTGATACGTGTTCACATGCCGGCCCCAGGCCAGTGCCTCATAGCCGATGCGCAAGCCGCGCGCGCCGGCACGTTCGGCCAGCAGACGCAGATCATCGACTAAAATTTGTTCATCACCCAGCGAGTCCGCCGAGGCGTTGCTGCACACCAGCACCAGGTCGGTGCCCAATTCCTGCATCAGGTCGAACTTGCGCTCGGCGCGCTCCAGATTGCGCGACAGACGGTCGCGACGGCAGCCTTCGAAATCCCGGAACGGTTGAAACAGGGTGATGGCGATCCCGAGATCGGCGCACATCTGTTTGATTTCCCGCGGGCTGCCGTCGTAGTAGAGAAGGTCGTTCTCGAAAATCTCGACGCCATCGAAGCCGGCGGCGGCAATGGCTTCGAGTTTTTCCGGCAGGGTACCGCTCAGGGATACGGTGGCAATGGAACGCTGCATGGTTCGGCTCCCGGTGGTGGAGGCAATCTTGTTAGGGGCATTGCATACAACCCCTGTAGGAGCACGGCTTGCCGGCGATGGCGATCTTGCTGACGCCATCGCCGGCAAGCCGTGCTCCTACAGGGATCGCGTTTATCTGGAATGAATTATTGGCTGCGCGATCGCACACAGCAATTTAAAGTGTACTACCCGGTTAGTTTTGTGTTCGATTATCGAACAAAATGACCCTTGGCGAATTGACGATTTTTTGTTCACTGCGCAACATCAACACCACATTGAGGCCGGTTTCAAACCGCCGACCTCAGGTAACCAGACCCAGAACACCACATAAAAATTTCAAAAAACGGGTAAACACTCATGTGCTCATTCAACGCCTTGTTCACTCGAACCACCGTCATTACGCCCTGCCTGGCGTCCATCCGAACCCTGCACGCCGCCGGCATCACCGTGCCGCTCGCTGAATAACCCGTCAGTCGACGAAACCAGCCGATCAGTCCTGTGCCCACCGCCATCGATTGATCACGTGCCCTTGAAGTCCCGACGAGCTTCGCTTGTCAGTCATTGAACGGATGGCCCAGATGAACCCTACTCAAAGCTCTCGCATGGCCCCGGCCATGAGCGTCGCCACTGGCGGCATCGGTGACAAAATCCGTGGCGCCATGGCCGTCGGCAAAACCCGTTGGGGCATGCTGGCGCTGGTGTTCTTCGCCACCACCCTGAACTACATCGACCGCGCCGCCCTCGGCGTCATGCAGCCGATCCTCGCCAAGGAAATGAGCTGGACGGCGATGGACTACGCCAACATCAATTTCTGGTTCCAGGTCGGCTACGCCATCGGTTTCGTGCTGCAAGGCCGGCTGATCGACCGCGTCGGCGTCAAGCGCGTGTTCTTCTGCGCGGTGCTGCTCTGGAGCCTGGCCACCGGCGCCCACGGTCTGGCCACCTCGGCGGCCGGCTTCATGGTCTGCCGTTTCATCCTCGGCCTGACCGAAGCCGCCAACTATCCGGCCTGTGTGAAAACCACGCGCCTGTGGTTCCCGGCCGGAGAACGCGCCGTGGCCACCGGCATCTTCAACGCCGGGACCAACGTCGGCGCGATGTTCACGCCAATGCTGCTGCCACTGATCCTGCATGCGTGGGGCTGGCAGGCCGCGTTCCTGTGCATGTCGGCACTGGGCGGTATCTGGCTGGTGTGCTGGGCACTGAAGTACTTCAACCCGGAAGACCACCCAAGCGTTAAAAAATCGGAGCTGGACTACATCCAGAACGAAGTCGAACCGGAGCAGGTTCGCGTACCCTTCTCGAAAATCCTGCGCATGCGCGGCACCTGGGCCTTCGCCCTCGCCTATTCGATGACCGCGCCGGTGTTCTGGTTCTACCTGTACTGGCTGCCACCGTTCCTCAATCAGCAATACAGCCTGGGCATCAACGTGACCCAGATGGGCATTCCGCTGATCATCATTTACCTCACCGCCGACTTCGGCAGTGTCGGCGGCGGGATCCTGTCTTCGTTCCTGATTGGCCGCGGCGTCAACCCGATCAAGGCGCGCCTGATGTCCATGCTGCTGTTCGCCTGCTGCATCATCGGCGTGATCATCGCGGCCGGTTCCAGCAACCTGTGGGTGGCGGTGTTCGCGATTTCCCTGGCGATCGGTGCGCACCAGGCCTGGACTGCCAACATCTGGAGCCTGGTGATGGACTACACGCCCAAGCACATGATGAGCACGGTGTTCGGTTTCGGCGGCATGTGCGCCGCGATTGGCGGGATGTTCATGACCCAGTTGGTCGGCCACATCCTGACCGTCACCAACAACAACTACACCGTGCTGTTCACACTGATTCCGGCGATGTACTTCATCGCACTGACCTGGCTGTACTTCATGGCACCGCGCAAGATCCCGAACGTCACCGAATAACGTTCAGCGCAATACCCACTGTAGGAGCGAGCCTGCTCGCGATAGCGGACTGTCATTCAACACTGGTGTTGTCTGACTGATCGCCATCGCGAGCAGGCTCGCTCCTACAGTTGTTTTGCTGGTGCCTCTTTATTTACGGCTCTGCTGCCACGCCGCCGCCAGCCCGCTGCAACAGATCACGGCGATACCGATCACGGTGGTCAGGGTCGGCGTATGGGAAAACAGTAACCAGCCCAGCAGCCCGGCAAACACGATCTGGCAATAACTGAACGGCGCCAGCAAGGCCGGCGCCGCATGGCGGAAGGCCTGGGTCAGGAACAGGTGCGCCGTCATCCCGCAGGCCCCCAGCGCCAGCATCATCGCGCCATGGCCCAGCGTCGGCACCTTCCAGAAGAACGGCACCAGCGCACTCATGACCAGGGTGTTGCACAACCCGGCGAAAAAATTACTGGTGGTCGGGCTGTCGATCTCGCTGAGCTTGCGCGTCAG
Source organism: Pseudomonas putida (assembly GCF_003228315.1). Lineage (NCBI taxonomy): Bacteria > Pseudomonadati > Pseudomonadota > Gammaproteobacteria > Pseudomonadales > Pseudomonadaceae > Pseudomonas > Pseudomonas putida. Next base: position 3,449,082 of record NZ_CP029693.1, read on the forward strand.
CAGCTGATAGAAGCAGAAAAACAGCGCCGAGCAGAACGGAAGCAACACCGCCGGGGTGAACAACTCACCACCGGGGTGGACGATGATCAGCACCCCGCTGAAACCGCAAATCACCGCCAGCCATTGCCCCCGCGTCACCCGCTCCTTGAGCAGCGGCACCGATAGCGCGGTGACCAGCACCGGCGCCAGGAAGTTGACCGACGTGGCTTCGGCCAGCGGGATATACATCAGTCCCGTGGTGAAAAACAGGCTGGTACCCAGCAGGCACAGCGCCCGGATCACCTGCAGCAGCGGACGCTTGGTGCGCAGCACCCGCAGCCCGGATTGCGGCAGGAAAATCCCGGCCATCAACAGGGTGTGAACCACGTAGCGCGCCCACACCACCATGACAATCGGATAGAACCCGGACAGGTATTTGGAGAAGGCGTCATGGCTGGAGAACAGGAAGGTTGCGACAACGATCAGCAGAATCCCCTTGAAGGGCTGATTGACGCCGGAAAGCGGGGTGCTGACGGTCATTGGGGTTCCTTTATTTACATCTTGAATCTGTAGGAGCGAGCCTGCTCGCGATGGTCGTCAACGAAAACGCGGGGAATCTGGTTCCCCGCGGTGTTCTTGAGCCCATCGCGAGCAGGCTCGCTCCTACAGGTGAACAGTGCGCAGCACCGATTACAGCCGCGCCAACAAATCCCGGGTCTTGTCCAACGCCATCCGCGCCCGGTCCAACCCACTCACACCCTGCTCCAGCAGTTGCACCGTGGGAATTTCCAGGCTCAGTGGAATGTTAGCCGGCAAACAGCGCAGCAACCCCGGCAAATCACAATCGCCCTCGCCGGGAAAACGTCGCTCGTTGCGCGCCTGACGCAAGATCTCGGCCATGTCCGCAGGCCTTGGCCCCGCGACATCACACAACTGCGCATACCGTAACCGTGACGGGGCGACCCTGGCCAGATCTTCCAGCCGCGAACCTGAGCGGTCGAAGTGAAACGCATCCACCAGCACTGCACCATTTTCGCGCCCGGCGCCCTCGACGATGCGCACGGCTTGCGCAAGATCGCGCGCATCGGTCCAGGGCATGAACTCCAGATGCGGATGCAGTCCATAAGACGCCGCCAGATCACAAAGTTCGCCGAAGTTTTGCGTCATGCGTTGTTCGTCAGAATCGTTACCGGCCACCAGCAATTCACTCGCGCCGAATTCGGCACCGACCGCCAGCACTTTCTCGAAATCGGCGACGACGGTGTCCGGCTTCAGCCGCAGGATTTCCACGTCCAGCACACGGATGCCGGTGTCCCGCAAACGCGCCAGAGTCTGGCGCCGCAAGTCCGCGTCGGCCACCAATGCGAAGTGATGTTCTTCCGGTGTCGCCGGCACCAGTCGCAGGCCGACATGACTGTAACCGGCCCGGGCCGCCACCTCGACCATCTCAGGCGGTGACAACTCCAGCACCGTCAGGCTGGCCAGGGAAAAGATACGTTCGCTCATGCTCAGCCCTCGATCAGCGATGGCGCGCAAGCACGGCCGGTTTCGGCGGCTTCGCGAATGGCTTCGATGAGCGCCAGCGTGCGTGCCGCATCGGCGACGCTCACCAGCGGCTCGACCTCCCGACGCGCAACGCGCACGAAGTGCTGCAACTGCACACGCAGAGCTTCATCGGCAGTGAAGCTTTCCCGGGTCGCCAGCAACGGTTCGTGCCAGCCACCATCGGCTTCGGTGTAGTGCCAACGCTTGAGTTGCGGAATGCTCAGCGCCCCGCCGGTCCCGGCCAACAGATAGCACGGCTGGTCGGCCTGACGCGGATACACCGGGTTCTCCCCCGAATCCAGCTCCCAACTCCAGGGCGCTGCCACCGCATCAGAACCGGTCAGGCTACCCAGCGCGCCATTGTCGAACTGCAACAGCACCGCCGCGCAATCCTCATTGGCAAACCCACGAATCGCGTTGCTGGTGATGGCCTGCACCTGACGCACTTCACCGCACAAATGGCGCAACAGGTCGAGGTCGTGGATGAGGTTGGTCAGCAACATCCCTGCCCCGGTCTCACGACGCCACGGGGTTTCGAAATAACTATCGGGCTTGCGCAACTGCCAGAGCGCCGTGACCGTGGTCAAGCGACCGAGGGCACCGCTGTGCACCAGTTCATGGGCACGGACGATCAGCGGGTTATGCCGACGATGATGACCCACCAGCACAGGCACTCCGGTGTTCTTCACGGCGGCCACCAGTTCACGGACTTCGTCCATGTGTACGCCCACCGGTTTTTCCAGCAACACCGGTATCCCGGCCGCCTGGCAATCGAGCGCGGTGCTGACATGCAGATTGTTCGGATTGGCGACGATGACCGCGTCTGGCCTTGCCTGCTCCAGCATCTGACGGTGATCGGTGAAATGCGCTACACCCCATTGCGCTGCGATGTCCGCCGACTGCGGGCCGGGATCGGCCACCGCGCACAAGGTGGCGTCCTCCAGTGATTTCAGATGCCGATAGTGCTGCTGACCCATGTTGCCAGCGCCGATGAGGGCGATGCGAAGGGGCGAACTCATGAAATGGTCCTCTTGTGCTTGTTGTGGGAAGGATGAATTCCAACAATTTAGAACCGAGTTCCAGATTCTTACACAAGCCAGTCGCAAAAGTGTGCGAACAACGCACACCATCTGTAGGAGCAAAGCTTGCTCGCGATAGCGGCGTGACATTCAACATTGATTTCGACCGTTAAACCGCCATCGCGAGCAAGCTTTGCTCCTACAGGGGAATGAGGATCAGGCGAACAACTCCGACGCCACACTCGCCGCCGACAATTCATCGGTAAACTCCAACAACAACGGCGCCAGCTCATGCAATCGCGCCCCCGGCATCCGCGCACTCGGCCCGGCGATGCTCAGCACGCCGATCACCCGTCCATCTCCCGGATGACGCACCACCGCGGCAATCGCCGAAGTGCCCACCGCCGAACTTTCCTCGACACAGGCGTAGCCCTGCTCGCGCGCCAGGCGCAGGCGTTCGAGCAGTTCGATATTGGAGCGCGGTGCGTTCGGCCCCAGCTCCAGAGGCCGGTCCGTCCCCTGACGCTCCACCAGCGACAACGCCTCGGCATCGCTCATGCACGCCAGCCAAGCGTGGCCGGAAGCGGTATAGAACAGCGGTGCATCGCGCCCCATGTCCGGGTCGTAACGCAGACCGGAACGGGCGCCCTGAGACTTGGCGATCCAGGTCTGTCGCTCGCCCTCAATGACGCCCAGGCGCACCAGTTCCCCGGTTTCCTGGGCCAGACGGTCAAGCACCGGCTGCACGATATCGGCGCCACTGCTGGACAGGTAACGAAAGCCCATCGCCACCAGTTTGGTCGACAGGTGATAGCGCAGGTTCTCCGGATTCTGCCGCACATACCCCAGGCGAATCAGCTCGGCGAGCAGGCGGTGGGTGGCGCTTTTGGGGATGTCCAGTTGCTCGGCCAGGGTCTGCATCGGCAGACCGCGCGGGTCGCTGGTGAGGCTTTCGAGCACACTGAAAACACGTTCGATCTGACTGCCGGCCATGGGCGTCTCCAGGCAAAATTTGCTCGATTCTAGAAGACAACCGACAGAACGCGAAATCTGGAACTGAGCGTCCGATAACCGCCCGCTTTAGCGCTATTGCCCTTGCCCGCGTCAGCACCACTTTCTATATTTTCTGGAATCAAATTCCAAAATAATTAAATCGCTGGAGCCCGGACAATGCCTGCCGAACCGCACTTTCTGCCTGACGTAGACTGCGATGTACTGATCGTCGGCTCCGGCGCGGCCGGCTTGTCGGCGGCGGTGACGGCGGCGTGGCATGGCCTGAAAGTCATCGTCGTCGAGAAAGACCCGGTGTTCGGCGGCGCCACGGCCTGGTCCGGCGGTTGGGCCTGGGTGCCGTGCAATCCACTGGCCCGCCGCGCCGGGATCGTCGAAGACGTGGAGTTGCCACGCACTTACCTGCGGCACGAATTGGGCGAACGCTTCAACGAGCCGATGATCGACGCCTTTCTAGAGGCCGGGCCACGGATGGTGGCCTTCTTCGAACAGCACACCTCGCTGCAGTTCGCCGACGGCAACGCCATTGCCGATATCCATGGCGACACGCCCGGCGCCGGCACCGGTGGACGATCGGTGATCGCCGCGCCCTACGACGCCAGAAACGCCGGCAAGTTGCTCAAGCGCCTGCGCAAAACCATGCGCGAAACCTCGTTCATGGGCATGCCGATCATGGCCGGCGCGGACCTCGGCGCCTTTCTCAACCTGACCCGCTCGCTGTCCGCGGCCTGGCATGTCACCCGGCGCTTTACCCGTCATCTGTTCGACCTCGCCGTCCATCGCCGGGCGATGCAACTGGTCAACGGCGTGGCGCTGGTGGCACGCCTGGCCAAGTCCGCCGAGGATCTGGGCGTGTTGCTCTGGGAATCGGCCCCCGTCACCGATCTGCTGCGCGAAGACGACCGGGTGTGCGGCGCAGTCGTCAGTACCGCCAAGGGCTCGGTGCGGATCAACGCACGCAAGGCCGTAGTGCTGGCGGCCGGTGGCTTCGCCAATGACATCGAGCGGCGCAAGGCCTTGTTCCCGCGCACGCCCACCGGCCATGAACACCTTGCCCTGCCGCCATTGGGCGTGTCCGGCGATGGTCTGCGGCTGGGTGAACGCGTCGGCGCCAAAGTCGATTCCGACATGCAGTCTCCCGTCGCCTGGGCACCGGTTTCCCAAGTACCCCATAGCGACGGCAGCATCGGTCACTTTCCCCACATCATCGAGCGCGGCAAGCCCGGGATTATCGGCGTGTTGAGTAACGGCCAGCGCTTCGTCAATGAAGCCAACGGCTACTACGACTACGTCACCGCCATGGTCGCCGCCGCGCCGGAAGGCGAAGAGGTCGCCTCCTGGCTGATCTGCAACCACGACTTTCAACGGCGTTATGGCCTGGGCATCTCCCGGCCGTTTCCCGTACCGCTGTCATCCTTTATCCGCAGCGGCTATCTGAAAACCGGTAAAACCCTTGAGGAATTGGCGCAGGCGTGCGGTATCGATCCGCTGGGATTGCGCACCACCGTGACGGACTACAACCGCCATGCGCGCCATGGTGAAGATCCGCAATTCGGCCGGGGTTCGACGCCCTACAACCGCAAGCAGGGTGATGCGTTGCAGCAGCCGAACCCCTGCGTGGCCGCCCTCGAAAAAGGCCCGTTCTACGCCGTGAAGGTCCAGCCCGGCTGCTTTGGCACCTTTGCCGGGCTCAAGGTCAATCCACACGCCCAGGTCCTGGAAGACTCAGGCCAGGTCATTAATGGGCTGTACGCCGCCGGCGGCGACATGGCCAGCATCATGGGTGGGCACTACCCGGCCGGCGGCATCAACATCGGCCCGGCGCTGACCTTCGGCTACATCGCCGCCCGCCACATTGCCGGCATTACCGCTTACGAACAGGAGATCGAGCATGCAGCACATCGTTAATGCACAGGGATTGAACATGGCAAAACTCGGCCTCGGCACCTGGCCGATGCTGGGCGAGGAATGCACCCGCGCGGTGGAGCAGGCCCTGGCACTGGGTTATCGACACATCGATACGGCAGCGGCCTACAACAACGAGGACGCGGTCGGTCAGGCGCTGGCGAACAGTCCGACACCAAGGGACCAGATCCATGTGACGACCAAGGTCTGGTGGGACCAGTTGCAACCCGATGCCATGCGCCACTCCATGGATCGCAGCCTCAAGGCATTGCGCAGCGATTACGTCGACCTGTTCATGATCCATTGGCCGACCACCGATTGGGATCTGCCGCGCACGCTGGACACCCTGGTGTCGTTCAAGGAACAGGGTCTTGCGCGTAACATCGGCGTGGCGAATTTTCCGCTGCCGCTGTTGCGCAAAGTCGTCGAGGAATTCGGCATTCCCCTGTCAGCGATCCAGGTCGAGTACCACGTACTGCTCGGACAAAACGCCCTGCTGGACTACGCCCGCCGACACGACATGGCCCTGACGGCCTACACGCCACTGGCACGCAACAAGGTGTCCGAGGTGCCGGTCATTCAACAGATCGCCGCCAAACACGGCGTGCTGCCGGCACAGGTCGCGCTCAAATGGCTGCTGGATCAGGCGAATGTGGCTGCCATTCCCAAGGCGAGCAGTGAGGCCAATCAATTGGCCAATCTCGCGGCGCTCGATGTGCAACTCGATGATGAGGATCGGCGCTTGATCGCAGGAATCTCCAAGCGCGAACGCCAGGTCAGTCCTGATTTCGCGCCCGTGTGGGACGCGTTCGACGAGTAACGGGGAAAAGACCTCGGTCAGCGGCCATGGTGGCCGAGGTCTCACCACTTCTTACACATTTATCCCACCGTGCTTTTTCAGTGCGGTTATTCATGGACCGGGCGATACCCGCCCCATCAACCCATGAAGGACCGCAAACATGCTATGGAACAAAGCCAGACGCAGTAAAAACGTCAATGACAGACGCAAGGGCAAGGATGCCCGCACACTCACAGGGAAAACCTTCGGCGCCAGACTGGCTGCGCTTGCTCTGGCAGGTGCAGGACTTTACTCGACACTGAGTGACATGCCACTCGTCCCCCTCGAAATGCTTGCCCCACCGGCTTCCGAAGATCTGCAACTGAAGTTCGTCCAATCCGTATTGGGTGAGACCGAAGACACCTGGAAGATGCTGTTTCGCCGATTGGGACATGTCTATGCCCCGCCCACACTGACCCTGTTTGAAAACACCGTGAAGTCAGGATGTGGCTTCGCCGGATCCGTCAGCGGACCTTTCTTTTGCCCGGCCAACAAACAGGTTTATCTCGACCTGGAGTTCTTCGCGAGGATGGAGCAGCAGTACGCCGTGGTGGGCGACTTCGCGCGGGCGTACATCATCGCGCATGAGATCGGACATCACGTGCAGCTGGAACTGGGCCTTTCCGAGCTGCTCGAACAAGCCTTGCAGGACAACAAGCCCGTCACCGGTGATGGCGGACTGGAAGTGCGTGGGGAGTTGCAAGCCGATTGCCTGGCCGGCGTCTGGGCGCACCATGCGCAGCAACGCCTGGACTGGCTGGAACCGGGCGATATCGAAGCCGCACTGCATGCCGCCACCACCTTTGGTGACGACAACCTGCAACGTCTGCGAAACGGTTCCGTCAAGCCAGGGACCTTCGCCCACGGCACCTCGGAGCAACGCGTCAGCTGGTTCAAAACCGGTTTTGAGACTGGCCGAACGGATGCATGCGACACCTTCGCCGCCACCGACCTGTAGTACCCGCCCGTCATCGAAACAGCTCATCTCCCACACCCTGCCGAACCTGCGGCGCCCTGGACTGTCTGACGACCGGACTGGCGCCGCTCCTGCTTGGCAGCAACACTCATCGCACCAAGCTTTATCCAGAACAGAAGAGGATTCCCACATGCTATGGAGAAAAGGCCGGCGCAGTGACAACGTGGTCGATGCCCGTGGCGATGACACTGGCGGTGGCGGTGGCGGGATGCGCTTCGGTGGCGGCAAGGGCCTGAGCCTGACAGCCATTCTTCTGATTGTCGGCATCGGCTGGATCACCGGACAGGATCCCCTGCAGATTCTCGGCCAGCTCACCGGGCAAATGCAGCAGACGGCACCGGTCGGCAACCAGACCCGCAAGGCCCCGCCGGCCAACGATGAAGGCGCCGAATTCGTGCGTTCGATCCTGGGCGACACCGAAGACACCTGGCGCGAGATATTCCAGCAGGGCGGCCGGCAATACAAAGACCCGACCCTGGTGCTGTTCAGTAACCGGGTCAACTCGGCCTGTGGCCTGGCCACCTCGGCGACCGGTCCGTTCTATTGCCCGGCGGACCAGAAGGTCTACCTGGACATGGCGTTCTTCCAGGAGATGTCGCAACGCTTTGCCGCTGCCGGCGACTTCGCCCAGGCCTACGTGATCGCTCACGAAGTCGGACACCATGTGCAGACCTTGCTCGGCGTCTCGGCGAAGATTCAGACGGCGCGTCAACAGGGTCGGCAGATGGAGGGTGACGGTGGCTTGCTGGTCCGTCAGGAACTGCAGGCCGACTGTCTGGCCGGGGTCTGGGCCAACCATGCACAGAAGCGTTTGAACTGGATGGAACCGGGCGACATCGAAGAAGCACTGAACGCCGCCAATGCCATTGGCGACGATCGCTTGCAGCAACAGGGTCAGGGCCGCGTGGTGCCGGACTCGTTTACCCATGGTACGTCAGCGCAACGGGTGCGCTGGTTCAAAACCGGATTCGCCCAGGGCCAGGTTGGCCAGTGCGATACCTTTGCGACGAAAAATCTGTAGATGAAAAAATGGTTGTTGGTGTTGCTGTTGATCTGTGCAAACCCTTTCACAAATACCTGGGCTGCCGAGCAGGCGGTGAAGGAAATCAGTCCCGGACGCCTGTTGTTGAAATCGGGCGAGATCGCCGTGGGGATCAGCCCCGCTCCGAGCAAAATCGAACGCGTGCTGATCATCGTCCACGGTCGCCCGCGCAATGCGCAGACCTACCTGCAAAGCGCCGAACACGCGGCCGAACTGGCAGGACAGAGTGCAACCACGCTGGTGATTGCTCCGCAGTTTCTCAATGAAATGGATGTCGCCCAGCATCCCGTGGCCGACACGGTGTTGCGCTGGCAAGGCAACGAGTGGATGGCCGGCGGTGAATCCACTGCTCCGTTTCGTCTTAGCTCCTTTGATGCGCTGGATGAAATCATCGCCCGACTAAGTGATCGCCAGCAGTTTCCGGACGTGAAGCAAATCGTCATCGCCGGTCATTCCGGCGGCGCCCAGGTGGTCCAGCGCTACGCCCTGCTGGGCCATGAGCAACCCGCGCTGGAAGCCGCTGGCGTGCAACTGCGCTACGTGATCGCCAACCCGTCTTCCTACACGTATTTCGATGAACGCCGGCCAGTGGCGTTCAATCACGCCGCCTGCCCGGACTTCAATCGCTGGAAGTACGGCCTGACGGAACTACCCGCCTACGCCGCAGGACAAACCGCCGCACAGCTGCAGGAAAAATACTTCAAGCGCGACATCGTTTATCTACTGGGGCAGCAGGACATCGACCCCAATCACCCGGCGCTGGACAAGAGCTGTGAAGCGAAAGCCCAGGGTCCGTATCGACTCGCGCGCGGGCGTTTTTATTTCGATTACCTGAAGCGGCTGGCGCCGCAAGGGTTGAATCAGCAGCTGATTGAAGTGCCTGGGGTGGGGCATAACGGTGAGGGAATGTTGACCTCGCCTGAGGGGCAGAAGGCTTTATTTGGTCTGTGAGATTTGAGGTGTTTGATCTGACGTCATCGCGAGCAGGCTCGCTCCCACAATGGAATGCGATCAACTGTGGGAGCGAGCCTGCTCGCGAAAGCGGTTAACCAGACAACAATGCCCTCAAGTCGAGAGCATTTTGCGCAACTCAACACAATCCTGTGCATGCCAATCCGTCAATTCCGGCCACGGGTTATCCGGCAAATTGACCAACACCGTCCGCGTCCCCGCCGCCCGCCCGCAATCCAGGTCGAAGCGGTAATCCCCCACCATCACCATCTCGCGGGTTGGCACATTCCAGGCTTCGGCCAGTTTCAACAGACCACCAGGATGCGGCTTGGGCGGCGCTTCATCGCGACCGAGCACGTCCTCCACCGCGAAGCAGTCCGCCAGGCCAATGGCCTCCAGCGTGACATGCGCCAGCTCACGGGCATTGCGCGTGAGAATGCCCAGTCGGTAGCCGCGCGCGGCCAGATCACGCACCAGTTCCACGGCACCCGTCGCCGGTTTTGAGCCTAACGCCAGATCCCGCTCATGCTCCAGCAGCCATGCATGTTTGGCCGCGGCTTCTTCGGCCGGCAGCGCGGCCAGGTGCGTGAGTATGTCGTCTTCGGGCGGGATCGCCAGCGCGACACGAATCGCCGCGAAGTCATGCACGGCGACGGTCAGGGTGCCGTCCATGTCGAACACCCAGTGGCGTACGTCGGCCAGGCTCATGCCCAATCCTTGCGATGGCGAATCAGGCCTTCCTGAGTGACCGAGGCCACCAATTCCCCGGCGCGGTTGAACACGCTGCCACGGGAGAACCCGCGGGAGTTGCCCGCCCACGGGCTGTCCATCGCGTAGAGCAGCCAGTCATCGGCGCGCAGGTCCTTGTGGAACCACAGCGCATGGTCGAGGCTGGCGACCTGCATGTCCTTGTGCCAAACCGATTTGCCATGGGGCTGCATCGAGGTGGTCAGCAGACCGAAGTCCGAGGCATACGCCAGCAGGTATTTATGCAGGGCCGGCGAGTCGGCCAGGGCACCGTCGGCGCGAAACCAGACGTACTTGATCGGATCGGACGGCTGCGGGTTGTAGGGATCTTTCTCGGTGATCGGACGAAACTCGATCGGCTTCGGGCAGAGCAGTTTTTCGCGCATCTTCTCCGGGATCAGGTGCGCGCGTTGCTGGGTGATTTCCAGTTCCGACGGCAGGTTTTCCGGGCCGACCACTTGCGGCATTTGCGACTGGTGCTCAAAGCCCTGTTCGTCGTACTGGAAGGAGGCGCTGCAGGTAAAAATCGGGTGTCCCTTCTGGATCGCCGTCACCCGCCGCGTGCTGAAACTGCCGCCATCGCGAACCCGGTCAACCTGATACACCACCGGCAAGCCGGCATCGCCCGGACGCAGGAAGTAGCCATGCATCGAATGCACATGGCGCGTTTCTTCAACGGTCTGACTGGCCGCCGACAGCGACTGGCCGAGCACCTGACCGCCGAACAACTGACGAAACCCCAGGTCCTGGCTACGGCCACGGAACAGGTTTTCCTCGATCGATTCCAGGGTCAGCAAGTCCACCAGATCTTCCAACACTTGGCTCATTCAGACTCTCCTCACTCAACACAACGCCGCGCAGTCGTGGCTGCGTCGGTCGATTCAAATTCTGGCCCGGGCCAACATG